>NZ_JACJIA010000002.1:0-177797 GCF_014138665.1 Actinomadura kijaniata
AACGTCCCCACCAACGGATCAGCGGTGGGAAAGAACAACTTGTTGAACACCAGCGCCGCGGCGCTGCCGTACAGGAAGAAGTCGTACCACTCGATCGTGGTACCGATCAGGGACGCGCCGACGACGCGGCCGATGCCGCCCTGCCGGGCGGTGGTGGGCTGGGACATGGGTCACCGTCTTTCGCTCACAGGGGTGGGGAGCGGGGGTCAGTTGGCGGTCCAGCCGCCGTCGAGGGACAGCGACGTTCCGGTGACGAAGCCGGTGTCGGGGCCGCACAGCCACACGACGGCGGCGGCGACCTCCTCCGGCTCGATCAGGCGTTTCACGGGGGTGCGCGCGAGCAGGACCTCGGACAGGACCTGTTCGGGCGCGATGCCGTGGGCGGCGGCCTGGTCGCGGAGCTGGCCCTCGACCAGGGGCGTGCGGACATAGCCGGGGTTGACGCAGTTGCTGGTGACGCCGTGCGGCGCGCCCTCCAGGGCGGCGACCTTGCTGAGGCCCTCCAGGGCGTGCTTGGCGGCGACGTAGGCGGACTTGTAGGCGCTGGCGCGCAGGCCGTGGACGCTGGAGACGTTCACGACCCGGCCCCAGCCGCCCGCGTACATGTGCGGCAGGACGCGGCGCATCAGCAGGAACGGCGCGGTGACCATCACCTGCTGGATGCGGACGAACGTCTCCGGCGGGAACTCGGTGATGGGCGCGACGTGCTGGATCCCGGCGTTGTTGACCAGGATGTCGACCGCGGCGGGCAGGCCGTCGACCGCCTCCGGGTCGGCGAGGTCGACGGCGTGGGCCTGGCCGCCGACCTCCCCGGCGACGGTCTTGGCGGCCTCGGCGTCGAGGTCGACGACATGGACGAACGCGCCCGCGTCCGCGAGCGCGCGGGCGCACGCCCGGCCGATGCCGCTGCCGCCGCCGGTCACCAGGGCGGTCCGCCCGTCCGCTCCCCCGCCCGGTGACCGCGCAGGTCGGGAGGGGGACGCGGGAGGAAATCCGTTCGTCATGCCCGGAACTGTAAGCTGGGTCACATTCCGCGACCTATGGTGACGGCCCCCATAGTCCTGGTCCGGCTCATGGTGATCGTCGCTACCCGAGGGGGCAGGCGTTCACCGGGTCGGGCGTCGCGGTGCGCGGGACGGTGCGGCTGGGCGGGGGCCGGTGGCCGGTGCCGGTCCAGCGCTCCACGGCGGCGAACGCCTCGCGGTGGCACGGGACCAGCGGGCGCAGCCGGTCGGGGTGGGCGTCGAAGAGGGAGTCCACGTGCGTTCCGCCGTCGATCCGGTAGTAGCGGAACAGGTGCGCGCGGCCCCGCTGGCGGACCATGCGGGCGTAGACGTCGGAGTCCTCACCGATGGGCAGCAGGACGTCGAGGGTGCCGTGCAGCGTGACCAGGGGCTTGCCGATGCGGCCGGTCAGCGCGATCTTCTCGACGGCGCGGCGGACGGAGCGGGGGCGGGCGGCGTAGTCGTAGTCGGCGTCGCAGGCGGGGGTGCCGGGGGCGCAGTAGGGCGTTCCGGCCTGCCGGTCGCCGTCGAAGCCGGGGTCGAGCTCCTCGCGGTAGATGCGCTGGGTGAGGTCCCAGTAGTAGCGGTGGTGGAACTCCCACAGGAACTCCGACCCGGCCGGGAAGCCGGCGCGGACCATGGCCGCGCGGGCGCGGCCGGCGTCCGGTCCGCCCGCCGCGACGGCCGGGTGGTGGCGCAGCGCCGGGGGCAGGAACGTCAGCAGATGCGGGCCGTCGGCGCGCCAGAGGGTGCCCTCCCAGTCCACGCCGCCGTCGTAGAGCCCGGGGTGGTTCTCCAGCTGCCAGCGGACGAGGTAGCCGCCGTTGGACATGCCGGTGACCAGGGTCTTCCGGGGTGCCGTGCGGTAGCGCTGGGCGACGACGCGCTTGGCGGCGCGGGTGAGCTGGGTGACGCGGGTGTTCCACTCGGCGATGGCGTCGCCGGGCTCGCCGCCGTCCCTGAAGAACTCGGCGCCGGTGTTGCCCTTGTCGGTGGCGGCGAACGCGTAGCCGCGCGCCAGGACCCAGTCGCCGATGGCGCGGTCGTTGGCGTACTGCTCGCGGGTGCCGGGGGTGCCCGCGACGACGAGGCCGCCGTTCCAGCGGTCGGGCAGGCGGATGACGAACTGGGAGTCGTGCCGCCAGCCGTGGTTGGTGTTGGTGGTGGAGGCGTCGGGGAAGTGGCCGTCGATCTGGACGCCGGGCACGCCCGACGGGACGGGCAGGTCCCTGGGGGTGAGCCCGGCCCAGTCGGCGGGGTCGGTGTGCCCGGAGGCGACGGTGCCCGCCGTGGTGAGCTCGTCCAGGCAGGCGACCCGCTGGCGGTCGGCTCCGGGAACGCGGATCCGGTCGGCGCGGGCGCAGTGGTCGGCGGCCCGCGCCGGTGCGGCCGGCACGACGACCAGGCTCGCGGCGACGGCGAGCGCCGAGAGCGGTCCCGAGCGGGTGAGGGCCTTCACGCGTGAGGGCAAGGAAGCCTCCTCGGGTAGGGGGATGCAGCGGAGGCTAGGTCGGGCGGTCCCGGCGCGATATGGCCGCGAACCCCATGTTCGCGCCGCGCCGCATGGGGGCGGACGCCATGGAACGCGGCGCGGGACGCCGCCGGTCATGGCGTTCGCCCACACGGCGCCAACGGGTTCCATGAGGGCGGACACGAACGGGCGCGGCGCCCCCTGGGGAACGCCGCGCCCCGTCCCCTTCGGGAACTCGCATGTACCCGCAGGTCAACGCGTCAATTGCACAAAGAAATATTGTGGCGGTGAATTATCGGCCTGGCGCGACCCTTCACCGATCCATTGTTCGCGTAATGAGAAGTGTCATTCGGGTCAGGGCAGGAAGGTCCCGGCGAGGGTCTCCAGGGTCTTCTGGTCCTCGGGGCTCCTCGGCTCGTATTCGGTGATGGCCATCCCCGCGAGGGCGAAGCCACCGGCCAGGGCCTGCACGGCGGCGCTCAGGGCCTCCGGGGTCAGGCCGCCGGGCTCGGGGGTGCCGACCGAGGCGAACGTCCCCGGGTCCAGCACGTCCAGGTCCAGGTGGAGGTAGACCGCCTCCGCGCCGGTGTCGGCCACCGCCGCGGCCAGGGCCTCGGGGGTCAGGGCCGCGGGCGGCAGGTGGCGGAGGGGGCCGGCGTCGAGGAACGCGCGTTCCCCCGCGTCCAGCGCGCGGGCCCCGGCCAGCACCACCCGCGACGGGGACAGGGGCCGCGCGGGGAGGAGGTCCGCCGGTCCCTCGCCCAGCAGGGCGCGCAGGATCATGCCGTGGAACGCCTTCGACGGCGACGACGCCGGGGTGTTCAGGTCGCCGTGGGCGTCCAGCCAGACGAGGGCGAGGCGGTCGCCGTACCGGGCGTGGGCGCGCTCGACGGGGGCCAGGTCCACGGCGCAGTCGCCGCCGACCGTGACCAGGAGGGTGTCGTCGGGGATCGCCGCCAGGGACTCGCGGACCGCCGCGAGGTTGCGGCGCAGGACGTCGGCGGACCGGACCGCCGCCGCCGTGCCGGGCTCGTCGGCGATCGGGACGCGGACGTGGTCCGCGTCCGGGAACAGGCCCGCCAGCAGGCCGGCCCCCTCGGTCAGGCGGCGGGCGGTGGGCGAGGCGGAGGCCTGCCACTGCGGGATCTCCAGCACGGTCGTGGTCGTCATGCCGCGATGACATCACGGCCGGATGCTTTGATGGGAATCGTGGAGATCTTGGAGACGGAACGGCTCGTGCTGCGCCCGTTCACCGGGGACGACTTCGCCGACTACGCCGCCATGCTCGCCGACCCCGAGGTCGGGCGGTTCCTGGGCGGCACGCTGTCGGCCGAGGACGCCTGGCGCAACCTCGCCATGGTCATCGGGCACCGCGTGATCCGCGGGTACTCGATGTGGGCGCTGGTCGAGAAGGACGGCGGACGCTTCGTCGGGCGGGCCGGACCGTGGCGGCCGCACGGGTGGCCCGGCCTGGAGGTCGGGTGGGCGCTGGCCCGCTCCGCCTGGGGCCGGGGGTACGCGACCGAGGCGGCGCGGGCCGCGGTGGACTACTGCTTCGACGTGCTCGGGGCCGAGGAGGTCGTGTCGCTGATCCGGCCCGACAACGTCGCGTCGCTGCGGGTGGCCGAGCGCATCGGCCACCGCCATCTGCGCGACGCCGAGCTCATGGGGACGCCCTGCCTCGTCTACGGGCAGGTCAGGGCGTGACGACCGGGGCCTTGAACGGCAGCACGAAGAACGGCCCCGTCACCGTCGAGCCCGCGCTGCCCGGGCCGTACTGCAGGTCGCGGGTCTCCCGGCAGGTGCCCCGGTCCTCGATCCAGTAGCGGGCGTTCTCGCCGTTCGGGCCCGAGAAGAAGCGGCCGAACAGCGAGATGCGGTCGCGGACCTTGCCCCGCGAGTCCACGATCAGGCCGTGGATGGGCGAGTCCGACCGGAAGCCGCGCGGCGTCAGCTCCTCGTGGGCCAGGTCGGAGATCAGCACCCGGAACGTCTCGCCCTTCTCGTTGGTGGCGGTCGCGTCCACCACCCCGACGAACGGCGTCATGATGCCCGCGAACGCCTTGCCGAACTCCGGCGTGTACGGCGCGGGCCTGGGGTCGCGCTTGGAGAAGCTGTAGGTGCGCGAGAAGGTGCCCTTCTTGACCGTGTAGGTGCCGTTGCGGCACACGAACGGCGGGTAGTTCCGCGTCGCCATGTCGATCACCGAACGCAGGATCGGCTCCCCGGCCGGGTCCCCGAACTCGGCCTCGTCGATCTCCGTGCGGACGCCGTTGCGGTCGATCCGCACGGTGAACCCGTCGCCGGTCGCCTTGATGTGGTGCCGGCTCTCCTTGACCTTGATGCCGTGCGCCCGGTCGGCGGCGGGCGCGGACGCGGACGCGGGGGCGGGGGCCAGGACGGCGGCCAGGGCGACGGCGGGAACGGCGGACGCGGCCAGGGCGAAGGTCCTCACGGGCGCTCCTTGAAGATCGACAAGAGTGGGGCTCACGGTACCGACGATCCCCGCCCGCCCTGTGGCCACATCCGGCCATCCGTACGGGTTTCCGGCGGATCTTACGGAGTGCGAACGTCCCGCCGCCGTGCCTGGTGAAGCCCGGTTCGCGATCTTACGTTCGAGCCCATGAACGCGATTCCCTCCTCCCGGCGGGCGGCGCTCCGGTGGAGCCTGGCCGCCTGCGCCGTCACGGCCGCCCCGCTCGCGGCCGCCGTCCCCGCCCCGGCCGCGCACGCCACCGCGCACGCCACCGCGGCCGTCGCCGTCACCGCCACCTCCGTCTCCCCGGACACGATCACCTCCGGGCAGGAGGCGATCCAGACCGTCACGCTGGCCGAGCCCGCGCCCGCGGGCGGCGTCAAGGTGACCGTGCACCCCACGGGCCAGTTCTCCGACCTCACCTACCTGCAGGCCACCCGGAACGAGGTGACCGTCCCCGCCGGCGAGCGCAGCGTCAGCTTCCCCATCCGGGTGGAGAACTCCACGACCGCGTCGGTCCGGACGCTGAAGGCGTACGTCGGGTCCTCGTCGGCGGTCACCTCCCTGACGGTGAACCCGGTGGACCCGCGCGAGCAGGCGGTCACCTCCTTCACCGTGGACCGCCCGGACAACGCGCGCGCCGCCGTCGAGGGCAGCACCGTCACCGGCACCGTGAAGATCAAGTCACCGGCGCCGGTCGGCGGCCTGGCGGTGGACGTCCGCGAGGTCCCCTACGAGTCGAGCGCCGTCCACGGCCCGGCGTACGTGGTCGTCCCGGCGGGCGGCACCTCCGCGACGTTCAGGATGACCGCGACCGCGTACGACTTCCCGCGCTCGGTGACGCTGCGCGCCCTGCTCGGCCCCTCCGACGCCACCACCAGCGTGCTCGGCGTGCCCAAGCACTTCTCCATCGCCGGGCTGGACTTCGGCCGGGTGCGGCGCGGCCCGCAGAACAACCCGCAGTACGGGGGCGTGGGAATCGGCGAGTGGTGGCACCCGTTCGGCGCGGTCGTCAAGTTCACCACCGACAACCCGAAGGTGACCGTCACGCCGGAGGTCGACATCCCGGCGAGCCACGTGGGCGCGCTGTTCCGCATCGAGGCCGACGCGTCGGTGCCGGTCGGCACCAAGGTGAGGATCACCGCCAACTGGGTGCTGGGGCCCGTCGGCCCGGCCACGACGGAGGTGACCGTCGTCGACTGACCGGCCGCCGTCCCCACCCCGGAGTGTCGTGGGGCGGGGATAGGGTCGCGCCCGTGGTGACGGCGAAGCGGTGGAGAGAACCTGTCGGCCCCCGGATCCCCCGGACGTTGACCGAGGCGGTCCTCCCCCGGGACGAGCCGGTGGACGACGGCGCGCTGCTGTCGCTCGCCTACGGGGCCGTCGAGCTGTCCCGGGCCGCCGCCGAGAACGCGGAGTTCGAGAGGTGCCGGTTCGACCGGACCGCGCTGGCGGGCAGCGCGCTGCCGCGCGTCCGGTTCTCGGACGTCGCCTTCGACGGCTGCGACCTGGCCAACGTCCGCTGGGACGACGCGCGGCTCGCCAACGTCACCGTCGCGCAGAGCCGGATGACGGGGGCGAGGCTCACCGAGGCCTGGCTGCGGGACGTCGTCGTCGAGGGCTGCCGGGCGAACCTGGCGGCGTTCCGGTTCGGGCGGCTCCAGAACGTGGTCTTCCGCGACTGCGACCTGTCGGAGGCGGACTTCCAGAACGCCGGGTTCAAGGGCGTCCGGTTCGAGGGGTGCCGGCTGGTGGCCGCGCGGTTCGCGCACGCGACGATGGACGGGGTCCGGTTCTCCGGCTGCGACCTGTTCGGGGTGCGCGGGGTGGAGGGCCTCCGGGGGGCCGTGGTGAGCTCCGCCGACGCCCCGGGGCTGGTGTACGCGCTGGCCGCGGCGGTGGGCATCGCCATCGAGGACTGAGGGCGTCCCAAGATCGGGTAAGGGAGTGCCAGGACCCGGCTGGATCGTTCCAGCAGGCGGGGCCGTTCCGGCAGCGTGGGCCCCCGGGGCGGCGAGCCCCGAAGGCCGAGGTGAAGAGGAGCGCGTCCGTGTCCCAGGTTTCCCGTCCCGTCGTGCTGGTCAGTGGGGTCTCCGGGGTGGTCGGCGGGACCGTCGCGCGGGCGCTGGTCCCCGACTTCGACGTCGTCGCGCTGACGGGCCGCCGCCGCGTCGTCGGGTACGAGCAGGTCAGGGTGGACCTGCCGGCGAGGCGGCTGGGGCTGACCGCGCGCGACTGGGCGGCGCTGGCCGACCGCGCCGACCTGGTGGTGCACGCGGCGGGCAAGGCCGACTTCACCGACGACCCGGCCGCGATGGCGGCGGTCAACGTCGAGGGGGCGGCGCGGGTCGCCGAGCTGGCCGCCGCCGCGCACGCCCCGCTGGTGCACATCTCGTCGGCGTACGTGGCGCGGCTGGAGTTCGTGCGCGAGCACGAGGACCGGATCCCGGCGGAGTGCCCGATCCGACCGTCGGTGTACCTGGCGTCCAAGGCCGCCGCCGAACGCGACCTGGCCGCGTTCGACGGCCCGCTGTGCGTGGTGCGGCCGTCGGTGGTGATGGGCGACTCGGCGGACGGGGCCACGAGCGCCAGGCAGTCGATCCACGACCAGATCCGCCTGGTGGCGCGGGGGGTGCCGGTGATGGCGGTCGGCGGGCACGTGCGGCTCGACATGCTGCCGCGCGACGTCACCGGGCAGTGCGTGGCGGCGCTCGCGGCGGTGGCGGTGACGGACCCGGCGGCGCTGCCGGGGCTGTTCTGGGCGACGGCCGGGTACGCCGCGCCGACGCTGCGGACGACCACCGAGCTGGTGGTGCGGGAGATGGCCCGGCGGGGACGGCCGGTGCCGTCGCCGGAGTTCTTCGAGACGCTGAAGGCCCCGCTCACCGAGTTCCCGGGGTGGGACGGGCTGTCGTCGCTGGAGCGGACGATCCTGATGTGCCAGGCGGCGAACGGGCTGATGCTGGGCGACGGCGAGCCGTTCCCGAGCTCGCTGGGCGGGTTCCCGCTGCTCGGCACGCCCGCGCCGGTGCGGCCGGAGGAGGCGCTGGAGCACTTCCGCAACGACGTGGAGTTCACGTTGCGGCGGCGTTGATCATCGTCCTAGGGTGGGGACGTTCTTCGCACCCGGCTCCAGGAGGATTGAGGCCATGGTGGCGCGCCCGTAGAGGGCCGCTGCGCACTCGCCGGCGCCTTCCGACGCGTCGGCACGGTCGTCGAAGCGGCCCGTTCTTCTCACGCTGCTCTCTTCCCGTACGACCATGTGAAGGACGAACTGCTGTGTTCGATTCCCGTATCCACGCCTACCTGCGCGCCAACGCGGGCTCGCGTGCCCACCGCGTCGGCCCGTTCCTGGCCTCCTTCGACGAGCACGACGCCGGCCCCTACCGCAACTACGCCATCCCCGACGACGGGGCCGTCCCGACCGCCGCGGACGTGGAGCTGCTGGTCGGGGCGTTCGTCGCCCGGTCCCGCAAGCCGCGTCTGGAGTACCTGCCGGGGGCCGCGCCGCGCGTGGAGGCGGCGCTGCTGGACGCCGGGTTCGCCGTGGAGGCCCGGCTGCCGATCATGACGTGCCCGGAGGCCGTCGTGCCCCCGGTCGACGTCGCGCTGCGGCTCGCGCGGTCCGACGCGGACCTGCGGGCGGTCGCGGAGGTCCAGAACGCCGCCTACGGCGCGCCCGCGGCCACCGAGCACGACGTGGCGCGGCTGCGCGCCACCGCCGAGGGCGGCGGGCTGGTCGCGGGGGCGTTCGACGGCGCGGCCTGCGTCGGCGGCGGGCTCGTCACGCCGCCGCACGACGGCGTCGGCGAGCTGGCCGCGATCGGGGTGAGCGGGTCCCACCGGGGACGCGGGATCGCGGGGGCGCTGACGGCGTTCCTCACCCTGGCCTGCGCCGACGCCGGGATCACCGCGCCGTTCCTGATGCCGACGAACGACGCCGCCGAGCGCGTCTACACGCGCGTCGGCTATCGCAGGGTCTCGGAGATCCTGCACATCTCGCGGTAGCCCTCAGCCGCGCAGCGCGGGCAGCACGCCGTGCGCGAGCCGTTCGGCCTGGTCCCTCGGGTCCGGGCCGGACGGCATGAGGTTGAACGAGGTGAAGCCCAGCTTCCGCAGGCCGAGGAGCCGCTCGGCGACCTGGTCGGCGGAGCCTTCGAGGACGCCGGGGTCGCCCGTGGCGGAGGTCCCGGCGGCCGGGTCGCCGATCCGGACGGGGACGTTGTAGACGCAGGCGATCCCGTCCGGGTCGCGGCCCGCCCTCTCGGCGGCGGCGCGGACGCGGTCGCGCATGGCGGCGGCCCGTTCGGGCGGCGCGAACCCGAGGGACGGGATCCAGCCGTCGGCGAGGCGGCCGGTCGCCTCCAGCGCGCGGGGGCCGTAGGTGCCGAGCCAGAGGGGGATGCGGCGCTCGGGCTTGGGTTCCAGGTCGGCCCGCTCGACGCGGTAGCGGGTGCCCTCGTAGCTGAAGCCGGGCTCCGACCACAGACCGCGCATGATCTCGATGGCCTCGACCATCCCGTCCACCTTCTGCCGGGGCGTCGGCACGCCGAGTCCGAACGCCCGGAACTCCTCGTCGGAGTAGCCGCCGCCGAGCCCGAGGACCAGCCGCCCGCCCGACAGCCGGTCCAGGGTCTCGGCCATCTTGGCGACCATCGCGGGCGGGCGGTAGGGGACGCCGAGCACGCGGGTGGCGATGCGGATGCGCGAGGTGTGGGCGGCGACCCAGGTCAGCAGGGTCCAGGTCTCGGAGGAGGGGTGCGTTCCGCAGGGGTGGTCGGAGGTGGAGACGAAGTCGAAGCCCAGCTCCTCGGCGTGCCGGGCGTCCCCGACGGGGTCGCCGGTGGCGGACTGGGACAGGTTGAGACCGAACATGGGACGTCCTCTCGGGCTTTGTTTACATGGAAACATAAGCCCGAATTGGTTACACGTCAACAACTTGTCTAGGCTGGCCCCATGACGAGCGAGCCGCGCTGGCTGGACGAGGCCGAGTACCGGGCCTGGCTCGGTTACCGGAGGATGCGCCTGCTGCTGGACGCGCAGGTCTCCCGGGACCTGGCGGCCGACTCGGGCCTGTCGATGCCCGACTACGACGTGCTGTCGGCGCTGTCGGAGGCGCCCGACCACCGCTGGCGGCTGACCCGGCTGGCCGACCGGATGCTGTGGTCCAAGAGCCGGCTGTCCCGGCATGTCGCGCGGATGGAGCAGCGCGGCCTGGTGCGGCGCGAGGAGTGCCCCGACGACGGGCGCGGCGCGGCGATCGCGCTGACCGGCGAGGGGCTGCGCGCGATCCGGGAGGCCGCGCCCGACCATGTGGGGTCGGTGCGCCGCCACTTCATCGACCTGCTGACGCCCGAGCAGGTGGCGGCGCTGGCGGGCATCGCCGGGGTGGTGCTGGACCACCTCGGCGAGCCCCTGGAGTGAGCCCTACTCCGGCAGCCGGGCGAACGCCCGCACGGAGATCATCCCCAGCCCCGCGATCCGCAGCGGGACGGCGGTGAGGCTCGCCCCGCTCGGCGGGAGCCGCTCCAGGCCGGTCATGTTCTCCACGATGGGGATGCCCGCGCCGAGCAGCAGCGTGTGGACGGGACGCTCGGGGTCGTCGGTGGTGTCCACGTTGACGGCGTCGATCCCGACCAGCGCGGCCCCGTGGTCGACCAGCCAGGCCGCGGCGGCGCGCGTCAGGTGGTGCGGCTTGTCGGCGTAGCCCGGGGTGCCGAACCGCTCGGCGTCGCCGGTGTGCACCAGCACCGCCCTGCCCCGCACGTCGAACGCGGCGAACGCGCCGACGTCGATCGCCCGTTCCTCCGTCCCGGCCACCCGCACCACGACGGCGGGCAGGTCGACGACCTTCTCCAGCGGGATGCCCGTGAGGTCCGCGCCGTCGGCGTACCGGTGGTAGGGCGTGTCCAGGTAGGTGCCGGTGCTGCCGACCATGTGGATCCGGTCGATGGCGAACTCGGTGCCCGGCGCGTAGACCTCCCGCGACGCCTCCCGCGTGAGGAACGGGGAGACCTCGGGCGCGGGCAGACCCGGCGCGGTGCGCATGCCGTGCCGGATGACGTGGCTGAGCTCGACGAGCCGTCCGCGCGGGACCGCGGCGGCCCGGTCCGCCGGGCCGCCCCGCGTGCCCTTGTGCGCCTCCTCGAAGACCTCGACGTTCGACAGCTCGACGTTCCCGCTCATGAGCAGCCCGAGCGAGGCGACGAAGAGCGCGCCGACCTCCTCCTCGGTGACGTCCGGTCCGGGGACGTCCACCCGGAACCCCCGGACGGCGAGGTCCCCGCCGTTGGCGAAGCTGACGGTCGCGTCGAACGACGCGCGGTACTGACCCATGAGGACTCCGTTCCACGAGCTGAGCCCCCATCTTCCCGCGGGCCGCGGATCGGGACCCGGGAGGACTAGGCCGTGTTTCAAAGCCCTGGCCCACGGCGCTCGCCTGGCGGCTCGCACCTCACCAGGGCTTGGCGAGCGCGACATCGCTTCGCGATCTGACCTGCGGGCCCTCGCCTTCGGCGTCGGGCCCGCAGGTCAGGTGACGCGCTCGCGTGCGCGGCTGAGGCCCACTTTGAAACAGGCCCTAGCCGCAGAACGCCGCCTCGGCCGCTCGGGCGCGGTCGGCGCGGAAGCCGGGGTCGCTCTCGAAGCGGGCGCTGTTGTCGTTGTAGGCGATCACGGCCTGGCGGCGGCCGTCGGCGCTGGTGTAGGTCCAGGTGCGGTAGCCGGGGAAGCCGCCGTCGTGGCCCCAGGCGTCGCCGCAGGACAGGCGGACCTTCTCGACGCCCAGGCCGTAGCCCTTCTCGGCGCCCCCGTCGGTGACGCGCAGGGTGGCGGTGAGGGCGCGCTGCTGGGCCTTCGGCAGGAGGCGTCCGGTGAACAGGGCGCGGTGGAAGCGGGCGACGTCGTCCACGGTGGAGACGATGCCGCCGGAGGTGCGGGCGCTGGACGGGCTGACCTCGGTGCTGACGTCGCCGTACCCCTCCCAGTACCCGTGGACGTAGGGGCCGGGGAACGCGCGCGACACCGTCGGGTAGCTGGTGTGCCGCAGCCCCAGCGGGGTGAGGATCCGGCGCTGGAGCTCGGTCCCGAACGGCCGCCCCGTCACCCTCTCGATGATCATCCCGGCGAGGATGTAGTTGGTGTTGGCGTAGGTCCAGCCCGCGCCGGGGGCGTGCGGGCGCGGCTTCTCCAGGGCGATGGCGACCAGCTCGCGGGGCGTCCAGGCGCGGCGCGGCTCGGCCATGATCCGCTGGTCGGTGGTGTACTCGGGCAGGCCGCTGGTGTGCTGGAGCAGGTGGCGGATCGTGATCGCCTCGCCGCCGGGCACCAGGCCGGGGAGGCGGCGTTCCACGGTGTCGTCCAGGGACAGGCGGCGCTCGGCGACCAGCTGCAACAGGACCGTGGCGGTGAACGTCTTGGTCACGCTCGCGATGCGGACGCGCAGGCGGTGGTCCATGGGGCGGCCGGTGGCGCGGTCGGCGACCCCGGCGGTGACGTGGGAGACCTTCGCGCCGCGCCGGGCCATGACGATGACGCCGGGCTGGCCGGCGGCGACCAGGCGGTCGGCGGCGGCCCGGAGCCCGGCGGGCGGGGCGGCGCCGGCCGAGGCGGCGGCCGGCGCGGCGAGCGCCCCGGTGAGGGCGGCGGTCAGGGCGGCGGCGGTCAGGGGGCGGCGCATGACGGCTCCTTGCGTTGATCGTCTCGATGACGTGATCAACTCTGGCCGCCGCCGCCCGTCCGGATAAGGGGCCTGCACACCGGCCGGGGGGTGTACCCAGGTCCACCCCCCGGCGCGGGGTCAGCCCTCGACCAGCCCGTCCTCGACCAGCCCCCGCAGGACCGCCTCGCCCAGCGCCACGACGGCCGACTGCGGGCGGACCATCACCGTGAACTCGGTGATCCGGTCGTCGCCGTCCACCTGGATCAGGTCGATCCCGTGGATCTGCCTGCCGTCCACGTCCGCGCGGAAGATGAGGATGTGCGACGGGGCCTCGCCGCCCGCCGCCAGCTCGGCCGTCCCCTCCAGCTCGCCGACGTAGCGGAAGTCCCGGAACGTCCGCAGCAGCACCCCGAACAGGCCCATCACCATCTCGCGGCCCTCGAACGGCGTGAACTTCACCGGGCTGTAGAACTTCACGTCCTCGGCGAACAGCTCGGGCAGGGCGTCCAGGTCGCCCTTGTCCACGGCGGCGCGGAAGCGGTCCACGGTGCGCATGTCACCCTCCTCAGTCACTGATGTGACTATTCACCTTATTGAGTATCGTCGGCCGTGCCTAGCCCGCCGCCGGGTCCTCTCCCGCCGCCGCCCTGGTCGCGAACGTCCGCAGCGTCTCCAGCGCGTGCAGGTACGGCTGCGGGCCGAACGAGATCCGCGCCACCCCCAGCTCCGCGAGCCGGCGCGGGGTCGTGCCCGGGAAGCACGCGATGTTGACCGGGCCGGGGATCCCCGCCACCAGCTCCCCGACCCTCTCGAACGGGGCCAGGATCGGGTAGACGCAGTCCGCGCCCGCCTCCAGGTAACGGCGTCCCCGGGCGACCGCCTCGCCCACCGGGTCGTCCAGGCCCGCCAGGAAAGCGTCCACCCGCGCGTTGATCACCAGGTCGGGGTCGGCGGCGCGCAGCGCGGCGATGTACCCGGCCTGCGCGTCGGCGTCCTTCAGGCCGGTGGCGGGGTCGGTGTCCTCGATGTTGCAGCCCGCCGCGCCGATCCCGCGCAGGCGCGCGGCCAGCCCGTCCGGCTTGAGACCGTAGCCCGCCTCGGCGTCCACCGTCACCGGGACGGTCGCGGCGCGGATCACGCGGGCGGCGGCCGCGAACATCTCGTCGGCGGGCGCGCCCTCGTGGTCGGGGTACCCGAGCATCGCGGCGATCGAGGCGCTGGCGGTGGCCAGCGCCGGGTACCCGGCCTCCTCGACGATCTTCACGCTGCCCGCGTCCCACACGTTCGGCAGGACGAGCGGGTCGCCGGGGCGGTGCAGGGCGCGCAGGGTCGCGTACTCGTTCACGGATGGCTCCTCTCGTTCGCCGGTAGGACGGAACGGCGGCCCGGTTCGTGACATGTGTCGGTGTCCACATCGTTCGGCACATGTGCGCGGCGGGTCGGAATTCGTACTTTTGCCTGGTCATCGGGGGCCGCGGGGGCAACCGATCGAACGAGGGAGAGTCATCATGGCCGTCTCCAGCCGGGCCGAGTACGCGGGGGCCGCGCTGCTGCTGGCACGCCGGTACGCCGCGAACGTGCCGGCCGCGCAGCGCAACGACGTCGACCGCGTCGTGTGGGCGGCGCTGGACAAGGTGCCCGGGGCGCGCGACGTCCTGGAGCGCGCGGTGCGGCGGGTCGACAACCTGCCGGAGGACCGCAAGCGGGCGATGTTCGGGGGCACCTACGCGTTCAAGCCGGTCGGCACGGTCGTGCCGCCGCGCGAACTGGAGCAGATCATCGACCGGCTCGGCGGGACCGCGACGCCGGGCGGGCCGACCCCGACGCGGCACCGGTACGAGCTGGAGTTCTCGCACCTGGTCTGCGACGACGAGAGCAACCCCGAGTGGCTCGGCAAGGACGAGCCTTACACCGTGTTCACCCTGATCACGCAGCGGGAGGCCGAGGAGGGCGAGCCCGCGCGGTCGGTGCGCACGCCCGTCTACAAGGTCGGGGAGGGCGAGCGGGCCCCGGCGTCGGGGTCGGAGGACCTGCGGCTGTTCGGCCGCACCGGACCGGCCGTGCTGGACTCGGACGTGCTGGTCACCGCCGCGCACTTCGAGCACGACCTCGGCGACATCACCAAGATCGTCACCGAGCTGGGGGTGCTGCTCACGGCGGTCGCCGCGGTCGCCAAGGCCGCCAAGAAGGACCTGGCGGCGATCGTGCTCGGGGCGCTCGGCACGATCGCCGGGTTCGTGGCGACGATCGGCGCGGACGACCCGGTCGGCGAGCCGCAGGCGATGCTGCTCACCGAGGCCGACGCGGACGCGAGGACGCAGAGCCAGGCGCAGGTGACGCTGCCCGCGCTGAAGTTCAACGGCGGTGACCCGAGCGGCACCTACCGCGCCTTCCTGACCCTGCGCCGCGCGTAGCGGCGTTCCGCTGGCCCGGCTCCGGGCGGGGTGTCACACTCGCGGCGAGAGGGCCGCCCATGACACCACGCCTGGAGCCGGACCGGCACAACCTTCCGGCGGAGACCACCCGGTTCGTCGGCCGGGAACGCGACACCGCCGAGCTCGCCGCGCTGCTGCCCGCCGAACGCCTGGTCACGCTGACCGGCGTCGGCGGGATCGGCAAGACGCGGCTGGCGCGGCAGGTCGCCGCCGGGACGCTCGGCGCGTTCGAGGACGGGGTGTGGCTGGTGCCGCTGGCCGACGTGCACGATCCGGCGCTGGTGCCGCAGGCGGTCGCGGCGGTCCTCGGGGTCGCCGAGGAGCCGGGGCGTTCGCAGGCCGGCACGGTGGTGGCGGCGCTCGCCCCGCGCCGCCCGCTGCTCGTGCTGGACAACTGCGAGCACCTGGTGGACGCGTGCGCGGCGTTCGCGGAACGGCTGCTCACCGGCTGCCCGCGCCTGCACCTGCTGGCGACGAGCCGGGAGCCGCTGCGGGTGCCGGGCGAGGTGGTGTGGCGGGTGCCGCCGCTGGAGGGCGGCGCGGCGGTGCGGCTGTTCGCGGACCGGGCCGCGGCCGTGCGGCCGGACTTCGGGCTGACCGAGCGGAACGCCGCCGTCGTCGCCCGGCTCGCGCGGGCGCTGGACGGTATGCCCCTCGCCCTGGAGCTGGCGGCGGCGCGGGTGGCGTTCCTGACCGTCGAGCAGATCACCGAACGCCTCGACGAACGCTTCCGCCTGCTGGTGCGGGGCAGCCGGACGGCGGCGCGGCGGCAGCGGACGCTGCGCGCGACCGTGGACTGGAGCCACGACCTGCTCGACGCCGACGAGCGCGCGGTGCTGCGGCGGCTGTCGGTGTTCGCCGGGGGCTGGACGCTGGAGGCCGCCGAACGGGTCTGCGGCGCGGGCGGCGTGGACGTGCTGCACGTGCTGGGCGAGCTGACCGCGAAGTCGCTGGTGGTGGCCGAGCACGGCCGGTACCGGCTGCTGGAGACGATCCGGCACTACGCCGCCGAACGCCTCGCCGACGCCGGGGAGGCCGACGCCGTCGCCGAGCGGCACCGCGTCCACTTCGTGGAGCTGGCCGAGCGCCTGGAGTGGACCGGCTGGCGCGACCCGGCGGCGACCTGGGAGGAACGCCTCGCCGCGTTCCGCGAGGTCCGCGCCGAGCTCGACAACCTGCGCGCCGCGCTCGACGCCTGCCTGCGGCACGACGCGACCGAGGCGGGGCTGCGATTGTGCACGGCGACCCGCTGGTACTGGATGATCCGCGGCGGGTTCCGGGAGAGCCGCCAGGGGTTCGAGCGCTGCTTCGCGCTGCCGCGCGGCGGCGTCCCGCCCGCCGTGCGGGCGGCGGCGCGCACCGCCTACGGGCAGGCCGTCTACGAGCACGACGAGCTGGACCTGGCCGCCTCCTGCGCCCGCGAGGGCCTGCGGCTCCACCGGGAGCTGGGCGACCGGCAGGGCGTGCACGCCGCCGCCGGGCTGCTCGCCCGCGTCGACCTGCGGCGGGGCAGGATCGACGACGCCGAGCGCGCGCTGGCGGAGATCCGCGAGAGCGCCCGCGCGGACGACCCGTTCAACGAGGCGCTGGCGCTGACCTCGCTGGCGGCCCTCGCGGTGCGGCGCGGCCGTCTCCGCTCGGCGGCCCGCCTGTACGAGGAGAGCCTGGCGCTCTACCGGCGGATGGAGCACTACGGGATGGCGGCGAACGCCCTGGCCGGGCTCGGCGTGACCGCGCACGCCGAGGGCGACCCGGCCCGCGCGCTGCGCCACTACCGCGCCGCCCACGAGATCACCACGCGCCTGGACGACTTCCGCAGCCAGCGCGCCCGCTGCCTGGCCGGGATCGGCGCGGCCGCCCTCGACCTGGACGACCCGCCCGCCGCCCGCCGCCACCTGTCCGAGAGCCTGGAGCTGACCGCCCGCACCGGCCAGCGCCTGGGCGTGGCCCGCATCCTGGAGCTGTTCGCGGCGCTGGCGGCCCACGAGGGCGACCCGGCCCGCGCGGTGCGGATCGCGGGCGCGGCGGACGCGTTCCGGGAGGCGGCGGGCGTCCCCGCGTCCCCGGGCTCGGGGGCGCGCCGCGAGGCGCTGCTGGAGAGGATCCGCGCCGACCTGGGCGGCCCCGCGGTGGAGCAGCTGTGGTCGGAGGGCCGGGCGCTCCCGCCCGACCGGGCGATCGCCCACGCCCTGGAGCCCCCCGGCGGGACGGCCGGCGACGCCCCGCCCGCCGCGCCCCGCCGCCCGCCCAGCACGCTGACGCCCCGGGAACGCGAGGTGGCCCAGCTCATCAGCCGCGGCCTGACGAACCGGGCCATCGCCGAGGAGCTGTACATCAGCCCCGGCACGGCGGGCCGCCACGTGGCGAACATCCTGACGAAGCTGGGCCTGCGCTCCCGCGCGCAGATAGCGGCCTGGTGGACTCAGAACAGCGGCTCATACCGGGAGTAGTAGGCGGCGCTGGGAGCGGTCTTGCGCATGTGGATCTCTGTTTTCCGCGACGTTGCGCGGTTCGTGATCGTGACGCCGGTGGACGAGAGAGGCCGTCTTCGGCCCGGCGGGTCCGAAGACGGCCTCTCGTCCCCTCTCCCAGAGGTGGAACCCGGCGAGTCGGAGGTCACGGTCGACCCTCCGCTCGCCGGAGTCGTCGGCACCGGGGTCGCTCGACCGGAAGGTGCGCGATCCATGATCGCGATGTCGGCGGGCGCGCGGACAGGGCCCGGGGGACCAACCGGGGACGGCGGGCCATGGCCCCTGGGCACTGCCCGCCCGGGGCGTCAGGCGCGGGACGGGCCGAGCTTGAAGATCTCGAACAGGGCGAAGTAGTTCTCGTCCACGTGGACGCCCTGCTCGGCGCTGGTGCGGGCGATGTGCTCCAGCGCGTTCAGGTTCATCTCCATGGTCCCGAGGTCGCCGGGGTGGGCCCCCTCGTCCATGCCCGACGCCTGTGCGGCGAGGCCCGCGGGGTCGAGCGCCACGGGCATGAACCAGCCCAGGGCGAGTTCGGCGAACTCGCGCGCGGGCACGCCCGCCGAGCCGACCAGCGCGGCGCCGTGCAGGAAGCCGTTCAGGGTCGCGTAGATCATGCCGAGCAGCGCCGTGTTGAACAGCACCGCCAGGCCAGGGTCGGCGCCGAGGTGCCGAGGGTCGCCCAGGGGCGCCCGGTGCCGGTCGAAGACCCGCCGCGGGCCGCTGAACAGGAAGACCGAACCGGCCCGCCCGACCAGCGGCGGAGGAACCATGATCGCGCCGTCGAGGTAGTCGAGGCCGTGCCCGGCCGCCCAGCCCGCCGCCGCGCGGGCCTGCGCAGGGGTCCCCGAGGTGAGGTTCACCAGCGTGCGGGTCCCGTCCGTTCGGCGGCGGAGCCGAGGACCCGCCGCACGGTCGCGTAGTCGTTGAGGCACACGACCGTGAGCGGGCCCGCGGCGACGGCCTCGGCGACGGTCGCCGCGAGGCGCGCCCCCTTGGCGACGAGGCCGCCGACCCTGCCGGAGGTGCGGTTCCAGACCGTCAGCGACCGGCCCTCGGCGAGGAACGCCTCGGCCAGCGCCGTCCCCATCGGTCCCAGGCCGACGACGGTGACGTCGGTTGCGTTCCGTTCGGAAGAATGTTGATCTTGCAGGTCCGTCATGCCGGATAGGTTGGACCCTCACACCGGCGTGAGAGTCAACCGAAGTGGCGGGTCGTCACATGCGAATCGGGGAGCTGTCGCGACGGGACAGCGGCTACCGCGAGTACCGCGAGGAGGACGCCGCCACGGTGCGGGGGAGCCGCCTCATGCTCGCGGCCGGACTGAACACCGCGACGATTCGCGGGCTGCTGCCCTGCATGGCCGACGACGGCGGAGCGCCGGCCCCGGCCTGCGACGGGATGCTTCCCGACCTGCACCGTGAACGGGAGCGGCTGAGCGCCGCCGCGGCCGACGTCCTGGCCGCACGCGACCGGCTGGACGCCCTCATCCGGGCCACCTCGCGGCTCGATCCCGCGACCCGTCGGCGTGCGACGCGGTGGTCACGGTCCGCTAGCGTCCCGGCCCCGCCCCGGTCGGGGCCGGAACGCGGTGCTCACCCCGTGGCCGGGGTCAGGGAGAACCATTTCTGCGCGGAGTGGTGGGCGGCGCAGATGTTGACGTCGAGCACGTAGGCGCCCGCGGTGCCGCACTGGCGCGGGCCGGTCCCCGGGTCGACGGGGTGGCCGTGGCCCATGCCGTTGATGGTGTAGGTCTCCACCACCGCCGCCCCGGCGCCGTTGCGGTACACCGCGTGGGCGGCGCCGGAGACGGTGTCGGACAGGTCGGCGCGGGTGTCGGTGCCGTGCACGTTGGTCCACTGGTCGACCAGCTCGCGCATGTTGGCCGGGACGACGGTGTAGTCGGAGGTGCCGTGCCAGACCGTCACGGTCGGCCAGGGCCCCTGGTGGCGGGAGGCCGCGCGGACCCGGTCGCCCCACTGCTGGGGCGTCAGGTCACGGCCGGGGTTCATGCAGCCGTAGGCGTCGACCAGGCTGGTGGCGCACCGGTACGGCAGCCCGGCCATGACGGCCCCGCCGGAGAAGACGTCGGGGTAGGTCGCCAGCATGACCGCCGCCATGGCGCCGCCCGCCGACAGGCCGGTGGCGTAGACGTTGGTGGAGCCGTAATCGTTCTTCATCCGCTGCACCATCTGCGCGACGGAGGCCGCCTCGCCCTGGCCGCGGGCGGTGTCGCCGGACTGGAACCAGTTGAAGCACCGGTTGGCGTTGTTGCCGCTCTGCTGCTCGGGCAGGACGAGGGAGACGCGGTAGCGGTCGGCGATGGTCAGCCAGCCGGAGTCGGTGGCGTAGCCACGGGCGTCCTGGGTGCAGCCGTGCATCACCACCACCAGCGGCCTGCCGCTGGGCAGGCCGTCGGGCACGTAGCGGTACATCCGCAGGGCGCCGGGGTTGGTGCCGAAGTTCGTGACCTGGGTGATGGTGGCCGCCTGAGCAGGCGCGACGAACGCCATCAGCAGCGCGAACGCTGCGAGAACGGGCGCGAGAACGCGTCGTACGGGGTGAACGCGCATCGCGGGAACCTCCTCGGTCCGTTCCTGTCGTGTCGCGCCGACGTCAGGTTCCGTGACGGGGCCTGAGAATGGCGATGATCTCTACAAACGGAACCCCCGCCGTGGGGGCGGGCACCGCCGAGGAGGTCGCGGCGCCGCGCGGGACGGGCCGGTCCCCGGCGGTTCGCGCCGGGGACCGGACGTGCGTCAGCCGTGGACCGTGACGCGGTGGATGCGGACCGGCTTGGCGGGTTCGCCGTCGCCCGGGACCGGGCCGCCGGGCTTGATGCCCACCTTCACGATGCGGTCCAGCGTCCTCATCCCGAACGTCACCTTGCCCAGGACCGTGTACGCGGGCGGGATGTTCGCGTGGGAGTGGACGATGAAGAACTGGCTCCCGTTCGTGTCCGGGCCCCAGTTGCCCATCGCGACGGTGCCGCGCGGGTAGGTCTCCTTGCCCGTCAGCTCGTCGGCGAACTTGTAGCCCGGACCGCCCTCCTCGGCGCGGTAGATGTCGCCGCACTGGAGGACGCCCAGGCGGGCCGAGTTCGTCAGGCGCCAGCAGCGCGTGTCGTTGTAGAAGCGCTGCCGGGTGAGGCTGACGAAGTTGTGGACGGCACAGGGCGCGTTCCCCCGGTCCATGCGGATGCCGACCGCGCCGTAGTTCGTCCACAGGACGACGCCGACCGTGCCCTTGGCGCGGGTCTTGGGGCGCGGCGGGCGGACCGGCTTGGCGGCCGGGTTCTCGGGCGTCGGGATGAACTCGCAGCGCACCTTCGCGGCGGGGGCCGCGGGCGCGGCGGGCGCGGCCTGGGCGGGCGCGACCGGTGCGAGGGCGGTGACCGCGACGGCGAGGGCGGGGACTGTCCAGCGCGTTCTCATGGCGCACAACCTAGTGATCACGTTGGAGGCGCGACAGGGGCAGAAAGTGACGAAGCCACGCAGGGTGACCCGGGGATAACGTCGTAGTGATCGGTCAGAGCGAAGGAGCCCGCATGCTTCCCTGGTCCGCCGACCTCGCCGGACGCCTCGACGAGCACGTCCTCGACAGCGCCGTGCTGCGCGACAACCCGCTCGGCGACCCGTACGAGCGACCCCTGTGGGTCTACACCCCGCCCGGCTACGACGACGAGCCCGAGCGCCGCTACCCGACCGTGTACGTGATCCAGGGCTTCACCGGGCACGTCGCGATGTGGCGCAACCGGATGCCGTTCCGCCAGCCGTTCCCCGAGACCGCCGACGCGGTGTTCGCGCGCGGCGAGGCCCCGCCCGCGATCGTGGTGTACGTGGACGCCTGGACGTCCTACGGCGGCAGCCAGTTCCTCGACTCCCCCGGGACGGGCCGCTACCACTCGTACCTGTGCGAGGAGGTCGTGCCGTGGGTGGACGCGCGCTACCGGACGGTGAACGCCCCCGAGCACCGCGCGATCATGGGCAAGTCCAGCGGCGGCTACGGCGCGATGGTCACGCCGATGCTGCGGCCGGACCTGTTCGGGGCGCTGGCCACCCACGCGGGCGACGCGCTGTTCGAGTACGCCTACCTGGGCGGCTTCCCGCAGATCGTGCGGCATCTGAGGGAGTACGGCGGGGACGTCATGCGCTGGTGGGACGATTTCCGCTCCCGCGTGTCGTTCACCAGGTCCGGCGACGACAAGCTGCTGGAGATCCTGGGCTACACCGCCTGCTACTCGGCCGACCGGGACGGGACGCCGGTGCTGCCGTTCGACCCGGTCACCGGGGTGCTGCGGCCCGAGGTCTGGCAGCGCTGGCTGGACTGGGACCCGGTGCGGATGGTGCCCCGGCACGCCGACGCGGTCCGCTCCCTGCGGGCGGTGTGGATCGACGGCGGCACGCGCGACGAGTGGTTCCTCGACGTCGGCGCGGAGGCGTACCGGCGGGCGCTGCTGGACGCCGGGGTCGCCGCGGACGCCCTCCACTTCGAGCTGTTCGACGCGGCGCACGGCGGGATCGACTACCGCTACCCGCTGTCGCTCGCCTGGCTGAGCGACCGGATCGCGGCCAAGTGAACGCCTTCGGACGTTCAGCATCCCTTCGGATGAAAATTGAAAATCCAGTCGTGAATGGATTCATTGCCGCATAGCGGCCACAGGGGTCTACTTCTGCATAGCTCGTCCGGATGAGCGGTTTTGCCCCGCATCACCCCCGTCAACGTCGGGTTCCCGCCTGGCGCGCACACGGCTCCCACAAGGAGCGCCGCGCCCTCGCGGCGGGCGTCCGGCCGTGCAGAAGGAGCAACCCCCGTGAGATCCCCCACCGCGCTCGGGGCGGCGGCGGTCACCGCCGCCGGCCTCGTCGCGGCGCTGGCCGCGCCGGTCGCCGCCGCACCCGCGACGCCGTCCGCCGCCCCGGCCCGTCCCGACCCGAGGACGGTGGCCGCGGCCTCCGCCGACCGGCTGGTCGTCGCCAAGCCCGCCGCGTTCAAGAAGGCGCCCGAGGAGAAGGTCGTCCGCAAGGGCGTCGTCTCCGGCGCGGGCGGCCTGCAGTACGTCTCCTACGAGCGCACCTACGACGGCCTGCCCGTCTTCGGCGGCGACTTCGTCGTGGTGACCAACGCCAGCGGCGCGGTGCTCAGCACCAGCGTCGCCCAGGCGAGGAAGCTCGACGTCGACACCACGCCGTCGCTGCCCGCCGCGCAGGCCGTGAAGGTCGCCAAGGGCCAGGTCACCAAGGTCGACAGCGCGTCCGCGCCGAAGCTGACGGTGCTCGCCGAGGGCACGGGCCGCCTCGTCTACGAGGTCGTCGTCACCGGCGCCCTGAAGAAGAAGCCGACCCGGATGCACGTCTACGTGGACGCCGACAGCGGCAAGGTCGCCGAGAAGTGGGACGAGGTCACCCCCGTCGCCGACGACCGAAGCCACTACCACGGCACCGTCGACATCAGCACCCAGGCGACGTCGATCGCCGACCCGGCCCGGCCCAACCTGCGGTGCGGCAACCAGAGCGGCACCACCTTCACCGGGCCCGACAGCGCGTGGGGCAACGGCAGCGGCACCGACCTGGAGACCGCCTGCGTGGACGGCATGTACGCCGCGCAGAAGCAGTGGGACATGCTCCGCTCCTGGCTGGGGCACAACGGGTTCGACGGCAACGGCAACGCCTTCCCGATGCGCGTCGGCCTGAACCAGGCCAACGCCTACTGGAACGGCAGCTACACCAACTTCGGCCGCAACAGCGCGGGCACCAAGCAGGCCACCGGCATGGACGTGGTCGCCCACGAGTACGGCCACGGCATCTTCCAGTTCACGCCGGGCGGCTCCGGGGGCGGCAACGGCAACGAGAAGGGCGGCATGAACGAGAGCGCCGGGGACATCTTCGGCGCGCTCACCGAGCACTTCGTCAACGAGCCCGCCACCTACGACCCGCCGGACTACCTGGTCGGCGAAGAGATAGACCTGGTCGGCAGCGGCGAGATCCGCAACATGTACAACCCGTCGGCCGAGGGCGACCCCAACTGCTACTCCTCCTCGATCCCCAGCACCGAGGTGCACGCGGCGGCCGGTCCGCAGAACCACTGGTTCTACCTGCTGGCCGAGGGCTCCAACCCCGGCGGCGGCAAGCCGACCAGCCCGACCTGCAACAACTCCACGGTCACCGGCATCGGCATCCAGAAGGCCGGGAAGATCTTCATGGGCGGCCTGCTGCGCAAGGTCACCGCGTGGAGCCACGCCCGCGCCCGGGTCGAGACGGTCAACGCCGCGATCCAGCTGTTCCCCGGCTCGGCCACCGAGTGCAACGCGGTGAAGGCCGCGTGGTCGGCGGTCAGCGTCCCGGCGCAGTCCGGCGAGGCGTCCTGCGGCACCCAGCAGAACGACTTCTCGCTGTCGCTGAACCCGACGTCGGGCACCGTCCAGCCGGGCGGCTCGGCCACCGTGACCGTGAACACCCAGACCACCGGCGGCAGCGCCCAGCAGGTCGCCCTGTCGGCGACCAGCAACCCGTCCGGCCCGACGGCGTCGTTCTCCCCCGCCTCGGTGACCTCCGGGCAGTCCTCCACGATGACCGTCACCGTTCCGGCGGGCACCCCGAACGGCACCTACACGATCACCGTGCTCGGTGACGGCGCGAGCGTGGACCGCACCGCGACGTTCACGCTGACGGTCGGCTCCGGCGGACCCGGCGGCACCGTCTTCGCCGACGACTTCGAGACCGACAAGGGCTGGACGGTCAACCCGGGCGGCTCCGACACCGCCACCTCCGGGCGCTTCGAACGCGGCCAGGCGCAGGCCACCACCTACAGCGGCACCGCGCTCCAGCTCGCCCCGCAGGCCGGCTCCTACGACCTGGTGACCGGCGCGTCCGGCGGCGACCCGGGCACCAACGACGTGGACGGCGGCGTCACCAGCGTCCAGTCCCCGGCGATCAGCGTCCCGGCGAGCGGCACCAGCACGCTGACGTTCCACTGGTACCTGGGCCACCTGAACAACGCCTCCAGCGCCGACTACCTGCGCGTCCGCGTCGTCGGCCCGAACGGCACCACCACCGTCCTCAACCAGGCCGCCTCGGCGGCCAACCGCTCCGCGACCTGGCAGACCGCGACCCACAACCTGTCGTCCTTCGCCGGGCAGAGCGTCCGGATCGTCGTGGACGTCGCCGACGCGAGCACCGGCAGCCTCGTCGAGGGCGGCGTCGACAACGTGAAGGTCACCAACTCCTGATCCCCCGCCGTCCGGGCCCGGCGCGTGCCTCGCCGGGCCCGGGCCCTCCTGCTCGGAGAAGAACGTGAGAAGACGCATCCTGGCCGCCACGGGCGCCGCCGCCCTGCTGGCGGGGCTGCTCGGCGCCCCCGCCACCGCCGCGCCCGCCACCACCGGACCCTCCACCGTCGCGGCGCCTCCCGACATCCCGCTGGCCAACGTCAAGGCCCACCTGAACCAGTTCCAGACGATCGCCACCAACAACGGCGGCAACCGCGCCCACGGCCGCCCCGGCTACCGCGCCTCGCTCGACTACGTGAAGGGCAGGCTGGACGCGGCCGGGTACCAGACGACGATCCAGTCGTTCACCTACAACGGCGCGACCGGCTACAACCTGATCGCCGACTGGCCCGGCGGCGACGCCAACCAGGTCCTGATGACCGGCGCGCACCTGGACGGCGTCGCCTCCGGGCCCGGCATCAACGACAACGGCTCCGGCTCCGCCGCGATCCTGGAGACCGCCCTGGCGGTGTCCCGCGCGGCCCTCAAGCCGACCAAGCACCTGCGGTTCGCCTGGTGGGGCGCCGAGGAGCTCGGCCTGATCGGCTCCACCTACTACGTCAACAACCTGCCGAGCACCGAGCTGTCGAAGATCAAGGGCTATCTGAACTTCGACATGGTCGGCTCGCCCAACCCCGGCTACTTCGCCTACGACGGCGACGGCTCCAGCGGCAGCGGCGGCCCGGCGGGCTCCGCCCAGATCGAGAGCACGCTGCGCGCGTACTTCACCTCGATCAACGTGCCGGTGCGCGACACCGCGTTCGACGGGCGCTCCGACTACGGGCCGTTCATCCGGCGCGGCATCCCGGCGGGCGGCCTGTTCACCGGCGCGGAGGGCCGCAAGACCACGGCCGAGGCGCAGATGTGGGGCGGCACCGCCGGGCAGGCGTACGACCGCTGCTACCACTCCTCCTGCGACACCATCAGCAACATCAACGACACCGCGCTGGACCGCAACTCCGACGCCATCGCGTACGCGGTGTGGACGCTCGGCGGCGAGGGCGGCACCCCGCCCGGCGAGACCGTGTACAGCGACGACTTCGAGACCGACAAGGGCTGGACCGCGAACCCGGCGGGTTCCGACACCGCCACCTCCGGACGGTTCGAACGCGGCCAGGCGCAGGCCACCACCTACAGCGGCACCGCGCTCCAGCTCGCCCCGCAGGGCGGCACCGGCAGCCTCGTCACCGGGGCGGCCGGCGGCGACCCGGGGGCCAACGACATCGACGGCGGCGTCACCAGCATCCAGTCGGCCCCGATCACCCTGCCGACCGGGACGCTGAAGCTGTCGATCTCCTGGTACCTGGGGCACCTGAACAACGCCTCCAGCACCGACTACCTGCGCGTCCGCGTCGTCGGCCCGAACGGCACCACCACCGTCCTCAACCAGGCCGGCTCGGCGGCCAACCGCTCGGCGAGCTGGCAGACCGCGACCGCCGACCTGTCGTCGTTCGCGGGCCAGCAGGTCCGCGTCCTGGTCGACGCGGCCGACGCCGGAACCGGAAGCCTTGTTGAAGCGGGCCTCGACAACCTCACGATCACCAGGTCCTGACCGTCGTATCATCCCAGTTCGGACCGGCCTTTCAGAATTTTCAGGGCCACCTCGGCCGGAATTGAAAATCCAGTCGCGGATGGATTCATTGCCCGCTCCGCGACCCCCGTGGTCCACTCTGATCGGCCGGTCCGGACGAACCCGACCCCCCGCCACGTGTCCACCCCCGCACCGGGCACAGCGGACGCGGCCCACCCACGGCCTGTCCGCCGGGAAGGAGCAACAGATGAAACGACTGATCTTGCTTGGGATCGCGGCGGCGGCCGCCGCTCTCGGCCTCGCCCTGTCCGCCTCCTCCGCCGGCGCGGAGGAGGGCTCCTACGGCCTCGGCCCCACCGGTTCCTACGGCGTGCTCGCGGGCGGTTCCTACGGCCTGCTGGCCGACGGTTCCTACGGCCTGCTCCCCGGCGGCTCGTACGGTCTCTCCGCTCCCCCCGGAGGCTCGTACGGGTGACCCGAACCTGAACGGCCGTACGGGGTGACTCTCGGCCCGCCCCGTACGGCCGGATCAGCTCCCGAAGCTCCCTGAGAAGAAACCGCCCCTCGCCCGACCCCCGGCGCACGTCCTCGGCGCCGGGGGTCGCATTTTTGTCGGTGGCGCGCGTCACACTGGACGCATGTGCCGCAGCATCAAGACCCTCCGCCCGCCGATGGCCGAGGCCGTCACCGACGAGGACATCCGCGCCGCCGCGCTCCAGTACGTCCGCAAGATCTCGGGTTTCCGCGCGCCCGCCGCGCACAACGCGGAGGCGTTCGAGCAGGCGGTGGACGAGATAGCCGAGGCGACCGCGAGGCTCCTGGCCACCCTGGAGGTCCGCGGCCGCCGCACCGCCTGACCCGGGCCGGGTCACCGGACGGCGGGGGCTCAGCGCTCGCCGGGGGCGGCGGCGGGGCCGTGGTCGAAGCGCGTGCGGGGCACGGGGAAGGGGCCCCGGCGCGGCGTGTGCAGTTCGCGGCCGGGGGACGTCGTGAGCTCCATGATGCCCGCGACCATGACGCGGAGGGCCGGGAGCATCTCGTAGAGCCGGTCGCCGGGGCAGGCCGTGGCGACGTAGTCGCGGTGGCCCACGATGGCCTCGAACGGGTCCAGGTCGTAGGTCTCGCACAGCCAGGCGCAGGTGACCGCGAGCTTGAGCCACAGGCGCTTGGTGGGCGTCTCGGTCAGGTAGGTGCCCTCGTTCTCGATGCCGATCGTGTGGTCGTTGTGGCCGAGGGTCTGGGCGCCCATCACGTGCTGGCGGGCGGCGATGGCCTCCAGGCTGCGGTTGCGGCCCTCCATGAGGAAGCCGCCGCGGCTGATGGTGAGCTGCTGGCCGGTGTCGTCCCAGCCGTTGTCGTCCATGTGGAAGTTCTGGATGGCCCTGGACAGGCCGAACGCGTGCTCCAGCGAGTAGTCCGTGGAGTTCTCCGAGGCGGTGTGGTGCACGACGATGTGGTCGGGGGCCTTGGCGAGCACGGTCGCGGGGGCCTTCGGCGGGCGGGCCGCCCAGTCGGCGCGGGTGTGGATGCGGGGGGTGTGGCCGCCGGTCGCGGCGCGGGCCGCGCGGGGGGTGGGCGGCAGCGTGCCCAGGACGGAGCCGCCGGTCACCGCGGCGGCGCCGAGGAGGAGTCCGCGGCGGTGAAGGCGGGGGGTGTCGGACATGGCGGGGAACTCCTTCACGATCCAAGCGTTGATCTTGGTTTAGTTGATCATGACGCGGCGCGGCGCGGAAGGTCCCTCGAATCCGGATATTCGAGGCGACGAGAGCGCCAGGACCGACCGTCATCGCGGCACGGCGGCGGCCCGCGCGTTCAACGGCCCGGACGGCCCGCCGATCGACCGCGCACGGCACCACCGGCCAGGGGCCGGGACACGCCAGGACGCCGCCTGGTCCTCTGGAGGGGTCGGACGGGAGGCGACGAGCCGTCCTGGCGATCACCCGTGCGCTTCACGGACCCGGATGGCCCGCCGGTCGATGGCGCCCGGCTCTCCGGCCGGGCGGGAGGTTCTCCTCAAGGGGGCTCTTTCCTCGCCAGGGCGTCTCCTTGCGGATCACCCGATGGCCCTGCGGTCCTTCCCCGCCGCCCGGACGGCGCTCACCGGCGCTCCAGGTAGTGGCCGACCGGACCCAGCGTCAGCAGGCCGCTTCCCGCGCCCGCCCACTCCCGCGCGGCGGGGGCGAGGGCGGCGCGGGCGCGCCCGGCGATCTCCCGGTCCCCCAGGGCGGCGGCCGCGTGGGCGGTGAGGGCCCACATCGCCTCCAGGAGCAGGTCGTGGGGAGGTTCCGGGGTCTCGCGGAGGGCGAGCGCGGCCGCTTCGGCGCGTCCCCGCGCGAGCAGCACCAGGGGGCGCGCCCAGGGGTGGTAGGGGCCCCAGTCGAGGGCGTCGTCGGTGGGGGCGTCCAGGCCGTGGCGCAGCCGGAGGCACAGCAGCGCCAGGGGCGGCAGGCCGCGTTCCAGGCCGGGCATCCCGGTCCCGTCCAAACGCGCGGCGGCGTCGCGGTAGGCGGCCTCCGCCTCGTCGTAGGGCGCGCCGCTCATGTCGAGGCGCAGCGCCCGGTACCAGCGGGTGAACACGCCCGCCAGGGGGAGTTCGTGGCGTTCGGCCAGGCGGTCCACGGCGTCCGCGTGCCGGTCGGCCTCCGGGAGGTCGCCCAGCGCGCTGCGCGCCTGGAGGCGGATGAGGTGGCCCAGCACCGTGGACGTGGTCAGGCCGTGCCGCTCGGACAGGGCGATGATCTCCGCGCCGATCCCGTCCCGGCGCGGGGCCAGGCCCGCGCGCCCGCAGCTCTGCAGGAACGCGCCGTTGAGCGCGAACGCCAGCAGCCGCGGGTCGTCCAGCCGCCGGGCGATCTCCTCGGCCCGCCGGGCGGCGCGGGGGCCGCGTTCGCCCCGGTCGCCGCGGGACTCCATCGCGATGGTGGCCAGCAGCCGGGCCCGCGCCGCGTCGGCGCCGGCGGGCAGGCGGGGCAGGGTGCGTTCGGCGGCCGCCACGAGGCGGGCGGCCTGGGCGGGGTCGTCGGAGCGGGTCCAGATCGCCGGAACGTCGTAGGCCCCGACCACCCGCGCCGTCAGCTCCGGATCGTCCAGCTCCTCGGCGGCCTCGACCGCCGCCATGCGGTGCCGCCGGGCCGCCTCCAGCCCGCCGCCCCCGGTCACGGCGAGATCGCGCAGCAGGGTCACCGCCGACTCCAGCCGCGCCCGCGCGCCGGACGCCACCGTGCTGTCGTAGACGGCCGCCGTCTGCGTCCACACGCGGGCGGCCGCCCCGCCGGGGTCGAGGTCCGGCGCGTGCGCGAGGACGTCGGCCTCCAGGCGGCGCAGCCCCACGCCGGGGTCCACGCCCAGGCGTTCGGCCAGGAGCGTCCGGGCGCGGCGCAGCACCTCCAGCGCGTCGGCCTGGCGGCCCGTCCGGTACAGGGCGAGGGCGAGCAGCCGCCAGGCGTCCTCCCGCCGGGGGTGCTCGGTGGTGTGGGCGTCGAGGTCCGGCACGGCCTCGGCGGCGCGGCCCAGCGACAGCAGCGCCTCGGCGCGGCGTTCGACGGCGGTCAGCCGCAGCTCGGCCAGCCGGGACCGCTCGCTCCGGCACCACTCCTCCCCGGCGAACTCGGCGTACGCGGGGCCGCGCCACCACCGCGACGCCTCCTCCAGCAGGGTGAACGCGTCGTGCGGCGGCAGGTTCGCGGCGTCGGCCACGGCGCGTTCGAAACGCCGGGCGTCGACGGCGTCGGTGCGCAGCGCGTAGCCCGGTCCCTCGGTGACCAGGAGCCGGGCGGGGGCGCGGGGCGGGCGTTCGGGCTCCAGCGCGCGCCGCAGCGCCGCGACGAACGTGCGGACCGCGGCCACCGCGCCGTCCGGCGGGTCCTCCCACAGGTCGTCGACCAGGCGCGCGGCGGGCACGATCCGGCCCCGCGCGACGATCAGCCGGGCCAGCACCGCGCGGTGCCGGGGGCCCTTCAGCCCGATCGGCCGCCCGCCGGCGTCCCAGGCCGCCACCGGCCCCAGCACTCCGAACTCGACCGCCACGCGCCTCCCCTCCGTCCCCGCCACGGTAACGCGCTCATCGGTTGCTCATCGACGCCGCCGACCATGAAACCCGCTGGTCAACCACCACAAGGAGAAGAACATGATCCCCGGCTTCGACTACCTGCGCGTCCCCGTCGCCGACGGCGTGTCCCTCAACTCCGCCGTCGCGGGCTCGGGCAGCCCGGTCGTCCTGCTGCACGGCTTCCCCCAGACCCACCTGATGTGGCGGCACGTCGCCGCCGACCTGGCCGCCGACCACACGGTGATCTGCCCGGACCTGCGCGGCTACGGCGACAGCGACAAGCCCGAGGCCGTGGCCGAGGACGTCTACTCCAAGCGGACCATGGCCGCCGACATCGTGGCGCTGGCCCGGGAGCTGGGGCACGAGCGGTTCGCGCTGGCCGGGCACGACCGGGGCGCGCTGGTCGCGTTCCGCGCGGCCATGGACCACCCTTCGACGATCACGCATCTGGCCAGCCTGGACGTGCTGCCCACGGCGGACATGTGGGAGGTGATGAACGGCGTCACGGCGGCCGTCGGCTTCCACCTGTACCTGATGGCGCAGCCGCCGGGACTGCCCGAGCAGATGATCGCCGCGAGCGCGGACGCGTTCTTCGGGCACTTCCTGGACCTGTGGGCGAACTCGCCGGACGCGATCCCCGCCGACGTGCGCGCCGCCTACCTGAGGGCCTGCCGCGAGGCGGTCCCGTCGATCGTCGCCGACTACCGCGCCTCGGCCGGGATCGACAACGCCCACGACCTGGCCGACCGCGCCGCCGGGAACCGGCTGCGCATGCCGGTGGCGGTCCTCCAGCAGGACTGGGGCGCGGCCCTCGGCTTCGACGCGGCGGGCCTGTGGCGGGCCTGGGCCCCGGACCTGGAGCACACCACCGTCACCTGCGGCCACTTCATGGCCGAGGAGTCCCCGGCGGAGGTGACCAAGGCCCTGCGCGCCCTGCTCGCCCGCTGACCTCGGCCCCGGGGGGACTGGCGGTGGTTCAGCGGTCCCAGACCCGGTAGCCGCCCTTCTTGACCGGCCAGGCGGGGGCGGTGGAGGCGCACAGCGGGATCTGGTCGTCCCTGGTCCCGGCGCGCAGCGCCCCGACCCTGCCCGGCTGCTTCCCCGCCCCGCTGTAGACGGTCAGCCCCACCCGCACCCCTTCCAGGAACGCCTGGTCGGGCGAGTGCTGCTGGTTGACGATCCCGGTGATGGTGGCGACGGGCCCGCCGACGGCCACGCAGTCGACGTCCAGGTTGAACCACGCCGTCCCCTCCTGGTGGGTCTCGGTGTTCCAGAACCGGTGCTTGACGCGGACGGTGCCCGAGGCGGCGGACGGGACCACGGAGACGGCGTCCGGGTAGGTCGCGCGGGCGTTGTCCACGCCTATCCACAGGTCGCTCTTCCACGGCCCGGTGTGCTTGCCGTCCCAGTCCAGGTGAGCGGCCCCTCGGACCTGTGCCGTATGGCCTCCGTCCGACGTGGCCGCCCCGGCGGCGGCACCCGTGGCCGCCGCCACGGCCGTCGCGACGCCGAGGACGGCCAGCGTGCGGGTGATGACGTTCCTCATGAGAGTCTCCGTTCGCTCGGGAACCGGTCCGTCGACTCTCACACCCGCCGTCACGGCCCACCTCCCCCGCGCGACCGAACCGGAGCCGGCGCCCTACCCCGCCCGGGGGAGCCGCCGCGCGTCCACCTCGATCTCGAACCTCATGCGGGGGTCGGCGAGGCCGCACACGAGCATGGTGGCGGCCGGGCGCACCTCGCCGAAGCGGCGGCGCAGCACCGGCCAGCAGGGTTCGAAGTCCGCCCGGTCGGGCAGCAGGTAGCGCACCCGCACCACGTCGGCGAGGGTGCAGCCCGCCTCCGCCAGCGCGGCCTCGACGTTGCGCAGGCACTGCTCGGCCTGCTCCACCACGTCGTCGGAGATCGTCATGGTGGCGTAGTCGAACCCGGTCGTCCCGGACACGTGCACCCGGTCGCCGTCGACCACGGCGCGGGCATAGCCGATCCCCTCCTCGAACGTCGAGCCGCTGAGGATCGCGCGTCGCTCTGTCATGCGCCGAAGGCTAGGACGACCAGCGGGTATACGTCTAATACGCCCTGGGGGATCTCCTGATATCTCTAGGCGTATGGAGCGGCCCGAACTTCCCCTGCAACAGCTGCACGCCTTCGTCGTGCTCGCCGAGGAACTCCACTTCGGTCACGCGGCGGCCCGCCTGGGCATCGCGCAGCCGCCGTTGAGCCAGCAGATCCGCCGGCTGGAGGGCAAGGTCGGCCATCCGCTGTTCCACCGGGAGCCGGGACGCGTCTCCCTCACCCCGGCGGGCCGCGAGCTGCTGCCCGCCGCCCGGCGCGCGCTCACCGGCCTGGCGGACGGGCTGGCCGCCGCGCGGGCGGTGGGCGACGGCCGGGCCGGCCGCCTGCGGATCGGCTTCGCCGCCTCGCTCGCCCTGACCGTCCTGCCCGACCTGCTGCGCCGGTTCCGGGAGCGCTTCCCCGACGTGCGCCTCGACATCCACGAGATGACCACCGCGCCGCAGCTCGCCGCCCTGCACGACAAGGCCATCGACGTCGGGCTGCTGCGCGAGCCGGCCGAGGAGGCGGGGCTCGGGTTCGCGACCGTCCTGACCGAGCCGTTCGTGGTGGTCCTGCCGTCCGCGCACCCGCTCGCCGCCCAGCGCGCCGTCCCGGTCGCGGAGCTGGCCGGCGCCCCGTTCGTCCTGCCGCCCCGCGCGGTCGGCCCCGGCCTCCACGACCAGATCGTCGGCCTGTGCGCCGCGGCGGGCTTCACGCCCCGGGTGGCCCAGCGCGCCGTGGAGTGGCAGACCGTCTGCGGCCTGGTGGAGGCCGGTCTCGGCGTGTCGCTCGCCCCGGCGAGCATCCGGCGCATCCGCCTCCGAGGCGTCGCCTTCCGCGGGATCGCGCCCGGCGCCACCCGCACGCGGGTCGCCGCGGCCTGGCGCCGCGACGACCACAACCCCCTGATCGCCTCCCTGCTGGCGACCGTCGGCCGGCGTCCCGGCCCGCCCGGCTGACCCTCGCCGCGGCCCCTACCGGTGCACGGCGTAGGCCCGGATCACGGTCTGGTCGACGACCCCGGCGACGGCCGCCCGCAGGGAGACGAAGCCCGCCTTCGGGTTGGTCAGGGTCCCCACCCACGCGCCGCCCCCGCGGGTCACCGGGACGGCCTTCCAGGTCCTGCCCTCGTCGGACGAGGCCCACAGCTTCGGACGGGCGCCGCCCGCGCGGCCGGTCGTCACGGTCACCCGCTGGCGGGCCCCCGCCCTGCCCCTCGACCGGGCGTCGAGGGAGGTGCGGAAGGTGAGCGACGGCAGGGTGATGACCTTGCCGTCCCGTACGGGCGAAGCGCCACACCGCGCGCTGGCGGACGGCGAGGGAGGAGAACGGGGAGGCGCGCTTCTCCTCCACCGTGAGGCTGTAGTCGCCCGGCTCGGGCACCGGCCACTTCCAGGCCGTGCCGGGATGGTCGGAGGTGGAGACGGTCTTTCCGTTCGCGTCGCGCAGGACCGAGGTGCCGGTCGATCCGGGATACGGCGCGATGGCGCTCGTGCCCGCGTCCGTCGAGTGCGTGCCGACCGCCAGTGCCGGCTCGCCGCCCTCGTGCCCGCCCCAGATGACGACCCCGCGAGGGCTGAACGGGGCGGGCGTCAGGCGGCGCTGGTACGGGCCCGCCTTGGGGAAGCGGTCCTGGCGCGCCCACACCTCCGTCGTGTCCCACCCGAAGCCGCAGTCCGGCGTGGTGTTCATCCAGTCGATGTCCCACGTGATGCCGGGCGAGTAGTACTCGGTCCGGGTGGCGGGCGCCGCGCCCACGCCCGTGTAGAAGCCGATCCGGATGCCGCCGTCCGTCCAGAGCGGCGAGGCGTGACCGCCGGCGCAGACCGGGCGCCCCTCGGTGCCGTACCCGGTCCTCACCGCGGCCAGGTCCCTGGTGCGCACGCGCAGGCCCGGCTTCCGCGGTACCCCGCCCGCCCGCTGGCTCGCCACGTTGTAGACGTACGGGCTGCCGTTCTCGGCGCCCTCGCGGGTGAAGACGGCGTGCAGGCCGAGGGTCAGGTCCGGCGTGGACGCGGTCGGCGTGACGTAGGCGTTCCTGAGCTGCATCATCGCGGACGTGACGACCGGCCGGCCCGCGATCTTCTGGATGACGCGCACCTCGCCGTTCAGGAGCCGGGCGTCGGCGCGGTCGACCGTCGCCGCGACGGGCACGGCCTCGCGCGCGTCGAGCAGGATCCTGGTGGCCCCGGTGATCGCCACCTTCGGCCGGTAGACGAGGGCCGAGGAGGTCGTGCCGTCCGGCTCGGCCGTGGCGACGCGGGTCAGCACGGCATAGCGGCCCGCCGGGAGCTCGCCCTCGACGTGGCCGTCCCGCAGCTCGACGAAGAACGGGTCGTCGCCGTTCAGCGGGTGGAACTCGACGGCCGTCCGGTCCGCGGGCGGCTTGCCGCGCCGGTCGAGCACGTCGAGCGCGACCCGCACCCCCGCCTGGGCGCCCAGCCGCCGCGCCTTCGCCGGGCGGCGCGCGTCGCCGGTCACCGCCTCCTTCCGCAGGCCGTGCGGGAAGCGGTCGCGGATGTCCGGTGACGTGGGCGTGGCGGTCCGTGCCGTGGCCGCGACCCGGCTCCCGTTCACCGGGTCCGGTCCGCTCGGCAGCGCCACGCCCATCGTGCCCGCGGTGACGGCCGCGACCGCCGTCGCGGCCACGGCGAGTGTCCTCTGCTCGGCCAAGGGGTCTCCCTCCATCCCGACGGCCCGCGCGTCGCGCCGTCTCGCGGGGGACATGTCCGGCCCCGGGAGATCATTTCAACGCGGAACGCCCCGTCCCACGCGGGTGGGAACGGGGCGTCCGGCCGAACGGGATCAGGACCTCGGCGTCGGGGACGGCGCCCCCGGCGTCGAGGCCGGCGGCCGCCCCTCTCCGGTGGCCTGCTCGGTGGGCCGGGGACCGACGAAGAGCAGCACCTGACCGTGCGCCCACGGGGAGGCGTCATGGACGTACCAGTCCCCGGGCACCTGCCCCGGGTAGCGGACCTGGGACTCGTTGCCCACCATGACCCGGTACTCGGGCGCGGTGAGGTTCCGCTCCTTCAGCGCGGCCAGCACCCGCGACAGCCGCTGCTTGCGGTACACCATGCCGTGCAGGGCCTCTCCGGGCGCGTCCGCCTTGGCGGTGCTCGTGTACTTCTCGCCGCGCCGCGCCGCGCGGCCGAAGACGACGGCGGCGCTGCCCTTGTAGCCGATCCGGATCCGCACTCCCACGGTGCAGTCGTTCCCGCCGCTCGGGACCTCGCAGGCGCCCTTCACCCGGATCTGGGTGATGTCGTTCGGGCGCGTCCCGTCGCTGGTGTCCTCCATCACGACGGTGCCCACGATCGAGGGGGAGACGGGGACCAGGCTCAGGCGGACGTTCAGGCCGTGCTTGGCGAACTCCTCCTTGTACCGCGCGGGGTCGGCGTACGGGTCGCGGATCCGCACGTCGAGGTGGCCGCCCTTGCGGGTGAAGCTGAGCGCGGAGACCAGCGTGACCTGCCCCTGCGTGGCCCGGGTCGGCGTGGGCCGGGCGGAGGTGCCGGGGTCCCCGGACGGGGCGGCGAGCGTGACGGCGACCGCCGCCCCCGCCACCCCCGTGGCCAGCAGCGGCAGCCCGACGGTCAGCCCGCGCCGGAACCGGGGCCGGGCCGGGACGGCGGCGGGTTCGTCGGCCGTCGCGGCCGTCGCGGTGATCCGTCTGGCGAGGTCGGCGGCCGTGTCGTCGGTGAGCAGCTCGGCGGCGCGGGCGTCGGTGACCGGGGTGAGGCGGCCGACGAGCGTGTCGATGTCGTGGTTCATGCGCGTTCTCCGTTGATGACCGCTGCCGACAGGGCGTGGGTGTGCGGGGTGCGGGCCCCGTGCCGGTCGAGCCCGCGGGCGAACCGGCGGCGGGCCCGGTGCAGCCGGATCCGCACCGCGTTGCGCGAGCAGCCCAGCACGGCCGCGATCTCGCCGCGGTCCAGGTTCTCCCAGCCGACCAGGGACAGCAGTTCCCGGTCGTCCTCGGACAGTTCGCCGAACGCCGCCGCGATCGCGGCCAGCTCCCCCTCCGGCCGGGGCACGCGGTGCGCCGCCAGGTCGATCCGCAGCTGCCCGGCCAGGTCGCCGACCAGCGCCGACCGGCGCCGCTCGCCCCGGTGGTGGTTGGCCAGCACGCGGCGGGCGACGCCGTACAGCCAGAGCTTGGCCTCCCCGCCGCGCGGCACGTCGTCCAGCCTCCGCCAGGCGATCAGGAAGGTCTCGGCCAGGACGTCGGCCGCGTCCTGCGGATCGGCCGTGCGGCGCAGCGCGTATCCGAGGATCTCGGCACGGTGGGCCGCGTAGACCCGCTCGAAGCGGCGTCTGCGTTCATCGGGTGGAGGGGAGCTCTCCGGGATGGCTGACACATGCCTTCCTCTCGCCGTACGGATCGGACGAGCACCACATGTCCGCCACCGGACGAGCATTTCACCCACCCGCGGCCCGCGCTCACGGGAGGAAGCGCACCTCGGGGAAGCGCGGCGACGGCCCGTCCAGCAGGTGGTCGTCGCGTTTCCGCAGGTGCAGGTCGAAGAAGGAGCGGAGGTAGGCCCCCTGGACGGCGAACGACCGCGCGGGATCGATCGTGCCGACGAGCGCGGTGCCGAACTCCTTCGGCGTCACCCCCGCCCGGACCATCCGGGGGACGTACGCCTGGAGGTCGCTGAACGAGTGGTGCCCGGCGCCCGCGACCTGGATGCTGCGCCGCCAGCCGCGCAGGCCGTCCCAGAACGGCCGGATCGAGGGGTGGTCGTGGCCGCCGCGGTCCGCGTTCACGATCATGAACGGGCGGTCGAGGCCGCGTTCCACCACCGGCCCGAGCGGCCCCTCCCGGGACACGAACCCGCCGTCGAGGTCGACGCCCGCGTCGATCCGCCGGTCGTCGGACATCGCCTGCGCCGACGACGCGCCGCCCAGCGAGTGCCCGAACATGCCGACCCTCGTCAGGTCGAGGGCGCCCCTCAGGCCGCGCGGCAGCGCCCGGCGTCCGGCGTCGGGGTTGCCGCCCCGGGCGAGCCGTTCGAGGCTGTCCAGCACGAACCGGGCGTCGGCGCCGCGGGTCGCGTACTCCTTCCGCATGAGGTCGAACGACGCCGACGGCGGCTGCCTGGAGGGCTCGACGCGTCCGCCGGGGAACTCCACCCCCATGGGGTTGTGGGTGTGGTCGATGCTGACGACCACGTAGCCGTGGCCGGCCATCTCCTCGGCGAGGGCGGTGTTGAGGGTGCGCGGCATCCTGTTGCCGGGCGAGAGGAGCAGCACCGGGCGCCTGCCGCTCCCGGCGGGCGCTCCCGCGCGGGCGTGGCCGCGGATCCCGGCCCAGTCCACCCGGTCGGCCCCGGCGAAACCCTCCTGCTCGGCGGCCGTCCTCCCGAAGTGCGCGGCGGCGTTCGGCGGCATCGCCGGGGCCCTGCGGTACCCGTCGGCGCGCTTGGCGGGATACCAGAGGCTCACCATCAGCTCGCGGTACGGCCTGGACGGCACCCAGGGGTCCGGCCTCGACCGGTCGACGAGATGCAGCTCGGTCGTGCCGAGCCTCGCGGTGCCGGTGGGCGCGGGAAGGGCGACCCGGACCCCGGACGGGGCCGGCGCCGGGCGCGCCGTTCCGGCGACGGCGGCGGACGGCAGGAGGGAACCCGCCAGTGCGGCGGTGACGAGAACGGTGGTCGTGCGACGCATCGCTACCTCTCGGAGAACGGATTTCCGAGAGCAGAGCCTGCCGCGTCCGCGCCCGCGTCTCGTCCCCTGCGGGGCTGACCGGGGTCCCTCCCACGGCCGATCCCCGACCCCCCGGACCGGGACCCGGCTCCTACGACCGCGCCCTCCTATCCGTGGTCCGGGCCGGTGCCGTCCGGGACCGGTTCGAGCTGCGTGTAGAGGACCTCGCGGGCCTGCTCGGCGGCGCGGGCCAGGCTCTCGCCGACGAAGTCGAGGAAGCGGGCGGTGTTCTCGAGGCGGATGGCGGCCGGGGTGCCGGAGCCGAGGATGGCGACGCCCCGCCGGGCGGTCTCGGAGAGCTGGGCGTTGTGCTGGGCGCTGCGGACCATCGACTGGTACCACAGGTCGTTGTCGACGACGTAGCGCTCGCGGCGGCGTTCGTCGCGTTCCCGGCGGACGAGGTCCATGCTCTCCAGGAAGGTGATCGCCTTGGAGACGGACGCCGGGCTGACCTGGAGCTGCCGGGCGAGTTCGGCGGCGTTGAGGCTGCCGGAGTCGGTGGTGTAGAGGCAGCCCAGCACCCGGGCCATCATCCTGGGCAGGCCCGAGGTCATGAAGACGGTGGTGAGCGACTCCCGGTACTCGCGCACGGCCTCGGCGTCGCGCCCGTGGGGCTGGGGAGCCGGCTCCGCATCCCGGGAGGAGGAGGCGGGCCTGCGCCGGTGGGTGCGCTGCTGGGCGGTGTGGTGGGCCAGGTCGGGCCGGTAGCCGGTGGGGCCGCCGTTGCGCATCACCTCACGCGTGATCGTCGAGGTCGGACGGCCCAGACGCCGGGCGATCTCGGCGTAGGCCAGGCCGTCGGCCAGCCCCAGCGCGATCTGCTGGCGGTCCTGCTGGGTGAGCCTGCCTCCCGGCATCGCGATCTCCTTGTCGTCCCGGCGTCCCTGACGGCGCCAGCATAGCGTTCACCGGCAGTCCAATGCAACGAACTGGACTCCTTGTTGCGTTACTTCTCACAAGTCATGCAACGATTATCTTGTTTCTACCTGCATAAATGATGTTTGTAAGCAACGAAGGTGTTGCGCGATCCGTCAAGGCAACGTAGCTTTTCCAACGTCAGAAACAACGAGCGCAGGAGCCCACGATGCAGAAGTTCGACACCCCCGCCCCGATCACCGCCGCCCTGGAGATCCCCGCCGGACGCGTCCAGTTCATCGCCGCCGACCGGACCGACACCGCGGTCGAGGTCCGGCCCGCGAACGCCTCGAAGGGCCGCGACGTGAAGGCGGCGGAGCAGACCACGGTCGAGTACGGCGACGGCGTCCTGCGGATCACGGCCCCGGGCGGCAAGCAGATCCTCAGCCCCTCCGGCTCCGTCGAGGTGACCGTCAAGCTGCCCGCCGGTTCCCAGGTCGAGGCCAGGGCGGCCAGCACCGAGCTCCGGGCCGTCGGCCGCCTCGGCGACATCGCCTTCGACGGCGCCTACCACCAGATCAAGATCGACGAGGCCGCGAGCGTCCGCCTCACCGCGACCGACGGCGACGTCGAGGTCGGCCGGCTGAACGGCCCCGCGGAGATCAGCACCCAGCGGGGCGACATCCGGATCGCCGAGGCCACCGGCGGCACGGTCGTGCTGAGCACCCAGTCCGGCGACATCTCGGTCGCCGCCGCCACCGGCGTCTCGGCCGCCCTGGACGCCCACACCTCCCACGGCCGCGTCAGCAACGCCCTCCGCAACGACGGCACCACCGAACTCGACATCCGCGCCACCACCTCCCACGGCGACATCGCCGCCCGCAGCCTCTAAGGAACACCCCCATGACGAACCTGGCCATCGCGGCGAACGGGCTCCGCAAGTCCTACCGCGGCAAGAACGGCGACAAGGTCGTGCTCGACGGCATCGACCTGGCCGTCCCCGAAGGAACGATCTTCTCCCTGCTCGGCCCCAACGGCGCCGGCAAGACCACCACCGTCCAGATCCTGTCCACCCTGATCCCGGCCGACGGCGGCGACATCCGGGTCGCCGGCCACGACCTGGCCCGCCGGCCCGACGACGTGCGCGGCGCGATCGGCGTCACCGGCCAGTACTCGGCCGTCGACAAGCTGCTCACCGGTGAGGAGAACCTGCTCCTCATGGCCGACCTCAGGCACCTGTCCCGCCGGGACGGCAGGCGCCGGGCCGCCGAGCTGCTGGAGCGCTTCGACCTGGTCGAGGCCGCCCGCAAGCCCGCCTCCACCTACTCCGGCGGCATGCAGCGCCGCCTGGACCTGGCCATGACCCTGGTCGGCGACCCCCGCCTGATCTTCCTGGACGAGCCCACCACCGGCCTGGACCCGCGCAGCCGCCGCTCCATGTGGCAGGTCGTCCGCGAGCTGGTCGCCGACGGCGTCACCATCTTCCTCACCACGCAGTACCTGGAGGAGGCCGACCAGCTCGCCGACCGCGTCGCGATGCTCGACCACGGCACGCTGATCGCCCAAGGCACCCCCGAAGAGCTCAAGCGGCTCATCCCCGGCGGGCACGTCAGCCTGCGCTTCGCCGACCAGCACCACGTCGACTCCGCCCTGCGCGCCCTGGGCACCGGCTTCCTCGACGGCGACGCCCTCACCCTGCAGATCCCCAGCGACGGCAGCGTCGGCTCCCTGCGCCAGATGCTCGCCCGCCTGGACGACCACTCCATCGACGTCGAGGAACTGTCGGTCCACACCCCCGACCTCGACGACGTCTTCCTCACCCTCACCGGCAACCCCAAGGACGCAGTTCGATGAGCACCCTCGCCCTGGCCGCGCGCGACTCGGCCACCATGACCCGCCGCCAGCTCAAGCGCCTGCTCCGCTACCCGTCCATGACCGTGCAGCTGGTCATCACGCCCGTCATCATCCTGCTGCTGTTCGTGTACGTCTTCGGCGGCACCCTCGGCAACGGGCTCGGCGGCGGGCGCGGCACCTACGTCAACTACGTCGTCCCCGGCATCCTGCTCATGGCCGCCGCCACCGCCGCGACCGGAACCGCCGTCATGGTCGCCACCGACATGACCGAGGGCGTCATCGCCCGCTTCCGCACCATGCGGATCTCCCGGGCGTCGGTCCTGACCGGCCACGTCGTCGGCAGCGTCGTCCAGCAGCTGCTCAGCCTCGCCTTCGTCGTCGGCATCGCGCTGGCCATCGGCTTCCGCCCCGACGCCACCGCCGTCGAATGGCTGGCCGCCGCCGGGATGCTCACCCTGTTCGTCGTGGCCGTCACCTGGCTGGCGGTCGCCCTCGGCCTGCGGTCCCCGACCCCCGAGGCCGCCAGCAACGCCCCGATGCCCCTGGTCTTCCTGCCCTTCCTCGGCAGCGGCTTCGTCCCCACCGACTCCATGCCCGCCGCCCTGCGCTGGTTCGCCGAGTACCAGCCCTTCACCCCGATCATGGAGACCGTCCGCGGCCTCCTGCTCGGCACCCCGATCGGCGACAGCGCCGCCATCGCCACCGCCTGGTGCGTCGGCATCGGCGCCGTCTCCTACCTCTGGGCCAAGAACACCTTCAACAAGGCGTGACCATGAACCGGTCGAACAGGGCCGTCGGACCGACCCGGTCCAGCGGCCCTGAGCCGTTCCACCCGGACCTCGCGGGAACCGGCGCCCGGAGTCCCGTCATGGCACCGGACGGCCACCGCCCGATGATCTCCCCCGAGCACGCCGAACGCGTCCGCCGCCGGCACGAACGGGCCCTCGCCGAGGAAAGGCCCCGCTCCGCCCACCGGGGCCTCACCCGGGACGGCTGGGCCGTCGACCACCTCACCTTCCGGACGACCCGGCCGGCGCGCACGCCCTGAACGCCGCCAGCAGGTGCCGGATCGGCGGCGCGGGCGGGTCCGGCCGCACCGCCAGGAACGTCGTCAGGCGCGGCTCCGCCAGGGGGCGGACGGCCACCCGGGACGGCGCCGGGACCGGGGCGGCCTCGTAGAACAGCGTCCAGGACGGCGGGCCCGCGGCGATCTCGGTGAGGGTCTCCTGGAGGCCGCGGAAGGGCGGGCCCGGCGTCGGCTCCAGCCCGGCCCGCCGGAACGCGCCCGTCACCAGGTCGTGGAACGGCGGGTTCGCCGCGCGGGGCGCGAGGCGCAGCGGCAGGTGCGCGAGATCGGCGAGCGTCGGCCGGGACCCGGCGGCCCGGGGATGGCCGGCGGGAAGCGCCACCAGCAGCGGATCGTCCCAGACGGGCAGCAGTTCGAGACCGGGGGCCTCCGGGCGGGCGCGCACCAGGGCCGCGTCCAGCTCGCCGGTGCGCACGGCCGCGACGCGTTCGGCGGGCGGCAGGCGCACCAGCCGGACCTGGAGCCGGGGCGCGATCTCCGCCAGGGCGTCGAGCGTCCGGTAGAGGCGGTCGCCGGGGCCGCGCACCACGCCGAGACGCAGCACGCCCTGGTCGCCGGCGGCCAGCTCGGCGGCGGTCCGGTGGAGGCGCCCGGCCGCCGCCAGCACGGCGCGGGCGTCGGCGAGGAGGCGTTCACCGTCGCCGGTGAGCCGGACATGCCGGGTCGAGCGGTCGAACAGCCGCACGCCCAGCTCCCGTTCCAGTCGGCGGACCTGCTGGCTGACGGCGGACTGGACGATGCCGAGCCGCTCGGCGGCCCGGCCGAACCCGCCCTCGTCGGCGACGGCCGCGAAGTACTCCAGCTGGCGCAGCTCCATGGGCGGCCCGTCCATCTCGTTCGGAGATCACTGTCTTCGGCAACCGCCGCTGGCTCCCCGCCTGTTCCCCGCGTGGAATGGAGACCGAAGGAGGGATGTGCGATGTCCGTTTCGGAGGACGCCGTGGTGGTGCTTCCCGGGGAGGCCGCCACGGCGCCGCTGGCGCACGGCGGGGCGTTCGAGCTGCTCGCCGACGGGGGCGCGGTCAGCGCCAACCGGCTCACGATGGGCGAGGGGGCCGACGGGGCCCGGCCGCACCGGCACCTGCGCTCCACGGAGCTGTTCCACGTGCTCGACGGGGTGATGGTGTTCCGGCTCGGGGACCGGGTGGTCGAGGTCGGCGCGGGCGGGCTGGTGGTGGTGCCGCCGGGCATGCCGCACGCGTTCGGGGCCGCGCCGGGCCGCACCGCGGAGGTGTTCGCGGTGCTGAGCCCGGGGATCGAGCGGTTCGGCTACTTCGAACGGCTGGCGGCGATCAGCCGGGGCGAGGCCTCGTTCGAGTCGCTGCTGCCCGAGCAGGAACGCTACGACGTCCACTTCGTGGACCTGCCCGGCTGGCGCGTCGCCCCGGGGGCCGGGGCGACGCGCTGAGGGGGTCGGCTACTCGGCGGCGACGAGCTCGGCGATCTGGACCGCGTTGAGGGCCGCGCCCTTGCGGAGGTTGTCGCCGGAGGCGAACAGGGCCAGGCCGTTCTCGCGGGTCTCGTCGCGGCGGATGCGGCCCACGTGGGTGGGGTCCTGGCCGGCCGCCTGGAGCGGGGTCGGGATGTCGGTGAGGACCACGCCGGGCGCGTTGCTGAGCAGCTCGCTGGCGCGCTCGGGCGAGAGCGGGCGCTCGAACTCGGCGTTGATCTGCAGGGAGTGGCCGGTGAACACCGGGACGCGCACGCAGGTGCCCGACACCCTCAGGTCGGGGATGCCCAGGATCTTGCGGGACTCGTTGCGGAGCTTCTGCTCCTCGTCGGTCTCGGCCAGGCCGTCGTCCACGATGGAGCCCGCCAGCGGGAGCACGTTGAACGCGATGGGCCGCGCGTACACCTGCGGCGAGGGGAACTCCACGGCCGAGCCGTCGTGGGTGAGCCGGTCGGCGTTCTCGACGACCTTGCGGGTCTGCTCGTGCAGCTCGGCGACGCCCGACAGGCCGCTGCCGGAGACCGCCTGGTAGGTCGCGACGACCAGGGACCGCAGCCCGGCCTCCTCGTGGAGGGGGCGCAGCACCGGCATGGCGGCCATGGTGGTGCAGTTCGGGTTGGCGATGATGCCCTTGGGGCGCCGGGTGGCGGCCTGCGGGTTGACCTCGGCGACGACCAGCGGGACGTCGGGGTCCAGCCGCCAGCCGGAGGAGTTGTCGATCACGACGGCCCCGGCGGCGGCCACCCTGGGGGCCAGCTCCCTGGAGGTGGTCTTGCCCGCGGAGAAGATGGCGATGTCCAGGCCCGCGTAGTCGGCGGTCGCGGCGTCCTCGACGGTCACCTCGGCGTCGCCCCAGGCGATCTTCCGTCCCGCCGAGCGCGCCGAGGCGAACAGCCGCAGCTCGTCCACCGGGAACCCACGCTCGGCGAGGATCCTGAGCACCACCCCGCCGACCTGACCGGTGGCCCCGACGATCCCGATTCTCATGCCGCTCCTTGTGTTCATCGCTTGACCTGGGACAACGAGTCTGCCCAGGGGGTGGGAGGAGGTCCAGTTAGTAACCGTGGACTCCGACTTTAAGCATCGCTACACGATCGTCGGCACGCCGTTGTGCCCGTCACTGCCAAGGTACCGGGTGCCGCGCCCTCCCCTTGTGACCTTGTGACCGCCGCCACGGGGTCAGGACCACCCGAGAACGGCGCGGGCCTCCTCGTAGGCGCGGGCGTGCTCAGCCAGAGCCGTGGTCAACAGCTCGTCCACCTCGGTCAGGCGCCGGTCGACGGCTTCGAGCTCCCGGGCGGCCAGGTCCAGGCCCGAGTCCCCGGCCAGCGGGGACGACCCGAGGCCCCTGGCCAGATCCTCGTCCGCCCGCTGGTAGGCCCGCAGCGGCCGGAGGACGCGCTCATGCCGCTCGCGGAGCTTCTCGAAACCCTCGGCGGCCCCGGCGAGGGCCGCGCGGTCGGCCTCGACGCGTTCCTCGGCCTCGGCGAGCCGGGAGCGGAGCCCGGCCAGCTCGGCGTTCCCGGCGTCGGCCTCCTCCAGGGCCCGGCGAACCCTTGGCCGCAGGAGGTCCAGCTGCTCCTCGGTGAGGCGCAGCAGGGCCCCGGCGTCCTTCTCGACGGCGCGTTCGGCCTGCTCGACGGGATCGGCGAGGGCGGCGAGCCCGGCGGTCAGCGCCGCGTGCTGGGCGCGCAGCGCGTCGAGGGCGCCGGCCAGGTCGCGGAGGCGGCGCAGTTCGGCCACGCGGTCGCGGAGGCGGTCGTGCTCGGCGGCTGCGGCGGTCAGGTCGCGTTCGGCGGCGCCCAGCTCGGCCAGGTCGGCACGGTCCCGGGCCAGGATCTCGCGGGCGCGGGCCAGGGCGGCCCGGCGGGCGTCCAGGTGCTCGGCGACGGGGCGGCCGGGCGCGGCAGCCCGCACCAGCGCCGGGGCCGCCTCCGCCAGCCGGGCCACCGCCTCCAGCGCGTCGTCCAGCCCGGCCACCGCCCGGAACGCCGCCACGTCGTCGGTGCCGCCGGTGGCGTCGGCCGCGCCGCCGACCGTCCGCGCCGCCCACTCGGCGGCCGCCCGCACCGCGGTGAACGGGTCGTCCTCGGCCAGCGCGGCGGCGAGCAGGGATTTGGCGTCGATCATGGGAGCGCCTCCGTCGCGAGCGGGTACAGGAACGGTTCGCCCCCGGCGGTCGGGGACAGCACCAGCACGCCGGGGCCGGTGTGCGCGGGCCGCAGCCCCACCCGGTAGGTGCCGGGGCGCAGCCGGGGCAGCCGGACGCCGACCCCCCGGCCGTCCAGCTCGACGTCGAACGGCGCGATCCCCTCCGCCGGGATCTCCACCAGGACCGGCGCGAAGTCGGCGGCGGGGTCCAGCCGGACGCGCTCGGTGTCGAGCAGGCCGTTGCGGACGCGGTGCAGCGGGAGCCGGACGGCGGGCCGTTCCGGCGGCGTCACCCGCACCGCCCCGGACCCGACCAGGAGCGCGCCGCGCACCGCCGCCTCCGCCCCGAGCGACCGCACCGCACGTCCCGTCGCCGTCCCCACCACCGCCTCCACCAGCGGGAAGTCCCCGATCCGCCCGGCCGCCGCCACCCGGTCGGGCACGGTCCCGGCCAGCGCCCCGTCCACCGCCGCCCGCAGCGCGCCGGCCGCCCCGGCGAATGCGTCGATCAGCGTCCCCGCCGTGACCGTGCCCTCGCTCATCCGGTACACCGGGGCCTCCCGGTACCGCGGATGCGTCCACGCCCGCGCCAGCACGACCCCGGCCCGGCGCCCCTGCACCCGCCTGACCTCGGCGAACCGCTCCGCGAACGCCGCCGCCGGCGACGTCGCCGCCACCGCCTCGGCCACGTTCGCCTCGAAGTCCGCGCACCGCGCGGCCCGCACCCGCACCACCCGCACGTGCGCCCCCGACACCTCGCACAGCGCGGCCCCGACCGTGCCCTCCCCCAGCGCGCAGACCAGCAGCGTCCCATCGTCGGCCAGGCCCGAGCCGACACAGTGGGCGGCCTGGCAGGCGCTCTGCCCGAGCCAGCTCACGTCCGGCCAGCCGAGGCCGTCCAGCACGACCCCGCGCAGCCGCTCGTGGGCGCGGGCCCCCTCGGTGGTGCCGTCCAGCCACGCGTCGGACACCACGACGGCCGTCCCGACGATCCGCCCCGGCATGCGGGTCCGGCCCTCCTTCAGGAGATCCGACAGGAACAGCGGCAGGTCCCGGTCGCGGGCGGGCGTCGGCCAGACCACCGCCCCGGCCCCGCCGGCCGGCCCGGCCGCGCCCAGAACCATCACCGTGGTCGCCGCCCCCACGTCGAGCGCGACCCGGACCGCCCGGATCACGCCTCGCCCGCCGACCGGCGCCACGGCAGAAGGCTGCCCCTGCCCTGCTTGAGGATCTGGTCGAGCTGGGCGCGGGACTCCTCCAGTCTGCCGCGGCTGCGGCCCTGCGGCTCCTCCGAGCCGCGCACGGCCGCCCCCAGCAGCCGCATCTGGAACGCGGTCTCCCGCGACACCTCCTCCGCCAGCGCGCCCCGGAACTCCGGCACCAGGTGCGACCCCAGGTCGCCCTTCAGGATGTGCTCGACGAGCCGGACCGCCTGGCTCTCGGCGTAGTCCTCGCCGTGGCTCTCGGCGAGCCGCCGCCGCGCCCGCCGTACGAACGACGCGGCCTGCGTCCCGTGCATCTGCCACTGCGAGGCGCCGACCTTCGCCAGCACCGCCGCGATCCCGACCGCCTGGAACTCCGCCAGGAAGTAGTCGAGCACCTGGTCGACGACATCGTCGGCGACGGCATCAGCGACGGCATCGGCGACATCGTCGGTGGCTCCGTCGACGACGGCGTACGCCGGGGGCGGGACCACCGCCTCCGGCTCCCGGACGGGCTGCGGCACGCTCGGGGACTCCCCGCCGAACGGCCACCGTTCCTCCCGCGGCGCGGCCGCGTACGCCGGGGTCGCCTGGCCGAGCAGCGCCTTCAGGTCGTGGAAGGCGGGCCTGCCCTCCAGCATCGGGTCGCGGTCCAGAACGCGGGCGACCGGGGACCAGTCGGCGTCGGCGGAGTGGGCGACCAGCGCCCGCACCAGGTTGATGATCTCGTCGGCGCGGGTGGTGTCGCCGGACCAGGGACGGGGCAGCAGGACGCGTTCCAGGCCTCGGATCTGGGTCCGCCGCGTCGCGGGCGGAAGTGGCCACTGCCAGGCCCAGGCCAGGCCCCGCGCGTACTCCGCCCAGTCGCCGCCGCGCGCGGCGGCGAAGAACCGCGGCCCGCCCTCCAGCGCCAGCAGCAGCGCGTCGGCCGCGCCGCACCCGGCCACCTGCGACGTCTCCAGCGTCAGCAGCGCCGAGACCACGGCGGCGTCGGAGTCCTCGCGGCCCCGGCCGCCGGACCGCTCGCCGAGCCAGTCCAGGACGCCCGGCAGTGCCAGGTCGAGCCGCCCCAGGCGGCCCGCCGCGCGCAGCAGCGCCGCCGCCCAGACCGGCCGCGACCGCACGAGCCCCCGCACGGCCGCGCGGTCGGGCTCCCGCTGGTCGAGCAGGTTCCGGAACAGCGGGACCACGTCCGGCAGCAGCCCGGCCACGCCGAACCAGTGCAGCCAGGCGTCCAGCCGTTCGGGAGCCGCGGCCTCGGCCGCCAGCAGCGCGGCGGCCAGCCCGCCGAACCCGCCGACCGCCGCCACCAGCGGCGACCGCGCCAGCGAGCCGTCGCGGGGGTCCACCGCGTCGCGCAGCAGCTCAGCGGCGTGGGCGCGGGCGGCGGCGTTGTCGCGGGCGGGGTTGGAGTGCCGCCGCAGCAGGTCGGCCAGGAACGCGTCGCGCATCCCGTCGCGGCGCGCGAACGCCACGTACCGCGACACGCGGGGGTCGGGCCCTCCGGCCGTCCACAGCAGGTCGCGGGCCGCCGCCGCCAGGGTCCGGCGGACGCGTTCCCGGTCGGTGGCCGGCACCCGCTCCCAGTACTCGTCGGCCAGGTCCAGATCGCCCGGGTCGCCGCCGCGCAGCAACCGTTCCACGAGCGTCCCGTGCCGGTCGGCGGGGATCTCGGCCAGGCGCGGGCCGGACAGCAGTTCGCGCGCGGCGTCCGCGCCGGGGGTGCCGCCGCGTTCGGCGACCGCCAGCAGCCGCAGCGGGCGGTCCAGGTCGGCGAGGTCGACCACCGCGTGCGAGGGGTCGCGGAACTCGCGCGGCACCGACTTGGACGCCAGGTAGCCCAGCAGCTTCGGCAGGTCGTGGTAGCGCCGCCAGATCTCGGAGACCTGCTCGGTGTACTCCCCCGCCACCGCCGGGAGCGGGCCCGGCTCCACCGGGCCGCGCCAGGGCATCTGCCGGGACCCCTCGCGGGGCCTCCGGGTGAACGCCAGCCGGATGTTGGGCGCGCGGCCCGTCGCCCACGTCGCGGCGGAGAAGTCGGCCCGGTACCCGTAGGGCAGCAGCGCCGCGACGGCGTCCAGGAACCGCAGTCGCTCCAGCACCGAGGACTCCCCGGCGTGCAGCACGTCCACGTTCCCCACCAGCAGCATCGCGGCGGTGCGGGCGACGCGCTCCCGGTCGTGCCGGTCCACCGCGCCGGCCAGGTCGTCCGCCGAGTACCCGTCCAGGTCCAGGGTCGCCATCTCGCCGGGGCCGTCCATCGGCGGGTCGAACGCCCGCAGCGCCCGGTACATCGCCTCGTAGGACACCGGGGCGCGTTCCACTTCGCGGTAGGGCACGCAGATGTAGGTGGTGAACGCGATCGGGCGGCCCGCGCCGTCGCGGTGGTCGCTCCACCGCTGGATCGACATGCCCAGATACCGGTTGGGGGCCTTGCCGACCCAGCTCACCGCCACCCACGGCAGGGCGTCCTCGCCCTCGCGGTGGACGGGCGGGGTGCCCAGCGCGTACCGGCGCAGGATCGCCTCGAACTCGGCCGCGCGGAACGGCTCCCGGCTGCAGTTGAGCACGCCGTAGTCGTCGCTGCTCCCGGGGCGCTTGCCGAACAGCGCCCAGCCCGCCGTCACCCGCACCATACGCTCATCCCCTCCGCCCGGTTCCCGGTCAGCGCGCGATCCGCGGCAGGCGCTGGCCCAGCCACAGCACCGGCTCCACGACGTTGATCGGCCAGACCTTCCCGCGGATCTCGACCTCGCCGGTCGGCGTCTTGACGACGTTGATGTTGTCCTGCTCGGTGAACCGGTCGGACTCGCCGAGGTAGAACCCGACCGCCGAGGTCGCGAAGTACCGCACCCGGTCGGGGTGGAAGTACTTCTGGATGCTGCTGAGCACCAGGTCGGCGTTGCCGACCTTGGAGTCGCGGCACAGCTCCTGGAAGAAGTGGCCCGCCGAGTCCTCGCGGACCCGGGGCAGCATCTGCGGGGTGTCCTCGTAGGTGAGGTAGCCGCCGAGCCGGGCCCGCCGGTACACCTCGGGCGCGTCGAACTTGGTCACGCACACCGCCAGGTGCTGCGGCAGGCGGCCGTCGGGCGAGCCCCGGTCGCGGAACACCTGCCGCGACAGCTTCAGCAGGGTCCGCTGAAAGTAGGAGTAGGCGTCGCCCTGGCGGCGTTCCCGGGTCGGGTCGAACAGGTAGATGATCCCGTCGCAGCCCGCCAGGTGCTCGATGACCCGGTCCTCGTCGGTGGTGGGCGCGGCCTCGGCAGACTCGTCCTCGAACCCCAGGTTTCCGCCGTCGAAGCCGAGGTTGTCGCCGTCGGCCACCGGCGCCAGCCGGCTGGCGAACACGACGCCGGGGCTGTCCAGCAGGTCGATGTTGAACTCCAGCGGTGCCTCGCGCGGCCTCCTGCGGAACCGGCCGACCGCCGGCAGCGCGACCGTGCCGCGCAGCGTCCAGCTCAACGCCTCCGAATCCGCCGTCGCGGACGGGAAGCGCCGCCGCTGGGTGAGCAGCGCGGTCTGGGTGTCGAGGAAGTCGTTGGACTCCTCGTTCACCCCGTACAGCATCCAGTCCTCGGGGCTGCGCAGCACCGCGACCTGGAGCGCCGCCAGGAACGTCGTCTTGCCGCTCTCCGGCGCCCCCCACAGGCCGATGCGGCGCATCTGGCGCTGCGGCTGGGCGATGTTCGGGTTGTCGGTGCCGCCCGCCGGGCCGGGCGGGGCGCTGCGCGGCGGTGGGGCGAACTGTGAGGGGTTGCTCACCGGGGACCTCGTTCCGTTTCGGCCAGCGGGAGGGAGAGGGTCTGCGGGACCGACGGCAGCAGGCCCAAGGCCGTGCCGAGCCGCCGGGCGTCGGTGCCGTCGAGCGGGAGCCGGGCGGCTCGGCCCAGGTCGTGCCAGGCGCGGTCGGCGGCGAACGCCTCGCCGTCCAGCACCGTGACGCACGCGGCATCGGTGCGGCCGACCAGGCTCCACAGCGCGGTCTGCCAGCCACGTTCGAACTGGCAGGGCAGCACGTCGCCGTCGCCCTGCACCTGCGGGTGCGGCGGCCGGGACGCGACGGTCAGCAGGACGGCGCGGCGGGGCGGAGGGGCCGCGTTGGCGCGCTGGGCGAGCTCGGTGAGGGCGTCCTCCAGCGGGGCGGCGTCCGTGTACTCCAGCAGGCTCGGGCGCAGGCGGTCCAGCGTGTCGAGGGCCGCGGCGACGGGGGCGAGCCACTCGCCGTCGAGGACGGGGCGGCCTTCGCGGCCCCGCCCGTAGGCGTGGTCGCGGTAGCCGTACACCGCGGCGCGGACCAGCGCCGGGTCGACGGCGCGCAGCAGGTCGCGGACCAGGTCCAGGCGGCGCCGCACGCGGCCATCGAGGCCGCCGAGCTCGATCGCGACGAGCAGGTCGACGGGCTCGGTCAGGATCTCCAGCCGGGGCGGGATCGCGTCGAGCAGGTCGGGGAGGGTGGCGGCGCGGGGGGTCAGGCCGGGCGCGGTGAGGCGGACGTCGCGGGGGCCGCCGAGGGCGGCGTGGACCGTGACGGTGTCGGAGACGGCGGTCTCGACGCAGGTCAGCAGGTCCCAGCGGTCGCCGTGGGCGGCGACGGCGGCCAGGACCGTGGTGGGGGCGTCGCCGGGCGGGCGGCGCAGCGTGACCGTCGTCTCGGCCCCGGGGCGGGTGCCGGGCGGGAACAGCGGCAGCAGGGCGGGGATGAGACGGCGGGTCCCGGGTTCCAGCGCGGCGGCGGCCAGCCCGACGGTGTGGCGGATGGGCAGGGCGTCCATCAGCTCCCGGAGGATCTCCGTCGCGCCGCGGCGGCCCGCGGAGACGACGCGGGCGTGGGGATGGCGGCGGCGCAGGACGTGGACGGCGCGGTCGGGGACGGGCCAGCCGGGCTCGCGGCGGACCAGCAGGACGTCGCCGCCGAGGCCGCGCGGGAGCGTGTCCGACAGGGCCGCCCACAGCGCCCTCCGGTCCAGGTCGGCCAGGCCCCCCGCGAGCTGGAAGCGCAGTTCGGCGGGGTCACGCGCCAGCATCGGGGCGAGGGCGTCCCAGGAGGTCCGGGTCGCCGCGTCGTGGCCCCGCGGGACGCCGAGCCCGTCGGCGGTCAGGTCGGTGCGGACCAGTCCCGCCGCGCCGACCTCCACGACGGTGACCGGACGGCCGGGGCGCAGCCGGTCCAGGGCCTCTGCCAGGGCGGCGCGGAGCGGACGGTCGGAGACCGGGGGCGGGGCCGCGGCGGCGCGGGCCCGGTCCCACTCGTCCGGGGAGGGCGCGCCGCCCCGGACGGGCGCGCCGGCGGTCAGGCCCGCCCGGACGGCGGCGGCCAGGTCGTGGGCGCGGCGTGCCCCGGCCAGGCGGGCCTCGAACGCCGCCACGTCCGGCGCGCCGAACCGCCAGGAGGTGTTGAGCTCCCACGAGCACTCGGCGCAGCCGGTCTCGACCGCCCGCACGAGGCATCCGCACACCGGGCAGGCCGCCCGCTCCTCCCGGTCAGGTCGCATGCGGCACGTCCTCCGGCAGGAACAGGTCGAGGTCGGCGTCGGGATCGCCGTCCACGCGCAGCGCCATGGCCGTCACCATCGGGCCGAACAGCCGCCGCACGGCGCGGGCGTTGCCGAAGTCGCGGGGATGGGCGCGGCGTTCGGCCTCCAGCCAGGCCCCGGCGCGGGTCCGGGCCTCCGGCGACAGCCGGTAGCCCTGCTCGGCGGCGGTCCGGTCGAGGATGGCCAGCAGCTCGCCGGTGGAGTACGCCGGGAACTCCAGGTGCGTGGTGAACCGGGACCGCAGGCCGGGGTTGGCGGCCAGGAACCGGCGCATCTCGTCGGGATAGCCGGCGGCGATCACGGTGAGGCGGCCCAGGCGGTTCTCCATCTCCTGGTTGAGGGTGTCCAGGGCCTCGCGGCCGAAGTCGTCGCGCTCGCCCGCCAGCCGGTAGGCCTCGTCGAGGAACAGCACCCCGCCCATCGCCTCGTCGATCTTGGCGCGGGTCATCGGGGCGGTGTGCCCGACGTAGCGGCCCACCAGCTCGTCGCGGGCGGCGTCCACGACGTGCCCGCTGGGCAGCAGCCCCAGCTCGCGGAAGATCCGGCCGATCTCGCGGGCCACGGTGGTCTTGCCGGTGCCGGGCGGGCCGAGGAACAGCAGGTGGGGCGCGACGACCCGGCCGCGTCCCCGGCGTTGCCGGAGCCTCAGCTGGGCGACCAGGGCGCGCACCGACTCCTTGACCGGGGCGAGGCCGATCATGTCGTGGAGGCCGCCGAGCAGGCCGGTCAGGTCCGACGCGTCGGCGGGCAGCGCGGGTGCCAGGAACGGGGCGAGGCGCTCGGGCAGGTCGCCGGTTTCCAGCGGACGGTCGGCGCGGCCCCGGCTGCGGACGGCGAGGCGTTCGAGGAGTTCGTCGGCCAGGGTCAGCATCGCCGCGGCGTTGCCGAAGTCGGCGCCGCGGGTGCGGTGCAGGCCCGCCACGACCCGGCGCAGCGCCGCCTCGGTCTCGCCGGACCAGGTCAGCCCGTGATCGCGCAGGCGGGTCAGCAGGATCTCGGTGAGGGTGGGCACGTCATGGTCGGGGAAGGTGACGACGTTGCCCTCGGGGAAGCGGCGGCGCAGGCCGGGGTTGGCGTCCAGGAAGCCGCGCATCCGGTCGGGGTATCCGGCGACGATGACGACGAGGCGGTGGCGCTCGTTCTCCATCATCGTCAGGAGCGTGTCGATCGCCTCCTCGGCGAAGCCCCCGGCCGACTCGGCCAGCGCGTACGCCTCGTCCACGAACAGGACCCCGTCGAGCGCGCTCTCGACCAGCACGGCGGTCTTCTGGCGGGTCTCGCCCACGTGCTGGCCGACCAGGTCGGCGGCCTTGGCCTCCACCAGGTGACCCTGGTGTAGCACGCCCAGCTCCCGGTACATCTCGCCGACCAGGCGGGCGACGGTGGTCTTGCCGGTGCCGGGGTTTCCGAGGAACACCAGGTGGTGGGTGAGGGGCTGGCCGGTCGAGCCGAGGCGCTCGCGGGCCTCGACCAGGTGGCGTTTGCCGCGCAGGTACTCCTTGACGGGGCCGAGCCCGGCGAGGCGGTCCAGGCGCTGCCACACGTCCTCGCCGGGGTCGGTGACGGAGGGGACCCAGCCGCGTTCGCGCAGGACCTCCGGGGTCAGGGGAACGGCGTTCTCGGCCAGGTCGCGCAGCCGGTCCTCCCAGTCGCGGGCCAGGGCCCCCGCTGCGGCCATGGCGCGCAGGATCGCGGGCAGGGCGGCCCAGTCGGGCACTGTCAGCGGCGGCTTGGACAGGCGGCGCACGTGCAGCAACCGGGCCAGCTCGGCCTCGTCGGGAGCGCCGAGGCGGCCGGGCCGGTCGCCGCGCCCGGCCAGGCGGCGGGCCTGCTCCTCCAGCGTCGGGAACGCCCGCAGGTCCCACACGAACGCGCGCACCTCCTCCAGCGACGGCCGCCGGAACACCAGCACGCACTTGTTGCGGGCGCTGCCCCGGTAGGCGGTCCACTCGGCGAACACCGACGCCAGCGCCCGGCCCGCGACGGTGTGGCCCAGCACCTCCTCGGCGTGCAGGACCACCACGGCGGTGCGGTGGTCGTCCTGCCGCATGAGGTGGTCGAGGGTCATCACGGCGTGCTCGTCGCGCATCCCGCCGGTCGGCCCGGGGGGGCGGGGCGGGGCGATGACCATTCGGTCACCGAGCGGGCCGGTGAAGCCGGGCGGGACGCGGCGGCGCGGCGCCGGGGCCGCCGGGACGGTGCGGCGGCGCGACTCGGCGTCCCGGAAGTAGATCTTGCGGCGCGGGGAGTAGAACACGATCCGCGCGAACCCGGCGGCGTGCAGCGCCTCCCACAGCGCCTCCTCGATCCCGTAGGTGCGGTAGGCGTCGTCCACGAACGCGTCGTCGGCCCCCGGCCCGTGCACGAGCAGCACGGGGTCGGGCATGGCGGCGGCGCGGCGCAGGGCGGCCGGCCGCCCGGAGGGTCCCGTCACCGAGCATCCGGCCGGTGCTCGGAACCGCGCCGCTCGCGCAGGGCGTCCAGGTCGGCGCGGGGCAGCTCGGGCGGGACCGGTTCGGCGACCGGGTCGCCGACCGGCAGGCCGTCGGCGCGCAGCACCGCGACGATCTCGCGGGCGCGGGCGGTCAGGTCCTCCGCCGAGACGGTGTCGTGGTCGAGCGAGCGCAGCCGCACCGTCAGCGGGCCGGGCGAACCGTTGGGGTCCTCCTCGTGCGCGACCTCCACGACGATCTCGTTGTCGTTGAGGGCGGCCAGCCGGCTGAGGAACGCGCCGCGCTGGTCCCCGGCCGCGTACCCGTTGCCGGTCCAGGTGTAGCCGGTGGCCTCCTGCACGGCCCCGACGACGAACGCGGCGACGTTCATCCGGGCCTGGGACGCCAGCAGCGCCGTGCCCGCCCTCGCGACCACCTCGTCGAGACGGCGCTCCAGGTCGGGGGCCTCCCGCCGGACGACGGCGCGAAGCTCGTCGGTGGTCAGCGGCGTGTCCGCCGGGGCGACCCGCTCGGTGCGGGCGGCGACCTCCGCGCGGAGCCGTGCCAGGTCGCCGCCCGACCAGTGGTCCACGTCGTAGGTGAGCCCGGCGATCGGATCGCCGTTCTCGTCGGGCGCGGGCGGGTGGGCGCTGAACGCGACGCGTTCGGCGACGACGGTGAGGGCGTGCAGGGCCGCCAGCCGGGCCGACTGCCACTCGCGGTCGCGCAGGGCGAGGTCGGCGCGCAGTTCCACCAGGTCGAGATGGGTGTCCTGGAGGAGGCTGAGGGACTCGCCGCCGAGCCCGGACGCGAGGTTGCGCTCGGCGGTGGCGAGGCGGTGTTCCAGGCGGTCGAGCGCGCCGGGCGCGAACCGTCCGTGCGGGAGGTGGTCGCGGATAGCGGCGGCCTCCACGCGGGCGTCGGCGAGGGTCTGTTCGGCGGTGGCGGCGGCGCGCTCGCGGTCGGCGCGCAGCCCGGCGACCTCGCGTTCTCCTTCCGCCAGGGCCGCACGGAGACGCCGCTCCTGGTCGGCGAGGGCCCGCGCGGTCCCGGCGCGGAGCCCCTCGTGGGCGGCGCGGACGCGGTCGTTCTGCTCGCGCAGGTGGCGGGCGGCGCGGCGTTCGACGGTGCGGGCCTGCTCGCTGAGGTCCGCCAGGCTCTCGTCAAGGCGGCGCTGCCGCTCGTCGATCGCGGCGAACACGCGGTCGGCCTCGGCGCGCTGCGCGCGGCGGACGTTGTCCAGCAGGGCGGGGACGTCGCGCTGCACGGCGCGCAGCCGCGCCGCCGCGGCGGCGGCCTGCCGCCACGCCGCCTCGTCCACCGTGATGCGCTTGGCTCCACTCACTGGGCGCTCCTTCCGTCGGCAGGCGGGTAGAGGGCGGCCATCGCGCGGGACGGAACGCCCACGAACAGCGCCTCGGCGCCGCGCATCCGCACCTCGATGCGGCGGGGGCCGCCGGTCAGGTCGACGTGGCGCAGCCGGTCGGTCAGGTGGTGGACGCGCTGGTTGGCGCTGCCGCGCAGGCCCCGGTCGTCGTCGCGGACCGCGACGTACAGGCCGTCGATCAGCACGTCGGCCGCGGCGAGCAGGGCGGGCACGCCGGGGTTCGGGGGGCGGTCGCGCAGGCGTTCCAGACGGTGCCCGGTGAAGCAGACCAGCGTCAGGTCCGGGCGGGCGCGGCGGGCCAGCCGGGCGGTCTCGGCCAGGCCCGCGGCCTGCTCCATCGGTTCCCCACCGGAGAACGTCAGGCCGGTGACGGCGGGGTCGGCGAGCAGTTCGGCCGCCAGGTCCACAGGGGCGACCCGGCGGGCCGGGACGTCGGGGATCCACTCGGGCGCGAGGCAGCCCGCGCAATGGAACGGGCAACCCTGCACCCAGACGACCGACCGGCGGCCGGGGCCGAGGGCGTGGGTGCCCACGCAGGTTTCCGCGACGTTGAGCATTCCGACCGTTCGGGGGTGCGGGGTGTTCCTGATGGTCGCCGGATTCTATGGGAAGCGATACCGGCGATTAATGGCCAGAGACACAAACAACGATGCTCCGGGGCGGCTTTTCGTTCGCCGTTGGCCGGATGCGGCCACATTCGCCGAAGGGTGTCGTCCGCCACAGAGAAGCGCTCCGGAACGCGCGCTATCCTGCCCGTCTTGTCGGCCCGACGAGTCCATCGACGGGAATCCCGGAAAAGAACAGGTCGGCATGGACCCAGCTCGTGAGGAAACCCCCCGTCCCCGGATCCGCGCCCTGACCCCGCCCTCGGTCGCCCTGAACGAGCCCGCCGTCACCCGGCACCGGCCGTTGCTTGCCGTGCTGCGCGCCCGCGTGAGCCGGTTCGCGCGCGGTCCGCTGGCGCGCCGCGTGCCGCCGCCCCGCCTTTCCGGCGCCCCGGCCCCGCCCCGGCTGCGCTGGCACGCCCCGCCGGCCCCGTTCACCCGCGCGCCCGTGCCGCGCGACCGCGCCGTTCCCCACGGAAAGCAGCGTCCATGAAGAATTCCCCGCGCTTTCGTCCACTGATCTGGCTGTCGGGCGCGCGACCGGAAATCCTCGCGCGCTGCCCCACCGAGGTGGGCAAATACCAGGGAATAGGCGCGGCGGTGCTGATCACCGCGGTGATGGCCGCGATTTCCATGGCGTTCGCGCTGGCGATGGCGGTGCGGGCCCCGCTGGCGGTGGCGGTCGTGTTCGCCACGCTCTGGGGTCTGGCGATCATGATGCTGGACCGGTGGCTGGTCACCACGGTCAACCGCCAGCCCCTCTGGTGGCAGACCGTGCTGCCGGCGCTTCCCCGGCTGCTGTTCGCGCTGCTGATCGGGTTCGTGGTGTCGACGCCGCTGACCCTCCAGGTCTTCGACCGGGAGATCCAGGCGGAGCTGGAGGTCATGAAGCGCGCCGGCGCCGACGGGAACGCCGCGGCGGCCGCCAATGGCTCCCTCGGCCGCCGCATCGCCGCTCTGGACACCGAGGCCAAGCAGCTGGAGCGGACGATCGCCTCCGGCGGCGACACCGGTGCGGACCTGAACGCCGACCCCACCATCGTCGGCCTGCGCTCCCGCGAGGAGCAGGCGCTCAGGCGCGTCGCCGACGCCCGCAAGGGACTGCTGTGCGAGTTGGGCGGCTCCGGCCGCTGCCGCGCCGGCGAGGGCCCCCTCGCCCGCGAGCGCCGCCGCGAGCTGACCGCCGCCGAGGCCGAGCTGAACGACGTCCGAACCCAGATCGCCGACCGCCGGGACCAGCTGCGGCGGCAGGGCACCACCGCCCGCGCCGAGAACCTCCGGGCCGCCCAGGAACGCCTGGGGAAGGTCCGCCCCGAGCTGGCCACACTCCAGCGGCAGCAGAACGAGCTGAACGCGGGCTTCGCCGCCCGCAACGCCAACGCCACCGGCCTGCTCAAGCGCCTGGAGGCGCTGGACCGGCTGACCGACCGCTCCGGCACGCTGTTCTGGGCGCACCTGCTGCTGATGCTGCTGTTCACGTCGATCGAGATCCTGCCGATCTTCGTGAAGCTGCTGCTGTCGCTGATGCCCCGCCAGAACCTCTACGAGCGGATCCTGGAGGACGAGGAGAGGTGGCGGCACCTGGTCGCCCGCGAGCTGGGCCGCCGGGAGCAGAACGCCCAGATCCTGGCGGGCGAGGACATCCTCACCCAGGCCCGCCTGCTCCGCGAGGCCCGCGACGCCGCCCTGCCCCGCATGGTGGAGGCCACGGTCCGCGCCGAGCTGGAGATCGCCCAGGCGGCCCTGCACCACTGGCGCGACCGCGAGCTGCGCGACCTGCCGGGCAACATCGACCACTACGTCTCCGCCGACGCGTTCCCCCAGGCCACGCCGCCCGCGCCGCCTCCGCCGCCGTACGCGCCGCCGCCGAACGGCAGCGTTCCGCCGCCCCGTCCGGCCCCGCCGTCCAACGGCACGCCCCCGCCGGGCTTCCGGCCGCCGCCCCGACCCCACCCGTAGGTCAGCGGTAGGCCGCGATCCCGGTGATCGCCTGTCCCAGGACCAGCGTGTGGATCTCCTGGGTGCCCTCGTAGGTCAGCACGCTCTCCAGGTTGTTCATGTGGCGGAGCACCGGATATTCGAGGGTGATGCCGTTCGCGCCGAGGATCGTCCGGGCCTGGCGGGCGACGTCCAGCGCGGCGCGGACGTTGGCCAGCTTGCCGAACGACACCTGCTGCGGCGTCACCCCGGGCCCGTCCTTCAGGCGCCCGACGTGCAGCGCCACCAGCCCGGCCTGGCCGAGAGCGACCTCCATCCAGGCCAGCTTCTCCTGCGTGAGCTGGAACCCCCCGATCGGCCTGCCGAACTGCTCGCGCGTCCTCGCGTACTCCACCGCCGCCTCGTAGCAGGAACGGCCCGCGCCCACCGCGCCCCACAGGATGCCGTAGCGCGCCTCCGACAGGCAGCCCAGCGGGCCCTTCAGGCCGGTGACGTCCGGCAGGACCGCGTCGGCGGGCAGGCGGACGTCGTCCAGGACCAGTTCGGAGGTGACCGAGGCGCGCAGCGACAGCTTCCGGTGGATGTCGGAGGCCGTGAAGCCGGGGGTCCCGGCGGGCACCAGGAAGCCGCGGACGCCCTCGTCGGTGCGGGCCCACACGACCGCGACGTCGGCGACCGACCCGTTGGTGATCCACATCTTGGCGCCGTTCAGGATCCAGTCGGAGCCGTCGCGGCGGGCGCGGGTGCGCATGTCGCCGGGGTCGGAGCCGCGGTCGGGCTCGGTCAGGCCGAAGCAGCCGATCGCCTCGCCCGCCGCCATCCGCGGCAGCCACTCGTTCTTCTGCGCCTCCGACCCGTACTTGTGGATCGCGGCCATCGCCAGCGAGCCCTGCACCGACACGAAGCTGCGCAGCCCCGAGTCGGCGGCCTCCAGCTCCCGGCAGGCGACCCCGTAGGCGACCGCGCTCGCCCCGGCGCAGCCGTACCCCTCCAGGTGCATGCCGAGCAGGCCCAGCTTGCCCAGCTCGGGGGCCAGCTCCCGGGCGGGGAAGGTCCCCTCCTCGAACCACCCGGCCACGTGCGGCGCGACCCTCTCGGCCGTGAACGCCCGCACGGTGTCGCGGATCATCCGTTCCTCGTCGGTGAGCTGGTCATCGACGCGCAGCACGTCCATGAGGGGTCCTTCCTTCCACCGGGGTCCGCCGTCAGGGTACGGCGGGCCCCGCCTCCGCCGCGGGTCCGGGGTGCGGTCAGGGACGGGTCAGGGCCGTTCCCCGATGCGGCCGCCGGTCCCCGTGGCGCACCATCGGGTCATGGACATGAACAAGGACATCGCCCCGACCGACCGCAAGCTGCGCCGCACCCGCGACGGCAAGATGGTCGCCGGGGTGTGCGCCGGCGTCGGCCGCTACTTCGGCGTCGACCCCAACCTCGTCCGGCTCGGGCTGGGCGCGTTCACCTTCTTCGGCGGCGCCGGGATCGCGCTGTACGCGATCGCCTGGCTGGTGATGCCGGAGGACGGCGCCCCCGCCTCGGTCGGCGAGGACCTGCTGAAGAAGGCCGAGGAGTCGCCCGCCGTACAGGACATGATCACCAAGGCGAAGGTCAAGGCCAGGGAGGTCCACGAGAAGGCCACCAGCAAGACCGCCTGACCCCTCACGGGGCCGACGCGCGCCGATCCCCCGCGTACGACGACCGGCCGTTCGCCCGCGCCTCCTCCGAACGGCCGGGGGCCCGCACGGGGGCGGGTTCGGACCGGTCGCGGATCGCCGCGATCACCGTGCCGCGGACCTGGTTCCAGTTCACGGCGAGGATCGCCGCGGCCGACAGCCCCAGCGCGCCCGCCAGCGCCACCACCGTCTCGGGGCCGAGCCGCTGCGCCGCCGCGCCGGCCGCCAGGATCCCGCAGCCCTGACCGGCGAGGATGCCGGACTGGGCGAGCCCGAACGCCTGGGCGCGCCCCTCCGCCGGGACCTCCGCGACGAACGCCGCGTTCGCCGCGAGCTGGTAGGCGCTGCCGACCCCGGACAGCGCCCACAGCGCCAGCACCGCCCACAGCGGCGGATGCATGGCCGAGGCCACCAGCGGGGCGCACGCCAGCATCGCCATCCAGCCCATCGACCGGATCCGGTTGGTGGGCCGCACGAACCGGCTGTAGACGAACGCGCCCAGCACCATCCCCGTGGGCATCGCCGACATCAGCAGCCCCACCGTCACGGGGCTGCCGTCGAACGTCGCCGCGTACGGCGCGGCCAGCCCCTCGGGGACCACGTAGAACCCGCACAGCCACGCGAACGACACCAGCGCCCGCAGCGTCGGGTCGCCGAACACCAGCCGCGCCCCGTCGCGGGTGCCCCGCCACAGGCCGAGCGACTGGCGCCCGCGCCGCTTGGGGGCGGGCCGCCGCCGCGTCCCCGCCAGCAGGATCAGCGCCGACACCGCGAACGTCAGGGCGTTCAGCGCCAGCGCCCGGTGCTCGCCCACCGCCGCGATCACCGCGCCGCCCGCCACGAACCCGACCATCTGGCTGGCCTGGTGGGTGATGTTGTTGATCGCGGACCCGGCGACGTAGCGGTCGCCGTCCAGCACGTCCGGCAGCACCGCCGCCCGTGCCGCGCTGAACGGCGCGCCGAGCAGCACCGTGGCGAACACCAGCGCGCTCAGCGCCCACATCGACAGCCCCGGCACCGCCATCAGCCCGACCAGCGCGGCGCGCAGCACGTCGCACACCACCATCACGGTGCGGCGCGGGAACAGGTCGGCCAGCCCCGACAGCACCGGGCCGCCCACGATCGGCGGCAGGTAGGTCAGGGCGTAGGTGAGGGCGGTGAGCAGCGCCGAGCCGGTGTTGCTGTAGACGAGCACCGCCAGCGCGACCTGCGCCAGCTGGTCCCCGACGAACGACAGCGCCTGCGCCGCCCAGAGCGCGCGGAACTCCCCCACCGCGAACACCTCGCGGTAGGTGGCCTGGGCCTCCGGGGGACGCCGGTGCCGCCCGGTCTGCTTTTCCGCCACGCGCGCTCCAGTTCCGTCCGGCGCTCGCCGGGCGACACTCCCATTAACTCACGCTGCGTGGTAGTTATGTGACCCAGAGTGGGCAATTGGCGGGCACCTTTGCCGTCCCGTGATCTGCCGGAACGCGCGGTATCGCCCCCGTGGGGACCGCCCCCCACCTCGCCGTTCGGGCGCCGCCGGACTCAATATCCGAGCTGGTGCAGCCGGTCGTCGTCGATTCCGAAATGATGCGCGATCTCGTGGACCACCGTGATCCGGACCTCCTCGACGACGTCCTCGGGGCTGTCGCAGATCTGCAACGTCTCGTTGCGGTAGATCGAAATGTGATCGGGCAGGACGCCCGCGTACCAGTCACCGCGCTCGGTGAGGGGTACGCCCTGATAAAGGCCGAGCAGACCGGGCTCGGGGGCGTCGTCCTCGACGACGATGACGACGTTGCGCATGAGTGCGGTCAGCTCGGACGGGATGGTGTCGAGGGCCTCGGCCACCAGGTTCTCGAACTCGTCCCGCGACATATCGATCACGCCCACCATTGTGCGCGACCGAAGGAGGAATCGTGCCCGTCCGGACCTCCGTCCGGCTCCCGTCCGTCCTGACCGGGCCCCGCGCCCGCCGGACCGCCCGGATCCTCGCCGTGATCGCCGTCGGCCTGCTCGGCGGCATGATCGGCCTGCTGCTCGGCGGCCGTGTCGAGACCCCCGTGGGACCCACCGAGGTCTCCCTCCACCTGCGTCCCTCCTGGTCAGGCGGCACCACGGTGCAGATCCCCCCGCTGGGCGCGCTCCACATGGACACGCACGAGGGCCCGTTCCAGCTCCGGGCCTCGGTCGCCGAACTGCACCCCGAGCCGGCCCGCAAGCTGATCGAGGACGGCACCGCCCTCGAAAAGATCACCGATCGGATCGCCGCCGACCTGCGCCACGGGATCATCGTCCTGCTCCTGCGCGCGCTCGGCCTGGCACTGGCGGCGTCGTTCCTGGCCGGGCTGCTGGTCTTCCGGTCCTGGCGGCGCGCCCTGCTCGGCCTCGGCTCGGCCGTCGCCGCCGCGCTGGTGATCGCGCTGGCGACCTGGGCGACGTTCGACCCGCGTTCGATCGCGCAACCCCGCTACACGGGCCTGCTGGCCAACGCGCCCCAGCTGGTCGGCGACACCCGCAACATCGTCGAGCGCTTCTCCGCCTACCGCGTCCAGCTCGCCCGCCTGGTCGGCAACGTCTCCAAGCTCTACTCCGCCACCTCGACCCTGCCGACCTACGAACCGGACCCGTCCACGATCCGCGTCCTGCACGTCAGCGACATCCACCTCAACCCGGCCGCCTGGAACGTGATCCGTTCGGTCACCACCCAGTTCCAGGTCAACCTGATCATCGACACCGGCGACCTGGCCGACCACGGCAGCAAGCCCGAGGACCGCTTCGCCGACGACATCGGGACCCTGAAGGTCCCCTACGTCTACATCCGCGGCAACCACGACTCCCGGGGCACCCAGCGCGCGGTGGCCCGCCAGAAGAACGCCATCGTCCTCGACGACGCCATGCGCGAGGTCCAGGGCCTGCGGATCTACGGCATCGGCGACCCCCGCTTCACCCCCGACAAGACGACCCGCGACGACAACGTGGGCACCGACCAGCTCCGCGCGCTGGGCCGCACCCAGGCCGAGAGGCTGCGCGCGTCCGGCCAGACCCCCGACCTGATCGCCGTCCACGACCCGGCCCAGGCCGAGGGCTACTCCGGCCAGGCCCCCCTGCTCCTGTCCGGCCACGCCCACAAGCGGAACACGAAGCTCCTGCCCACCGGGACCCGCCTGTTCGTCCAGGGCTCCACCGGAGGCGCGGGCCTGCGCGGCCTGGAGAACGAGCAGCCGACCCCCATCGAGCTGTCGGTCCTGTACTTCTCCCGCACGTCCCACCGCCTCCAGGGCTGGGACGACATCCGCCTGGGCGGCCTCGGCCTGACCTCCGCCCAGATCGAACGCCACCTGGAACCGTCCCCCGACCGCCCCATCACCCCGACCCCGCAGACCCCGCAGAGTCCACAGAGCCCGCAGAGTCCGAGCACACCCCCCGCGACCAGCACCGCGACCCCGACCCCACGCGAAGGGGCATAACCGTTTGCACGTCGCCCCTGGTTGTCCCCTATGCTGGCCTAGTGAAGGGTTGCGACTCCAACCGCGACCCTGGGGCCCCCTTCGTCTAGCGGCCTAGGACGCCGCCCTTTCAAGGCGGTAGCGCCGGTTCGAATCCGGTAGGGGGTACAGCGCGCATGGGTCCGCGGGGGCCGTGATCATCGATCACGGCCCCCGCGGCCGTTTTGCGGGCGGCCGGACCGCCACCATCTCCGCTGGCACGGAAACGGGTTCGATCCTCGTCCACCAGTCAGTGAACGAGAGTGACGGCTTCCGCGCGCTCCAGCGGCGCGCCTGGAGCAGAACGACGACGGGCAGGTCCGCGGAAGCGGGCCTGCCCGTCGTCGTAACCCGGTGGACTCCCCCGATCGCCGGAGGAGATGTCACCAGATGCACATGCGAGTACGCCGACTCCGGTCAGCGCGGGACGGCGGCGTTCCTCCCGCGATTCAGGACGCGGCCCGGAGGAACTAGGGGACGACTGCCTGCGGGCTCCTCGGCCCGTAGGTCAGAAAAATTGTCGTGGGCGAATCTCTGCCGATACAGGGGCAGGCGGGTGCAAGCCCAGCTCGCGGCACTGGGCGAACATCGTCGTCTTGGTCAGCTTGGGGCGGGCCGGTGGCGGGAACTCCGCCGTCCGGGGAGTCCGGTCGCGTTCGATCGCGTCGTCGGGATCGGTGCGCTACGCCGACCGCTGGCGCGCGGGGGCGTTCTCAAGGGTGAGGCCACCCGCGGGTGGCGGGACCGGAGTGCGTCTCAGAGCTTTTCGAGCTTGGCGAAGGGAGTGGCGATCCGGACCTTCTGCGGCCCGAAGTCCACGAGCACGGCTGCCTCGTCGACGCCGATGACCATGCCCAGGCCGTACTTGTCGTGCGTGACCCGGTCGTTGACCTCGAAGCGCTCGACCGGCGGAGGCGGCGCCGGAGCCTTGAACGGGCTGGTGGGAAGGTGACGTTTTGTGACTGCACGGGAAGTTTTCATCAAGCCCAGTATGCGTTGTCTTGGGGTGTCTATAGGACTCGTGCGGCCAAGTAAGTGCGATCAAGTTCGCATGACTCGGCGGCGGTGTCCGCCGATGCGGCCGGGACCGGGCTTCGGCGGTGGACAGCGGTGCGGGTGGACAGACCAGGCCGACGGCCACCTTTCGATGCGCTGACCTGGGCCAACACCGCGTAGGCAACCGGGCGGTATGCAGGGTCTGTCGAGTCGGAACCTAGCGTGTACCTGTTGATGCGAAGCCTACCTACACCCCGGCTTTCCCGCACCACCCCACGCCGATCCAGTGTTGGACCGGCAACAGCACCTTCCTCACGGCCGGCGCCGTCACCCTGGCCGGTGCCGCGTTCACCGGTCTGTGGCCGGTGAGGTCCAGACCGGCGAACGCCTTCGCGCCGTCCACGGCCTACCCCGCCCCCGCCTCTGAGCGCGTGTCCCGAACCTCGCCGAGGCGGCAGCGTCCGGGCCGTCCCGCTGGGACGGATATCACCCCAGGTCAGCGGGCGGGACGTCCCGCCGGGTCCCGGGGGACGCCCGACCTCTGTCGGGCCGGGGGCGGGGGCTGGTCGGATCGGTGACGGCGGCACCCCCGCCGCCGATCCCGACCACCTCCCTGGAGGAGTCCCGTGCCTACCGCACTGACGTCCCGGGCCGCTCTGCTGGGCCTGGCCACCGCCGCCACCCTGACCCTGGGCCCGGCCCTGCCCGCCGCCCAGGCCCACACCGCCCCGCCGGCCCCCTCCCCCGCCGCCGCCACGCTCGACTCCGCGGCCCCCGGCACGGCCGTCGCCACGCTGCTGGGCACCCCGACCGGGGTCAAGGCCAAGGGCGAGTGCGCCCGCTGGCAGAAGAACTACGCCAAGACGCTGCAGGTGCGGCCGTGCCTGAAGAAGAAGAACGGCCGGTACCAGCCCCAGGGCGCCTGGCAGAACCTGACCAACAAGAAGATCACCGTCCGGTGGATCCTGCGGTACAAGACCACCCGGTACGGCGCCTGGAAGATCTGCAAGCAGGGCAAGGGCCCGCTCAAGCCCAAGCAGCACTGGGTCACCTGGTGCGGCTGGTACAAGAAGGTCTACGACGTCCGCACCACCGGCACCGTGGTCAAGCGCTGACCCGTCCCTCACCGGCGCCCGCCCCGGTCCTCCAGCGGACCGGCGCGGGCGCCGCCGCTCCCCCGTCCGTCGCGCCGGTCAGGGGTGGAGCACCTGGCGCAGGGCCTCGGCCAGGATCTCGGCGAAGGGCCGGGGATCGGTGCTGTCGAGCCAGTGCCGGCCCGCCACCCGGACGGCCCCCGCGACGGCCGCGGCCAGCACCGCCGGGCGCAGCTCGCCGGCGTCGCCGCCCAGGCGTTCGGCGATCGCGGCGGCCAGCGGCTCCTCGGCCATGGCGAACGCCTTCAGCGCCTCGCCCTGCAACGACGGCGTGGACATGATCATCTTCAGTCCGCCCCGGTCCGGCTCGGGATCGGCGAAGACCTCGGTCACCGCCGCGATGACGGCCTCGTCCAGCGGCTCCCCGGCGGGCCGGGCGCTCAGCGCGCGGCCCAGCCGCCGGGCCTGGTCGGCCTGGAAGGCGCAGATCGCCTCCTCGCGGCTGGAGAAGTAGTTGTTGTAGGTCCGGGGGGCGACCCCGGCCGCCTCGGCGATGTCGCGGACCCGCACCAGGGCCAGCCCCTCGGGGCCCTTCTCCAGCGCCAGCCGCAGCGCGGCGGCGCTGATCGCCTCGCGGGTGGCCTGCTTGTTGCGCGTCCGCATGTCGTGGGCTTCGTCGGCGAACATGTGCGGTCGAGGAACGGCTGGTCGGGGCGTGGCAGCCGACCGCCGGTCCCGTACCCCCCTCCGGATCTCCTCAGGTCAACGGTGGATTGTTCCATGGCGGGCCGCGCCCGTCCGGCAATGCGCCACTTCTTTGTTGCGCTACACGCACTATATGCGTGGCACGCAACTTTCGGCTAGGGTACGAACCGTCGCCTGGCACTCGAACCAGGCGAGTGCCAATCACGGTGGCGTGCCGGGACGGCGAGGTCCGTCGGGCCGTCCGTCGCGGGCGCCGTCCCGGAACGCCGCCCAGAACCGCAGGAGGAGCGATGGCTGCAAAGATGATCGCGTTTGACGAGGAGGCCCGGCGCGGTCTCGAGCGCGGCATGAACCAGCTCGCTGACGCCGTCAAGGTCACCCTTGGCCCCAAGGGCCGCAACGTCGTGCTGGAGAAGAAGTGGGGCGCCCCCACCATCACCAACGACGGTGTGTCCATCGCCAAGGAGATCGAGCTCGAGGACGCCTGGGAGAAGATCGGCGCCGAGCTGGTCAAGGAAGTGGCCAAGAAGACCGACGACGTGGCCGGTGACGGCACCACCACCGCCACCGTGCTGGCCCAGGCGCTGGTCCGCGAGGGCCTGCGCAACGTCGCCGCCGGCGCCAACCCCATGTCCCTCAAGCGCGGCATCGAGGCGGCGGTCGAACGGGTCAGCCAGGAGCTGTCCAAGCTCGCCAAGGACGTGGAGACCAAGGAGCAGATCGCCTCCACCGCCTCCATCTCGGCCGGTGACGTCCAGATCGGCGAGATGATCGCCGAGGCGATGGACAAGGTCGGCAAGGAAGGCGTCATCACCGTCGAGGAGAGCAACACCTTCGGGCTGGAGCTGGAGCTCACCGAGGGCATGCGCTTCGACAAGGGCTACATCTCGCCCTACTTCATCACCGACACCGACCGGATGGAGGCCGTCTTCGAGGAGCCCTACCTGCTGATCGTCCAGGGCAAGGTCTCGGCCAACAAGGACCTGGTCCCGGTGCTGGAGCAGGTCATGCAGACCGGCAAGCCGCTGGTGATCATCGCCGAGGACGTCGAGTCCGAGGCGCTGGCCACGCTGCTGGTGAACCGGATCAAGGGCGTGTTCAAGTCCGTGGCCGTCAAGGCCCCGGGCTTCGGCGACCGCCGCAAGGCCATGCTCGGCGACATCGCCACCCTGACCGGCGGCCAGGTCGTCTCCGAGGACATCGGGCTGAGGCTGGAGTCCACCACCCTGGACATGCTCGGGCGGGCCAAGCGGGTCGTGGTCACCAAGGACGAGACCACCCTCGTGGACGGCGCCGGTGACGCCGGCGAGATCGCGGGCCGGGTCAACCAGATCCGCGCCGAGATCGAGACCACCGACTCCGACTACGACCGCGAGAAGCTCCAGGAGCGTCTGGCCAAGCTGGCCGGCGGTGTCGCGGTCATCAAGGCCGGCGCGGCCACCGAGGTGGAGCTCAAGGAGCGCAAGCACCGCATCGAGGACGCCGTCCGCAACGCCAAGGCGGCCGTGGAGGAGGGCATCATCCCCGGCGGCGGCGTGGCGCTGCTCCAGGCCTCGAACGGGGCGTTCGAGAAGCTGGAACTGGAGGGCGACGAGGCCACCGGCGCCAACATCGTCAAGCGCGCCCTGGAGGAGCCGCTGAAGCAGATCGCCGTCAACGCCGGCCTTGAGGGCGGCGTCGTGGTGGAGAAGGTCCGCAACCTGACCCCCGGCCACGGCCTCAACGCCGCCACCGGCGAGTACGTCGACATGTTCGAGGCGGGCATCATCGACCCGGCCAAGGTGACGCGTTCGGCGCTGCAGAACGCCGCCTCCATCGCGGCGCTGTTCCTCACCACCGAGGCCGTCATCGCCGACAAGCCCGAGAAGAACGCCGCCCCGGCCGACGGCGGCGACATGGGCGGCATGGACTTCTGACATTCCCGCGCCCCGGCCCCTTCCCGGAGGAGGCCGGGGCGGTGCCGGACGCCTCTCAGGGGGGCGCGTCGGTGGGGGAGGAGGTGGCCCGCTTGAGGATCTCGTCGATGTCGATCTCGCCGAGGACGGCGTCGAAACGGGTGATGAGCGACAGCAGGAAGCGCCGCACGGCCGGTTCGTCGGCCTCGTCGACCACGTCGTACAGCTCCCAGAAGTAGGGCTGCATGCGCTCGGCGGTCATCGCGACCAGGCCGCGGCCGGTCTCGGTGATGTGCAGCCGGACCACGCGGCGGTCGTGTTCGTCGCGGCGACGTTCGACATGCCCGTAGCGCGCCAGGGTGTCGGCGACGGTGGTGAGGGTGGCCGGGCTGACCATCAGCGTTCTGGCCAGGTCGCTGGGGCGCTGCCCGTCCCTGCCGTCGAGCGCGCGCAGGACCAGGAAACCGCTGGGGCTGACCCCGGTGTGCTCGACCAGTTTGGCGAACACCGGACCCGACTTCTGGGCGGCCAGCGCGAACAGCCGTCCGATGGGCCACTGCGCCACGGGACCGAGTTCGTCCAGGTCACCGAGGCCGAGATCGCGCAACTCCATGCCCCTCTTCTTAGCCTTCTGATTTTTAGCTGTCAATTCTTTAGGCACCTAAGTAATTCCGGGCGAAATCCCCGTCCTGCCCGGTCAGGCCCGGCCGGCCGCACGTTCATGATCACTTTTGGGGCTCTTAAGGAGGTCTTAGGACGCTCGTCGTTACCGTCCTGACGGTGATCGTGGCCGTCGGACGTTCCGGCGGTCCTCCCCCTACGACACTTCGGAGGCCTCGCATGCGCAGGTTCGTCGCCTATCCGCTCGCCGCCGTCGCGGCCGCCGGGTCGACGCTGGTCGTCGCGTCCCCGGCGTCCGCGCACGGCTACGTCTCCTCGCCGCCGAGCCGGCAGGCGCTGTGCGCGCAGCGCGCCGTGCCGGACTGCGGCCCCGTCCAGTTCGAGCCGCAGAGCGTGGAGGGCCCCAAGGGGCTGCGCAACTGCCACGCGAACCTCGGCCAGTTCGCCGTGCTGTCCGACGAGAGCCGCAACTGGCCGGCGAAGGCCGTCGGCACCAAGGTGACCTTCAAGTGGGCGCTCACCGCGCGGCACCGCACCAGCTCCTGGGAGTACTTCGTCGGCGGCACCCGCGTCGCCGTCTTCAACGACGGCAACCGCCAGCCCGAGGCGGTCGTGACGCACGAGGTCGATCTCGGCGAGTTCCCGGGGCGGCGCACCGTCCTCGCGGTGTGGAACATCGGCGACACCCCGATGGCGTTCTACAACTGCGTCGACCTGAACGTCGGCGGCGGCTCGGATCCCAGGCCCACGACCCCGCCCACCACCCCGGCCCCCCAGCCCACGCCGACGACGTCGCCGACCTCCACCCCGACCACCCGGCCGACCGCCCAGCCGACGCCGACCGGCACCTCCGGGACGGGGCGGCGGTGGGAGGCGGGCGTGACGTACCGCATCGGCGACGAGGTCACCCACGACGGCGTCCGGTACCGCTGCCGCCAGTCCCACACGGCGATCCGCAGCTGGGAGCCGCCGTTCACGCTGGCCCTGTGGCTGCCGCTGTGAGCCCCCGTCTCGGACGCCGCGCCGTGGCGCTGGCGGCGCTGGCCCCCCTGCTGCTGACGGCGTGCGGTACCGGGGCCGGCACGCCGAAGGCCGGACACGGGCACGGGCACGGGCGCCCCGCCGCCAACGCGGCGGCCGCGCCCGGTCACAACGACGCCGACGTGATGTTCCTGCAGATGATGATCGAGCATCACCGGCAGGGCCTGGAGATGGCCCGGCTGGCCGCCGGCCGGGCGCCGCGCGAGGAGGTGCGCAGGCTGGCCGCGGCCGTCGCGGCGACGCAGGCCGACGAGGTGCGGACGATGCGCTCCTGGCTCACCCGCTGGTCCGAGCCGACCACGGTCGACCACGCGCCGGGCGCGCACGCCGACCACGGCGGCATGCCCGCCACCGGGGAGAAGGAGATCCGCGCCCTGCGCGGCGCGAAGGGCGCCGAGTTCGAGAACGCGTTCCTCAGCCTCTTCCTCGCCCACCAGCACAACGCGGTGAAGATGGCCCGGACGGAGACGAGCAGGGGCGGCGACGCCGAGACCAAGGCGTTCGCCCAGCGCGTCGTGGAGTCGCGGTCCGACCAGATCCGGCAGATGCTCGGGCTCCTCAACGCCTGAGACGTCCAAGGCGGGCGTCGGCGCGATCCGCGCCGGCGCCCCGGCGGCGCGTCTCCCCGTGCCGGCCGGACGGTGGCGCGCCCCCCGCCCCGAACGGAAGATCAACCCATGCGGCCCGGGGGTAGGGCCGCCGAGGGCGGGGACACCCTGACGATCACGGTCGGTGAATCGCCGTGCGGGCGCGAGCGCGGATAGCATGCACCGTTTTGTCGGCCACGGGGGGCAAAGGGTGAGAACGGGTGAGTAGCACCGAGGTCCAGCCTTCGAGCGGTTCGTCGGTGCGGCGCTGGCTGTTGCAGGGACTGCAGCACCGGCCCGGTCGCAGGACGGGGCCGCACCGGCGGCCGGTGCCCTCGCACGAGGACGTGCCGCACAAGCAGCACCGCTGGTGGCAGGTGATGTGCCTCACCGGCGTGGACTACTTCTCCACCCTGGGCTACCAGCCGGGCATCGCCGCGCTCGCGGCGGGCGCGCTCAGCCCGGTCGCGACGCTGATGCTGGTGGCGCTCACGCTGTTCGGGGCGCTGCCGGTGTACCGGTCGGTGGCCGGGCAGAGCCCGCACGGGCTGGGGTCGCTGTCGATGCTGGAGAGCCTGCTGCCCGGCTGGCGCGGCAAGCTGCTGGTGCTGGGGCTGCTCGGGTTCGTGGCGACCGCGTTCATCGTGACGATCACCATGTCGGCGGCCGACGCCACCGCGCACCTGCTGCACAACCCGTTCGTCCCGCACTGGATGGACGGCTGGCAGGTCGCGGTCACGCTGGCGCTGATCGCGGCGCTGGGCGCGGTGTTCCTCGTCGGGTTCAGCGAGGCGATCTCGATCGCGGTGGTGCTGGTCGCGGTCTACCTGTCGCTGAACGTCGTGGTCGTCGGCACCGCCATCGCCCAGGTCATCGGCGATCCGGGGCAGGTGACCGACTGGAACAACGCGCTGCGCGTCGACTACGCCAGCCCCGTCGCGATGCTCGCCGCGTCGCTGCTGGTGATGCCCAAGCTCGCGCTCGGCATGTCCGGGTTCGAGACCGGTGTGGCCGTGATGCCGCTGGTCAAGGGTGACCTCCAGGAACGGATCCGGGGCGCGCGCAAGCTGCTCACCACCGCCGCCCTGATCATGAGCGTGTTCCTGATCACCTCCAGCTTCGCGACCACCGTGCTGATCCCGCACAAGGAGTTCGAGGAGGGCGGTCAGGCCAACGGCCGCGCGCTGGCCTACATCGCGCACGAGTACCTGGGCGACTGGTTCGGCACCGCCTACGACGTCGCCACGATCGCGATCCTGTGGTTCGCGGGGGCCTCGGCGATGGCCGGGCTGATCAACATCGTGCCGCGCTACCTGCCCCGCTACGGCATGGCCCCGGACTGGTCCCGCGCCACCCGCCCGATGGTGCTGATCTTCACGGTGGTGTCGTTCGCGATCACGTTCCTGTTCGGCGCCGAGGTCGAGGCGCAGGGCGGCGCGTACGCGACCGGCGTGCTGGCGCTGATCCTGTCGGCGGCGGTCGCGGCGACGCTGTCGGCGTGGAAGCGGGGACGGCGCGGGGCCGCGTTCGGCTTCGGGACCATCATGGCGATCCTCGCCTACGCCACCGTCGCCAACATCGTCGAACGCCCCGACGGCCTGGTCATCGCGGTCCTGTTCTGCGTCGCGATCGTGGTGACCTCGCTGGTCTCCCGCGCGACCCGCTCCACCGAGCTGCGCGTCACCGGGGTGACGATCTCCGACGAGGTGCGGCGCTGGCTGTGCGAGGCCGGCGAGATCCGCATCATCGCCAACGAGCCCGACGACCGTGACCAGACCGAGTACGTCGACAAGGCGCGCGAGGCGTGGGAGCTGCACCGGCTGCGCAGCGCCGAGACCCTGCTATTCCTGGAGATCACCGTCGGCGACGCCTCGGAGTTCGAGTCGGAGATCAGGGTGACCGGGGAGGAGCGGCACGGCTACCGCATCCTGCGCGCCGAGAGCCCCAGCGTCGCCAACGCCATCGCCGCGATCCTGCTGGAACTGCGCGACGAGACCGGCAGGCTCCCGCACGTCTACTTCCACTGGGCCGAGGGCAACCCGGTCGGCGCGCTGCTGCGGTACCTGGTGTTCGGCGGCGGCGACGTGCCGCCGCTGACCCGCGAGATCCTCCGCCAGGCCGAGCCGGACGCCGAGCGCCGTCCGCTCGTCCACGTGGGCTGACCCCCGTCCGGGGGTGGACGACGTAAGGGCGCACTTGCATGATGGGGTGCGCCCTTACCCGTCTGACCTGCGAGGACATCGTCCATGAGCCTGACCCCGGAGGAGCGCCTGCACGCGTTCCTGGCCGAGTACGCCGCGCCCGACGCCCGCGCCGCGACCCTGATGTGCGACCGGCACCCCGCCGACGCGGTGGCGTTCACGCTGGTGGAGCCGGACCTGTCGAGCCGCGAGATGACCTTCGGGGAGCTGCGCGAACGCTCCGAACGCCTCGCCGGGGCCCTGCGGGCGCTCGGCGTCGGCCCCGGCGACCGGGTCGCGACGCTGATGGGCAGGTCCGCGGAGCTCGTCGTCACGCTGCTGGCGATCTGGCGGCTCGGCGCGGTGCAGGTGCCGCTGTTCACGGCGTTCGCGCCGCCCGCCATCGCCATGCGGATCACCGGCAACGGCACCCGGGTCGTGGTCGCCGACGCCGACCAGCGGGCCAAGCTGGAGCCGGGCGAGGCGATCCCCGCCGACGCCCCCTGGCGGGTGATCACCGTCGGGGAGGAGTCCGACGCCCTGCTCCGCGACGCCGCGCCCGTCACCGAACCGGCCGTGACCGGCGGCGACGGCGTCCTGGTCGAGCTGTACACCTCCGGGACGACCGGCACGCCCAAGGGCGTCCCGATCCCCCTGCGCTCCATGGCGTCGATGCGGATGTACGTCGAGTACGCCCTCGGATGCGAGCCCGACGACGTGTACTGGAACGCCGCCGACCCCGGCTGGGCGTACGGCCTGTACTTCGCGGTCATCACCCCGTTGATCATGGGGCGGACCAGCCTGCTGCTGCGCGCCCCGTTCTCCCCCGAGCTGACCTGGCGGGTGCTGGAGCGGTTCGGGGTCACGAACTTCTCGGCCGCCCCGACCGTCTACCGCGCCCTGCGCAACTCCGGGACCGTCCCGGCGGGGCTGCGGCTGCGCCGCTGCTCCTCGGCGGGCGAGCCGCTGACGCCCGACGTGGTCGAGTGGGCGGAGCGGGCCCTCGGCCTGCCGGTCCTGGACCACTACGGCCAGACCGAGTCCAGCATGATCGTCGCGAACGCCTGGCACCCCGACCTGCGCGGCGAGACCCGGCCCGGCTCGATGGGCCGCCCGCTGCCCGGCTTCGCCGTCGAGGTGCTGGACGCCGGGCGCGACGAGCCCGCCGCGCCCGGCGAACGCGGCCGGGTCGCGGTGGACCGGACGGCGAGCCCGCTGTTCTGGTTCACCGGCTACCGGGACGCCCCCGAGCGCACCGCCGAGCGGTTCTCCGCCGACGGCCGCTGGTACCTCACCGGCGACCTGGCCTCCCGCGACACCGACGGCTATCTGTACTTCGGCTCCCGCGACGACGACGTGATCCTGATGGCGGGGTACCGGATCGGGCCGTTCGAGGTGGAGTCGGTCCTGACCCGCCACGCGGCGGTGGCGGAGGCGGCGGTCGTCGGCGTCCCCGACGAGCTGCGCGGCGAGGTCCTGGTCGCCCACATCGTGCCGCGCGACGGCGTCGAGCCCGACGACGCCCTGGTCGCCGAACTCCAGCGGCTCGTCAAGAAGGAGCTGGCCGCGCACGCCTACCCGCGCCGGGTGACGTTCGTGCCGGAGCTGCCGAAGACCCCCAGCGGCAAGGTCCAGCGGTACCTGCTGCGCCGGCGGGGCTGAGCGGCCGGTCAGGGGGCCGGTTCGGCCAGCCAGACGTCGACGTTGTAGGTCCAGGTGCCGTGCGGCGGGCTGACCAGGGTGTGGCCGTCCTGCCGCGCGCGCAGCTTCAGCGCGTGGCGGGGCCGGCCGTAGGGCGCGACGTCGTCGGGTTTCGCGCCCAGCACGACGGGCGTCCGGCCCGCCGCGCGGATCCGGTCGATGATCCGCCGCACGTCGTCGGGCCGGGCCCCCGCCACCGTGCGGGCGGCCGGCCGGCCGCACATGCCCCGCACGACCTGGCTGAACCGTTCGCCGGTGAGCTTGTCCACGATCACCACGGACCGCTTCCCGCCGCCGATCTGGCGGCACAGCCCCGCCACGCCCGCGACCGAGCCGCGTTCGACGGGCGGGTAGAACGACGGGATCGCCATCCCCAGCGCCGGGACCGCCAGCACCGTCACGGCGCCGACCGCCACCGCGCGGGTGGCGCGCGGCCCGTGCCCGTTGCGCCGGTAGGCCCGCACCGCCCGGGCCGTCGCCCACAGCGCGATCAGCAGCAGGCCGGGGATCACGACCGGCAGGAAGCGCCGCGACGCCCACGGCTGGTCGGGGGTGATGCCCGGCCGCCACAGCGTCGTCACCGACGTCCAGGCGACCACCGCCAGCGGCAGCAGCCACTGCGGGTCGCGGCCGCGCAGCAGCCGCCGCGCCAGCAGCGCCGACCCGATCGTCGCGGCGAGCAGCGCGGGCACGCCGGCGTACCAGGCCACCCAGATCAGCGAGTTCTCGTAGTACTGGCGCGCGCCGTCGACCGGCAGCTTCTCGAACCGCTGGAGGAACTCGATGTAGGCGGCGGTGTCCTTGTCCGGCTGCGACACCGGCACCCGCACCACCGTCTGGACCAGCGGCCGCACCGCGAACCCGACCGTCACCAGGACGGTCAGCACGGCCACCGCCGTCGGGAACGGCGGTCGCGACAGCCGCCCGGCCGCGCGCAGCAGGACCGGGCCGGTCCGCCGGTTCCGCAGCGCCAGGACCAGCGCCGCCGTGAGCACCACGGCCGCCGCGCTGATCATCAGAAGGGGATCGAGGGAGTCGCTCAGGTACTCCAGGTAGGGCCGTGACAGCACGAACCCCTCGGCCAGCCCGGCGCCCACGCCCAGCAGCAGCCCGCCGCCCAGCGCGTACCCGACCCGCCGGGAGAACGGCGTCGGCACGCCCCACGCCACCCCGGTCACCGTCAGCAGCCCGGCGAACGCCAGCACCGGCAGCACGTCGCGCAGCCCGTCGATCCGCACCAGCACGATCAGCCCGAGCGCCAGGCCCGCCAGGAACGCCCGGCCGCGCGCCGCCGCGACGTCGGCGTTCCGCGCGTCGTGCAGCAGCGACAGCCCGCCGAGGAACAGCAGCAGCGCGACCAGCTCGCTGTAGCTGGACCGCGCGGCCCACAGCATCGGCAGCGTCACCGCCAGCAGCAGCGCCGCCGCCGGGGCCCAGCGGGGCCCGACCAGCCGCGCCGCCAGCCCGCCGAACGCCACCACCGCGCACGCGCCCAGCACCGGCGCGACCGCCAGCAGCCCGGTCATCCCGCCCAGCCAGTGGCCCAGCGCCAGCACCATCGGCAGGCCCGCCATGAACTGCGGGACGATCGACTCGCCCCGCTGGTAGAACGCCGGGCTGCCGTAGGTCAGCGCCGGGTCTCCGCCGCCGAACGCCGCCCGGTCCTGCGGGATCGGCAGCGACCCGTGCTCGCTCAGCCAGACCGCGAACTGCACGTAGGAGGCCGGGTCGCGGCGCGGCACGATCTGCTCGGAGACCAGCGCCAGCTCGACGACCAGGAACACCAGCCCGGCCGCCAGCACCCCCGCGGTCGCCCAGCGGGGCGTCCCCACCGGCTCGCGGGCGGCCGGCCCGGGGCGTTCCCGCAGGCCGAGCCAGAGCGCCCCGGCGGCCAGCGGCAGGAACAGCCCGATCACCGGCAGCGGCCGGAACCATCCGGCCATCAGCAGCGGCAGGGACACCGCCAACCACGCGACGATCAGCAACGCCGGCGCGACGCTGATGCGCGTGAGCACTCGCCCGGCGCCCATCGGTCCTTCTCCCCTGGTGGTTACGGCATCGGTCCGGCGCGTGCGGCCGGGGCTTCGAGCGTATAGGGCGCGGAACGGTGCCAGTGCGCCTCCGGCGCACGGCCCGCGCCCGCGCCCCGCCGTCGCGGCGGTGCGGGGAGGCGACCCGTGTTTGTACCCTCATACGGATTCCCAGGCGCCGGAGAGACGGGACAGTGGACGGTCAGGTGAGCGGAGACGAGACGGCGGTCGCCGAGGGCCCGCCCGCGGCCTCCCCCGGCGGCGGGGCCGCCGCGCCGGGGCGTCCCGGCCCCGGGGGCCGCCCGCACGCCCGGCTGCCCGTGGCGGTCGCCGCCCTCTTCGCGGCGCTGTACTGCGTCCACTCGCTGATGCGGCACGCCCTGCTCCGCAGCACCGGCTACGACCTGGGGATCTTCGAGCAGGCGGTACGCGGCTACGCGGAGTTCCGCGCCCCGATCGTGCCGCTGAAGGAGCCGGGCTTCCACCTGCTCGGCGACCACTTCCACCCGTGGCTGGCGGCGCTCGGGCCGCTGTACCGGCTGTGGCCGGACGCCCGGCTGCTGCTGGTCGTGCAGGCCGTGCTGATCGCGGTGTCGGTGGTCCCGGTCGGCCGGCTGGCGATCGACCGGCTGGGCGTGCGGTCCGGCGTCGCCGTGATGGTCGCCTACGGGCTGTCGTTCGGGTTGCAGGGCGCGGTCGCGTTCGACTTCCACGAGATCGCGCTGGCGGTGCCGCTGCTGGCGTTCGCGATGGTCGCGCTGGCGGAGGAGCGCTGGCGGGCCGCCGCGCTGTGGACGCTGCCGGTCCTGCTGGTCAAGGAGGACATGGGCCTGGTCGTCGCGGCGGTCGGGGTCTACCTGCTGCTGCGCCGCCGGTGGCGGCTGGGCGCGGCGATGCTCGGCGGCGGGTTCGCGGCCATCGCGGTGATCGTCCTGGTGCTGATCCCGCTGTGGAACCCCAAGGGCTACGCCTACTTCGGCAGCGTGTCGGGCGGCGGCATGGTCCACGGCTCCCCCGGGGCGGGCGGCGACCTGCTGGGCACGCTGCTCGGCTTCCCCGCCAGCCTCGTCGAGCACCCGCAGAAGCTGTGGCTGCTGTGGATGCTGGGCGTGGTGACGGCGTTCGCCGCGCTGCGCTCGCCGATCACGCTGATCGCGCTGCCGGTGGTCGGCTACCGGCTGGTCTCCACGATCTCCCTGCACTGGAGCACCGAACGCGTCCACTACAACGCGATCCTCATGCCGATCCTGTTCGTCGCGCTGGTCGACGCCGTGGTCCGGATGCGGGGCGGCGCGCGCCGCCCGGTGCGGACGTACGCGCGGTTCGCCGTCCCCGCGGCGCTGGCCGTCTCGCTGGTGAGCCTGCCGGGGACCGAGTTCGGCAAGATGTTCTCGCCGTCGTTCTGGACGACGACCCCGCACGTCACCGCGGCCCGCCAGGTGCTGGCCATGGTCCCCGACGACGCCCGGGTCGCCGCCTCCAACTTCCTGGCCCCCCAGCTCACCGGCCGCGCCGAGGTGGTGCTGTTCCCCAACGTCACCCGGGCCCCCGTGGACTGGGTGGTCGTGGACACCAGGCGCCCCTCGGTGGTGCCGGTGCCGCCCGCCGAGATCCCCGCCGCCATCGCCGCGCTGCCCGGCCAGGGCTTCCGCCTGGTGGCCGACCGCGACGGCGTCCAGCTCTGGCACCGTCCCGGCCGCTGAGAACCCCCGCACGACCCCGAGGAGTCCGCCATGCTCGCCATCACCCTTGAGAACGTGCGCGTCTTCCTGCACGTCCTGGCCGCGACGATCTGGGTGGGCGGCCAGCTCACCCTGGGCGCGCTGGTCCCAGCGCTGCGCGGATACGAGGGCGTCACCAAGGTCGCCGCCACCCGCTTCAACCTGGTCGCCTGGCCCGCGTTCGGCGTCCTGCTGCTGACCGGCATCTGGAACATGCAGGCCGCCGGCTTCTCCGGTCCCGCCGCGATGACGCTCAACGTCAAGCTGGGCTTCGTGGTGCTGTCGGGCGTCTCGGCGTTCCTGCACGCCCAGGCCAAGACCCCGAAGGGCCTGGCGATCTGGGGCGCGCTGGGGCTGGTCGGCGCGCTGGCGGCGCTGTTCTTCGGCGTCCAGCTCGGCTAGCCGGGTCCGGGGGCGATGTCCCGCCACCTGATCATGCTGGTTAGTTTGGGGGTGTGCGGGGACTCGGGGGACGGTTGCGGTGGTTCGGGGACGGCGGGGCGCGATGGGGCGGCGCGGGACTGGCCGTGATCGGCGCGGCCGTGCTCGCGATGGCCCTCATCTGCGTCCAGGGGCCGTCCTACGCGGTCCCGAGGACCGGGGGCTGGCGCTGGCTGGACCTCCGCCCCTCCGCCCTGACGACCCTGCTGCTGTGCTGGGCGGTGATGGCGTTCGGCGCGACGGGGGTGTACCTGGCCCTGCGCGGGCTGCGCCTGGGCTGGCGGCCCTCCCCGACCCGGCTGCTGGTCGCCGGGCTGGCCGTCACGGGGGTGCTGGCCGTCCTGCCGGTGGCGGGCTCCACCGACCTGCTGAGCTACGCCCTGTACGGGCGTGAGGCGGTGCTCGGCCTCGACCCGGCCGTCGCCGTCCCGCAACAACTGATCGACGCCCATGACCCGGTGGCCCGCTTCGCGCCGCGCGCCTGGCGGAAGACGCCGTCGGTGTACGGCCCGCTGGCCAACGGCCTGTTCTGGCTGGTCGCGCTGCTCGGCGGCGCCTCCATGGCCGCGATCACCTTCCTGCTCAAACTGGTGATGGCGGCGGCCTTCGCCGGAACGGCCCTGGTCCTGGACCGGATCACGGCCGCCGACCCCGACCGCCGCCGCCGCGTCCACCTGCTGTGGACGCTGAACCCCCTCATGCTGTGGGCCGGGGTGGTCGGCGCCCACGTGGACGGCCTGGCCGCGCTCCTGATGGCGGCGGGCCTGCTGGCGTTCCACCTGCGCGACCGCGCGCCCGTTCCGTTGCTCCTGCTGACGGGGGCGCTGCTGGGCGCGGCTGCGGCGGTGAAGGCCCCGTTCGCCCTGGCGGGCCTGGCCCTGGCCTGGACCCAGCGCCGCTCCCTCCGCGCCCTGGCGGCCCTGGCCCTGGGGGCCGTGGCGGCGATCGTCCCGGCCTACCTGCTGGCGGGGCAGGCGACGTTGCAGGTGATGTTCACGAAGCTGGACGGCATCTCCCCCATCAGCCCGTGGCGCTGGCCGGTGAGATGGGCGGCCGACGCCTCCTGGACCGTGACCCACGAGACCCTGGGCTGGACGGCGACGGCCCTCCTGTTCGTCCTGCTGGCCTGGCGCGCCCCGAAGGCCCACGAGGACTTCCCGGAGATCCGCCCCCTGTTCGTCCTGTGCGCGGCATGGCTGCTGGCCTCCCCGCTGCAACGCCCGTGGTACGACGCCATGCTCTTCCCGCTCCTGGCCCTGATGCCGGCCAGCTGCCTGGACGCCCTCCTGCTGTTCCGCAACGCCGCCGCCGAATCGGGCCAGATCCCCGGCGTGGTCCCCTACCGCCACTGGCCCCTGAAGAACTTCGGCGTCTACACCTACTGGTACGTGTCCGGAGCGATGCTGGCATTCCTGACCGCCATCGCGGCAGCCCTCCCCCTCCCCACCCGCCGGACCGACGGGAACGCCACGGCCCGGCGTCGTTGAGGTGGGGGTTTGGGGATTTGGTGAATGGGCTTGGGGCTCGTGGTTAACGTGGCTGGTATGTGGCCGGCGGATTCGGGTGGAGATGACCTCGGGTGGGCTTGTGTCGATGTCGAGACGACCGGGTTGGACTCGTTGGCGGATCGGGTGCTGGCGGTCGGTGTCGTCGTGCTCGGGGCCGGGGGCGAGTTCGAGGGCGAGTTCGGTTCGCTGGTGAATCCGGGGGTTGATCCGGGGCCCGTCGAGGTGCACGGGATCACCGTGGAGCGGCTTCGGGGGGCTCCGTTGTTCTCGGAGGTGGCCGGGGAGGTCGCGCGGCTGCTCCGGGGGCGGGTGATGGTCGCCCACAACGCCGAGTTCGACTACGAGTTCCTCGCCGCCGAGTTCGCGCGGGCCGGGATCGAGCTTCCCGTCGAGCGGTGGCTGTGCACGCTGTCGCTGAACCGGCGGATCCGGCCGCCGGTCGGGGATCTGCAGTTGGGGACGCTCGCCGCGCACTACGGGGCCGAGCACCGGCGGGCGCACGACGCGTTGGAGGACGCCCGGGCGCTGGCGGGGGTGCTGCGGGGGTCGCTGGCGGCGGCTGATCGGGACGAGGTGGCGTTGCCGCTGGTCAGTTGCCGGGCGCGGCGGGCGCGCAGGCCGCCCAGCATCCCCAAGACCCCGTGCCCCTACCGGAGCCCGGGGCGGATGGACGAGGGCGGGCCGCTCGTCCAGGGGATGAAGGTCGCCATCACCGGGGAGACCGTCATGCCCCGGGAGAAGCTGGTCGAGCGGGCCGTCGCGGTGGGGCTGAACGTCATGGGGTCCGTCAGCCGCAACACGAGCGTGCTCGTCACCAACGACCGGGGGCTGGAGACCGCCAAGGCGCGCCGGGCCGCGGAGGAGGGCGTTCCGGTCGTGGACGAGGGCACGTTCCTGCGGCTGCTGGACGACGTGCGGCCCGGCGTGCCCGCCGAGTCGGTCAGGGCGTAGCCGATCATGTGCCGGTGCGGCACGGGCCCGGCGCGGCGGTGGATCGCCATCGGGTTCGTCACGAACCGGCCCGCCGGCCGGTAGGGAACGGGGGCGTGCCACTCGACGTCCGGGTAGCGCTGCCTGAGCAGCGCGTCGACGGCGTCCCAGCCCTCGTGGTTCGTCATGGTCGCTCTGACCTCCTGCGCGGCGGGGTGCTGCGACCCTGGTGCCGCCGGTCGCCCGCCGTCGCGGAGCGGCCGGGATCAGGGCAGGGAGATCGGGGTGCCGGTCAGCCAGCGGGCCAGATGGGGGCGGTCGACCAGCAGCAGGCCGCACAGGGCCGCCTCCTCGGCGGCCTGGCGGGTGAAGCCGCTGGAGGCGACGAAGACGCCCCGGTGGCCGTCGTAGGTGGCGTTCAGCGCGCCGATGAAGTTGCGGACCTCGGGGGCGCCGATCGGCTTCGACCAGCGTTTGCACTGGACGGCCACCGGCTTGCGGTCGGGGTCGCGGGCGGTGATGTCGGCGCCCCGGTCCCCGGCCCCGCCGAGGACGCGGACGTCGGTGAAGCCGTCGCGGCGGAGCAGTTCGGCGATGTGCTCCTCGAACTGCGTCCCGGTCATCCGGTCGACGACCTCCAGCCGGCTGTTGGCCTCGAAGATCGCGTGACGCTCCCGTTCGGCCAGCCGGGCCAGGTAGTAGCTGCATCCGATGATCGCCGCCAGGCCGAGGACCAGGCACAGCGCGGTCAGGACGGGGTGGGCCGCCACGGTCCGGCCGAACGCGGCCGTCGTCAGGACGCCGGCCCCGGTGGCGATCAGTGCGAGCTTCACGATGGAGGGCGGTCGTTTCCGCCGCGGCGGCGGGTAGCCGGGATAACGCTGCATGGGCACCTCCGGCGACATGGAGTCCACCAAGGGTGACACCTCGTGGTGATCGTTGGTCAGGGCGAGGCTGGTTCCGGACAGAGCCGGAGGCGGACGCGCGGCGTGAACCTTCCCCGTGGGGCCGGAGTCGGAAAAGATGGCGGTGTCACCCCTGTGGTCCATGAGGATCCCCCTGTCCCGCGGAACGGAGAGTCGTTCGCGTATGCGCATGAAGTTGGCCGGTCTGGCCGTCCTGGTGTCATCCCTGTCCGCGTCGCTGGTCGCCGCCCCCGCGGCGGAGGCCGCGGCGAAGCCCACGCTGCGTTACGGAGCCAAGGGCAAGTACGTCAAGTACGTGCAGGAGCGGCTGCGCGCGCTGCACTACGCCCCCGGCAAGGCCGACGGGAAGTACGGCACGGACCTGCGGTTCGCGGTGCTGGCGTTCCAGAAGGTCAACGGGCTCGCGCCGAACGGGACCGTCGGCAGGCGCACGTGGGCGGCGCTGGCCAGGCCGAAGGCGCCGGCGCGGATCGTCTCCGGGGGCGCGGCGAACCGGGTGGAGATCTCCAAGAAGCGGCAGCTCGTCGTGGTCTACAAGGGCGGCCGGGTCCAGCTCATCACGCACACCTCGACCGGCAGCGGCAAGCGGTACTGCCACCAGGGCAGGTGCGAGGTGGCCCGGACGCCGTCGGGGAACTTCCGCGTCCATCGGAAGATCAACGGCTGGCGGCACGCGCCGCTGGGCGACCTGTACAAGCCGGTCTACTTCTACCGGGGGTACGCGCTGCACGGGTCGCCGAGCGTGCCGCTGTACCCGGCCTCGCACGGGTGCGCGCGGCTGCCGATGCGGCACACGGCGGACCTGCTGTTCCGGATCGTGCCCATCGGGACCGCCGTCTACGTGCGCTGACGGGCGGGGTCGTACGCCCGCCGCGTCCGTGTGTGCCGGTCACCCGGGGGTCGTCGGAAGGCTCCGGCTCGGTGTGCACGGACGCGGCGGGCGTTCTCAGTACGGAGTGATTACTCTCCGCGACCATCTCATTACCTTGACCGATGATCGTTAACCCTGGCCGGGGTTTTTTCCGCCGGAAGTTTTCAGAGGACGCGGCGCAGGTACGCGTCCGGGTCGCCGAGGAAGCGGCGGTGGTGGTCCACGAGGTCCAGCTCGTCCCAGCCGACCCGGCGGGCGCCGTGCGGGCCGATCTCGACGATGTCGGCGCCGGGGGTGGCGGCCAGGACCGGCGAGTGGGTCGCGCAGATGACCTGGGCGCCGGACCCGCCGAGCTCGTGCATGAGGGAGACCAGGCCGAGGGAGGCGGTGAACGACAGCGCGGACTCCGGCTCGTCGAGGAGGTAGAGGCCGGGTTCGCGGAGCATGGCCTCGAAGATGGTCAGGAACCCCTCGCCGTGGCTCTGGGTCAGCACGTCCTCGGTCCAGTAGCCGGGCAGGCCGGAGACCTTCTCCGCCAGTTCGAGGGCGGTCTCGGCGCGCAGGAAGAACCCCTTGCGGCGGTTGCGGGGGCCGCCGAGCATCCGGGCCCCGCGGACGGTCAGATCGGTGTGCAGGACCTCGCCGAGCGGGGTGAGGGGGGTGGTGCCGGCGTACTTGCGGCCCGCGCGGCCTCCCCTGGAGTCGAGCCCGAACGCGTCGGCGATCGCCTCGACGAGGGTGGACTTGCCCGAGCCGTTCTCCCCGACCAGGAACGTGACGGGGCGGGTGAACTCCAGCCCCTCGCCGAACAGGTCGGCCACGCACGGGACCGTGAACGGCCACCGCGCGCGGTCGGCGGGCGGGACGAGCTCGTCGGGGACACGGACGCGTTCGAGGAACATCGGGGGGCCTGACGTGTCGCGTACGGGTGGACCCGATCAGCCTAGGAGCCCCGCCGCCCCGGTCGGGACGGCGGGGTGCGGGGTCACGCGGGCAGGGCACGCTCGACGGCGGCGGCGACCAGGGAGTCCAGGCGTTCGGCCGGGAACACCCCGGGAAGGGTCAGGCGCTCCAGGATCAGCCAGTTGAGGGCGAGGTGGAGCAGCTCGACCGTGGTGGTGTCGCCGGGCAGGCCGGAGGCGACGTGGGCGGCGACGTTGGTCTCGATGTCGGCGCGGATCGTCGCGGTGAGGACGTCGCGCAGGGCGGGGCGGCGGGTGGCCTCCAGGCGGAGTTCGAGCAGGGCGAGGTAGCCGGAGCGGTAGTCGGCGACGCGGTGCACGACCGCGCGCATGATCGCGGTGAGGCGCTCGCGGGGGTCGCCGGCGGCCAGGGCCTCGGCGAACCCGGGGACGGCGGCGAGGTCGTCGCCGGGGGTGGGCTGGAGGCGCTCGTAGACGCGGCCGCCCACCTGCATGAGCAGGTCGTCGCGGTTGGCGAAGTAGTTGGAGGCGGTGCCGACGGGGACGTCCGCCTCGGCGTCCACGGCGCGGAACGTCAGCCCGCGCATGCCGTCGCGGGCGAGCACCTCGATGGCCGCGTCGACGAGGGCCTGCCGACGTTCCCGGTTCTGCCGCATGGAGCCTCCTGAGTTCGAGGGGTTGACACCACTACAAACAGAGTACTACGTTCAAATCACTTCAAGTGAAGTACTTTGAATGGAGTGATCTGATGCGCGCACTGGTGTACTACGTGGCGGTGACGCTGGACGGCTTCATCGCCGCGCCGGACGGGCGCGCGGACTTCTTCCCGTGGGCCGCCGACGTGATGGAGTACTGCAACGAGCGCTTCCCGGAGACGGTGCCGACGGCGTTCCGGGGCCCCGCGGGGCTGGAGAACGCGCCGAACCGGCGCTTCGGCACGGTGCTGATGGGGCGCGGCACCTACGAGGCGGGCCTGGCGACGGGGGCCGCCAGCCCCTACGCGCACCTGCGCCAGTACGTGGTGTCGTCGCGGCTCGGCGGGGCGGCGTCCGACGAGGTGACGGTGGTCGGGGAGGACCCGGTCGCGTTCGTCCGCCGCCTCAAGCGGGAGAGCGACCGGGACATCTGGCTGTGCGGCGGCGGTCGCCTGGCCGGGACCCTGCTCGACGAGATCGACGAGCTGGTGGTCAAGCGCTATCCGATCGTGCTCGGCGCGGGGGTCCCGATGGTCGAGGGCCCCTTCGGGCCGCGGTCGTTCACCCCGCGGGAGGCCCGTTCCTTCGGCAACGGCGCCACCCTCACGACCTCGGTCGCGGGCTGACGCCCCGGCGCGAGGACCAGGCAGGCGAACGGCACGGAACAGGGAGAGACGGATGCGAAAGCTGGTTTACCCGATCGGGGTCACCATCGACGGGTACATCGCGGGACCGGACGGGGGCCTCGGCTTCTTCCCCATCGACTCGGACGTGGTGACGTTCCTGGCCGAGCGGCACCCGGACACGCTGCCCTCGGCGCTGCGGGAGCAACTCGGGATCGCGGGGGAACCCCGGCGGTTCGACACCGCCGTGATGGGGCGGGGCGCCTACGAGCCCGGGGTGCGGGCCGGGGCCGGCAGCCCCTACGCGCACCTGCGGCAGTACGTGGTGTCCACGACCCTGGGGGACTCCCCCCACCCGGACGTGCGGGTCGTCGCCGACGACCCGGTGGGGTGGATGCGGCGGCTCAAGGCCGACGGCGGCAAGGACGTCTACCTCGTCGGCGGAGGGCGGCTCGCGGGGACGCTGCTCGAAGAGATCGACGAGATCGTGCTGAAGGTGTACCCGGTGGTCGCGGGGAACGGGATCCGGGCGTTCGACGGCCGGTTCTCCCCCGCGGGGTTCCGGCTGGCCGACAGCGAGACCGTGCGGGGCGGAATGGCCGTGTTCACCTACGTGAGGGACGTTGGGCCCGAGGCCGGGCCGTCCTCTCCGTGAGGCCGAAGCGGTGGCGGTACGCCGACGGGGTGACGCCCATCTCGCGGCGCATCAGGGCGCGCAGGTTGGCGGCGGTGCCCAGCCCGCTGTGCCGGGCGACCGTCTCCATGCGCGCCTCGCCCCGCTCGATCAGGCGGCAGGCCAGCGCGAGGCGCTCCCCGGTGAGCCACGCCAGCGGCGTGGTGCCGAGCTGCGCGCGGAAGCGGCGGTGCAGCGTCGCGGGGCTGACCGCGGCGCGCGCCGCCAGGTCCGCCACCGTCAGCGGCGTGTCCAGCCGTTCCTGCGCCCAGGCCAGGACGGGCGCCAGGGACTCGTCCGGGACGGTGGGCACGGGACGCTCGATGAACTGCCGCTGCCCGCCGTCCCGGTGGGCGGCGAACACCAGCCGCCGGCTGACGGAGTTGGCGACCTCCGCGCCGTGGTCCCGGCGGACGATGTGCAGCCCGAGGTCGAGCGCCGCCGCGCTGCCCGCGGCGGTGAGGATGTCGCCGTCGTCGACGAACAGCACGTCCCGCTCGAACCGGACCTCGGGGAAGCGGGCCCGGAAGGAGTCGGCCCACTGCCAGTGCGCGGTGGCCCGGCGCCCGTCGAGGACGCCGGCCTCGGCGAGCGTGAAGGCGCCGCTGCAGAAGCCGACCAGCCGCGTGCCGCGCGCGTGCGCGTCCCGGACGGCGTCGAGCACGGCCGGGCGGCGGGGAACCTCGACGTCGGGCCGGTTCGGGACGATCAGGGTGTCCGCCGCGGCGACCGCCTCCAGCCCGGCGACCCCCGTGAGCGTGAAGAAGCCGTCCCGCATCAGGATGCCCGGCTCGGGCGAGCAGAGCCGGAAGTCGTACAGGTCGCGGCCGAGCTCGGGCCGGCGCAGGCCGAACACCTCGGTCGCGCAGCCGAGCTCGAAGGGGTTGGAGTTCTCGTCCACGATCACGACGACCCGGTGCCGGCCCGCATGCGAGGAATCTTGCGACATATGCGATTCCTAGCACTCACGCGGGGCGGGGCCAACCGGCGAGGATTCCCGCATGAGCAACGATCCCATCGCCCTCGACAGGGCCCTGGCCTCCTTCGACGCGCTGTGGAGCCCGCGCGTCGTCACGCGCGTCAACGACTACGACGTGCGCGTCGCCAAGGTGGAGGGCGAGCACGTCTGGCACGCCCACGACGACACCGACGAGTTCTTCCTGGTGCTCGACGGCGAGCTGTTCATCTCCCTGCGCGAGCAGGCCGGGGAACGCACGGTCCGGCTTCCGCGGGGCGCGGTCTTCACCGTGCCGCGGGGCACGGAGCACCGGCCGTACGCGCCGCGCGGCGCCGCGATCCTCATGTTCGAGCCCACCGGGACGCCGTCGGTCGGCGACCGCCACGAGGAGATCCCCGACCACGTCGACGCCACGACGGGGCACGCGCTCGGCCCGCTCGCTCCGGGGGACGGGGATTGACCTCACGCTCGGTCGAGGGGCTAGCGTCGGGGGACACTGAAGATCGGTTAGGGGGCGGAGATGCCTGACGCGGATCCCTCGTACGGGTGGCACGGAGACGACCTGGACCTGGACGCCTACCTGGGGCGGGTCGGATTCACGGGTGAGCGGGCGCCGACGCCGGAGACGCTGCGCGGGTTGCAGCGGGCGCACGTGACGTCGGTGCCGTTCGAGAACCTGGAGATCATCCTCGGGCGGCCGATCCCGCTGGACCTCCCCTCGTTGCAGGACAAGCTGGTGCGGAGGCGGCGGGGCGGCTACTGCTACGAGCACACCCCGCTGTTCGCGGCGGTGCTGGAACGGATCGGGTACGGGGTGACCGGGCTGCAGGCGCGGGTCAGCATGGGGGCCGGCAAGCTGCGGCCCGCCACCCACGCGGTGCTGCGCGTGACCCTCCCCGGCGACGACCGGGTCTGGCTGTGCGACGTCGGGTTCGGCAGCGGGCCGCTGGAGCCGATCGAGCTGGTGGACGGCAACGAGGTGGACTTCGACGGCTGGCGGCTCCGGCTGGAGCGCGGCGCCGGGTACTCGGGCGAGGAGGTGTGGACGCTCCACCAGCGCGAACCGGACGGGTGGATCGACCGGCACCACTTCACGCTGGAGCCCAAGTACCTCGTGGACTACGTCGTGGGGAACCACTACGTGTCCACCAGCGCCAGGTCGCCGTTCACCGCCCGGCCGTACGCGCAGAAGTTCACGGCCGAGGCGCTCTACCAGCTCGACGACCTCACGTTGACGGTCACCCGGCCCGACGCGCGCGAGGTGCGCGAGGTGCGGCGGGCGGACGTCCCGGCGCTGCTGGCGGAGACGTTCGGCATCGTGCTGGACGAGGCCGACGCCGCCAAGCTCGCCGCGGAGTGACCTCCGCGGCGAGCGGCGCGGATCACTGGACGGGCACGTCGTGGAACTTCCCGAAGCCGCCCGCGTCGAAGGTGACGGACGTGACGTTCGGCGGCGGGGCGGGGACGTAGAAGAAGCCGCGGTTGGCGGTGGAGGGCTTCTCCAGGAAGGTGGCCCAGCCGGGGTCCAGGCGGTCGATGTTGCGGCCGCCCTGGGCGTCGGTCGGGGCGCCGATGGAGACGCCCTCGTAGGTGATCCGGCTGGTGGGGTCGGTGACGGTGAACGAGCCGAACCTGCCGACGCCGCCGTCGGAGTAGCCGTCGACGATGTTCAGGTCCCCGGGGCCGAGGTTGGTGATCTCGAAGACCGCCACCAGGTAGGCGCCGTCGCGGTAGAACGGCCTGACGTCGATGCGCCGCTTGGCGGGCCGGCCCCAGAGCTGGAACTCGATGGTGCGGCCGGCCACCGTCCGGCCGTCGGTCGGGCGGAACGCGGCCGGCCGGCCCGGGGCCAGGGCGGGTGAGACCGGTCCGGTGGTGGCGCCGGTCCTGGTCTCGGCCCGCTCCTGCTTGATCTGGTAGGAGATCTCGACGCGGCGGTTCCTGGCGCGGGCCTTCTCGTCGTCGGCGCCGCCCTCCTTGGCGACGGGCAGCTTCTCGCCCCTGCCCTCGGCCCGGTAACGGTAGGCGGTGCCCAGCCGGGCCTGGAGCTCCTTGAGGACGGCGGCGGCGCGCTGCTGGGAGAGCGGCATGTTGTAGGCGGGGGCGCCCTTGCCGTCGGTGTGGCCGGTGATGACGATCGGCGGCTTGGACGGGTCCGCCTCGGCCCGGGTCTGCGCGGCCACGTCGTCCAGGACCGCCCTGGCCCTGGGGGTCAGGGTCGCCTTGTCGAAGTCGAAGAGCACGTCGGCGCGCAGGCCGATGCGCTGCTCGCTCCGGGTGGTGGAGGTCGTCTTCACCTCGCCGGAGGCGACGCCGTACAGGTCGTTCACCCGATGGGGGGCCTGGCCGTTCTGGGTGTGCACCGGCAGGGCGACGGTGCTGCCGCGCGGCGGGGTGACGGAGGCCTCGGTGACGGGGGCCTCGGGGCCGGTGCCGCCCCGGCCCGCGACCACGGGGACGCCGGTGAACTCGCCCGCCGTGCTGGGGGTGATGAGCGTGACCGCCCGGACGTCCCCGGGCAGCGGCGGGAAGTGCACCACCGTCTCGTAGCGGACGCCGGGGTGGGCGTGGTACGTCCGGGTGACGCTGCCGACCATGCGGCCCTTGCCGCCCTCGTCGACCAGCGGGTGGTAGATCCTGCGGCCGACCGGGTCCACCAGCTTGAAGTGGAGCTCGGCGAACGCCGCGCTCGCCAGGGACGTGCCGAAGGAGAACTGGCTCGGGGAGTCCTTGAGGTTGGTCAGGTGGAGGCGCAGGACCGAACGGTCCGCGTGGCGCTCGACCTGCTTCACCTCGATCCGCGCGTGCGTGCCCAGCATCGCCCGCGCCTCCTTGGCCAGGGGGCCGGAGGGGCGCGGGGCGGGGGCGGAGCCCTTCGGGGAGCCCTGCGCCGGGGAGCCGCCGCCGAGTTCGCAACCGGACAGCAGGGCCGCCGTCAGCGCGAGTCCGGCCGCCGTGCACAGCGTCGGAACGTCTCCTGCCGCTCGTCGCATCTCTCCCCCTCTTCGCCGTCACAGATGCAAACAGCCCTGTCTGCGCATGTCCCGCTCACGACCCGGTGGCCGCTCGCGCAACACTAATGTTTGCACATGTGAAGAGCAAGGGGATTCCCGGAAGGTTCACCGGCGGAGCGCCAGGCGGAGGAGCTGCGCCAGGTGGAGGGGGCGGTGCGCGGTGCCCTGGACGATCTGGAGCCGGCAGGAGAAGCCGTCGGCATGGGCCAGGGCGGCCGGCGCGGCGTTCAGCCTCGGGTAGAGCTCCCGGTCGGCGCACGCCCGGGAGACCTCCCAGTGGCCCGGCTCGAAGCCGAAGTTCCCGGCCAGGCCGCAGCAGCCCGCGGTGATCACGTCGGCGGCGATCCCGAGGCGCTCCAGGACCTCCCGGTCGGCCGCGGTCGTCCCCTTCGCCTCCTGGTGGCAGTGGAACTGCGTGACGGCCGGAAGGTCCAGGCGCTCGAACGGCCAGCCGTCCCCGGTCAGCACCAGCTCGGCGAGGGTCGTCACGCGGGCCGCCAGGAGCGCGGCGCGGGGGTCGCCCGGGAGGAGTTCGGCGGCCTCCTCGCGGAGCATGACCGTGCAGGACGGCTCCAGGCCGAGCACCGGCAGGCCCGCCTCCAGGGCGGGGGCCAGGGTGTCGAGGGTGCGCCGCAGCACGCGCCGCGCCACCCCGAGCTGGCCGGTGGAGTGCCAGGTCAGGCCGCAGCAGACGGGACCGGGCGGCAGGACCGCGCGGTGGCCCAGGGCCTCCAGGACCTCGACCGCCGCCCGGCCCACCTCGGGGGTGTGGAAGTTCGTGAACGTGTCCGGCCAGAGGACCACCGGCCGGCCCGCGCGCCGGGGCCGGCGTCCACGGGTCCAGGCGCGCAGCGTCCGCGGCGCGAAGGAGGGCAGGTCGCGGCGCGGTTCGAGCCCCGCCAGGCGTTTGACCGCGCCCGCCGGCCGCCGGGCCGCGAGGACCCGGTTGACGAGGCCCGCCGTGAACGGGGTCGCCGTGACCAGGCGCGACCACAACGGCAGCCAGCCCATCGCGTAGTGCGCCCGGGGGCGCGGACGGCCCTTGTGGTGATGGTGCAGGAACTCCGCCTTGTAGGTCGCCATGTCCACGTTCACCGGGCACTCGGTGGCGCACGCCTTGCAGGACAGGCACAGGTCCAGGGCCTCGCGGACCTCGGCGGAACGCCAGCCCCCCGGCAGCGACTCACCGCGCAGCATCTCCGCCAGGACGCGCGCCCGGCCCCGGGTCGAGTGCACCTCGTCGCGGGTCGCCTTGAACGACGGGCACATCGCCCCCGCGCGCAGGTCGCGGCACGCGCCGACGCCCACACAGCGGTGGACGGCCGCCGTGAACGAGCCGTTGTCGCGGGTCAGGGCGTGCACGGGCGTCACGGCGAGGGCGTCGCGGCCGGGCCCGGGGCGCAGGTGCGCGTCCAGGGGCGCGGGATCGGTGATGATGCCCGGGTTGAGGCGGTCGTCCGGGTCGAAGGCCCGCTTGAACGCGGCGAACGCGTTGCGCGTCCCCGCCGAGTACATGGCGGGCAGCAGCTCGGAACGGGCGCGGCCGTCGCCGTGCTCACCGGAGATCGAGCCGCCGTGGGAGACGACCAGCCGGGCCGCGTCCTCCATGAAACGGCGGTAGACCGCCAGCCCCGGCCGGGTGTCGAGGCCGAAGCTGAGACGCAGGTGCAGGCAGCCCTCGCCGAAGTGACCGTAGGGGACACCCCGCAGCCCGTGCTCGCGCATCAACGCGTACAGGTCCCGCAGGTAGGCCGACAGGTGCCGCGGCGGAACGGCCGAGTCCTCCCATCCCGCCCACGCCTCGCCGCCGTCCAGCAGCCGGGTCACGATGCCCGCGCCCGCCTCGCGGATCCACCACAGCGCCCGCATGCGGGCGGGGTCGTCCACGACGACCGAGGTCGTGTCCGGCACCCGGGCGCGGACCGCCTCGGCCAGGGCGTGGGCCGCGTCGCGGGCCTCCGCCCCCGTCGCGCCGCCGGCCTCGCAGTAGAGCCAGCCCCCGCCGGGCGGCAGGTCCGCGCCCGCGCCGCCCCGGCCCGGCCGCGACCGCAGCGCCGCCAGCAGGTCCGACGCCATCCCCTCGACCGTGAGCGCCCCCGCCCCGGCGACGAACGGCGCCTGCTCGGCCGCGGCGTGGACGTCGGGGAAGCCGAGGACCGCCAGCGCGCGGGCGGCGGGCGCCTCGACCAGCCGAACGGTCGCCTCGGTGACGAAACCGCAGGTCCCCTCGCTGCCGACCAGCGCCTTGGCGACGTCGAACCCGTGCTCGGGGAGCAGATGGTGCAGGCCGTAGCCCGACACCTGGCGGGAGAAGCGCCCCAGCTCGGTGCGCAGCGCCGCCAGGTGCGCGTCGCGCAGCGCGGTCAGGGCGGCGTCGGTGGCCGCGTTTCCGCTGGTGCCCCGGGCGGCGCGCAGCTCGCGGCCGTCGGGGCGCAGCAGGGTGAGGGACTCGACGTTGGCGGCGGTCGTGCCCCAGGCGACGCTGTGCGGGCCGCAGGCGTTGTTGCCCAGCATCCCGCCGAGCGTGCAGCGCGAGTGCGTGGACGGGTCCGGCCCGAACGTCAGGCCGTGCCGGGACGCGGCCGCCCGCAGGTCGTCCAGGACCACGCCCGGTTCGACCACGGCGGTGCGGGCGTCCGGGTCGAGCCGGACGATCCGGTTCAGATGGCGGGAGACGTCCACGACGACGCCGGGGCCCAGCGCGTTGCCCGCGATCGAGGTGCCGCCGCCGCGCGGGGTGACCGGCAGCCCCTCGGCGGCGGCGACCTCCAGGATCCGGACGAGATCGGCCGGGGTGCGGGGCTCGGCGACCGCGACCGGGACCGCCCGGAACACCGACGCGTCCGAGGAGTAGGCGGCACGGGCCGTCAGGTCCGTCCGGACGACGCCGGGAAGGGCGGCCGCGAGCCGGCGAGCGTGATCAGGCACGACCCCAGACTAGGACGGCACGTCGGCGCGCCCCCGGGGCCGCCCGCCGCGGCGACCGGAAAACGGCGAAACAGGCGCGGGCGGCGGCAACCGCATCGCGATGCGTTGACGAAAACGGTGTTGACGTCCGCAAACGCGCCCCGTTTCCGGGCCGCGCACCGGAAAGGGCGAATCGGAAATGACCGGGGGCACGGGTTCAGGACCCGCGCCCCCGGTGTGGCCCTCCCGTCAGGAGAACGGTTCGGAACGGCTGTCACGAATGCCGCACAGCAACCCCCGCCAGTGCGGCCGATCGAGCGTGAGAACGGGACCCGACGCGTCCTTCGAATCCCTGACCAGAATCAACGCACGCACAGCGGCGATCTCGACACAGTCGCTGCTCTCCGCGCTGTGCGCGCTCTTGCGCCATACGGCACCCGTCCCCCGAAACGAACGATCGACCATCCAGCGACCCTCCATCCACTGCCGGCGGGGTCCGCGACGCCAATCGACCGGGCAGGAGCACCCACCTAGCGCGAGCCGAACAGGGCATGACAAACCACGACCTTGTGGAAAATTCCCGTTCCCGAGTGTAAACGGTTTGACATCTTCCGCCTATACGGCGGCACAAGATCGAAGGCTTCGGTTATGTGGCCCGCTCGCCTTGGGAGTCCGCTGTGGCCGTCACCTCCGGAAAGGGCATGGGAACACGGGAGCCGGGTCGGTCAGGCCATGAAGTCGTCGGCGGCCCGCCGCAGCAGCGCGATCGACTCCTCGGCCGACAGCGCCTCGTCCAGCAGCGTCTCGAAGTTGTTCCGGTAGTCGACGACCAGCGGGTCGTCGCCGGCGACCGTCACGTCCGCGCCGACGTCGGGACGGCCCTCGATGAAGAGGATGTCGCTCAGCCCGCCGTCGAACTCCAGGATCGTGAACGGCCCGTACACGCCCAGGTGCATGCCCGCCGAGAAGGGGATGATCCGCACGGTGACCAGATCGTCGGACTCGGCCCGCTCGGCGATCCGCAGCAGCTGGTTCGGCATGATCGCGGGATCGGTCCGGACGCCGACGTGCCGCCGGATGGCGGCCTCGTCGAGGACGAAGAACTGGCGCGGCGGGTTCTCCCGGGCGGCGAGTTCCTCCTGCCGCTGCATGCGCAGGCGGATGGCCATGCCCCGGGTGGTCGCGTCGACGATGCCGGTGGAGAAGACCTCGGCGTACTCGCGGGTCTGCAACAGGCCGGGGATCAGCATCGAGGTGAACTGCCGGATGAACGAGGAGCCCGCCTCATAGCCGACGAAGTTGAGGAACGCGTCGCTCAGCACCCCCTTGTAGGAGTTCCACCAGGCGGGTTCGCGGGCGCCGCGGGCGAGGCTCTGGAGGCGTTCCTGGCGGCTCTCGTTGGTGACCCCGTAGACCAGCAGCAACGCCTGGAGGTCGGTGCGCGTGATCGAGCTCTTCCCGCCCTCCACCCGGATCACCTTGGAGGTCGACCACTCCAGGGCCTTGGCCACCTGCTCCTGGGTCATGCCCCGCTCTTTGCGGAGCTGGGTCAGCTCGCTGCGCAGCAACGCGCTCTGGACGACTGGCCCCTGATCAGTGGTCATCTCGTGTCTCACTCTGGGTAGTTGCCGCCATACAGCGGTCTGCCATGTGTCAACCGGCCACCTTCCTCCATACGTGGCGGCACACCGTTAGGTTCAACGAGCAAGAGGTCTCCCCCGGCAGCCGACACATCTCCCCACAGTAGGAGAAAGGTTCTAATCAACGTTGCAGGACGCCATCTGCTATGGCGCACCTACCACGTTGCCAGGTAGCATAATGACAGTCATCGTAGTAGCACAAGGCAGACTGACGTGTTAAAGTTGGCAGATCATCCTGACGTTGAGTGAGGATTCTGGTCGGCACGTCGGCCGCCGACCGCAGGGACTCCGCGCCGTCCCCCTCGGCGAGGCGCCGCCGGGCAGGAGGTCAATGGAATCGCCGACGCTTTGTCTTCTGTGCGAAAATAAACAGAGCCGCCCCCACTCCCCTTCGATCTCCGGTTTGGCGGCCTGGCGGATCGAAGTGAAGTGAAGGGCGACCCCAGCGGGCCCGCCGGTGCGCCCGCCGGTCGGGAAAGATGCGGTGAAAATTTCGCCGCACACCCTCTTGACCTGGCGAAACGCTGACGACGGACCCACCCAGTCTAACCGCGATCAAGCGGAAGAGGCTAGTAGGTGGAGCGGCCCTGCGGTGATACATCGGTCCAATCCGTAACAACGAACGATCCGACCGGGGATTGCGCAGAAAGCCGCACGGTGAGACACGGGGTTCTCGACATGAGCAGAATCCAGGAAAAGCCCCCGCCCGTTAACGGTCATCCACCCAAGCCCGTCCAGGGCTGCCCCGTTCCGGGGTCCCCCGCCGCCCGTCCCGTCCCCACCCAGCCCCGACCCGACGAGACCCGAACGGAGGTGCGGGCATGACCTGGCGGACCCACAGCCACGACCCGGACGCCGTCGAGGCGCCCACCCGGTCGGACGGCGGCGCGCCGCGCCTGTCCCTCGCGTCCTCCGGCCCCGCCGACCACCCCCTGTCCACCTGCGACGCGACCCGGCACGACGCGGCCCGGCGCGGCGCCGTGCAGTACCGGACCTACGGCGACGACCCGGTGCTGTACCCGGCCCGGTCCGAGGTGGCGGGCGGTCCCGCGCTGCCGCCGCCCGGCCCCCCGCCCACGGGTCTGGAGGGCTTCGGCGCCGTTCCGGTGCCGCCCTCGCGGACCCGGTTCTGGCACGCGCTGACCGTGGTCGAGCAGACCGCGTTCGTCGAGGCCGCCGAACGCGTCCGGCTGCCGGTCGGGCACGTGCTGTGGCACGAGGGCGACCGCGCCGACCACCTGCTGGTGATCCTGTCCGGCTGGGTGAAGGTCTCGGTCGGCCGGGACGGCGAGCGGATCGTCGCGCTGCGCGGTCCCGCCGACGTGATCGGCGAGCGGGCCACGCTGATGCTGCGGCGGCGGTCGGCCACCGTGGTCGTGCTGGACGAGCTGCTGTGCCTGCGCATGACCACGGCGCGGTTCGCCGCGTTCCTGGAGGCCCACCCCCGCGTGCTGGTCCTGCTGGAGCAGGAGATCTACCAGCGGCTCGTCGAGAACCCGGTGTCCGGCTCCCCCCTCGCGGAGTGGGCCGCCTCGCCCCGGGGCGCCGCGCCGGCCGCGGCGGGCTGGGACGGCGCGGGCGTCCGGCCGCTGGCGGTCCGGCCGCCGTCGGTCGCGCCCGGCCGCCCCACCTGGCGGCGGACCGGCCGCCCGTCCTGGACCGGGCAGATCTGCTCGGTGCTGTTCACCGACATCGTGGACTTCAGCGGCCCGCACCGCCGCGACTCCGACCGGCGGGAGATCCGCCGTGTCATGTACGCGGTGCTGCGCGAGGCGCTGGAGGAGGCGGGCGTGCCGTGGGAGTCGATGCACCGGGAGGACCGGGGTGACGGGGCGCTGCTGGTCGTCCGGCCGGAGTTCCCGCCCCGGATGGTGATCGAGACGACGCTGGCGCGGCTGGCCGCCGGGCTGCGCGACCACAACCGCTGGGCGGGCGAGGCGCGGCGCATCCGGTTGCGGGCGGCGCTGGGCGTCGGGCCGGTGACCTCCGACACCGAGGGCGTCAACGGCTTCACGATCATCCAGGCGGCGCGGCTGCTGGACTCGGCGACGCTGCGCGAGTGGATGCAGCGCACCCAGTCCGACCTGGGGTTCATCACCAGCGAGTACGTCTACGACACGGTCGTCGCGCAGGACTGCGGGGAGGTGAACCCCAAGTGCTTCCAGCCGGTCCGCGAGCGGGTCAAGAAGACCCCCGTGTCCGGTTGGATGCACCTGTCCGAGGCGACACTGTGACGGTGTCGGACTGATTTTCCGCCACGCGTGCAGCACGGTGGACACCTGGTGTGTCCCTGGATGTGGGAGGTCCACCGTGCCGCAGGCTGATCTCGGGGCGTTCGAGGAGTTCGTCGAGCACCGGCTGGCCGCGCTGTTCCGGTACGCGTGCGTGCTGACCGGGGACCGGCACGACGCCGAGGACCTGGTGCAGGAGGCGCTCGCGCGCACCGGCGCGGCCTGGTGGCGGGTGCGTCGCCGGCACGACCCGGAGGGCTATGTCCGCACCGCGATGGTGCGGATCTGGGCCAACCGGCGCCGCGGCCGGGGCCGCGAGCACCTCACCGCCGACGTGCCCGAACGGCCCGTGGAGGACGCCGGGCTGGACCGGGTGACCGGGGACGCCGCGTTCGACGCGGCGCTGGCGGGGCTGCCGCCCCGGATGCGGGCGGTGCTGGTGCTGCGCTATCTCGACCAGTTGCCCGACGCCGAGATCGCGGCGGTGCTCGGCTGCTCGGCCGGGACGGTCCGCAGCCAGGCCGCGCGGGCGCTGGCCAAGCTGCGCGCGGCCGCGGCCCCTCCCCCGCAACGTTCCGGCACGCGCGAGGAGGAGGCTCATGGATGAGATCGAGCGCCGGGTCGCCGAGCGGCTGGCCCGGATCGGGGGCGCTCCGCCGCCCGGTCTTCACGGGCGGGTCGTGACGGCCGCGCGGGACCGCCGGAGGCGGCGGCGGCGCGTGGCGCTGCTGGGCGCGGCCGCCGGGGCCGCCGCCACGGCCCTGGTGCCCGCCGTGGTGCTGACGGCGGGCTCGGGATCGCGCACGTCCCCCGCCACGGCCGTGACGCCCGCGCGCGACACGGTGATCTCGCGGGCGCTGCCGGGCGGGCAGCGGCTGCGGGCGATGGCGCTCGGCAGTGACGGCTCGGTGCTGGGCGTCCCCGCGACCGTGGACGCCGAACGGGTCCGCGTCACGCAGCGCGGCGTGTGGGTCGCCGGGCCCGGCCGCGCGGCGCGGCGGGTCGCCGACACGGGGCCCGACTCGTTGCCGTACCTGTGGACGATGGCCGCCGGCAGGGCCGCGTACGTGTGGCCGGACGGAACGAGGCTGCGGTGCCTGCCGCCGGGAGGGGGCGAGGTCACCACGCTGCGTCCGGGATGGGACGGGCGCGACCGCTTCTACTCCGACGGGGACGCGGTCGTGTGGTGGGACGCCGACCGGAAGGCGCCGGCCACCAGCCTCGGCTGCGCCGGCGCGGTACGGGACCTCTCGGTGAAGGGGACGCTGGCGGCGTTCTCCTTCCCGCACGCCTACGTGCGGTCGGGGCGGACGATGCGGCAGGTGGACGTGGTCAGCGGGCGGCAGACGACGATCACGCTGCCGGACGGCCGCGAGCCGTCGGCCGGGTTCGGGGCCGGTCCGGACACGCTCGCGTGGGCGGACCGGAACGTGCTCACCGTCCGGTCGCTCTCCTCCCGGCCGTCGCGGCGCGAGGTCCGGGGCCTGCCGCACGGCGGTGACGACGCGTATCTGGGGCGGGTCACCGTGGGCGAGCACGTCGTGGTGTTCAGCGCCGTCCACCAGGACCTCGACGACGCGTCGTCGCTGGTCCACGACCTGCGGACCGGGAAGAGCACAACCGTGCCGGGCGAGGCGTGGGCCGCCGGCCCGTACCTGCTGCGCCAGGAGGGCGACGGCTACCGGCTGACCCGTCCCTGAACGAGCGGCAGGCGCAGGACGAAGCGGGCTCCCCCGGGGCTGTCCTCGACGCCCAGGGTGCCGCCGTGGGACCGGGCGATCTGGCGGGCGATGGGCAGGCCGAGGCCGGTGCCGCCCGCGTCGCGTTCGCGGGCGTCGGCCAGGCGGGCGAAGCGCTGGAAGACCAGTTCGCGGTGCTCGGGGGCGATGCCCGGGCCGTCGTCCAGGACCTCCAGCACGGCCGTGCCCTCCAGCTTGCGGACGGTGACGTCGATGCGGGACTCGGCGTGGCGTTCGGCGTTGTCGAGCAGGTTCGTCAGCAGCCGGGCCAGGCGCAGCCGGTCGCCGCGCACGGTCGTGCCGGGCGTCAGGTGCGGGTGGACCGGGTGCCGCCGGGGGCCGCGGCCCAGCTCGGTCCCGACCAGGGCGGAGAGGTCCACGGGCGTGGCGGGGGACGCGGCGTCGGCGTCGGCGTCCAGGCGGGCCAGTTCCAGCAGGTCGTCCACGATCGCCTGGAGACGGTCCAGGCAGGTCAGGGTGGTGCCCGCGACGGCTGGCCAGTCGGCCTCCCCGGGGTACAGCAGCGCCTCCTCGATGCAGACCCGGGCGGCGGTGATGGGGCTGCGCAGGTCGTGGGAGGCGTCGGAGGTGAAGCGGCGCTGGCGTTCCAGGGCGGAGTCGAGCCGGTCCAGGGTGGCGTTGACGGTCACGGCGAGCTGGCGGAGCTCGTCGCGGCCCGGCGGGACCGGGACCCGGCGGCCCGAGTCGGTCGCGGTGATCTCGGCGAGCTCGGCGCGGATCGCGTCCACCGGGCCCAGGGTGCGGCCCACCGTCCGCCAGGTGTGCGCCGCCGTCACCGCGACCGCCATCACCGACACCAGCAGCAGGAACGCGCACAGGTGCGGCGAGACGTACCAGGGCACCGTGGAGTCGGCGGCGTAGACGGTCCAGTCGCCGTCGGACTGGTAGACGCGGGACGACACCACGTTCATGCAGCCCGACAGCCCCGCGGGCGGGCACAGCACGCGGGAGGTCTGCACGCTCTGCTCGTCGGGACGGAACGTGGCCATCGGCGCCCGTCCGGCCAGCGACCGCGTGGCGGCGACGACGGCGCCGCGCGCGTCGAGGACCTGGAGCGCGCTGGAGTCGCGCTCGTCCAGCCGCGACGGCAGCCGGTCGCGTTTGATCAGGTGGACGACGTGCAGCGCGTCCGCGACGGTCTGCTCGTGCTCGTAGTCGGCGGCCTGCCCGCGCACCGACAGCAGCGCGAGCGCCGACACCCCGAGGCAGACCAGCGTGGCGATGACCGCCGCCCCGAGGGTCATCCGCACCCGTATGGACCATGATCGCCGTCTGGTCACCCGACCTCCCGCAGGCGAGGTAACCATCCGGTGGGTCGATCACCGGTGGGGGAAGGGGCGCTCCCCGCACAAGAGGCGGCAAAGAAACCTTCCGGAGGGGAGCGCGCCCCGCCACGGGGCCGTCAAGCCGGGTCCGCCCCGGTCAGGCCGGGTCAGGCCGCGTCGCCCCGCCGCAGCACCCCGTCCAGCAGGGTGGAGCGTTCGCGCAGCACCCCGTACAGCACCGCGGGGCGGTTGGTGATCACACCGTCCACGCCCAGCCCCACCGCGCGCCGCATCTTGGCGGGGTCGTCGACGGTCCAGGTGAAGACGTCCATGCCGTGGCGGTGGATCTGCTTCACGTAGGCGGCGGTGACGCTCTTGTAGGGCGGGTTGATCTGGTCGGTGAACTTGGACAGCTCCTTGAGCTCGCTGGTCCTGGGGGCGGCGAGCAGGCCGGTGGGGACCGTGGGGAGCAGCCGGTGGAAGCGGCGCACGGACGACCGGTCGAACGACTGGACGACCAGGTGCCGTTCCCTCGGGTCGGGGCGCAGCCAGGAGCTGTTGCGCACCAGTTCGGAGGCGACGCGGCGCTCGATGCCCGGGTACAGGTGCGGGGCCTTGATCTCCAGCAGCAGGCCGAGGCCGCTGTCGCGCATGGCCGTCAGCGCCTCGCCGAGCGTCGGCACGCGTTCGCCCCGGTAGCGGCGGGAGAACCAGGACCCCGCGTCCAGCCTGCGGATCTCGGCGAGCGTGAAGTCGCGGACCCGCCAGGGGGAACGGCGCGGGTAGCGCCGCTCCACGTCGGTGGTGCGGCGCAGCGTCGTGTCGTGCATCAGGACCAGCTTGCCGTCCTTGGTCTGCTGCACGTCCAGCTCGAACATGTCGGCGCGTTGGGAGCGGGCCAGCCGGAACGCCGCCAGGGTGTTCTCCGGCGCGCCGGACGACGCGCCGCGGTGGGCGACGTTCGTGACGCGCGGGGAGGCCTTGCGCGCCTCGGGGGCGGCCACGGCGGGGGCGTCGGCCGGGACGAGGACGACGAGGGCGGTGGTGGCGGTGAACGCGGTGAGGCCGGGGGCGAGCCGTCGGAGCATTGGCACCTCTCGTGACTGGGGGGGCGTCCACTCCTCACCCTTGAGGCAGTGGGTAACGCGCGCGTAACGCCGACATGGCGCAGCGTGGATTCGAAATGACCTTCTGTGGTCGTTATCCGAGCGTTTGCGGGTCCTCCGGAGCGGTCGGGCGGCGGCGGAGCACCCGGGGCGGGCGGGGCAGGAGACGCCGGCGTTCCCGGTCGGGGACGGCGGGCGGGCGCGGCGTGGCCAGCCGGGTCGGCCCGCGGCGGCCCCGCAGCGTGACCGATCTCCCGAGGTCCCAGTGCTGGGCCTCGGCGAGGTGGGCCGCCTCCAGCACGGTCCCGGACGCCAGCACGCGGCCGTCGAACGTCTTGGCCATGTCGCTGAGGCGGGCGGCCTCGTTCACCGGGTCGCCGATGACGGTGTACTCGAAGCGCTGCTCGGCCCCGATGTACCCGGCGACGACCTCGCCCGCCGACACCCCGACGCCGAAGTCCAGCTCCGCCACCCCGGCGCGCAGCCGCAGCGCCGTCTCGCGGGCCGCGCCGAGCGCGCCGCCCGCCGAGTCCTCCAGCGCGGTCGGCGCACCGAAGATCGCCAGCGCGGCGTCGCCCTCGAACTTGTTGATCCAGCCGCCGTGCCGGGCCACGACCGCGACGACCACGCCGAAGAACGCGTTGAGCAGCGCCACCACCTGGTCGGGCGTGCGGGTCTCGGCGAGCCGGGTGGACCCGGCCAGGTCCACGAACAGCACCGCCACCTCGCGGGTCTCGCCGCCCAGCTCGATGTCGCCGCCCTCCAGCGCCAGGTCGGCGACCTCCTCCCCCACATGGCGGCCGAACAGGTCGCGCAGCCGTTCGGACCGCCGCAGCCCCGCGACCATGTCGTTGAACCCGGCCTGCAACTGCCCGACCTCGCTGGCGTCGTAGACCTCGGTCTCGGCGGCCAGGTCGCCGCGCGCCACGCGGGCCATCCCGGTCCGCACCGTCTTGATCGGGTCGGCGATGGCGCGGGTCGCCAGATAGGTGATCACCGCGCCGGCCAGCAGCGCGATCCCGCCCAGGCCGATCATGGTGAACGCCAGCTGGCCGCCCGGGATCGGCGTGACCAGTGCGGCGATCCCCACGCCGACCACCCCGACCACCGGGATCGCGGTGCCCAGCGCCCAGGCGAGCATGACGCGGGCGGTGATGCCGGGCAGCCGGATCCGGCGCGGCGGCTGGGTGGCCAGCACGAGCGCGGCGGCCGGGCGCAGCAGCCGCTCCGACATCAGGTACACCAGCGTGCAGGTGGTCATCGCGCCGAGCAGGCAGGTCAGGCCGGTCTTGACGGCCAGCCGGGCGGTGAACAGCGTCGCGTCCAGCACGGCCCAGCCGGCCGCGCCGACCGCCCACATCACGCCCAGCAGCAGCGTCAGCCGCAGGGGACCGAGCAGCACGGCGCCGCGCTGCTCCCGGTCGGGGACGCCGCCCTCGCGGGCCAGCCGCACCACCGGCCGCCACAGGCGCAGGCCCAGCCACAGCGCGACCGGTCCCGCGACGACGGGGTAGCTGAAGAACGCGATCGCGTTGACGCGGTGGACGTGCTCGACGTACGCGGGGTCGCCGAGCGGCGGGTCGGGCACCACGAACGTCGCGAACGACAGCACCACCAGGGCCCCGCCGACGTTCGCGATCACGACCACCGCCAGCAGCACCCAGCGGACGCGCAGCTCCAGCGGGGTGGGCAGCGGAAGGTCCTCCAGGCCGCCCAGGCGCGCCTCGATGCGGGCCTCGATGCGGGCGCCGAGACGGCGCGGGGTCGGGTTCCGCTCGGTCACCTGCGCCTCCGCCCAGGGAACGGCCCGCCGGCGTGGGGGGCGCGACTGGTCTCACGATAAAACGACGGTCCCGGACCGCCCGGACGGATCATCCCACTATGACGACCGTCACAGGCGCGTTCGGGGGCGCGACGCTACCATGGGCCCCATGAGTGGTTCCGGCAGGTTCTTCGTGACCGGGGTGTGGTTTCTGTAATCTCCCGCGCCGCCGCGGTGCTCTGACGCCGCCGCCGCACGGTCGAGACACGCGCGTGCGCTCTCGCCGCCGCGCCTGATCGCCACACGTTCCGCCCCGCCGCCGGGTCTCTTCCCTTCTTTCCGGGTCCGCCGTTTCGCGCGACCCGTGGTGCTCCGTCCCGGCGTGCGGATCCCTGCCGATCCCCGGTCCCGTACGGACCCGCGCTCTTTTCCGGAGGTGGTCGCATGACCAGCCGCCCGCGTTCGACAACGTTCCAGCTCACCGTCAAGGACGTCGCCAAGGCCTACGAGGGCCGCGCCGTCCTCGACCAGGTGTCGTTCACCGTCCGTCCCTGCGAGAAGGTCGCCGTCATCGGCGAGAACGGCTCGGGCAAGTCCACCCTGCTCCGCCTGCTGTCCGGCGTGGAGGAGCCCGACACCGGCGAGGTCGCCGTCGTCGCGCCCGGCGGCGTCGGGCACCTCGGGCAGACGCTCGGGCTGGATCCCGGCCTGACCGTCGCCGACGCGATCGACCACGCGCTGGCCGACCTGCGCGCCGTCGAACGGCGCATGCGCGAGCTGGAGGCCGACCTCCACGAGGGGAACATGGCCGAATACGGCGACCTGCTCGCCGGCTACGAGGCGCGCGGCGGCTACGAGGCCGACGCGCGGGTGGACGCCGCGATGGACGCCCTCGGGATCTCCCACCTCACCCGCGACCGCGCGCTGGGGTCGCTGTCGGGCGGCGAGCAGTCCCGGCTGGGGCTGGCGACCGTGCTGGCCGCCGCGCCCGAGCTGCTGCTGCTCGACGAGCCCACCAACCACCTCGACGACCGGGCGGTGGCGTGGCTGGAGGAACGGCTGCGGACCCATCGCGGGACCGTCGTCGCCGTCACGCACGACCGGGCGTTCCTGGAGGGGTTCGCCACCGCGATCCTGGAGGTGGACCGGGACCGGCACGCCGTCACCCGCTACGGCGACGGCTGGGAGGGCTACCTGACGGCCCGCGCCGCCGCCCGCCGCCGCTGGGAGCAGGACCACGCCGAGTGGCTCGCCGAGATCGACCGGCAGACCGGGCTGGCCGAGTCCGGCGCGCGGCGGCTGGACGCGCTGCGGCCGCCGAGCCGCGAGGAGCGGTTCTCCAAGCACCGCCGCTCCCACGACCACGGCGTGTCGGCGCTGGTCCGCAACGCGCGGGAACGCCTGGAACGGCTGCGCGCCCACCCGGTGCCCCGGCCGCCGGACCCGCTGCGGTTCGCCGCGCGCGTCGAGGGCGGCAAGGGCGACGGGCTGACCGCCGAACTGTCCCAGGTGAAGGTGGCCGGACGGCTGGACGTGGAGTCGTTCACGCTGCCGCCCGGCGAGCGGATGCTGCTGACCGGGCCGAACGGCGCGGGCAAGACCACGTTGCTGCGGGTGCTGGCCGGGGACCTGGCGCAGGACCACGGGAAGGTACGGCGGCCCCGGCGGATCGGGTACCTGCGGCAGGAGCTCCCGCCCGAACGGTCGCGGCGCGGCGTGCTGGCGACGTTCGCCGAGGGGCTGCCCGGCCCCGCCGAGGACCACGCCGACGCGCTGCTGGCGCTCGGATTGTTCCGGCAGGAGGACCTGGCCAAGCCCGCGTCGGGGCTGTCGGTCGGGCAGCGGCGGCGGCTGGAGCTGGCGCGGCTGGTGACCCGCCCGGCGGACCTGCTGATCCTCGACGAGCCCACCAACCACCTCTCGCTGGCCCTCATCGAGGAGCTGGAGGAGGCGCTGCGCGACTACCGGGGGGCGCTGCTGGTGGTGTCGCACGACCGGCGGTTCCGCAGCGGGTTCGTGGGATCGCGGGTCGAGCTGCGGAACGGGCGGATCGCCGGCGCCGCCTGAGCACGGCGACGGCCCGATGACGGAGGGATCCGTCATCGGGCCGCCGGCCGGTCAGCTCTTGACGGGGTCGGCCACGGCGGCCGCCGCCTCGGCCCGGCGCGAGTTGCGCCGGACCACCGGCCACGCCGCCACGATCAGCACCACCCAGATCGCCGTCACGTACAGCGCGATGCGGGTGTCGTGCTCCCACGCGATCGTCACCGTGACGAACGCGAAGAACGCCAGCACCATCCAGGTCGTGAACGGCGCGCCCGGCATCCGGTAGTCCGAGGCGGGCAGCTCACCCTTGCGGACCTTGCGGCGGTAGCCCTGGTGCGCGACCAGGATCACCGTCCACACCATGATCGCGCCACCGGTGGAGACCGAGGTGATGTACTCGAACGCCTTCTCCGGGACGAAGATGTTCACGATCACGCCCAGGCCCATGACCAGCGCGGAGATCACGACGGTGAGGACCGGGACGCCGCGCTCGTTCAGCCGGGTCAGGGCCTTGGGGCCGTCGCCGTTGACGCCCGCGGTGCGCAGCATCCGGGAGGTGGAGTACAGGCCGCCGGCGTTGCACGACGACAGCGCGGCGGTCAGCACCACGAAGTTGACGATGTCCGCGCCGTACGGGATGCCGATCTTGTCGAAGGCCAGCACGAACGGGCTCGCGCCGCCCTTGAACTCGGTCCACGGCACCACCGACAGGATCACCAGCAGCGAGCCGAGGTAGAACAGCGCGAACCGGATCGGCAGGGCGTTGATGGCGCGCGGGATGTTCTTCTCCGGGTCCCTGGCCTCGGCGGCGGTCACACCGACCAGCTCGACGCCCAGGTAGGCGAACAGCACCATCTGCAGGGTCATCACCATCGGGCTGACGCCCTCGGGGAAGAAGCCGTCGTGCTGCCACAGGTTGCTGACGGCCGCGGTGTCGCCGACGTCCCCGAACCCGAACGCCAGCACGCCGACCCCGATCAGGATCATCGCGACGATCGCGGCGACCTTGATCATGGCGAACCAGAACTCCAGCTCGCCGAAGAGCTTCACCGAGATCAGGTTGACCACGAACAGGATCACCAGCGCTATCAGCGCCGTCTTCCACACCTCGAAGTGCGGGAACCATCGTTGGATGTAGGCCCCGGCCGCGGTCAGCTCCGCCATGCCGGTGGTCACCCAGATGATCCAGTACGTCCAGGTGGTGGCGTAACCCCAGAACGGGCCGAGGAACTCCCGGGCGTACCCGGCGAACCCGCCCTCGGCCTGCCGGTAGGTCAGCAGCTCGCCCAGCGCCCGCATGACGAAGAACAGCATCAGCCCGGCGATGGCGTAGGTGAGGATCAGGCTCGGCCCGGCCTTGGCGATGTTCTTGCCCGCGCCCAGGAACAGCCCGGTGCCGATCGTGCCGCCGATGGCCAGCATCTGGATCTGCCGGGTGCCGAGTCCCCGCTGGTACCCCTCTCCGGAGGTTGGTTCAGCCATGTACTGCCTTTCTCGCATTCGCGCCGCCCGTTCCGGACGGCGCTCGCCGTGGCCGCGCTTCGTTGGCGTCGGCCCGGACAGAGCAGGAACAGAAGGCTACAGAAGCGAAATAAGTGCTTATTGCGCCATCCCCCGGGGAAGCCGACCACCGTTCCGGTACCGGACCGCGACCACCCCGTTACCTGGCGTCGCCCATCCTGCCCGAGATCCCGGACGCCCGCCCGGCCGGACTCTAAATGATCATGGCTCCCGACGCCGGCGCTACGCTGGCGGCCGTCTTCGTCCACCGTCCAGCGAAGAACCCGAGGAACCCGATGAGACGATCTCTCGTCCGCGTGGCCTCCGTCGCCGCCGTGGCACTCACCCTCACCGCCTGCGGCGGGCCCGGAGAGACCGGCGCCCCCAACCCCAGGGGACTGGAGAAACCCGTCCTGAACGTCGGCGTGGTGCCCGTCCCCGACTCCGCTCCCCTCCAGATCGCCCAGCAGAGGGGCTTCTTCAGGGAGGAGGGACTGACCGTCAGGGCCAAGCCCATCAAGGCCTCCCCCGAGGCGACGCCGATGCTGCTCAACGGCTCCATGGACCTGGCGCTGCTGAACTACGTGTCGACGTTCACCGCCCAGGACAAGGGGGCGATCAGCTTCAAGCTGGTCGCCGACTCCTACCAGGGCACCAGCAACTCGTTCGCGCTGCTCACCGGGAAGGACTCCAGGATCGCGACCCCGGCGGACCTGCGGGGCAAGAAGATCGCCGTGCCCGCCGTCCGGAGCGTCACCGACCTGCTGCTGGCCGTCCGCCTCAGGACCGCCGGGCTCGACCCGGCCCGGGACGTCACCGTCACGCCGATCCCGCTGGCCGGCATGGGCGCGGCCCTCAGGCAGGGCTCGGTCGACGCGGTCGCGGCGGTGGAGCCGTTCGTCACCGGCGTCCAGAACGAGCACGGGGCCCGCCGGCTCGCGGACCTGGTCACCGGCCCCACCCGGGACTTCCCGATCGCGGGCTGGGGCGGCACCGCCCGGTTCGCCGAGAGGAACCCGAAGACGGTGGCGGCGTTCCAGCGCGCCATCGGCAAGGCCCTCAGGGTCGCCGCCGACCGCGACGAGGTGGTCAAGGCCATCCCGGCCTACACGCGGATCCCCGCCGAGACCGCCGCCGCCATCACCCTCGGCTCCTTCCCCGCGACGCTGGACGCCGCGCGGCTGGAGCGGGTCGCCGCCCTGATGCGGGAGTTCGGCTACCTGAGCAGGACGCCGGACATCGCGTCGATGCTGGTGGCGCAGCCGCGGTGAGCGCGATCGCGCGGACCCGCCGCGGCGTCCAGGGGGCCGCGGCGTTCCTCGTCGTGGCCGAGCTGACGTCCCGGAGCGGACTGCCCCTGCCGCCCGTCTCGGTGGTCCTCGCCGAGGCCGGGCGGCTCGCCGGGGACACCGCGTTCCTGACCGACGTGCGCGCCACCGTCACCGCCTGGCTGCTCGGCCTGGCGCTGGCGGTGGCGGCCGCCCTGCCCCTGGGGCTGCTGCTGGGCGCGCTGCCCCGGGTCGAGGCGGTGGCCCGGCCGGTGCTGGAGTTCCTGCGGCCGATCCCGGCGGTGGCGATCATCCCGCTGGCGATGCTGCTGTTCCCCGACGCCCTCGACATGAAGACCTCGGTGATCGTCTACGCGTCCTGCTGGCCGGTGCTGATCAACACCGTGTACGGGCTGCGCGAGGTGGACCCGGTGGCCAAGGAGACGCTCTCCTCCTTCGGCTTCGGCCCCGTCCCGGTGCTGCTGCGGGTGTCGCTGCCGAGCACGGCCCCGTTCATCGCGACCGGGGTGCGGCTGTCGGCGGCCATCGCGCTGATCGTCGCGGTGAGCGCCGAACTGCTGGCCGGGGGCTCGCCGGGCATCGGCACGTTCATCACCAACGCCGGAAGCTCCGACCGCGTGGAGCTGATGCTCGCGGCGACGGTGTGGGCGGGCGCCCTCGGCCTGCTCGGCAACGGCGCCCTGGCCCTGGCCGAACACCGCCTGTTCCGCTGGCACCGAGCCCGAACCGAGGTGGCGTGATGCTGCGGTTCCTGTCCCTCCCGCTGGCCTTCGCCCTCTGGGAACTCGCGACCCGCCAGGCCGGGAACGCGTTCTTCCCTCCCCCGACCCGGATCCTGTCCCGGATGCGGACCGACTGGTTCTCGGGCCCCGCCTCGCACCTGTTCCTCACCGAGCAGGCGACCGGCAACATCCTCCCGAGCCTCGCCCGCCTGCTGACGGGATGGACGCTGGCCTGCGTCCTCGGCATCGCCCTCGGCCTGGCCGCGGGCCGCTCCGAACGCCTGTCGGACCACCTGGCCCCGCTCGTCCACTTCTTCCGCGCGATCCCGCCGCCCGCCCTGGTCCCGGTCTTCATCGTGCTCTTCGAGATCGGCACCCGGATGCAGCTGGCGACGATCGTGTTCGGCGTCGTGTGGCCCGTCCTGCTGAACTCCCTCGACGGAGCCCGCCACGTCGACCCGCTCCAGCTGGAGACGGCCCGCGCCTTCCGCCTGACGCGCACCACCCGCGTCACCCGGATCATCCTCCCGGCCGCCGCCCCCAAGATCTTCGCGGGTCTCCGGCTGAGCCTGTCCACCGCGCTGATCCTGATGGTGATCTCCGAACTGGTCGGCTCCGTCAACGGCATCGGCTACCTGCAGATGCTGGCCCAGAGCACCACCGACATCCCCGGCGTGTGGACCGGAATCGTCCTGCTGGGCGCCCTCGGACTGGCGCTGAACACGGCGTTCCTGACCGTCGAACGCCGCGCCCTGGCCTGGCATCGCGGGGCCCAACGCCTGTGACCGGACCCCCGTTAACCGAGTTGGCACCACCCACACCCATCCCGTAAGCTCTTCCATGTCGCCGCGAACGAGAGGCCCAAGGCCAGACCGGACAACGCACACCCCGAGTCAGCTAGACTCGACGCCACAAGGTCCTGTGGAGCAGCTAGGAGTGCTCGCCACCCTGTCAAGGTGGAGGCCGCGGGTTCAAATCCCGTCAGGACCGCCAGACGCGCCGATCGCGTGCGTCCTGGGCAGGTAGCTCAGTCGGTACGAGCGTCCGCCTGAAAAGCGGAAGGTCGGCGGTTCGACCCCGCCCCTGCCCACACTCTTCACCAGCGAAAAGAAGCGCCCGACCTGGGAAAACAGGTCCGGGCGCTTCTCTCGTCTGTCCGGCCGTGTCCGACCGTCACCGGCCCTCAACGGCCGCCTATGCCGAATACGTGCCGAAGTCAGTCGTCCCGTAGGGCCTGTTCAATGCAGCGTTTGGCCGCTTCGTCCTGCCCTTCGATGCACTTCGCGTAGACCCGTAGCAGGACCTCGACGCTGCGGCCGACCCACTCGGCGACCTGGGTAGCCGGTACGCCGCCGTTGAGCCATGTGGACACGCACGCGTGGCGCAGGTCGTATGGGCGCTTGGCGAGCGGTGAGGCGTATTCGGCGTCCGACAGCGCGGCCAGGCGCGCACGGTCCCACACGCGGCGGTAGGTGACCGTGGCCAGCTCGCCACCGCGGACGCCCCTGAACACGCGCCCACCGGGGCCGGTGCCGAACGTCTCCAGATGCCGCCGCAGAATGCGGGTCAGCGGCGGCGCCACCGGTACCCGGCGCCACTCCCCTTCACCGCGGCCCTTGAGGCGTCGCACTTCGCGGCGGGCGCCGTCGTCGGTCCACTCCGACCTCGGGTGCGGCGGTACAGAAGTGCAGTTCTCCCCAGTCGTCCTCCGGTTCCTCCCACTTCTCGGTCTGGTCGTTCCAGACCAGAGGCGGAAGGGTGATGTTCTCGCGTCGCAGGTTGACGGCCTCTTCGGGACGTAGACCGGCGTAGTAGAGCACCGCGAAGAACGCGGCGAGCCGCAGGCCGCTCGGGCTCTGTTCCTGAAGCGCTTGCAGCAGACGCCGCGTCTGACCGTGGTTGACGACCGAGCGACGGTCGACCTCGGGCGAGGCTTTCGGAGCCTTCCACTTGATGGCCTTGATGGGGTTACGGGTGAGCATGTTCAGCTCCATCGCGTATTCGCATGCGTTGTGGAGAATCGCGCGGTTGCGCTGGATGGTCGAGGGCGCGGCGAGCGACCCGTCAAGCAGCGGCGCGGCGCGGTCGAGAACGGCGCGCATCACTTTGGGGTCGGACAGCGCCGATACCGGCTTGGTGTTCCGCGACAGCCACTTGAGGATCTGGGCAGCGTCGTCCGGGCAGTCCACGCGGTTCTTGCTGTTGAACGCCCACCGTCGCAGCGCCGTGCGCATCTTCTTGTCGTCCGGCTTGCCATGCTCGCTAGCGAGCATGGCCGGCATGACGGTGACAAGCGCCCATGCGGTGTCCGCACGGTGCTTCCCGGAAGCGCCCTTCCACTTCATGTCCACGTAGGACACACAGAAGTCATACCAAGACATCTCCGTGGCAGTCCGTCCCCACGCCACCAGGCGACCCGTCGTCACGTCGAACGCCTCGCGCCTTGCGGGTGCCGACCGAAGCTCGGCCTCGAAGCTGAGGGCTTGCGCGTACTTACGAAAGGGCTCTTTCCACGGCTTGGGGCCGGTCTTCCATCGGACGGTGTACGTGGTGATCTTATTCCCCTTGTACACCTCCATTTTATGGATGCGGACGTCGTAGGTGATGTTCTCCATCAAGCGGCGTTCCTTCGCTGGTTCCACCACTCGTCGAGGTCTTCTCGACTGACGCGAAGTTCGCCGTTGTCAATTTTGTAGCACTTCGGGGCGCTACCCTTGGCGCGCCACTCATAGAACGTCGAACGCGAAATTTTGATCTCGGCGCACACCTCGGCGAGAGTGAGCCTTTTTCAGTACGCGTGGGTCTCGCGGGCCTGGAGCACGAGGACGGCCTTGGCAATGTGGCCGGTGCGGTGTGGGCAGCAGCGCAGCTGGCGCAGGATGCGCCAGGTCTTCAGCTGGGCGATGGCCCGCTCGCCGGGACTGCGCAGCCGGGCGTGGGCGCGGTTGGCGTCCTTGAGGACCTCGGGCTTGGCGCGGCCCTTGCAGGGGGTCAGCACCGGTTCGCCCGCGCCGCGGTAGCCCTTGTCGGCCAGGGTGAGCAGCCCGGCTCGTGCCACTGCCCACGGGATGTCCCAGATCCGGGCGGCCCGCAGGTCGTGCACGCTGCCGGGCAACGCCCCCGACACCCATATCAGCCGACCGTTCAGGGTGGCCAGGACCTGCAGGTTCATCCGGTGCCGACGGTGCCTGCCGGAAAAGAACGGGCGCTCGGCGGCCACCCGGTCGATGGGGATGAGGGTGCCGTCCAGGAACAAGGCCCGCTCGCCTGGTTCGCGTGCGGCGCGCAGTGCCCGGTCCAGCTTCGGGGCGCGGACGGCCGGCAGGTCCACGGCCTCGTGCACGTACCGCCAGGCGGTGGACGTCGAGACCGCAAAACCCGCTCCGGCCTGTGTGAACGGAGCACCGGTGCGCAGGTGCACCAGGACCAGCAGCGCCTGACGGCCGCAGGTCAGCGCCCGTCGGCGGGAGCCGACCGGCGGCGGTGCCGACGCAGCCACTCCGGCCAGGCAGTTCAGCGTCCGGGGCGACAACGACAGCGCAGCACGGTAAAACAACATACGAGCCTCTGGCAGGTGCGGGGTCTGCAGCAAGCAACCCATCTACCAGGGGCTTCACCACGTTCCGGGCCGGTTGCCCAACCTGTGATCAGCACCCACGCCGAGTCGGCTGAAAAGAGCTCACTGGAGCGCCGGAGAAGACAACCTCGCATCGGCATTACTATGCCCATAGCTTTTCGCCACAGAAAACCACTGTCGCGCTTCCTGGACGCATCCTCGAGTCTCGAAAAGATCGCCCATGACATAAGCAGCGTCTGCGTGGCCCTTGCTCGCCGCAAGAGTCAGATAGATCTCGGCAGCACCCCCCTGCCCGCTGTAGAGGTACTGGCGGCCTGAACGGAACGCTTCCTGGGCTGCCGTGGCATCATTTATGCCGTCCGATGACTGCATCGCAGGGTCTGCTTCAGAGGCGCAGTGGTTCCAGAATCGAGCATCATCGGAGTTGCCTGACAGTTGCTGAAGTACGGCGAGCTTCCTAAAAGAGCCTGCGTCTTTCCTCTCAAGTGCCTGCTCAAGCAGGTCGACTCCGTGATCGCCGAAAAGATCGCTTGCCCGGTAGTGTCGCGGATCATTCGGGTTGTATGAGCTCCCCCTCGGCTTCTCGGACTCCGAAGCGAGATCCAGTACCTTCTCAGCAAACGAGATTGCGGCGCGCAGATCCCGAAGGAGGTCCGGTTCTCCTTCGTCCCCGGTCCGCACGAGGCGGGCGAGCGTCAGATGAAGAAGCGTGAGATTTCCTCCGTCCATCTTCTTGAGGTCGCTGCCCGTCTTCATGCGGCTGATGGTGGACTCGCTGAGGCGGACGGGAAGGTCGGGGCGGATATTCTTGTAGGCCGCCGCGATTTCGCTGCTGCGCCTTGCGATGAGGTTCTGACGGAACCTAGACCTGGCAAGGAGATCGGCGACCATGCGGGTCTGCTCGGAGGGAACTTGCACGGGCAGCTTCCGTTCCTGCATTCCGCAAGAGCCTTTCTTTCTCGCTTCACGACGAACCCACGACCACGGACAGACTATACGGAAGGACAAGGATCAGTCCAGCCTGGGCAGAATTTCCGCCCCGGGTGTCCGAATTTCATTTTATTTCACATGGAACTGGACCGGCGGGGACGCTAGCCAGCGTTTCCTGCGCGCCTTCGACCCGGCGGCGGGGAATGCGCCCGAGTACCTTCCGTTCGAAGCATCAGAGATGACCGGCGCACTGCTCCTATGAAATATTTCAGCGCCTCGAACTAGTTGACTCCCCGAGTTGCGCCTTGATGGTGTTGCGCATGCAGAGATCCATGCTTCCGGACCCGCGGCGGGTGATAAGGTATGCCTGCAAGACTGTGGCACTACACTGACGAGCAAGGGCAGCGCAGCATTCTTGAAAGCCGCTGCCTGCTCCCCTCCCTAAAGGACGGGAACCCGAAAGACGCTCGCTACGGGGACGGGCAGTACCTTTCCGATGTGCACCCCGGGACGATGTCCGCCGCCCAGTTGGCCCGGTGCTTCGTGAGAGTCCCCTGGCTGTCGTCGCGCTTCACCCACTACATTGAAGTGGATGTAACAGGACTTGAGCTGGTCCTGTGCAGGAGGCATGTCATCCTGGTCCCCGGACGGGAGCCGCTGGCGCTCGAGGGGAGGATCGTCTGCTGGGGGGTGAACGAGTGGCTTGGCACATGAAGGTCGAATGGCTCCATAGCTTTGATGATGAGCCTGTTGAGGTGTACAGCGAGGTCGGCGACGACGGCTATGAGACCCGAAAGGTCGAGTTGTTTCCCGACGGGCGGCTGGAGTATGCCGACGGGCATCGAGAGACGGGAGCCACCGGCCTTTCGGAGGTGCCTGTCGGCACCGTCGCGGGGATCGCGGCCCAAGAGGAGTTCCAGCCCCATGTGATCAGTCGGCGTGAGTTCGAAGAGATGTGGGCCCGGGCTGTTGCCGCGAGAGGGGAGTGAGATCGTGTCCGAGGGGGGCACGTCGAACGCTGGGGGGTGGCGGCCTCCGGACGGCTCGTGGGCGTCGTCAGCCGCGAACCGGCGAAGCATGTTGGGCAACCGGAGCCGTGACACATCTCCAGAGCTGGCGATCCGATCGCTTGTGCATGCCGCGGGCCTGCGTTACCGCGTGGCCGCCAAGCCGCTCCCAGGGATACGCAGAACTGCCGACTTGGTTTTCCGGCCGACCCGGGTCGCTGTCTTCGTCGACGGCTGTTTTTGGCACGGCTGCCCGGATCATTTCGTGGCACCTAAGACCAATCCGGACTATTGGCGGACGAAGATCAGTCGCAACGTAGAGCGCGATAGGGAAACGGACGCGCTCCTTGCTGAAGCCGGATGGCTTGTCCTCCGTTTCTGGGAGCACGAGGGGGCCGGTCATTGCGCCCGTGCGGTCTGTGAAGCGGTTCAGTCTCGCCGTCGTTCCCTGTGAAGAGCAGTGCTCGTTACTTCCCCAGCAGCAAAGACGCGGCTTCCTGGCGAAGGACGGGTGCGAGTCGCGGGATTCCTTTGGCCGCCCCTCCAGGGGGAATTTCGATGCGGCACGACTCCCAACGCCCGTGCAGCCCCCGGTCGCTGGGGACCTGCGCTGCGATCCAAGCGCTGGCTAGAGAGCAGACTGCGTCGATCTCGAGCTGATCCGTCAGCCGGACCATGACAAGTTGCCAGCAGGGATCATGCCGCATCGTTTCGTACTCGCGGCGGGACAGGAAGAACACCAGGCGGTTGCGTCGCACAGTGGCCTTGACCTCGATATGCAGGCTGCACCGGCCGGCGTGGAGGGCAATGTCGTAACCGTACCCGTCTGAGTGGGCGGCGACATGCTCAACGCGCGCCATCGTCGAGGACGCGAGCAGGTCTGCTAGGGCGGCTTCACCGGCAGCGCCGAGCCGTGAACGCTCTGCAGCGTCCACCTTCCCCCAGACGGCATGGACTTCCTGGTATGCCTGCAGGTCGCTGAGTCCGAGTGCTTCGGCCGCACGTACAGCGTCGGCAGGCAGCTCCGCCGGCTCGCGCACGAGGAGGTCAGCGTCCGGAAGCCATGCAGGCCTGCCGGTCAGCAGGGCGGCGTGGAAGACACGCTGCGCAGCCGGTAGAGCGGTGTCCAAGGCCTGCAGGAGTCCAGATTTCTGCAGCCACATGTACGCAGCGTCGTACTGGTGGGGGCCGATGTCGCTGTATTCCGCATGGGTGGTAAACAGCGCCTGGCACCGCGCCCGACCGCTGACAGGCAGTTTTTCCATCCAGCGGACGGCTGCCCTGAGCACGGGCTCAGGCGGCACGGGCATGAAGGTGGCCCAGCAGGACTTGGAGGTCGGCCTGGTCGAGACCGCCTCCGACGGCGGGTTCCTCCTCTAGGTCGGAGAGCTGCTGCACGGCCGGGTCGTCCAAGACGGTCCCCATGAACTGGAGCTTCTGTCCCAGCCGGAAGTCCACGACTTCGTCGATGGTCTCTTTGGAGGCCAGGACAGTAATGTGGGTCTCAGCGTCGGGCGCCAGGCCGAGGCGGTGGATCCGGTCGAGGCTCTGGAGGAATCGTCCGGCGGCGAAATCCCGGTCGATGTAGACCGCATCGTGGCAGTGGCGGTGAAGGCTGATGCCCTCGCCGAGGGTGGCAGGGTTCGACAGCAGGACCATGCAGTCGGGGTCGTAGCGGAAGCGGGCGATCGCTGCCTCGCGGTCTTCTGTGCCGCCGTGGACCACTTCTGGCCGGAATTCTTTGAGTATGCGTTCGAGGGTGTTGAGACTGCGGATGAATGTGGACCAAACCAGGGTTTTGCGTCCGCTGGCGGCGTTGGCTGCGACGATCTTCAGAGCTTCGAGGTACTTGGGGGAGAACTCGTAGCTCGGCAGATCCCGCATCAGATCAGCCAGCGGCGTCCCTTGCGGTATCGGGAGGGGCGGGACCTGGTATGCCAACGGCTCATAGCGGGTAGTGCCCACAGACAGCAGGGCAGGGCTGGTAGCGGCCATCAGCAGATAGACCGCGATCCTTCCCCATGCCAGGAAGTCGGCCTCCGATCCTGCGGCCCGTGCGGAGAAGCTGCCGAGAAGGGCCTTGTAGATCTCCTCGTGCAGCGGCGGCATGCCGAGCGTCCGGATCTTCGTGGTGACCGGAGGAAGTCCCAGCTCGCGCTTGGTAGTACGGACGAACAGCGGGCGGAGGACCTGGCTTGCCTTGGCGAGGTCGCCGCCTCCGACAGCTTGGATTACCTGCTGGCGGCCGTAGCCGGGCCAGACGAAACCAAATAGATTCTCCAGGTCCTTAGCGCCGTTGGGAGCGGGTGTGCCGGTCAGTATGAGCCTGTGCCGGGCGCGTGGGGCGAGAGCCAGGCACGCTGATCCGTAGACGCCGCGGGCGCCGGCCTTCATCCGGTGGGCTTCGTCCAGCAGCAGCAGGGAGGGGCGAGCTGAGAGCCAGGGACCGAGGTCATTGGCGGCGCGGTCAAGCCGTTCGTAATTGATGATCAATGCGTCGGCTGAGGGGTCAGCGAACCTGTCGTACACGGTCATCCGCAGCGGCTCGTCGAGACATTCTTCGTTCTCGTACAGCCAGGATTCGTAACAGGACTTGGGGCCGACGATAAGTAGACGCTCAACGCTGCTTTGACGGCGCAGGGCTTGGAAGACAGCGAGACCAACCCGGGTTTTGCCCGCACCGGGCACTGAGAAATTTGCGCCATGGCGGAGGGACAGCAACTTGGCGATGTCGCGTCGCTGGAAGGGCGTGAGGCTACCTGTCCAGCCGGGTCCCAAGAGCTCGTCGACGGCCCCGAGGTCTACCTCTGCCTCGACTGTGCTCGCAGAATCGAGCCTCCTGGCAACTCTCTGGGCATCCTGAGCCGAGTCCCTTGTGAGGATGGCCAACTGCCGGTCCCACACCACGGTCTTGGGCTCGGGCCACGCAGCGAGGGCACGTAGATTGACGAGCAAGTCGTCGATTTCGACATCGAGGGTGCTGGCGGTGCGCTGGACACCGCTCTGGAACCGCAGGGCAAGTCGCCGCAATTCCGCCCGGCGGTCCTTGCGCGCCCGCAGCCGAGCCGTGGTTGCATCATCCCCGAAGCCGATCTCCAAGCTCGGCCCGGTAGCACCTTCGGAGGTCACCGTTCCCTCGTCGCGTCAAGCAGCCACTCCACGCCGTCGCCTGGAGAGGAGAACGTCCGGCCTGCTTGCTTGGCCAAGCGCGCCAAGCTGTCGCGCAGAGTGATGAGGGCGTCGTCGAAGGCGTCCTCGTCCAGAGCTCGCTTGGCTTTCGCCTCGGCGAACTCTGCGGCGCACTGGTCGATGTAGTCCGCTGCGTCCGTCACCCGTTCCGGAACAGCAGCCTGCCGCTTGCGCAGCTGGTTGGCCTTGCCGGCAAGGACGGTCGCCGTCTCGAACACGTCGTCGGCCTCTGCGAATACAGAGTTCGCGGCAGAGACCTCCTCTTGGGGGAGCTTGTCTGCCGACCTCCTCGCTGCGTCTGCTTGCAGCAGCTTGTCAGTCAGGGAGCGTACGGCTTTGACATCGGCTGAGTCGTCGGGGATGACGACGTCTTCCAGTCCGGGTACGGCAAGGGAGCTGCTCCCTTCTGCAGCTGGGCGCAGTGAGTCGGGGAGCCGCTGTTCGAGGTAGCGCTCGTAGAAATCTGCCTCGGCGAGACGGAGAGTCGTCTTCGGGAGGTTGAGGACTACCATCGCGAGACGCGCTTCCTTGAGCCGTTCGGCGGCATCGGGGTCTGTCGCGGCCAGGTTAGCGTAGTCGCGCGCAAGTTCCCGGAGCTTCTCCTGGTGGTCTTCGAAGTCCACGAGACGGAGGCGGGCCCCGCTGCTGGTCCGGCTGCGGTCGATAGCATCGTTGATCAGCTCGTAGACCCACCGGTCCCGCTGGAGGGTGGGAAGTTTGATGTTGAACGCTCGGGCGACGTCTTCCGGCTTCCGTCCTGCGGCAAGCTCCTCTTCAACGGCGATGAGCCGGTTGATGTAGGAGTAGTCGCGGCGCTTGTCCCGTCGCAGCTGCAGAGCCAGCTCAACCCGGTTGATGTCCTGCCGGGTGGTGTCGTCAGGCAGGACGCCGACGCGGATGTACTCTTTCCCCAGCTCCCGAAGCGCAGCACAGCGGGTGTTGCCGTCGACGAGGATTCCGTTCGGACTGATAATTCCGGGATCGCGCTGGCCGAACTCCTCCAGCTCGTCGAGGAGCGCAGCGTACTCCGGGTCGGTCTTGTTGGGATCCTTAGGGTCACGGCTCAGCAGATAGCGGAGGTAGTCCTGGGCGTCCTCACTCCAGGGCTTCTCCTCAAGGACCCGGTTACGTTCGGGGTCGAGGGTGCGCTGGGCTCGGACGCGGTGGGTGTCCGGGTTGAAGTACAGCATGCCGAGTGGCATATCGATCACGTAGAGATGCCGCTGCCCGGCATCCCGCCAGTCCACAGTCACCTTGGCCCCGTCCTCGGCCATCGCCTGCTTCAGCCGCTCCTGAACGATCGCCCTGATCTTCTCGCCCTCGGGCGGGATGCCGAAACTCGCAACCATGAATAGAGTCCCTCCAGAGCTCCAAGCCTAGCGATCGCTACAAGTATCGCGGTACCTAGCGGGCATCGGCGGCCGTCGGCGCCAGTCTGCGCAGCCAGCCCTGGCGGAGGGGGAGGACAGAATGAAGACACCTGCCTGGGACGACCCGGATTTCAAGGCCGGCAGCATGGTCAAGGCTGCCCTCTGGCTCGTGCAGGAAGTAGGGGAGGGCAACACCTTCACCAAGGAGCAGTTGCGGGCGGCTTTCCCCGGCGTGTCGCAGATCGATCGACGGGTGCGGGACCTCCGCAAGTACGGCTGGAGCATCCTGGCCAACACTGAGGACGCGAGCCTCACAGCCGAGGAGCAGCGTTTCGTCAAAGCGGGAGCAGCTGTCTGGGACCGCGAGGCAAGGCGCGCTGTCGGCCCCCGGAACGCACTGTCAGCCAAAGCCGCCAGAGCGGTCATGGAGCGTGACGACTTCATCTGCACGGTCTGCGGAATCTCCGGCGGCGAGGAGTACCCCGACGACCCCAACCAGACCGCGGTCCTGTCGGTCACCCGGCGCACCACTGTCTTTCCGGACGGCCGTGAGCAAGTACTGTCGCTCACCGAGTGCAAGCGCTGCCGTGCAGGCTCCAACGGCACGCTGGCTCGGGCAGACGAGGTCGCGGCTGACATGCGCACCCTCGACCCGGCCGACCGGAGACGACTTGCCCGCTGGATCGAGCGCAACCGTCGCGTTTCCACCCCACTCGACCGGGTTTGGGCCGCATACCGTCGGCTGCCTGCGGACGCCCGCGCTGAAATCCGTTCTGTGCTCGACGACTGAAATACAGCAGATCCGCAGTACAGGGCGCTAGCTGGTCTTCTGAGGTCGTAGACTTCCACGCCATCCTCAGTCTCGCCGGGCCAGGTGCGCTGCCGACTGCGGAACGTACTGCTCCAGGAACTGGATTGGGTCGAACGTCTGATTCCTGTGAACTGGAGGCAGCGTAGGCCGCTTCCAGGTTTCTAGGGCTTTTGGAGGGAGAACAACTTGTCCGGACCATCCGGGGCTAGGCCGCTCGAGGTCGTCGAGATCTGCGCCGGGGCAGGCGGCCAGTCCCTCGGATTGGAGCGCGCCGGCTTCCGGCATCGCTTGGCAGTAGAACTGGACGAAAACGCGGCCCGCACCCTTCGCCATAACCTCGTCAAAGTTCTGGGGTACAAGGAGAAGGAGGCCGATGACACAGTTCGCATCGGCGATGTTGCTGATCCTGGAGTCTGGAACCCAGATGAATATAAAGAGGTGGACCTGCTGGCCGGCGGCGTCCCCTGCCCGCCGTTCAGCATCGCAGGCAAGCAGCTAGGGGCTAGCGACGAGCGCGATCTTTTTGCCTGGGCGGTTGAGCTTTGTGGCCGGATGAAGCCAAAGGCACTCCTGCTGGAGAACGTTAAGGGACTGAGCGGCAACCGGTTCACAGCCTATCGGCAGCACGTTCTCGACCGGCTTAGCGAATACGGTTACATCGCCGAGTGGCGGTTGCTCCAAGCCGACCAATTCGGGGTTTCCCAGCTTCGTCCCCGTTTCGTCCTGGTCGCCCTGCAGCCGGAGTACGCCGAGTACTTCCACTGGCCGACTCCGCACGCCGAAAGTCCTCCCACAGTCGGCGAGCTGCTCCGGGAATTGATAGCCCAAGGCGACTGGAGCGCAGAACAGGTTGAAGCTTGGGTCAAGCGAGCCAACGGCATCGCCCCAACCATCGTCGGAGGATCCAAGAAGCACGGCGGTGCAGACCTCGGACCGACCCGCGCGAAGGCGGCGTGGGAAGCGATGGGCGTCGATGCCAAGGGGGTGGCTGACGATCCACCCGGCCCTACCAACCCAAGGGTCAAGGGTGCAAAATACCCGATGCTGACTGTTGAGATGGTCGCCCGAATCCAGGGCTGGTACGGCAAGGACTTCGCTGAATGGGAGTTTCTCGGCCGCAAGACCTCCAAGTACCGGCAGATCGGCAACGCCTTCCCTCCTCCGGTTGCTAGAGCGCTCGGGGCGGCGATCAGGAATGCTCTCCTGAAGGAAGGCGAGCCGCGCACCCTCGTCGAGGGGACAGACGTTGCCTTCGACCCCGTGTACAGGACTCTGCGGAGCCAGAAACGGCCGATGACTGTGGAGCAGTTGGTCGCCAAACTGGCGGTGGACGGGACACCGCTGGATCAGCCAGAAGTGGAGCGCCGTCTTGTGCACCTCAGCCACGACTTCGAGCTTGTCTCAAGTACGCGTTCGAACGGTGAGGTCGATTTCCGGCTGGGGGACTTCAAGGCATTCCTCGGACAGGAGGACCATCAGCGCCACCGCCTGTTCGCCCAGCACCGCTCCAAGATCAGCTGATACGAGTACCGGCAGTCCCGCCTTTGAGACATATGGGACGGCGCTGGTGTTCGCCAGCAGTGAGGTTTTTCAGCAGCAAGTGGCGGCGGTCTGAATGGAGGACGGCGACGGGTGGTGTGAGGACTGTAGGCAACGAAGATCCCCTGGTAGAATAAGCCTTTTTCAGTAGCGAGTGGTGGTGGCCTAGACGAGAGATGGTGGCCAGCGGTGTGAGGACTGTTGGCAGCAGAAGAGCCCCTGGTAGAACGGGTGATCTCTCACAACCCACCGCTCGAACCAGAGGCCCCGCATGCTTTTCTACCGTGCTTCGCTGCCACTGAGGTTTTCTCAGCGAAATAGTCACCGCCAGGCGTTGTTGAGGACCAGGGCCGCCTGGGCGATGGCGCCGATGCGGCCGGGGCTGAGGGTGACTTGCCGCAGGGCGCGCCAGCGCTGTTTGAGCTGGGCGGCGGCGCGTTCGCCCAGGGCGCGGGTGCTGCGCAGCAGCCGGTTGTAGGTGCGGGTGTCGGCGTCCAGCGGGCTGGGGATGTCGGGGTGCGGTCGGCGCGGGGTACGGATGCCGATGCCAGCGCCGACGTATCCGGTGCCGGCCAGAACGGGCAGGTCATCGCGAGCCGCGGGGTAGAGGGCGGGCAGGGCGTGGATGCGGGCGGCGCGCAGATCGTGCACGCTGCCGGGCTCAACGTCCGACACCCACAACGGGGTGCCGTCGGGGCCGGCCAGGAACTGCACGTTGCCGGCGAACCGGCGGGCCTTGCCCGAAAACCACTTATCGTTGCCGTTCTCGGTGGTGCCGGTGACCCGGTCGCAGAAGATGAGCATGCCGTCCAGTTCCACGTGGGTCAGGCCGTCGGCCTGGCAGCGTTGCAGGACTTCGTGCAGGTCAGGAGCCTGGTCGGCGAGGACGTCGATGCCTTCGTGCAGGTAGCGGTAGCCGGTGGCCTGCGAGATGCCGGCGTCGCGGGCCAGGGCGGGCACATCCGTGGCGTGGCGGAACCAGCGCAGCACGAACACCGCCTGACGGAACGGGCCCAGCGCCCGCGAGCCGCGTGGGGTGCCGATCCGGCGGCGATGTGCCGCCGGCAGCCGGGCAACGTACTCGACGACCGGACGGGGGACATCGAGCATGGCAACATAGGGAACCAACGCAAAGCCTCTGGTGCGGTGGACGAGATCTTGTGGTGAGACCTGTCCTACCAGGGGCTTTGCGGCTTCCCTGGGGCAACGGCACAACGCCCCGCAACGTCCCCTGCGCCTGCTTCCTCCCAGTACGCCCGTTCACTTCCGCTGAGAAAACCTCACTGAACCTTTTTCAGTTGGTGTGAGCCTCGCGGGCTTGTAGCACGTGGATGGCCTTGGCCAGGAAGCCGGCACGGTGTGGGCAGCAGCGCAGCTTGCGGAGGATCCTCCAACTCTTGAGCTGGGCGTTCGCGCGTTCGCCGGGGCCGCGGAGCCGAGCGTGGGACCGGTTGGCGTCCTTGAGACGCTCGGGCTTGTTGCGGCCCTTGTACGGGGTGAGCAGCGGTTCGCCCGCGCCGTGATAGCCCTTGTCAGCCAACGCCAGCAGCCCGGCGGCCTCCAGCGCCCGCAACAGACCCCAGATCCGTGCCGCCTTCAGCTCGTGGGTCGCGCCGGGCAGCGCGCCCGACACCCACACAATCGTCCCGTCCGGTGCGGCGATGACCTGCAAGTTCATGCCATGCTTGCGATGCTTCCCGCAGGAGAACGGCCGGTCCGCACGGACGCGGTCGATCGGGATGAGCGTGCCGTCCAGCACCAGGTATGGCAGCCCGTCGGCAGCGGCCTTACGCAACGCTTGGGCGAGCTTGGGTGAACGCGCGGCCAGCAGCGTCACGGTCTCGTTGACGTACCGCCATGCGGTCGTGGTGGACACCCCGAACCCGGCGCCCAGTTCGGCGAACGTCTCTCCTTTGCACAGGTAGACCAGCACCATCAGCGCCTGCATGCCCGGCGTGAGCGCTCGGTCCTTGCCGCTCAGGCCGTCGCGGTGGCGGCGGACGATTCCGGTGACGTATGTCAGGGTCGAACGCGACAACGGCAGCGAAGCACGGTACAAAAGCATGCGGAGCCTCTGGTTGGGGGTGGAAGTTGTGGTGATCACCTCTCCTACCAGGGGCTTCGCTGCATCCCTGGCCGACACCCCGCCCGCGATCATGCTGTGATCGGCAACCTCATCAGCCCAAGCGAAAAGGGCTCAGTGGTCGAACGCGGTCAATGACCGGGTGATCGGTCGACCGGTGCGGTGGCTGTGCCAGATCGCCGCGGTCATCGCCAGGACGCGCTGGGCGACCCTGGCGGCGACGCCCTCGAAGGTCCGGCCGCCGTGATGTTCCAGGTCGAGCTGGCCTTTGAGGGTGTCGTTGACCGACTCGATGAGCTGGCGGACCGGCTTGAGCAGGTGCTCGGCGGGTCGGGGCCGCTCGTTGCGCATCCAGGGCCGCAGCAGCTCGATTCCTCGCAGGTTCAGGTCGTATTCAAACCAGCGGGCCTTGAACCCCTTGTCGGCGATCAGCAGCAGCCCCGGCCGGTCGGCCGCCAGTTCGGGCTCCAGGTCCAACATCGAGACCAGCACCTGGCGTTCGTCGAGCTTGGGGTCGGCCAGCGCCCAGGTGATCGGCATCCCCGATGGGGTGCAGATCAGATACAGCCGCAGACCCCAGAAGAACCGAGAATGCGAGGCGCGGTAGCCATAGCCCGCCCAGCCCGCCATCTGCGACCGCTTGACGGTCGGCCGGGAACGGCCGCACTCCACCGGGGTGGAGTCGGCGATCCACACATCGTCCAGCCAGAAGTCGGTATCGACCGCCAGCAACCGGATGACTCGCTTGACCAGCGGCAACGCTGACCGAAGCCGCTTGTTGTAGCCGGGCCGCTTGGGCAGATAGGGGAACATGTCGGCCAGATGGGCGCGGGCGAACCGCAGCCACCGGGCCTCGGAGGTGTAGCCCAGCAGCGCCTGCGCCACGGCCAGGCAGACCAGTTCGGAGTCGGTCAGCAGCGGTGGCCTGCCGAGCCATCGCGTACCTCCGATCTCGTCATCGATCTTCACGTACAGTGCGGTCAAGAGGGTGTTCAGGTCGGTCGTCACAAACTGATCCGAACACCCTCGCCTTGTTCTCAGAGCTCAGACTTCGGAACTACTCGTCTAGCGGCGACCGCGTCCGTTATGTCATCAACGATGCCGATCGCACAGTGTGGATCGTCTACGCATCTCCCCGCCACCCCAAGGACACCGACCGTTGACAGGCGTCGCCGATACCGGCACATGCGACAGCAACGGTGACACTACCGATGACAGCCACCGACACATGTCAATCACCGCTGGCCTCAGGCAGACGCCCCCACCATGGCGGCTGCTCTTCCTGAAAAGCGGAAGGTCGGCGGTTCGACCCCGCCCCTGCCCACACTCTTCACCAGCCAAAACGCCCCGGAGCCTCACAGCCCGGGGCGTTAGCGTTGACAGCAACGAGCCCCATGACGCAGCAGACGATCGGCCAGCAGTATGAGCTAGAAGTTATATTGGTGTTGTGGCCTGGGACGTCGTCCTCCTCGAACCGGTCGAGAGCTGGTTCCTCAAGCTGTGCGAGTCCGATGTGGACACCGCAGCCTTGGTCGAGCAAGCCATCGACCGTCTGGCCGAGGTCGGACCGACGCTGGGACGACCGCTCGTCGACACTCTTGAACACAGCGAGCTGCGCAACCTCAAGGAGCTACGGCCCGGCAGCCGAGGCCGGTCCGAGATCCGCATGCTGTTCGTCTTCGACCCCGACCGCGCCGCGATCTTCCTCATCGCCGGAGACAAGGCCGGGCAGTGGTCGCGCTGGTACGACGAAGCGATCCCACTGGCCGAAGCCCGCTACGCCGAATACCGGGCCGCGAAGGACAAGGAGGCCGGACGATGAGCACCGGACGCCGCTGGCAGGACATCAAGGCCGAGGCACACCGCCGCAACCCCGAACTGACGGATCCTGAGCGCCAGGCCCGGGCTCGCGCCGAACTGGACGCCTATGTCGCCGGCCACCACCTCAAGGAACTTCGCAAGGCCGTCGGCAAGACACAGGCCGAGGTCGCCCAGATCCTGGGTGTCTCCCAATCCCGCATCTCCCAGATCGAGAACGGCGACATCGAAGCCATGGAGCTGGAGACCCTTCGCGCCTACGCCACCGCACTCGGCGGGCACGTGGACATCACCATCAGCGTGGGACCGCACTCAATCAAAGTCGCCTGACCGCACCAACCCGGTGACGGCCACCTTGACGGCAACAACCAACCAGCACCATGGTCGCATCCCGGGCACCGTCCGACCTTGGTGGGCAAGGTGGCCGCAGAGCGGTTGCCACTCCTGAAAAGCGGAAGGTCGGCGGTTCGACCCCGCCGCTGCCCACATTCACACCTCTGACCAGCAGAAAGACGGTCAGAGGTGTTCTTGTTTTCGGGCGGCTTTTCTGACAGGCGGATGCGCAGCGCTCGACCACCATCCGCCTATCTCCCAGTGACGCCGCCGGATCTGTGTCCTTACGGCCTCAGGGGCGCAGGCGGTCGGGCCGTCCGGCGCGACCGCCGCTGGAGTCGGCGCCCCCTCTCGATTCGCCGTGGCGGCGAACTGGGGCTCAAAGGGGGATCGGAGTTATGGCCATGGCAAGTGATGCCGGGACCGCCTCCAGCTTTTCTCGGTCGGTCGGTGCTGTGGTTGGTGGGTTTGTGGGTTGTTGAACAGCACGCCTTGTTCGGGTGTGGGCAAGGTGATGCGTTACTCGCGTTCGAAGGCGTCGGCGAATGCGTATTTCGAGTTGGAACCGCAGCGTTCGACGACGGCCTGGAGGGAGACGTCGGTCCTGTGCAGCAGCCGGGCCGCGGTCGTCGTTCGCCACCAGGTCAGGTAGGCGAGTGGCGGTTGCCCGACGACGGTGGTGAAGCGCTTGGCGAAGGTGGAGCGCGACGTGCCGGACAGCGCGGCCAGTTCGTTGATCGTCCAGAGGTGTTCGGGACGGTGGTGCAGGTGCTGCAGCGCGACGGCGATGGCCGGATCGGTCAGGGCGGCGGCCAGGCCGGTCGCGGTGTCGCCGGACCGCTCGTCGATCCAGGTGCGCAGGACGTACAGCAGCAGCATGTCCATCAGCGAGGCGAGCAGCGCGTCGGTGCCGATGCAGGGTCGCCAGAGTTCCTCGCCCATGAGTTCGACGGTGGTGCGCAGGGCGGAATGCCGGCCGAGCCGGGCGGGCAGGTGGATGACCGGCGGCAGCTCGGCCAGCAGCGGATGCGGGCGCAGGCGATCGAGGCGGTAGCGGACGCAGAGCAGGTCGGCGGCGGCCCCCTGACCGGGGATGTCCAGCTCGGAGATCAGGGAGTTCCCGTCGCGGGCGGGACCGAAGTCGACCAGCGGGCTGCCGGAGCGGTCCGCCAGCACATGTCCGTGCCCCGGGGCGGTGAACAGCACATCCCCGACGCCGAGCGTCAGCGGCGGGCCGTCCGGAGGGACCAGGCGGCAGGCACCCTGCAGGACGACGTGGCAGCAGGCCGAGTCGTCGGAGGGGAACCGCACGCCCCACGGCACTCTGCATCTGACTCTGCCCGCGTACGGACGGCCCACTCGCACGGTCGCGAGTACGTCACTCAGAACATCCACACCGCTACCCTAAGTCGCGACCCTGGGCGGTCGGGGCGGACACCGGGCGCAGACTCCACGACCAGGCGATGAAGGTGGGTTCCCACTCGGTGGGGACAGCGCGTGGGCGTCAGGCGTGCGTCACAGCTCGATGTGTCCGCGCGGGCGGCTCCTCGTTGACCATGGATATCGCAGTCCCATGAGGAGTGCCTTGTCGGTGGCCTCTGACCGGTAGGGCACTCGACACCTGGCAATGGCTTCGGATGGTCGCGGTTTCCCGTATGCGTTTCGCTGCCGAACCCCTACGGCTCCGGCCGCGATTATCATCTTCTTGTCATCGCCTCCGCACCCTTTACCGGCCACCGACCGTGATCTTCACCCGGGCAATCGCCCCTTGGCTACGGTCATCGCATGCCACGTCGCAAGCAGCACGCCGAATCCGGGCCGCTCGAACTCACCCCGCGCCTGGTCAGCGAAGCCATCAACAAACGGCAGGCTCGTCCCGAGCGGCCATCCGCGCTGGCCTACCAGTCGCTCATTCCGGCCTCGTACCAGAGCCTCGACATCGACCCCACCATGGAACAGCTCGTCCGGCGGCTCCCACCGCCAGGCGGCTCCATGTCCTCCGTCGACGCCGAACGCTGGCTCGACACCGCCCGCTCCGTCATCGGGCTCGTTTACGTCGACCCCGCCGAGGGCTGAGCACCGACCGCCACCGCGTTCCGACTCCAGCGGTCAGGCGGTGCGGCGCTCCTGGCGCGCCCACCTGCGGCGGAATCGCTCGACCAGTTCCTGGTTGCGCTGCGGGGTCCCGCGCAGGGCGTCGAAGTCCATCGCGGTGGACGCCAGCCGTTCGTAGTCGGGGTGGTTCGGTTCGACGATGGTGACGCCGTCACCGACATCGTGAGGCACCAGCAGCAGACCGTCGCGTCGGATCGCCTGGGCCATCACACCTCCAACCCGTAGTGCCTGACATAGTACCGGGCCACCATCTCGGTGACCGGGATCGAGCCGGACAGATGCCGCGACAGCCAGTCCAGTTCATGGTTGATCACCAGCGCCCACGCCTCGGCCCACCACTCCAGCGGATCCTGCCAGCGCTGGTACACCAGCAGCGGCCGGCACCGCATCATGATCGTCTGCCACTCGGCGGACTCGGCCGCCCGGCGGCGCCGCTCGATGACGTGCCCGATCTCATGGTCCACCAGGGAGACCGAGACATGCGGGCCGGTACCGACCACCACGGTGCGCCGGCCCCAGACCACGGCGCCGGGGACCTGGTCCCACAGCTGGTCGATGCCCGGCCGGACCGGCCGACCGGCCAGGTACCGCAGGTGGTCCAGGGCCGGGGCGTTGCCGACACCCAGCCACAGCCCGCCGGTGAGGGTGTCGGCGACCAGCGAGGCGATCGGCCCGGGCAGCGCCGCCAGCCGGTCCACGGCCGCGATCAGCTGAGAGGGGGGCGGGCCCTCGGCGGGGTTCCACTGGCGCCGCACCACCTGTTCCAGCACGCCCAGATGGCGGCGGCCGTCTCGAGGCACCAGATCGGCGTCGGCGGGATGCGGATCGCACCAGTACGGCGCACGCTGGCCGGTGGAAAGCACGGGCGGAGTGGTCATGGCGTTCTCATGCTTCCAGAAACCGCCATGCTCCTCGGGCGGTGGTGACTGCCAGCGAAAGCGCCTCAACACCCTTTTACCTGGCACGCTGTCAAACCACCGCGTTCCGGCCATTGACCGGAGATCCGAGGGCGGTCCGCGGAACACCGGCACTATTCGCACCGGTCCCCGCTGATCACCGCACCAAGTGGCGGCCAACGGCCGAGATCACCAGCAAGTCACGCACACCCCGTGGATCCGTTAAAACAGAAAGCCCTTTGCGCAACCCTTACTCAATTACCCACCGATCACCGCCTGTCACAATCGACAAGCGGCGGAGATCGCTGCATGATTATTTTCATGAATTCACCTTCCCGGCGCTTGTCGGTCGGCCCCACCGAGTGGCTCCTGGCATTCTTGCGAGCCCGAGAAAAGTCGTACCGGGCGCAGTCCGGACTGGCCGTAGGGCCGTCGGAGTGGCTGGTGGTGTTCCTGAACGCCAGCAATAACGAGCCCCCCGTCCCGCAGCGCTCGACGGTCCTTTCCCGGCGGTACCGCGACGACGAACGCCCCGTGTCGCGGTTGAGCGCGCGCAGCGCATAAGGGGAAAGAAATGATCATGGAGATAGCGCTCGCCTGCCTGATCGGCGGACTGGTCGGCGGAGCGGAACTGGTCAGCCGCTACCGGGATCGCCCCTGGGCGGCGATCCTCTCGCTCGCCGGGCTGCTCTACCTGTTCGTCAACATCATCGCCGCGGTGGTCGCGCTGATCATCGTCACGGCCGCCGGATGGCGGTTCGGACTGCCGGCGTCGATGGGCGAGACGGCACAGATGTTCGCCCGCGTCTCCACCGCGGGGTTCGGCTCGGCCATGGCGCTGCGGCTGTCGCTGGCGCCCGCGCAGGCGCACGGGGCGGGCACCGGCCCGGTCTCGCTCCTCAACGGCATCCTGCGACTCGCCGACCAGGTGATGGAGCGCAAGGGCGCGCTCAGCCGCCTGTCGGGAAACGGGCTGGCGGGTCTGTCGTTCGAGCGCGACCACGCGGCGCTCGCGGAACTGTGCTGCCACCTGCTGGAGCAGTTCGACCTCGGCGAGGCCCAGCGGCTCGGCGGGCTCGCCGCCGACCTCAGGCAGCGCACCGACCTCACCGACAGCGACAAGCTCGACTGCTTCGGGCTGGAACTCGTCCGGCTCGTCGGGGAGCGCGCCCTCCGGCAAGCGGCCCAGCACCTGCGGGAGCGGCTGGAGAAGGAAGCGGTCGAGCGGTCGGCCGCCCAGGCGGCCGGGCAGGTTCCCGCGGCCGCCGTCGAGGATCGGCTCGCGGCCCTGCCCAGCACGTCGGAGGGCTCCGAGTTCGAGACGTCGCCGACCGAACGGCCCTCACGTCTGCGTCCGAGCCCGAACGGCGCGAGCAGGCTGGAGCGCAAGGCGTTGAGCGACGTCTAGCGGTTCGACGGCCGCGACGCCGCCCCCGGGCGGGTCCAAGGTGCTGGCGCACTCATGAGTGCGCCAGCACCTTTCGCGTCCACCCGAAAAAGCACCGCCCACAGATGAATGGTTCTGCGGGCGGTGCGGGGAGCTGCCGAGTCAGCTCGTTCCTTCTTTACGCTCCTGCATCATTTCAGCGATTTTGTGCAACGCTTCCGCTATCGACAAAAGAGCGGTTATCTGGGCTACCGCCATCTGGCTCTCCGGGGACGGACGCGCGGCCTGCGCCTCTGCGGCAGAATCATGCGCCTGCTGGCTCCACCAATTCATGAGATGATCTTAGATCACATAATTCGGCCCTCTCGGTAAGGCATGCGGGAGGGAAACGATAAGTTGCGGGCAACTTTCAGTGTGAGCAGCCGCACCGGTGAGTGGCGCGCGAGCGACGCGTCGAACCGGCGCCGATCGTCTCGCTTCCGGCGGCCCGCAGACGTCCACACCGCCCTCAGGGGGCCGTCCTCGTTCCTGAGTGATCACCGGTCGGCGGCCTCTGGTGGGATGATCCTTACCAGTGTCCCGAGGAGGAAGAAGTGACTGGGACTCCTGAATGGGAGGCGCTGCAACGGCTGATGCCTCCCATGGCCGAGCCTGACCTCTCGGTCGACTGGGGGCGGATGCGGGAGTCGTGGGGCACGGAGTTCCCCTCCGACTACCGGAGGTTCATCGGGTTGTACGGGCCCGGCACCCTCCAGGGCTATCTGGTGGTCCAGGACCCCGAGCCCAGAGGTGGGCCGCGACGGTCGCGGTTCGGCGGTATGCAGCACGAAACCGTGAACGCCGAGCAGGCGTGGGCCACTGACGCCAAGACGCCGGAGCTGGCGGGAGCGCGCCCCCGGCTGATCGCCTGGGGCGCGGACTCCAGCGCGGACATCCTGTGCTGGGACGCCTCCGCTGACGATCCGGACACCTGGCCCGTCCTGGTGCGGGACAGGGACGAGAGTCTCTGGAGCCGCTACGACTGCGGGATGGTGGAGTTCCTTTCGCGGGTGTTGCGAGCGGGCTTCGACGAGTGTCCCCTCGGTGACCTTTCCCTGTGGGGACGGGGGTCCGCGACGTTCCTCCCCGAGAGCGAGCAGCGGCGCCGGGTGGAGGAAGGGCTCGCCCCGTGGACGGGCGAGCCGGATCCGTACGCCGGAAGGTATGGCGGCTGACGACACCACGCGACCAGCCACAACGGAGGCGGAGCCGAGATCCCCGGTACGGGATCTCGGCTCCGCCCATCTTCGCGTGCTGGTCAGGGGATGGTGAATTCGCCCTGGTTGAGGACGCGGGGGTGGAAGTAGGCCGCCTGGATTTCGGCGTTGGTGTTGTTACCGCGCAGGTGCTCGGACCACATCATGAAGTAGGCCCATCTGGTCTGGGTCGCGAGCAGGGAGGCGGTGGGCATCTTGCCCATCTCGGCCAGGGCGATCGGCTTGGATCCGGCGATGTTCTGGATCCGCTGGTAGTCGGCCTGGCTCGGGTGGGCCTTGTACCAGACGTCCAGGGAGACGACGTCCACGTAGGAGGAGCCGGGGTAGTAGGCGGCCCAGTTGCCCGCCGGGTTGTCCTGGACGTTCCAGACCCAGATCAGGTTGGTCAGTCCCTTGCTCATGAGGTGGTCCCGGGTGATGCGGTAGAGGCGGGCGCTTCCGTTCGGGCCGGGACGGTCGCCCCACCAGTTCCACGCCTCGTTCATCTCGTGGAGCGGGCGGAACAGGACCGGGACGCCCGCGTTCTTGAGCTGCTGGAGGTAGGGGACGGCCTCGTCGAGCCGGCGCTTCCACGCGGTGTTGAGCGCGGTGCCGTCCGTGACGATCTGGTGGAACTGGTCGTTGGAGATCTGCGTCTTCACGCCGCCGTCGAACTGGCAGGTGCTGCCTCCGGTCGGGGTGCAGACGTGCCAGGTGAGGGTGACGAGCGAGCCGTTCGCCCATTCGGTCTTGGCCTGGTCGATGACGCGCTGCCGGTTGGCGACGTCCTCGGGGCGGAACATCAGGTCGCCGCCCCACAGGCCGGGGTACTGGCCGGTGACGTCCTTGACCTGCTGGGTGTACTGGCCGGGGGCGGTGGCCGGTTCCTTGTTGTGCTGGCCCGAGACGATGTTCCGGCCCGTGATCGAGGTCAGGTGGTCGATGACGCGCTGCTTGGACATGGGCGGGAAGGCGTGGGCGGAGGGAGTCCCCACGGCTCCCACGCCGAGGACGGCGAGGACGGCGGCCAGGAGCGCTCCGGCTCTGGCCGTGGACGGGGTGGGTCTCATGCGTTCTCCTCTTGACCGAAGGTCCCCCGAGGACTAGGTGCCGCCGCGTGCCGGCAGGGCGAAGGCCGCGGCTCCGTAGAGGCCCGCGTCGCGGGCGAGCGTCGTCAGCGTGACGGTGATGTCGCGGGTGAACGGCAGTCCGGCGTGCTTGCCGAGGTGGTCGCGCAGGGGGTTCAGGAGGAGGTCGCCGGCCGCGGCCACCCCTCCGCCGATCACGACGTGCCGGACGTCCAGCAGGGTGGTGGCGGTGCGCACGGCGGTGGCCAGGAACCGTCCGGAACGTTCGAACGCGGCGAGGGGGACGGCCGCGCCGTCCAGGGCCGCGTCGGCCAGGTCCCTGGCGGTGGGTTCGCCGGTGGGCGGCCGCCAGCCTCGGGCGAGCGCCCACCGGACCATGCTCGGCCCGCTGGACGTGGTCTCCAGGCATCCGCGCGCTCCGCACGGGCACGGCTCGCCGCACGGGTCGACGGGGATGTGACCGATGTGGCCCGCGTTCCCGGTGTCGCCGCGCCACGGGGCGTCGCGCAGGACGAGGCCGCCGCCGATGCCCGTGGACACGACGATGCCCAGGAGGGAGGGCACGCCGTGGTCGCCCCGCCACCATTCGCCCATGGCCATGCACTGGGCGTCTCCGGCGAGTGTGACGGGCTTGCCGCCGGCCAGGCGCCGGACGGTGTCGACGAGCGGGAAGTCCCGCCAGGCGGGGATGTTGACCGGTGACACCGTCCCGGTCGTCGTGTCCAGCGGTCCGGCGGTGCCGATGCCCACGGCGGTGACGGCGGAGGTCGCGAAGTCGGTGACGAGCCGTCGCAGCGTGCCGGTCGGGTCGGGGCCGATCGGGCGTTCGGCGCGGCTCAGCAGCGTTCCGTCCGGCGTCACGTGGGCCGCGGCGAACTTGGTGCCGCCGATGTCGAGGGCGAGGACGGTCATGGCGTGGTTCCCGGTTCGGCGATGTGGACGGTGCCCTGGCCGGTGAGGTCGAGGGAGGCGCGGGCGGGGACGAACGCCGCCTCCCCCGGCCCGAAGGCCATCCGCTGGACGCGCGCCTCCCCGCCGAGGCAGAGGAGGATCCGCGGGGCGCCCGGCGGCAGCGGGCGGGAGGCGCCGGTGGCCAGGTCGTGGCGGGTGAGCATGAACTCGGCCACGGGCGGCTGGTACGAGACCCCGCCCTGGCGGCGGGTCGCGGGGACGAGGGACGGTTCCGCGGGGCGGAGGTCCAGGACGGAGAGGGCTTCGGCGAGGTGGCGCCGTTTGGCCGTGAGCCCGCAGCGCAGCACGTTGTCGGAGTTCGCCATCACCTCCACCGCCACCCCGGCCAGGTAGGCGTGCGGCACCCCGGCTCCGAGGAACATCGCCTGCCCGGGGCTCAGCCGGACGTGGTTCAGCAGCAGCGCGGCGGTGACGGCCGGGTCGCCGGGGAACGCCAGGGCCAGCCCGCGGTATGCGGCGTACTCGTCGCGGTCGCTGCGCAGGAGGGCCCGTTCGACCGCGTCGCAGGCCGCCGCGTCCTCGAAGACGCGCTCGAACGTCCGGCGGAGCGCGCCGACGCGGAGGAGCGCCGTCCAGGGGGCCGTCTCCGCGAGGCCGAGGCCGTCCAGGAGAGCGGCGGCGTCGCGGGGGTCGCGGAAGCCGCACAGCGCCTCGAAGCCGGTGACCGCGCACACCATCTCCGGTTTGTGGCGGGGGTCCCGGTAGACGCGCCGCGCATCGTCGGGTGCGATCCCGGCGTTCTCCTCGCGGGCGAATCCGGCCGCCGCCCGGTCGTTCGCCGGGTGCACCTGGAGGGACAGCGGACGTTCCACCGCCAGCACCTTCAGCAGGAAGGGCAGCACGGGACCGAACCGCTCGACGGCCCGTTCGCCCAGCATGCCGACGGGATCGCGGCGGATGAGCTCGGTCAGCGGCAGGCCGCCGGAGAACGACGGCGCCGACGGGTGGGCGCCGGCCCACAGCTCGGCCTGCGGGCCGCCGGTCCGCTCGGTGCCGAACATCTCGGGGAACGCCGTGGTCGAGCCCCAGTCGTAGGGCCGGATCACGGTGCTCAGCGGGAACGGGCCGGTCATGGCGCCGCCTGGTCTGGACCGAGGAGTGTCACGATCGGGAGCTTGCGAGCGATCTTGTAAGCGACGAGGGAAGACCTGGCGTCACAGCGCCAGGACCCGCCGCGCGGAAGCGTGGCAATGAGCAGGGTCATGGCGCCGCCTGGTCCGGACTGAGGGGCGTCACGATCGGGAGCTTGCGAGCGATCTTGAAAGCGACGAGGGAGGGCCCGGCGTTCAGGAGCACGGTCATGGACGGGCTCCGTTGACGCTGAACAGCGCGGCCCGCACCCGGGTCTCGTCGAGGTCGGTGAGGTCGGCTCCGCGCACGGTGATCGTGCGGGTCTCGCCGGGCAGCAGGGTCATCCGGCCCTGGTCGGCCTCCGCGGCGGGGTCCAGGCGATCGGCCTGGAGGAGCAGGTCGCGGACGAACGAGCGCGCGGTGACCGCGACGGCGCAGCCGTCCGGCGCGGGGCGCACCTCCACCTCCAGCTCCGCCGCGGGATAGGAGAACTCGCGGTCCGGGCAGCCGAGAACGACGTCGCGCAGGTCACCGGCGTCGGCGACCAGGAACTCCTTGTGGCGGTCGGTGATCCCGGCGACCTCGGCGCGCAGCGGCAGCACCGCCACCGAACGCGGGGCGGCCGCGAAGGGCACGTGCTCCTCGGCGAGGACGGTGCCGTCGGCCAGCATGCGGCGGACGTGGGCGCGGCCCTCCCAGCGTTCGTCCGACTGGTTGTCGACGGCCAGCGCGGGGGCGCCGTCCCGGGTCTGGAGGGTCAGCAGCCGGTCCGCGTACAGGCGGCGCAGCTCGTGGTAGAGCGGTTTGCGGCGTCCCGCGCCGTCGACGGCCGCCCACGAGGTGACCGGCCAGCAGTCGTTGAGCTGCCACACGACGGTGCCGGCGCACACCGGCCAGTGGGAACGCCAGTGCGCGACCCCGGTCGCGATCGCGCGCGCCTGGTTGAGCTGGGTGAGGTAGTGCCAGTCGTCGAACGTCGCCGGGGCGTCGAAGTGGTGGGCGAGGCCGCGGTCCAGCTTGCCCTGGCCGTCCTCGGCCTTCTGGTGGTGCAGCATGCCGGGCGATGTCGGGCTCAGCTCCTCCCCCGGCAGCGCCTCGCGCAGGGTCGCGTACGCCGGGGGCGCCTGCCAGCCGAACTCGGCGGCGAAGCGCGGCACGTCGTTCAGGTAGTCGGAGTGGTCGCGCCGGTTCCAGGCCTCCCAGAAGTGCGACGGCCCGTGCGCCGGGTCGTTGGGGTGGTGGCGCCAGGAACCCGACCAGGGGCTTCCCGCGCTGTACGGGCGGGTCGGGTCGAGCTCGGCGACGACCCGGGGCAGCAGGCCGAGGTAGTAGCCCTCGCCCCAGCTGTCGCCCGCCAGTTCCTCGTCCCATCCCCAGTCCTTGAAGCCCCAGAGGTTCTCGTTGTTGCCGTTCCACAGCGCGAGGCTGGGGTGCGGCATGAGCCGGACGACGTTCTCGCGGGCCTCGGCCTCGATCTCGCCGCGCAGCGGCTGCTCCTCGGGGTAGGCGGCGCAGGCGAACAGGAAGTCCTGCCAGACCAGCAGGCCCAGCTCGTCGCAGGTCTCGTAGAACGCGCGGTCCTCGTAGACGCCGCCGCCCCAGACGCGGACCAGGTTGACGCCGGCGTCGGCGGCCTGGGTGAGTCGGTGCCGGTAGCGGGCGGGGGTGACGCGGGAGGGGAGCGCGTCGTCGGGGATCCAGTTGACCCCCCTGGCGAAGACCGGTGTCCCGTTGACGACGAGGGTGAACGCGGTGCCGTGGCCGTCCTTCGACTGGTCGAGCTCGACCGTGCGGAAGCCGATGCCGCGTTCCCACTCGTCCAGCACCGCGTCCGTCCCGGGATCGGCCAGGACGACCCGGCAGCGGTGAAGCGGCTGGTCGCCGTAGCCACGCGGCCACCACAGCTCCGGGTCGGGCACCTCCAGGGCGGCGACGGCCGTGGACGCGCCCGCCGGGATCGTCACGGCCGCCGTCCGGCCGCCGACCTCGACGGTCGCGCGCAGCTCCCGGTCCTCGCCCGCGGCGGTCCGTTCCAGGACGAGGTGGGCCTCCACGCGGCCGGCGCCGCCGGTGACGGTCACCAGGGGGCGCACCTGGGCCAGGCGCGCGGTGTTCCAGCACTCCAGCCGGACCGGGCGCCACATCCCGGCCGTCACCAGGGTCGGTCCCCAGTCCCAGCCGAAGGCGCACGCCATCTTCCTGATGAAGTTGAACGGCTCCGGGTAGGCGTTGGGGCGCGGTCCGAGCGTGTCCCGCAGCCCTTCGGCCTCGGTGTAGGCCGAGGTGAAACGGACCGAGAGCGGCGTGCCCTCCCGGGCCCGGCCGGTGATGTCGAAGCGGTACGCGCGGTGCATGTTCCGCGTCGTCCCGAGCACGGCGCCGCCGAGCGTCACGGACGCCACGGTGTCGAGGCCCTCGAACACGAGGTCGGTGCGTTCGAAACCGGCGGGTCCGGCGGGCAGGACGGTGTCGTACCGCCAGTCGGCCCGGCCGACCCAGGCCACGTCGAGTTCGTTGCGGCCCACGTACGGGTCCTCGATCACCCCGGCGTCCAGCAGGTCGCCGTGGCAGCATCCGGGCACGCGCGCCGGGACGCCTCCGCCGCGGAGCCCTTCGAGCCCCTCGGGGGCCTCGCCACCGGCCAGGTGAAGGGTCCACCCCGAGGTCAGGGGCATGCTCTGCTTGCTCAACCGCGCACTCCTTGGTCAATGACGAGCTGTGGTGTGAATGGCGGGGGGCGAACGCCCTACCGGCCGGACCCGCGGGTGAGGCCGCTGTAGATGAAGCGCTGGAGGGTGAGGAACACGACCAGGCTCGGCAGGATCACCAGCGCCGCTCCCGCCGCCACGACCTCCCAGTGCGCGCCGAACGGTCCCTTGAACCGGAACAGCGACGTCGAGATCGTCCCGAGCTCCGCGGAGGGCATGTAGAGGAACGGGATGTAGAAGTCGTTGTAGATCGCGACGCCCTTCACGATCACCACGGTGGCGATCGCCGGCTTCAGCAGCGGCAGGATCACCCTCCAGTAGATCGTCAGCGGGCTCGCTCCGTCGATCCGCGCCGCCTCGTCCAGCGAGGTGGGGATGGAGCGGATGAACTGCAGGAAGATGTAGATGGACACGATGTCGGTGCCCATGTAGAGCAGGATCGGCGCCCAGTGGGTGTTCATCACTCCCAGCTGGTTGACGACCTGGTACGTCGCGACCTGGGTGGTCACCCCCGGCACCAGCGCGGCGACCAGGAACAGGGTCAGGACCAGCCGCCTGCCCCGGAACCGGAAACGGTCGACGGCGTAGGCGGTCATCGAGCCGATGAGGACCGTCCCCAGCAGCGAGAACACCAGGATGAACGCGGTGTTCCCGAGCGCCTGGAGCATGGCGCCGTCGGTGAACGCGACCTTGTAGTTGTGCAGGTTGAACCAGTCGTCGGGCGGCGACAGCGGGTTGCCGTTCGCCGCCATCTCCCCGCTGGTGCGCAGCGAGGTCAGCACGATGGCCAGGAGCGGCACGACGACCACGGCGCTGGCCAGCACCAGCGACAGGTACGTGAGGAGGACGGCCAGCGCGGCGCGCGGCGAGGTGGCCCGGCGGGCGGGGCCGTGCCGCCGGGACCGGCGGTGTCCCGGGCCGCGCCGGGACGGGCCGGCGATCGCCGTCATGACAGTTCCCCCCTCTCGTCGGGAACGAGCAGCCGTTGCAGCCAGGTGACCAGCAGGACGACCAGCAGCAGCACGACGGCGGCGGCCGAGGCGAGCCCGACCTTGTCGAAGTTGAAGGCGAGCTTGATCGTCTGGATCACGAAGGTCTCGGTGTTGTTCGAGCCGCCGGTCATGATGAACGGGATCTCGAAGACCGCCAGCGCGCCGGAGACCGCCAGGATCACGCTCAGGCTGATGATCGGCTTGATGCCGGGCACGATGATGTGGCGGAACTGCTGCCACCGGTTCGCGCCGTCCAGCTCGGCCGCCTCGTACAGCTCCGGCGGGATCGACTGGATCGCGCCGATGAACAGCACCAGGTTGAGGCCCATGAACCGCCACACCGACACGCTCGCCAGCGAGGTGTTCACCAGGTCGGGGTCGCCCAGCCACAGCCGCGGCCCGACCCCGAAGACGCCGAGCAGCGAGTCGAGCGTCCCGCCGGGCTGGAAGAAGTAGAGGAACACGAAGCCGATGGCGACGCCGTTGACCAGGTAGGGGAAGAACAGGATCCCCTTGAACAGGTTCCGCAGGCGGACGTCGAAGCTGAGGACGGTCGCGAAGTAGAGCGCCACGACGATCTGGACCATCGCCCCGGCCAGGTAGAACAGGCTGACGGCGAAGACCTGGAAGAGCCGCGGCCGGGTGAACAGGTCGACGTAGTTGCGCAGCCCCACGTAGTTCCGGTCCGGGCTGAGGCCGTCCCAGTCGGTGAAGCTGTAGCCGATCATGTTCACGACGGGGATGTAGGTGAACAGGACCAGCAGGACCAGCGGCGCCGCGAGGTAGGTCCAGGGCGCGTACCACCGCTGCCGTCCGGCGCGTCCCGCCGCCGGCTCCGCCGGGAGCCGCGCCGCCGGTGGCCGCTTCCCGCGACGGGAGCCGGCCGCTGCTGTTCGAGATGCGGACATGTGTGCCTTCTCCTGAGGAACGGAGTCGCCGTGCGCGGGGGCGGCGGCCGCCCCCGCGCGGGGGACTCAGCCGCCGACGGTGCCCTGGGCCTCGGACCACCTGCCGTTGAGATCCTTGAAGACCCCGTTGAGGTCGCCCGGGGCCGCGCCGCGTGCCACGTCGACGATGCGCTGCCGGTACTCGGGCTTGTTGAGGCCGATCTCGGAGGCCTTGTCGATGTCGAGGACCTGGGTGTACTTCGCGTAGCTGATGCGGACGAACCGCACCCCGGCGGACTCGAAGGGCTGGAAGATCGAGGGCAGCGGCCTGCCCTTGACCCCGGAGATCGACAGGGCCTTCTCGGCGTCACCGGACCTGTTGACGTACCAGTCGATCCACGCCCGCGCGGCCGGCTTATTCCTGCTGTTGACGTTGATCCCGTACTGGTAGTCGGGCCGCAGGACGGTGCAGAAGGCGCCGCCGGCCTGGGCGGGGAACGGCATGAAGCCGATGTCCTCGGGGTCGCGGCCGGCCTTCTTCGCCGCCTCCCGCATCTGCACCACGGCCCAGGAGCCGAGCCACATCGTGCCGATCTTTCCGGTGGCGATGAGGTTCTTGGAGTTCTCCCAGTTGGTGGTGTTGGGGTCGGCCTCCGACAGCTTGTCGCGCACGATGTCGTGCAGGAGCGTGTCGGCGACGTGCAGGTCCTGCCCGGCCGCCCAGGGCTGCCTGGTCGTGGTGAGCCTGTCGTTGGCGGCGGCGTCACAACTGGGCGAGCCCAGGGCGTTGCCCCAGTTCGTCAGCGGCCAGGCGTCCTTGTAGTTGGTGTAGTACGGCGTCGCGGCCGTCCTGGCCCTGATCGCCTTGAGCGCCTCGACGAACGCCGCCGGGGTCTTCGGCCAGTCGGTGACGCCCGCCTGCCGCCACACGGCCTTGTTGTAGACGAAGCCGTTCGCGGTGACGATGTTCGGGATGCCGTAGACCTTGTCGGCGACGGTGGTGGCCTGGGTGAACTCGTAGGTCCTGGACAGGTCGGCGGCGGTGCCCAGCGGGGCGAAGAACGTGGGGTACTGGCTGGTCGGCACCGCGTTCGGGATCGCCAGGACGTCCCCGTAGTCCTTGCTGTTCATGCGGATCCTGACGTCGCCCTCGTAGTCGGTGAGCCCCTGGAACTCCACCCTGACCTTGGGGTAGGTCTTGTTGAACTCCGCCGCGTACCCCTTGAGGGTGCCGTCCTGCACCTGGTCGGTGCGGTTGGTGAGGACCGTGATCGACCCCGTCACGCCGGCCGGGTCGCCCGGGACGGGGACCACGCCCGTGTCCCTGCCGCCGCCGGTGCCGCCGCAGGCCGCGAGGGCGACCACCAGCGCGCTCCCTCCGGCCACCACGTGTGTTCGTCGCACGTCGCACCACTTCCTCGTCTGTGATCGCGGTCCCTGGTGTCCTGGCCCCCGGTGGCTGCTTAACCTAGACGCAACATGAGACGCTGTCTATAGAACGTTTTAGTTCATCTGGATCCACCGATGCCGTCTCCGGTGAACGCCGCTCGCCGACGGCTGGCACGCCGCGTAACAGTCATGTCTTACTGGCATTACGGTGCTTACAAGGACAGCGTCACCCGTCGGCGCCGCATGACGCTCCACACCGGACGGGGATCGGCGGTCAACGCCGTGGCTAAAACGGAACAGTGACGGTCGGCGCCGTCAGCGGCGGGGCGGGGCGGTCGAGGCGCGGGGCGTCAGGACCGGCGGCTGCGTCGGCCGGGACGGGCGCCCCTCGCCGCTCATGACCTGGAACAGCGCCGTCGTCACGTCCGCCCCGAACGAGTAGACGTCGTGCCGCATCGCCGACAGGGTCGGACGGGTGAGCTGGCACAGCTGCGAGTCGTCCCAGGCGATCACCGACAGGTCCTCCGGCACCGACAGGCCGAACTCGTCGGCGACGCCCAGCGCCGCGACGGCCATGATGTCGTTGTCGAAGATGATCGCGGTGGGCCGGTCGGGCGCCAGCAGCAGGCTCCGGCAGGCACGCGCGCCCTGGTCGGGGGAGAAGTCCGCGACGGCCGTGCGTCCCTCCAGGCCCAGTTCCGCGATCACCTCGTCGAAGGCCGCGGTCCGGATCGCCGAGTGGCCGAGCCGTTCCGGCCCGCCGACCCGGCCGATGCGGCGATGTCCGAGGGCGGCGAGGTAGCGCACCGCCTCGGCCACCGCCGCGGCGTCGTCGGTCCACACCGAGGCGAACGGACCGGCCAGCGAGGGGTGGCCGACCACCACGGCGGGCAGCCCGATCTCGGCCAGCGCGGGGATCCGCGGGTCGTCGACCTCCAGGTCCACCAGGATGCTGCCGTTGACGCGACCGCCCTGCCACCACTCCCGGTGGACGTCGATCTCCTCGTCCGCCTCGATCACCCGCAGCAGCAGGGAGCACGAACGGCGGCTGAGGACGCTCTCGATCCCGGAGATGAACTCCATGTAGAACGGTTCGAGGCCGAGCAGCCGCGCGGGCCGGGCGATGGCCAGCCCGACCGTGTGGACCGCGCGCCCCGACAGCGAGGCGGCGGCGAGGTTGGGGCGCCAGCCGAGCTCCCGCGCCGCCCGCAGGATCCGTTCCTTCGTCGACGCCGACACCCCGGGCCGGTCGTGCAGCGCGATCGACACCGCGGACGGTGACACGCCGGCCCGCGCCGCGACGTCCTTGATCGTCGCCTTGCGCGTCTTGCCCGCCGAATCCATCTGCGTCACAGCGACGACCGCCCTCTTCCCACCCCGAGCCGGATCCCGCGGCCAATCTACCGCCTCCGGTGGTTGAACGTGCGAGTGCCCGCACCCAGGCCCATCTCGCCCACCTGTGAGGCACCTGCACTAAAACGATATAGACAGTGTGCCGTCCACCGCCTAGTGTGTCGCCCGTGACGACGGACGCGGCCGGGCCCTCCGCCGCCGACTTCCCCGGCTCCTTCCGGTGGGGGGTGGCGACCTCCGCCTACCAGATCGAAGGGGCCGCGGCGCAGCACGGCCGCACCCCCTCGATCTGGGACACCTTCTGCCGGGTCCCCGGCGCCGTGGCGGGCGGTGACACCGGCGACGTCGCCTGCGACCACTACCACCGGATGCCCGAGGACGTGGCGCTCATCGCGGGCCTCGGCGTGGACACCTACCGCTTCTCGGTCTCCTGGCCCCGGGTCCAGCCGCACGGCCGAGGGCCGGCCAACGAGCGCGGTCTCGACTTCTACGACCGCCTGGTCGACGCGCTGCTGTCCGCCGGCGTCGACCCGTGGGTCACGCTCTACCACTGGGACCTGCCCCAGGCGCTGGAGGACGCGGGCGGCTGGCCCGAGCGCGACACCGCCCACCGCTTCGCCGACTACGCCATGCTCGTCTTCGACCGGCTCCACGACCGCGTGACGTCATGGACCACCCTCAACGAGCCCTGGTGCGTGGCGAACTACGGCTACGCCGACGGCGTCCACGCCCCCGGACGCCGCAACCGCGAGGCGGCCATGCACGCCGTCCACCACCTGCTGCTCGCCCACGGCGAGGCCGTCACCCGGATGCGCGCGGCCCGCGCGGACCGCGCGTACGGCATCACCCTCAACCTGACCCCGGCCGTCCCCCGCACCCCGGCCGACCGGGAGGCCGCCCGCCGCGCCGACGGCTTCGGGATCCGCATGTACCTGGACCCCCTCCTGCTGGGCCGCTACCCCGAGGACGTCCGTGCCGACCTGGAGCGCGAGGGCATCGAGCCGCCGGTCCGGGCCGACGACCCGGAGGTGATCGCCGCCCCGCTGGACGTGCTCGGCGTCAACTACTACTTCACCGAAACCGTCCGTTCCGGCGCCGCGCCCGTCCGCGAGGGCGCGACCACCGCGCTCGGCTGGCCCATCACCCCGGCCGGGCTGACCGACCTGCTCGTCCGGCTGCACCACGACTACCCGCCGGTCCCGATCGTCATCACCGAGAACGGCGGCGCGTTCGCCCCCGGACAGGACGACCACGACCGGATCGGCTTCCTGCGCGAGCACATCCGGGCCGTGGCCGCGGCCCGCGCCCGGGGCGTGGACGTGCGCGGCTACTTCGTGTGGACGCTCCTGGACAACTTCGAATGGGCGCACGGGTACGCCCCCGCCTTCGGCCTGGTCTCCGTGGACCGCGCGACCCTGCGACGCACCCCCAAACGGAGCGCCCTCTGGTACCGCGACTTCCTCAAGGGTTGACCTGGCCTCCACGCCCTCGCGCGTGCGGTCGGCGTCGGGGATCGCGTGGGCCGGTCGGGTCCCCTCCGGTCAGGAGGGCGCGCCAGCGGTCGGCTGACTCGATCATGTCCAGGCTGACGCGTTCCAGGAACGTCGCCGTCCTGGCCAGCCGCCGCCCCACGGGGCTGTCGAGTCCGTGCTCCTCCGCCACCGCCATCGTCGCCCGCACCGTCTCGATCGTCTGCGTCCTGCTGGTCACGATGGCGCGGTACCAGGCGTCGTCGTCGATCACGTAGATGTCGCGACGGCGCCGCGGATCGCGCTCGCGCCGGGCGTACCCGTGCTGGACCAGGAAGTTCACGGCCACGGAGACGGAGGCGGGGCTGACGTTCAGCCTGCGGGCCAGTTCGGCGGCGGTGCGCCTGCCGTCCTCGGCCAGCAGCAGGTCGTGGTGCACGCGCGCCGCCGTCCTCGGCATCCCCGCCCGCACCGCCATCTCGATGGTCTCCTGTTCCGCCGCGGCGACCGGCGGCACGGCCGCGCGCGGGGGCGCCGGCGTGCCGCGCCGGGCCCGCTGGACCGTCGCCTGGTGCGCCCGCTGGGGCCGGTAGCCGGCGGGGCCGCCGTTGCGTGCGATCTCGCGAGTGATCGTCGAGGCCGGCCGGTCGAGCCGCCGGGCGATCTCGCGGTAGGAGAGCCCGTCGTTGAGTCCGGCCGCGATGCGCTGGCGGTCCTGCTGGGTCAGTCGTCCTCCTGGCATGCCGCCAGTGTCGCCTTAACCTCCCTTCATTGCAACATGGTGTTGCCTTCGAACGCAGCGTCATTGCGCCAATTTATCGGCCGCTAGCTGGGCAAATGAGTTTCCATTGATTGACTCGAATGCGAACGCAACGTAGCTTTCGAGCTGCACGAAACACGTACTATCGCGAAGCGAGGATGGCGATGAACGAAATCCCCCGTACCGTCAGGATCTCCCGGCCGGTGACGGTCACGGCGCTGGCGGCCGGGCTGCTGGCCGGGGCGGTCGCACCCGGGGCGGCCGCCGCCGCCGGTCAGGATCGTCCGGAGGTGCGGAAGGCCGTCCAGGCGTTCGTCGACGCCGGTTTCGCCGGGATCCATGTGCGCGTGAACGACCAGCGGGGCGAGTGGGTCGGCAGCGCCGGGGTCCGCAAGCTGGGCAGCGCCGCGAAGCCGCCGACGAACGGGCTGTTCCGGGTGGGCAGCACCACCAAGGCCTTCACCGCAACCCTGGTGCTGCAACTGGTGGCCGAGGGCAGGATCGGGCTGGACACCCCGGTGGCCGACCACCTGCCCCAGTTCGAGCTGGACCGGCGGATCACGGTGCGGATGCTGCTCCAGCACACCAGCGGGGTGTACAACTACACCGGCGAGATCGACGCCGAGGGGAAGCCCGAACCGGGGCTCATCATGCCGGGCGAGGACCTGGTGGAGAAGCGGCTGCGCAGCTACCGGCCGGAAGAGCTGGTGCGGTTCGCGCTGTCCAGGCCGCCGCGGTTCGAGCCGGGGAAGCGCTGGAGCTACTCCAACACCAACTCCACGCTGGCCCAGCTGCTGATCGAGAAGATCACCGGCCGCTCCTACGCCGAGCAGATGAAGCGGCGCATCCTGCGGCCGCTCGCCCTGAGGCACACCGTGCCGCCGAGCACGCGGACGGGGATCCCCGGCCCGCACTCCCACGGCTACTACCGCTACCAGGACGCCACCGGCCGGTGGAAGGTCGTCGACGTCACCCGCCAGAACCCCACCTACCTGGGCGCCGCCGGTGGCATGATCTCCTCCTCCAAGGATCTCCACACGTTCTTCTCCGCGCTGAACGGCGGCAGGCTCCTGCCGTCCAGGCTGCTGACCGAGATGCGCAAGCCGCACCCCGGGAGCGGCGCGCTCAGCTACGGGCTGGGGGTGTCCGTGCAGGATCTGGGTCCGGGCTGCGGCACCGTCCTCCACCACAACGGCAGCGCCCTGGCGGGCTACGGATCGATCATGTACAGCACCCCCGACGGCAAGAGGACCCTGACCGGCTCGATCACCATGGGGGACGCCGCGATCGACCCGTCGCAGGCGTTCCCGAAGCTCCAGGAGAAGCTCCTGAAGGAGGTGTTCTGCGGCGGGCGGGCCACGAGCTGACCCGGCCGAGTCGGTCACCCCGCTCGCCGCCCGTAACGGATCACGGCGAAGTACGCTGGGGCGATGTTCTCGCCCCACGGCCCGTCCCTGCGTGAACTGGCGGTTCAGGCCTTGTCCTCGGTCGAGCACGGCTATGACCTGCTCGCTCCGAAGTTCGACCACACGCCCTTTCGCACTCCCGACGGCGTTCTCGACGCGACCACCGACGCCCTGCGCGCGTTCGGGCCGTTCGACCGGGGGCTGGACGTGTGCTGCGGCACCGGCGCGGGCATGCGGGCGCTCAAGCCCCTGTGCCGGGGACGGGTCACGGGCATCGACTTCAGCTCCGGAATGCTCGCGCAGGCGCGCGGCGCCCACCCGGACGCCGAGTGGGTGCAGGCCGACGTCCGGGCCCTGCCCTTCGCCGAGGCCTTCGACCTGGCGGTCAGCTTCGGAGCGTTCGGGCACCTGCTGCCCGCCGAACGGCCCGCGGTCTTCGCCGGGGTGCACCGCGCGCTGCGGCCCGGCGGGCTGTTCGCCTTCCCACTCGGCGCGCCGCCGCCCGTCACGTCGGGCTGGTACTGGGCGCTCCTCGGATTCGACCTGGCCATGCGGGTGCGGAACGCCGTGTGGCGTCCCCCGTTCGTCATGTACTACCGCACCTGGCCGCTGCGCGCGACCCGCGACGACCTGGCAGCGGCCGGGTTCACGGTGACGACGGTCCCCCTGGCGTCTCTCGGCAGGCGCGAGGACGGCAGTCCGCGCTACCGGCTCGTCCTCGCGCGCAAGGCCGGTAAGCCCGCCTGACGACGCACTCCGCAGGCCCGCGCATCGATACGAGCGCGGGCCTGCGCAGCGTGCTCCAGGACGACGCCTTGGACGTCAGGTCTCGGCACGGGATCGCACACACCTGACGTCACCGTGCCTCAACTGACGTCGAACCGATGACCTGCGTTTTTGCTTCTCTCAACGCTCTTTTGCTGCCACTCACGCGACATGCCGGGCACGGTCACGCATCTTCATGACGTCACTTTCGCTTGACCTGACGTCGCAGTGACGTCATAGTTGTGGCATGGACCTGATGCCGTATGTGGAGAGCCTCCGCCGCGAGCTCGCCGCCGCCGCCGAGGCGGGCGGTCCGGAGGCTCGCGCGCTGGCCGAGCGCCTCACCGGGGCCCTGGAGGCGGCCACCCGGCTCACCCTGCTGGAGGCGCTGTCGGCGGCGGCGGACGAGATCACCCGCGATCTCGCTCCGGGCTCGGTCGATGTGCGGCTGCGCGGCGGCGACCCGGCGTTCGTGGTGACGCCGCCGCAGCCGGGGCCGCCTCCGGGGAGCGCGGCCGACGGCGGGGCGGAGTTCGCGCGGGAGGCCGTGGCGCCGCCCGTCGAGGAGGGCGGCACCGCGCGGGTGACGCTGCGGCTGCCCGAGCACCTCAAGCTTCGGGTGGAGGAGGCGGCCGGGCGACAGGGCGTCTCGGTCAACGCCTGGCTGGTCCGCGCCATCTCCGCCGCGTTCGAGCCGGGCGCCGGGAGCCGTTCCGCCGAGCGGCCCCGGCCGCACCAGAGCGGGCGCGGCTACACCGGCTGGGTGCGCTAGCGGCACCCGCCCCGCCCTCGTCACCACCCATCGCCCGGCCCCGAGGCCGGGATACCGCACCGGACCCACGAGGAGGGTTCCGCCATGCCTGCTTTCGACACCCCCGGCCCCATCACCGCCGACATCGACGTCTACGTCGGCCAGGTCCGCATCCACGCCGAGGACCGCGCCGACACCGTGGTGGAGGTGCTTCCCAGCGATCCGTCCGCCGAGGCGAGCGTGCAGGCCGCCGAGCGGACGGTCGTCGAGTTCTCCGGCGGGCGGCTGCGGGTCAAGGGTCCGCGGCCCAGGGGCCTCGCGTACCTGCGCGCCTGGCGCGGCTCCATCGAGGTGACCGTCGGCCTGCCCGCCGGCTCCCGCCTTGAGGCCGAGGTCGCCGCGGACCTCATCGCCACCGGTCCGCTCGGTGAGGCCGTCCTGCGCAGCTCGTTCGGCGATCTGCGCCTGGAGGAGGCCGGTCCGCTGGAGGCCAGGGCGTCCAACGGCGACATCTCCGTGGACCGGGTGACCGGGCCCGTCGAGGTGAGCTGCTCCACCGGGGCGATCCGGCTCGGAGCCGTCACCGGCTCCGGCACGGTGAAGAACTCCACCGGCGCCATCACCGTGGGCGAGGTGGCCGGCGAGCTGCAACTGAAGACCGCCACCGGTGACATCACCGTCGACCGCGTGCTGGCCGACCTCACCGCCAAGAGCGCGCACGGCCGGATCCGGATCGGCGCGGCGGTGAGCGGCGCCCTCCGCCTGGAGAACGGCAGCGGCAAGGTCGCCGTCGGCATCGCCGAGGGCACGGCCGCCTGGCTGGACCTGCACTCCAAGAACGGCGTGGTGCGCAACACCCTGGCCGCCGCCGAAAGCCCCGAGGCCACCGACCTGGTCACCGAGGTGCACGCGCTCACCAACTACGGCGACATCGACATCCACCGTTCCTGACCCCCCGAACCCGCGCGAGGAGCCCCCCATGAGCGACGCGATCACAGCCGAAGGACTGGTCAAGAGATACGGCGAGGTGACGGCCCTGAACGGGCTGAGCTTCTCCGTCCCGCGAGGGACGGTGCTCGCCCTGCTCGGCCCGAACGGCGCCGGCAAGACCACGACGGTGCGGATCCTGACCACGCTGCTGCGCCCCGACGGCGGCCGCGCCACCGTCGCCGGATGCGACGTCGTCGCCGAGGCCCGGCGGCTGCGCTCCTACATCGGACTGTCCGGCCAGTACGCGGCCGTCGACGAGCACCTCACCGGCGCCGAGAACCTGGAGATGATCGGGCGCCTCTACCACCTGGGCGCCAGGCGCAGCCGGGCCCGCGCCCGCGAGCTGCTGGAACGCTTCGACCTCACCGGCGCCGCCGACCGTCCGGTGAAGGGCTACTCCGGCGGCATGCGGCGCCGCATCGACCTCGCCGGCGCGCTGGTCGCCAACCCGCCGGTGCTGTTCCTGGACGAGCCCACCACCGGCCTGGACCCCCGCGCCCGCGCCGCGCTGTGGGACACCATCTCCGAACTCGTCGCGGGCGGCAGCACGCTGCTGCTGACCACCCAGTACATGGAGGAGGCCGACCGCCTCGCCGACCAGATCATGGTGGTCGACCACGGTCGCGCCATCGCCCGCGGCACCGCCGACGAGCTGAAGGACCAGGTCGGCGGCAACCGCATCGAGCTGAGTGTGACCGACGCCGCCGAGCTGGAGGTCGCCCGGGACGCCCTCGCCTGGGTCGCCGTCGGCGCCATGCGGACCGTCCCCGAATCGCTCCAGATCACCGTCCCGGTCACCGACGGCCCCGAGTCGCTCCGCCACGCCCTCGGGCGGCTGGCCGACGCCGGGGTCCGGGTCCGGGACGCCGGGCTGCGGCGGCCCACCCTCGACGACGTCTACCTCACCCTGACCGGACACCGCGCGTCCGGCACCGACGAGCAGGTCCGGGAGGCCACCCGATGAACGCGCTCACCATGTCCGTCGCCGACGGCTGGACCATCGCCCGGCGCAACGCCCTGAAGATCAGGCGGTCGCCGGACCTGCTCGGCAGCGTCATCATGCTCCCGATCGTGCTGGTGCTGCTGTTCGCCTACGTCTTCGGCAGCGTCATCGACGTCCCCGGGATGTCGTACCGGGAGTTCCTGATCCCCGGCATCTTCGTCCAGGCCGTGATCTCGGGCGCGCAGATCACCGGTTACACGCTGACCCTGGACCTGCAGAAGGGCATCTTCGACCGGTTCCGCTCGCTGCCCATGGCCCCGTCCGCGGTGCTGACCGGCCAGACCTTCAGCGACCTGCTGATGAACCTCGCCAGCCTGGTCGTCATGGCGGTGATGGGTCTGATCGTCGGCTGGCGGGTGCACACCTCGCCCGTGGAGGCCGCCTTCGGGTTCGGGCTGCTGCTGCTGTTCGCCTACGCGTTCTCCTGGGTCACCGCGACCGTCGCGCTGAGCCTGCGCACCCCGGAGAGCTTCAACAACATCGCCACCATGGTGTCGCTCCCGCTGATGTTCGTCTCCAACGCCTTCCTCGACAGCTCCAGGCTGCCCACGCCGGTGCGCGTCGTCGCCGAGTGGAACCCCGTGTCCACCTTCACCCAGGCCGCGCGCGAGCTGTTCGGCAACACCAGCCCCGCGATGAAGACCTCCGACGCCTGGCCCCTCCAGCACGCCGTCCCGGTGTCGCTGCTCTGGATCGCCGTCATGCTCCTCGTGTTCGTCCCGCTGGCGACCCGCCTCTACAAGAAGGCCGTCAGCGCCTGACCAGCGGAGCCCGAACGCTTACCGACGAGAGTGAGGAACGGTCATGAGCGAATTCCCCCACACCGTCACGGCGCTGCCGGCCGAGCGCCGACCCGGCTGCCCGTTCGACCCGCCGGACGAGCTGATCGACGCCCGCCGGCACGGCCCCATCAGCCGCTTCACCTTCCCCGGCGGACGGCCCGGCTGGCTGGTCACCGGATACGACCTGGTCAGGTCGGTCCTGGCCGATCCGCGGTTCAGCTCGCGCCGGGAGCTGATGCCCCACCCGTTCATCGATCTCACCGGCGTGGAGGTCCCACCGGCGGCGCCCGGCGAGTTCCTCCTCATGGACGAGCCGCGGCACGGGCGCTACCGGAAACCGCTGGTGGGCAAGTTCACCGTACGGCGGATGCGGCTGCTCACCGAGCGCGTCGAGCAGATCACCGCCGAGCATCTGGACGCCATGGAGAAGGCCGGGCCGCCGGTGGACCTGGTGACCGCGTTCGCCCGGCCCGTCCCCGCCATCATGATCTGCGAGCTGCTGGGGGTGCCGTACCGGGACCGGGGCTCCTTCCAGGAGCAGATCGAGTCGCTGCTCGGCGGGGAGGCCGGGGACGAGGAGCAGATGGCGGCCTACACCGCGATCCAGGACCACCTCGCCGAGCTGGTGGCCGCCAAGCGCGCCCGTCCCACCGACGACGTGCTCAGCGACCTCACCGACGGCGACCTGACCGACGAGGAGCTGAAGGGGATCGGGCTGCTCCTGCTGGCGGCCGGGTTCGACACCACCGCGAACATGCTGGCGCTGGGCGCCTTCGCGCTGCTGCGCGACCCGGCGCAACTGGCCGCGCTGCGCGCCGATCCCGCGCTCACCGACCAGGCCGTGGAGGAGCTGCTGCGCTACCTGACCGTCGCCAAGACGTTCATGCGGACGGCGCTGGAGGACGTCGAGGTGGGCGGCCAGACGATCGAGGCCGGTACGGCGGTCATCCTGTCGTACAACACCGCCAACCGCGATCCCGAGCGCTTCACCGATCCCCACGTGCTCGACCTTCGGCGGCGGGAGGGCGGGCACCTGGCGTTCGGCCACGGCGTCCACCAGTGCCTGGGGCAGCAGCTGGCCCGCGTCGAGATGCGCGTCGCGTTCCCCGCGCTGTTCGGCCGCTTCCCCACCCTGCGCCTGGCCGTACCGGCCGAGGAGGTCGCCCTGCGCCCGGAGACCGCCGACGTCTACGGGGTGAAGAGCCTGCCGGTCACCTGGGACGCGTGACCGGCGAGCCGCGGAACCGCGAGGTCCCCCCTGTCGTCCGAATGCCCGGGAAGTTCCCGGCGCCGTTCCTCGGTCCATTCCGGGGACGCCGGGTCCCACTCGTGATGCTCGGGAGCGGAATTGCCCGCGACGAGGGCGAGACGCCCGCCCGAACAGGTCGCGTCCAGGGCGTGCGTTCGGTCCACACGTCGTTCCGGGAGTCGGCGCATACCACCAGAGGACGTCCGTCCACCTCGACCACCGCGAGGTCGTTGACGGGACTGCCGGACGGGACCGCGCCGCCTGGACCATTCGTTCGGATGAGATGCGGAGGATCGCAATGAACCGGATGAAAAGGCACCGGTTTTCCGGCGAACTTCCAATAGCCGCGGCAGGCCATGCGTCGGGGATTGGCTTGCCGCCGCGATGTTCGACTCAGTCCGAGTTGTTTTCGAAAGCGAGATGCCCGTACCGCCGAGGGGCTGTCGAGGCGGTGCGGGTCCTGCCTCGACAGCCGTGGGGCGGCGGAGGGTTCAGGCGTGGGCGGGCTCGCGCGGCGTGAGGTTCATGTGGATGTCCTCGGCGGCCCACAGGACGAAGCGTTCGATGGGCGTCACCGTCTGTTCGGAGGCCAGCTCGAAGTGGAAGCGCTTCAGCAGGATGGCCAGCACCAGCTGGGCCTCGACGACCGCGAGGGCGGCGCCCTCACAGCTACGCGGGCCGACGCCGAACGGGATGTAGGCGAGCCGGGGCCGCTGGGCCGACGCCTCCGCGGTGAACCGGTCGGGGTCGAACACCTGCGGGTCGGGCCAGTACTCGGGGTTCATGTGCACGGCCCAGAACGGGTAGAAGATGGTCGTGCCCGCGGGAACGGTGTACTCGCCGAGCACGAGGTCCTCGGTGGCCTCCCGCGCGCCGTACGGGCCCGGCGGGTACAGCCGCATCGTCTCCCTGAGCACCCGGTCCAGGTAGGTCAGCCTCCTGAGGTCGCCGTACTCGGGCACGGCGCGGTCGCCCAGGACCTGGTCCAGCTCGTCGACGACGCGCTTGGCCGCGTCGGGGTGCCGGGCCAGCAGGTACAGCGTCCAGGAGATGGCGACGCCGGTGGTGTGGTGGGCGGCCAGCATGGTCATCAGCACGGTGTCGCGGATCCGCGCCGGGGACTCGCCCGCCGCGGCCAGGGCGGCGATCAGGTCGCTGCGGTCGGCCCGCTCGTCGGCGCCGCGCTCGCGGTGGGCGGTGAGCACCTGGTCGACGGTCGCGCGCAGGTGGGCCAGGGCCCGTTCGGCGCCCGAGGTGTCCGCCCCGGGCGTCAGGTACGCGGTGAGCACCTCCTCGAACGCGGACACGACCCGCCCGGCCGCCTCCGGGGACTCCAGGCCGCTGCCGAGCGCGTACTGGCAGATCATGCGCAGGGACAGTTCGCTCAGGTCCCGCTGGAGGGCGACCGTGCCCTCGGCGGCGCGCTCGGCCCACCGGTCGGCCAGCTCGTCCGTCAGCGCGGCGAACCGCGCGAAGTGCGCCTCGTGCGAGGGCCGCCCGGCCAGCACCGACAGCATCACCCGGCGCCACGGGCCGTGCTCGTCGGCCGGGATCGTCTGCAGGTTGCCCGACTCCTGGAGGGGGGCCAGGAACTCGAAGAGCTTCTCGGGCCGCTTGTTGATCTTCGCGGTGGCCTCCAGCAGCACCGGATCGGCGACCGACACCGCCATGCCCGCGCCGGGCAGCGGGAACCGGACCACCGGCCCGTATTCCGCGTGAAGTTTCAACTGATAGTTGTGCAGCCCTCCGGCGGCCGCGACGGCGTCGACGCCGTCGCCCTCCGCGGGGGGTCCAGGGATCTGCGATGGGGTGGTGCCGTCGCCTCGCATTTGCGCTCTCCCACGTCAGAATCTTCGATTCGGTTGTTCCGGGATGGCCGCAATGCTTTCATGTTCTGGACACTTCACGATATGGCCGGAGTTGAAATCACTGCCATGCAGGCCGGGGAGAAGACACTGAGCGCCGTCGACCCGCAGACGCCCAACGTCCCGCGGATGTACGACTACCTGCTCGGGGGCAAGGACAATTACGCCGTCGACCGGGAGGCCGTGGCGGAGGTGGTCCGGCACGCGCCCGACACCCCGTTCATGGCGCGCGAGAACCGCGCCTTCCTGCGGCGCGCGGTGCGGTTCCTGGCCCAGTCCGGCATCCGGCAGTTCATCGACCTCGGCTCGGGCCTGCCGACCCAGGGCAACGTGCACGAGATCGCCCACCAGGTCGCCCCCGACGCCCACGTCGTGTACGTCGACGTGGAGCCGATCGTGCTGACCCACGGGCGGGCGCTGCTGGCCAACAAGCCGGAGGTGACCGTCATCCAGGGCGACATCCGGCGCATCGACGAGATCCTGAGCGATCCCGAGCTGGGCAGGCTCATCGACTTCGACCGGCCGGTCGCGGTGCTGATGCTGGCGGTGCTGCACTTCATCGACGACGAGTACGACCCGCCCGGGATCGTGGAGCGGATCCGCGCCGCCATGGCGCCCGGCAGCTATCTGGCGGTGTCGCACGTGACCGGTGACTTCGACACCGACAGCAGGGTCCAGGACGCGGCCGCGGCGTACGAGAAGGCCACGAACCAGATCACCCTGCGCAGCCGCGCGCAGGTCCTGCGGCTGTTCGACGACCTGGAGCTGGTGGAGCCGGGCCTGACCACCCTGTCGATGTGGCGTCCCGACCCGGGCGCGACCGTCCCGCTCGGCGCCGAACGCCAGTGGTGCTACGCGGGCGTGGGGCACAAGGCCGGGGTGCCGGGCGGCCGGTAGCCGGGCCGGGCACCCTGGTATCCACGTCGGGTATGCGCACCGTTCGCCTCCAGGGGCCCCTCTTCCACGTCACCGAGGATCCGGACCAGGTCATCGGCGACTTCCTGGGGTTCGCCCTCTCGCTGCGGAACCTCTCCGGCCGCCTCACGGCCGAGGAGCTCCACGAACGCTTCCGCCCCGGCGGGAGCGGCATGCGCCTCCCCGACGTGTTCGCGGCCTACCGGGCCCGGGAGAGCGACGCCGTCCCTCCCGAGTTCGACGGGTGGGAGGCCGAGGACCTGGAGCGCAGGGAGCTGTGGGTGCTCACGCGTCTCCGCTTCGGCGAGTCGTCGCCCTCCGCCCTCGTCGAGGGCCCCGAGTTGCGGCACCTGCTGGACCGGGCCCTCGCGCTGCGCGGCGATGGGAGCGAGGGGCTGTTCCTTTAGTGCCCTGGCACTAAAGGAGCCGCGCAAAAGCCGTTGCCGGGTTTCGAAAGGCGGCGGGAAAACGCGCCGGGCCCCGATCACCACGGCGGCACCAGGAGGCGGCGATGGTCCTCGACCCGGGGCGCCAGCTTCCGACATTTCAGGCTAAATGACCAAAGGTGATGAGGTTCTCGGCGCGTCGAATCTCCTGACATAACGCTGGCCAAAGGCCGGCCGCGCCCCGCGCGGCGCCCCCGGGGCGTCACGATCGTCGCGTCGTTCGCCTCGCGAATGCCTTGCCTCGGGATGATCAAGAGGGATATTGATGAACAGCCGTCACTTACCACCTCCCTTACTTCCAGATGGGGACGAATGACAACGCGCCTGCCCTCCTTCCCTGCCGCCGACGAAGCGCCCCTCGACACCTGCCTCCGGCTGCGGGAGATCGCCCCCGTGGTCCAGGTGGAGTTCCCCGGGGGCGTCCCCGCCTACCTGGCACTGACCCACAACGCCGTACGGGAGATCCTCGCCGGGGACAACCGGACCTTCCTGCGGGACCCGAAGCACTGGCCCGCCCTGCACGACGGGTCGATTCCCGAGGACTGGCCGCTGCGCGCCATCGTCCAGGGCGGTCACCTGTCCACCATGGACGGCGGCGACCACCGGCGGCTGCGCGGCCTGGTCGGCAAGGCGTTCACGCCCGCGCGGGTGCAGGTGTTGCGGCCGCGCATCCAGCAGATCGTGGACGGCCTGCTCGACGACGTGACGGCCGCCGGCGACGGCGTCGACCTGGTGCCCACCTTCACCGAGGCGCTGCCGATATCGGTGATCTGCGAGCTGTTCGGCGTGCCCGCCGGGGAACGGCCCGACGTGCGCCGGTGGACCGCCGCGCTGCTGGCGCACACCACCTCGCCGGAGGAGGCGTTCGCGACGCAGAACGCCCTGCAGGGCTACCTGCACGAGCTGGCGGAGCGCAAGCGGCGGACGCCCGGCGACGACCTCACCTCCGGCCTGGTCCAGGCGCGCGACGAGGGCGACCGGCTCACCACCGACGAGCTGGTCGGCGTGCTGTGGCTGATGCTCGTCGCGGGCCACGAGACCACCGTCCACCTGCTCGGCAACGCCGTCGTGGCGCTGTCCCAGAACCCCGACCAGCTCGCGCTGGCCAAGGCCGGGGACCGGTGGGACGACGTGGTCGAGGAGACCCTGCGCTACCGCCACTCGGTGATGATGACCAGCTTCCGCTTCACCGCGGAGGACGTGACCATCGCCGGGGTGCCCATCCCCAAGGGGCAGGCGGTCGGCGTGCTCTACCAGGCGAGCGGCCTCGACCCGGCGGAGCACGGCGAGGACGCGGACCGGTTCGACATCACCCGGGAGCGCGACGGGCGCCTCAGCTTCGGCCACGGCCCCCGGTTCTGCATCGGCGCGTCGCTGGCCCGGATGGAGGGGCGGCTGGCGCTCGCCGCGCTGTACCGGCGGGTGCCCGACCTGGCCCTCGCCATCGACCCGGACGACATCCCCTACTCGCCGTCGTTCTTCACGGTCGGCCCGCTCTCCCTGCCGGTCACCCTCGGCGACGTCAGGCCCTGAACCGCCGTCCCGCCCGGCGGTTCCGGCCGCCGGGCGGGCCCCGCGCGGCCCGGTCCGGAACGCGCCGACCGACGTGCCCGCAATAGATCGATTTCTATGACCCCCCGCACGCGCGAACGTTATGGTGCATCCAGATCGCTCCTTTCCGTTATGGCCGCCGTGCGACGGGTCGAGAGAGTCCAGCGCGCCAGTCACCAACGCTCACAAGGACACGATGGATGGCAACACGAGCAGGTCGGGCACCCGTCGAGCGCGCCGCGCTGGAACGCGCGTTCTGGACCTGGATGATCACGGCGATCGTCGTCGGCGGCGCCCTGCTGGGAACGCTCCTGGCGGTGGACGGGCAGTCGCGCACGCTGGTCGCGGCGGGCGGCGGCGTGGCGGCGCTGCTCGTCAGCCTGGCCATCGGGGTGGCGGCCTACCAGGCCGAGTACGCGCGGAGCTTCCGTGACCGGCTGGCCTGGGTGGAGAACGAGGGCGACCTGCTGGAGCACCGGCTCCGGGAGCTGGTCGACGGGCCGCTTCCCGCGCTGATCGAACGGCTCCACGCGGGGGCCGCCCCGGACGAGACCCTGGCCGAGCTGCGGGCCGTCCCGGACCACCTGCTGGGCCGGCTGGTGCGCATGGTGGCGGAGGGCGTCGCCGCGAGCGAGCACGGCGCGGCGCGGGCCAGGGCCGAGCTGGCCGCGCTGGAGGGCGAGGTCGCGCGGCTGGCCGACACGACGCTGCCCGCCCTGATCGACCGGATCCGCCGGGACCGCGTCTCGGCGGCGTCCGCGCTGGCCGACCTGCCGGCGCCCGAGCACGCGGCGCTGGAACGGCTCCTGCGCGAGTTCGCCGACAACCTCGCCGCGGGCGAGCGCACCAGGGCGTCGGCCATGGCGGCCTGCGCGAGCGCGGCGGCGCGGATCCAGGCGCAGACCACCCGCATGCTCGCCCAGCTGCGCGAGCTGGAGGACCGCTACAACGAGGACGAGGTCTTCGGCGACCTGCTCGACCTCGACCACCACGTCTCCCAGCTGGGACGCCTGGCCGACAGCATCGCGCTGCTCAGCGGCGGCCGTTCGGGACGGCGCTGGACCAAGCCCATCAAGCTGGAGAGCGTCATCCGCGGCGCCATGGGCCGGATCGCCTCCTACCAGCGCGTCCAGTACCACTCGACCAGCACCGCCGCCGTCGTCGGGTTCGCCGCCGAGGGCGTCATGCACGCGCTGGCCGAGCTGATGGACAACGCCGCCAACTTCTCCCCGCACGGCAGCGCCGTGCACGTCTACGCCGAGGAGGAGGACGCGGGCGTCGTCGTCACCATCGAGGACAGCGGTCTCGGCATGCGGCAGCGCGAGCGGGAGCGCGCCGAGCGGCTGGTGTCGGAGACCGCCGACCTGACGTCGCTGCCCGGCACCCGGCTGGGGCTGGCGGTGGTCGGCCGGCTGGCGGGCAAGCACGGCCTGCGGGTGAGCTTCCGGCCGTCCTCGCGCGGCGGCATCGGCGTGGTCGTGCTGATCCCGCGCCAGCTCATCACCCACTCCGCCGCCGACGCCACCCGGACGACGCTGGCGGAGTCCGTCCGGAGCGCGCCCCGCGGCGTCCCGGCGCCCGCCCGCGAACCCGCCGGCGCCATGGCCCCGGCGGCGGCGCCGGGCGCCCCCGACACGTCGTACCTGCCCAAACGCCGTCGCGGCGCCACGCTCACCGGGACGGTCGAGCCGCCGGCGGCGCAGGCGCCCCCGCCCCGCGATCCGGGGGCGCGGTTCGCCGCGTTCCGCCAGTCCGGCTCGGGGCGCCACCGCACGACCGGCGACACCGCGTCCGCCCACGAACCCGACCAGTAGGACCCATGGCCCGGCGGACCGTTCCGCGTCCGGGCCGCCGGGCCGGCCGGACCCGGCACCCCCGTCCGGACCGCAGGATCGACAGATAGGAGGCAGGGGCGCGCATCCGCGGCGGGCGTCGCGGCGGGGAGCGTCCCGTGATCTTGATGAGCACCGATGAACGCCAACTCGACTGGCTGCTGGCGTCCCTCGCGGATCGGGCCCCCGGCGTCCAGCACGTCCTGGTGCTGTCCCGGGACGGTCTGAAGATCTGCCACACCCCGGGGCTGGACGACGACCGGGCCGACCAGCTCGCGGCCATCGCCTCGGGGATCCAGAGCCTGTCCATGACCGCCTCCCACGAGTTCGGCACCGGCGTCGGCGCCGGCCAGTCGATGATGGAGTTCGTCGGCGGGCTGCTGCTGATCATCCCGGCCGGGGCGGGGGCCCATCTGGCCGTGGTGGCCCACGAGGACGCCGACGTCGGCCTGGTCGGGCACAGCATGAACGAGCTGGTGGAGCAGATCGGCGGCTACCTGACCGCGGCGCCGCGCACCGCCTCGTCGAGATGAACCCGCGCCCCCTGGATTTCGACGACCCCGACCGGCTCTACATCGTGACCGGTGGCCGCAGTCGGGTCGACGACGACGCCCTCGACCTGGTCACGCTGGTCGTCGCCGAGAACGACCCGGCGTCCGGCATGCAGTCCGAGCACGTCGCGATCCTGCGGCTGTGCCGCCACGAGCCGGTGGCGGTGGTCGAGCTGTCCTCCCATCTGAGGCTGCCGGTGAGCGTGGTGAAGATCCTGCTGCTCGACCTGCGCGACACCGGTCACATCACCGTCCGCCATCCGACGTCGGCCACCACGGTGAACCACCCGGCCGACCTGGAAACGTTGAAGCAGGTGCTCGTTGGACTCGAAGCCCTCTGACCAGCCGGCGGCGCCCGGAGCCGGCGGCGCTCCGGCCGGGCCCGCGGGCGAGGTGCCGCTGCGCCGCACCGTGCGGGACGCGCTGAAGATCGTGATCGTGGGCGGGTTCGGCGTCGGGAAGACCACCATGGTCGGCTCGGTCTCCGAGATCCGCCCGCTGAGCACCGAGGAGGTCATGACGGAGGTCGGCGTCGGCATCGACGACGTCGCCCGCGTCGCCGACAAGCGGACCACCACGGTCGCGTTCGACTTCGGCCGGATCTCCCTGGACGACCACCGCGTGCTCTACCTGTTCGGCGCCCCCGGCCAGCAGCGGTTCTGGTTCATCTGGGACCAGCTTTTCTCCGGCAGCCTGGGCGCGGTGGTGATGGTGGACACGCGCCGCCTGGAGGACTCCTTCTACCCGCTCGACCGGCTGGAGCACCACAGGATGCCGTTCGTGGTGGCGGTCAACCGGTTCGACGGCCCCGGTCCGCAGCCCTCGCTGGAGCGGGTGCGCGACGCGCTGTCGCTGCCCGGGAACGTCCCGCTGGTCGACTGCGACGCCCGGCTCCGGGAGTCCTGCAAGGGCGTGCTGATCACGCTCGTCCGGCACCTCGCCACGCTCCACGACCCCACCGCGCTCCAGGAGGCCGCGCAGTGACCCACGAGACCGCCCGGCCGCCCGCCGAGGAGGGCGCCGTCCGCCTGTACGGGGAGGAGTTCGACCAGCGGTCGAAGGACTTCTTCGAGCGGATGCGGCGCGAGCACGGCCCGGTCGTGCCCGTCCTGCTCGAAGGCGACATCCCCGCCTGGTACGTGATCGGGTACCGGGAGGTCAACCACGTCACCGGCAACCCGGCCCTGTTCGCCCGCGACACCCGCCGCTGGAACGCCTGGGACCTGGTCCCCGAGAACTGGTCGCTGCTGCCGTTCGTCGGGTGGAACCCGTCGGTGCTGCTCGCCGAGGGCGAGGAGCACCAGCGGCGCAGCGCCGCGATCAGCGACGCGCTGGACGCCGTGGACCGCACCGAGCTCGGCGACAGCTGCGAGCGCACCGCCGACGCGCTGATCGACGAGTTCGCCGGGGACGGCGAGGCCGACCTGATCAGCCGGTTCGCCGACCGGCTCCCGCCGCTGGTGATGGCCCGGCTGTTCGGCGTCCCGGACGCCGAGGTGCCCGACATGATCCGCGACATCCAGTACGTGGCGGGCTCCGACGAGAACGCGGTCCCGGCGCACCAGCGGCTCCAGGAGATGATGCGCGCGCTGGCCGCGTCCCGCCGGGCGCGCCCCGGGCCGGACGTCACCTCCCGCCTGCTGGAGCACTCCGCGTACGACGCCACCGACGACCTGGTCAACGACCTGCTGATCATGCTGAGCGCCGGGCACCTGCCCACCGGCCACTGGATCGGCAACACGCTGCGGCTGATGCTGGTCGACGAGCGGTTCGCCGTGACGCTCCAGGGCGGCCGCGGCAGCGTCGCCCAGGCGCTCAACCAGGTGCTGTGGGAGGACACCCCGTCCCAGAACAACATCGGGCGCTTCGCCGTGCACGCCTGCGAGCTGGCCGGGCGCAGGATCCGTCCGGGCGACATGCTGATCCTGGGCTGGGCCGCGGCCAACGCCGACCCCCAGGTGCAGCCCCCCGCGCACGGCGTCGGCGTCGGCAACCGCGCCCACCTGTCGTTCGGTCACGGCGACCACGGGTGCCCCTTCCCCGCCCCCGAGCTGGCCGAGGTCATCGCCAGGACGGCGGTCGAGGTGCTGCTCGACCGGCTGCCCGACATGGAGCTGGCGGTCGAGGCCGACGAGCTGCTGTGGCTCCCGTCGTTCTGGGTCCGCCGCCTGGCCTCCCTGCCGGTCAGGTTCAGCCCGGCCGCGGCGCCGGGGCGGTGAGGGGCCGGGCCGGGCGGGGTTGAGGGACGGGCCCGCGGCGGGGCCACGGATCCCCCGCCCGGGGCGCCTCGCCCTCAGGGGGTGCCGGTCGGGGCGTTCCGGTCCTTCTCGGCGGGGAGGGCGCGGGACGCGATCAGGGGGGCCAGCACGCGGGTGCCGGGGCCGACGCGGCCGCCGGGGCCCGGGAGCTGGGTCGTGGTGTCGAGGGTCAGCTCGCCGCCGCAGTGCTCGCAGACGGTCACCGGTGTCGTGTCGCGGTCGCAGCCGTGGTGGTGGACGCGCGCGGGCGGTCCGCCCTCGTGGGCGGAGTACCAGCGGTCCCCCCAGGCCATCAGGGCCAGCAGGACCGGGTACAGCTCCCGGCCCTTGCGCGTCGGGCGGTAGTGGTGGCGGGGCGGGTGGTCCTGGTAGGGCTCGCGTTCCAGCACGCCCTCCTCGACGAGGCGGGCCAGCCGCGCCGCCAGCACCTTGCGGGAGATCCCGAGGTCGGTGACCAGGTCGTCGAAGCGGGTCACGCCGACGAGGACGTCGCGCATGATCAGGGCCGTCCAGGCATCGCCGAACAGGTCGGTGGCGCGGGCGATGGAGCAGGCCACATCGCCCAGCGGGGTGCGGTTCACAACGCCCACCCTATCTGAGTTCCTTGAGGGAACCCACTGTGTTAGGTTCCCTCAAGGAACTCACAGGGAGGGCGGGCATGACGATCGCCGAGCTGGACACCGAGGCCCCCGGGACCGTCGACGGCAGGCAGCTGCGGGCCGTCGCCTTCCACCGGGTCCGGATGGAGTACGTGGACGGGGTGCTGGCGCGCACCGGCACCGCCCCGGCGGGCCTGCGCGCGGCCGTGCTCGGGGGCGGGCGCGGCGCGGTGGCGCTCGGGCTCGCGCGGCTCGGCATGGACGTGGTGTCGGTGGACCCGTCCCCGGCCGCGACCGCCATGGCCCGCGCCGCCGTCGCGCGCGCCGGGCTGCCGGTCGAGGCGCGCACCGCCCCCGCCGAGGCGCCGGGACTGCCCGAGGGCGGCTTCGACCTGGTGTACGTCGCCGACACCTTCGAGGTCGCCGGCGACCTGGACGCGGTCGCCGCGAGCGCCGCCCGCCTGCTGGCCCCGCGCGGGACCCTCGTCTACGACACGGTGAACCGGACGTGGGTGTCCCGGCTCATCTACCTGGGGGCGTTCCAGGCCGTCCCGATGACGCGGATCATGCCCGCCGGGCGCTACGCGCGCGAACGGCTGCGGCCGCCCGCCGAGGTCGAGGTCGCGCTCGCCGCGCACGGGCTGCGCGTCGAGGACGTGTGCTCCTTCAAGCCCACCCGCGCGCTCGACCTCGTGACGGCCGCGCTCGCCCGGCGCAGGGGACGGATCGGCGACGAGGAGATCCCGGGGAGGGTCGAGTTCGTCCTCGACCCGAAGGGCGCGCCCGTCGTCACCTACCTGGGGTACGCGCGCGGGGTCACGGGCTGACGCCGGTCACGCGCCGTCGGTCGTGATCCGGTAGCCCACCCCGGGCGTGGTGGTGATGACCGGGGGTTCGCCGAGCTTGCGGCGGAGGCGGCCGATCGTGACCGTGACGGTGTTGGTCAGGGGGTTGGCGTGCTCGTCCCACACCTGTTCCAGCAGGTCCTCGGCGCTGAGGAACGCGGGCACGGCGCGCAGCAGGGCCTCCAGCAGCGCGAACTCCTTGACCGACAGCTCCAGGTGGCGTCCGTCGCGGGTGGCGGTGCGGCGCAGCGGGTCCAGCTCGATGCCCGCCGCGCGCAGCGTGCGGGGCCGCGCGGCGGGCCGGCGGCGGGCCAGGGAGCGGACGCGCAGCACCAGCTCGGGGAAGTGGAAGGGCTTGGTCAGGTAGTCGTCGGCGCCCAGGGTCAGCCCGGCGACCCGGTCGACGGGCGAGTCGGCGGCGGTCAGCATCAGGACCATGGTGCGGTCGTCGCGTTCGGTGATCATCCGGCAGAGCGTGTCGCCGTGGATCCCCGGCAGGTCCCGGTCGAGGACGACGACGTCGTAGGCGTTGACGTCGAGCTTGACGGCGGCCTCCAGGCCGTCGTGGGCCACGTCCACGGCCATGCCCTGGTCGGCCAGCCCCTCGGCCAGCACGGCGGCCAGGGAGCGGGCGTCCTCGACCACCAGCACCCTCACGCCGGGACCTCCGCCGGGACCTCCGCCGGGACCTCCGCCGGGGGCAGTGAGACGGTGACCGCGAGGCCCCCGTCCGGCCGGGCCCGCAGGCGGAGGGCGCCGCCGTGCGCCGCCGCGACGGCCGCGACGATCGACAGGCCGAGCCCGGAGCCGTCGCCGGAACCGGTGCGGTCGGCGCCGAGCCGCTGGAAGGGCCGGGCCAGCCGGTCGACCTGCGCCTGGTCGAGGACGGGCCCGCCGGTCTCCACGACGAGCTCGGCCGCCGCGCCGTCGGTGGCGGCGACGCGGATCCAGCCGCCGCGGTGGTTGTGGGTGACGGCGTTGTCGATCACGTTGTCGACCATGCGGGTGAGGAGCGTCGGGTCCCCCCGCGTCCACGCGCCGCCGGCGACGCCGGAGGCGTCGACGGTGAGCTCCTTCGCGGCGAGGCCGGCGGCCCGGTCGTCCAGCGCCGCGGCCGCCAGGCGGCCGAGCGGGAGCGCCGTGCGGCCGGGCGGGGAGCCGTGCCGGGCGCGGGCGAGCGTCAGCAGCCCCGCGAGGAGCCGGTCGATCTGGTCGAGCTCGGCGCGCAGCCGGTGGGCCAGCGCGGCGGTCTGCTCCGGGACGGGCTCCGGCTTGGCCAGGGCCACGTCGAGGGAGGCGCGCATGGTGGCCAGCGGGGTGCGCAGCTCGTGGGAGGCGTCGGCCACGAACCGGCGCTGCGCGGCGAACGCGTTCTCCAGCCGTTCCAGCAGCCCGTCGATGGTGTCGGCGAGGTCCTTGACCTCGTCGTCGGGGCCCCGCACGGCCAGCCGCTCGTCCAGGTTGTCGGCGGTGATCCGGCGGGTCGCCGTGATGATCATCCGGAGCGGGCGCAGCACCCGGCCCGCGACGACCCGGCCCAGCACGACCGACACCACGCCCATGACGACCAGCGCCACCGCCGAGCCGACCAGGAGCTGGCGCGTCTGCGCCGCGTGGGCGTCGGCCAGCTGGGCCTGGAGCCGCGCGATGCGCTCGGTGGCGGCGGCGAGCGTGGCCGGCTCGACCGGCGGGACGCCGGCGGGCGCGGACCGGCTGACCCTCGTCCCGCCCAGTCCCACGAGGTTGGTGATGGCCAGCAGCCCGACGCCGGACAGCAGGAACATGCCGCCGTACAGGACGGTGAGGCGCAGTCGTGCGGTGCGCGCCGGGAGTCGCCACGTTCTCATGCGGTCCAGGATGCCGCGCGGGACCTAACAGCGATGTGACGGCCTCCGTTCGGCCCGCGTCACGGGCCGGTCCGTAGAACCGGTGGCATGCGAGCAACCATCGAAGTGAGCGGGCTGCGCAAACGGTTCGGCCCGACCGTCGCGCTGGACGGCATGTCGTTCACCGTGCGGCCCGGCCGGGTCACCGGGTTCGTGGGGCCGAACGGCGCGGGCAAGTCCACCACGATGCGGGTGATCCTCGGTCTGGACGCGGCCGACGGGGGCCACGCGCTGATCGGCGGCCGGCCGTACCGGGCCCTGCGCTCCCCGCTGCGCCATGTCGGCGCGCTGCTGGACGCCGGGGCGCTGCAACCGGGCCGTACCGCGCGCGACCACCTGCTGTGGCTGGCCCGTTCCCAGGGGCTGCCGGCCGGGCGCGTGGACGAGGTGCTGGAACGGGTCGGGCTGGAATCCGCGGCCCGGCGCAGGGCGGGCGGCTTCTCGCTGGGCATGCGGCAGCGGCTCGGCATCGCGGCCGCGCTGCTCGGGGACCCGCCGGTGCTGCTGCTGGACGAGCCGGTCAACGGCCTCGACCCCGAGGGCGTCGTGTGGATGCGCGGCCTGCTGCGGTCGCTGGCGGGCGAGGGGCGCGCCGTGCTGGTGTCCAGCCATCTGATGGGCGAGCTGGAGGGCACCGCCGACCATCTCGTGGTGGTGGGCCGGGGCCGCGTCATCGCCGACACCGGCGTGGCCGACCTGATCGCGGCCGCCTCCCGCGACCGGGTGACGCTGCGGACGGCGGCGCGCGCCGCGGCGGCGTCGGCGCTGGAGCGCGCCGGCGCCGCCGTGGCCGCGACCGGCCATGACGCGCTCGTCGTCTCGGGGCTGCCGTCCGAGCGCGTCGTGGCCGTCCTCAACGCGGACGGGGTGCCGTTCTCCGAGGTCGCGGCGCACCGGGTGACGCTGGAGCAGGCGTACCTGGACCTCACCGGCGACGCGGTCGAGTACCGGGGAGCGGCCCGATGAGCGCCGGGTCCGGGGAGTTCGGGCGGCTGCTGCGCGCCGAGTGGACCAAGTTCCGGACGGTGCGCGGCTGGGTGGCGGCCATGGCGGCGGGGGCGCTGGTCACCGTGCTGCTCGGGCTGCTGTCCGCGTCCGGGAGCCACGCCTCGTGCGGCGCGGGTCCCGTCGAGGCCGCCTGCCCGCCGCATCCGGTGGGGCCGGGCGGCGAGGCCGTGACCGACAAGTTCTCTTTCGTACACCGATCCCTCACCGGGGACGGCGGCATCACCGTCCGCCTCACCTCCCTGACCGGCCGGATCCGCAAACCCGACGCCACCCCGGGGGTCCGGAACGTGGTCCCCGGGGTCGTGCCGTGGGCGAAGGCCGGGGTCATGGTCAAGGCGGGCACCCGGCAGGGCGCGCCCTACGCGGCGGTGATGATGACCGGCGCGCACGGGGTGCGGATGCAGCACGGCTTCACCCACGACGTGGCCGGGCGGCCGGGCGGCGTCTCGAAGGGGTCGCCGCGCTGGCTGCGGCTGACCCGCTCGGGCGACACGCTCACCGGGTACGAGTCCGCCGACGGCGCGCGCTGGACCCGGATCGGCGCCGCCACCCTGGCCGGGCTGCCGCGGACCGTCCGGATCGGGATGTTCGCGACCTCCCCCGGCGACCTGACCGTCACGCGGGCCGACCTCGGCGGATCCGTCGCGGCGGAGCGCTTCACCGAGGCCACCGGCGAGTTCGACCGGATCGCGGTGGAGGGCGACGCGCCCGGCGGCTGGCGCGACGACGACATCGGCGTCACGCTCGGGCCCGACGGGTCGCCCCACCACCCCGGCCGCGCCACCCGGTCCGGCGGCGCCCTCTCCGTCACCGGCACCGGCGACATCGCGCCGACCGTCGAGGGGCCGACCGTCGAGGACCCGCTCGGCGGCGCGCCGGCCGGGCTCCTGCTGATGATCGTGGTGGCGGTCGCGTTCGTCACCGCCGAGTACCGGCACGGCCTGATCCGCACCACCCTGCTCGCCGGTCCGCGCCGCGGCCGGACGCTGCTGGCCAAGGCGTCCGCGCTCGGCCTGGCCGCCTTCGCCGCCGCGCTGCCCGCCGTCGCGGTCGCGTTCACGGCCGGGGGGCGGATCCTGCGCGCCAACGGCAACGTCCTGCTCCCCGCGCCCCCGCTCACCCAGGTGCGCGTCGTGGTCGGCACGGCGGTGCTGTTCGCGCTGGCCGCCGTGCTCGCCCTCGCCCTGGGCGCGCTGCTGCGGCGCGGCGTCGCGGCGGTCGTCACCGCCGCCGTCGCGATCGTGGTCCCGCACGTCGTGGCGACCACCTCGGTCCTGCCCGACGGCGCGGCGCGGTGGCTGCTGCGCGTCACCCCGGCGGCCGGTTTCTCCGTCCAGCAGAGCATTCCCGAGTACCCGCACGTGCTCGGCCACTACACGCCCATCGCCGGGTTCTACCCGCTGCCGCCCCTGGCCGGCCTCGCGGTGCTCGCCGGCCACACCGCCCTCGTCCTCGGCCTGGCGATCCTCAGGCTCCGCCGGAGGGACGCATGAGGACCTACCTGCACGCGGAGTGGACGAAGGTCCGCACCCTGGCGGGCACCGGCCGGCTGCTGCTCACGATCGTCGTGCTGACCGTCGCCGCCTCCGCCGCCGCCTCGGCCCTCGTCTCGTGCACCGCCGAGGGCTGCGGCCACGACCCCGGCAGGATCGGGCTGTTCGGCGTCCAGGTGGGGCAGGCGCTCGTCGCCGTCCTGGCCGTGTCGGCGGTCACCGGCGAGTACGGCACCGGCATGATCCGCCTCACCCTGGCCGCCATGCCGCGCCGGACCGGCGTGCTGGCCGCCAAGGCGGCCGTCCTGACCGGCCTGACCCTGGCCGCCGGGGGCGTCGCCGTGCCCGTCTCCCTGCTGGTCTCCCGGCGCGTCCTGCTCGGCAACGGCTTCCCGCCCGACCCGCTCGACCCCACCGGCGGCCCCCTGCTGCGCGCCGCCGTCGGCTCGGTCCTCTACCTGGCGCTCGTCGCCCTGCTCAGCCTGGGGGTCGCCACGGCCGTCCGCGACTCCGCCACCGCCGTCGGGGTCGTGCTGGGCCTGCTCTACCTGTTCCCCGCCCTCATCCTCGTGGTCTCCGACGAGGACTGGCAGCGCTTCCTCTGGAAAGTCTCCCCCGCGAACGCCGGGCTCGCCGTCCAGGCCACCACCCGCCTCGCCGACCTGCCCCTCACCCCGTGGGCGGGCCTCGGCGTGCTGGCCGCCTGGACGGCGGCGGCGCTGCTGGGAGGCGGCCTGCTGCTACGGATCCGCGACGCGTAGGGGCCGCCCCGGCCGGGCTCCTACCAGAACCTCACCTCCGGGTACTTCGCCGACGGCCCGTCCAGCAGCGTCCGGTGCCTGCCCTTCAGGTGCGTGTCGAGGAAGGCGGCCAGGTACTCCCGGGTGATCTTCAGGGAGCGCTCGCCGTCCATCGGGTACGCCGGCATGCCCAGCCGCGGCGCGAGCACCGCGTAGTCGACGAAGCTCATGTGGTCGGCCCCGGTGACGGTGAGCCAGCGCTTCCGGTCGCCGGTCACGTGGGGCCAGAACAGGTCCCACGACTTCGGGTCCCCGCCGGTGACCGGCTGCTGGCGGGGGTTCCCGATCATCATGAACGGCTTGGTCACGGGCCTGGCGGGGGTCTTCGGGTTGTAGGAGCCGTCCAGGTTGACCGCGGCGTCGATCCGGTCGTTCACCGGCAGCAGGTGGGCGGCGCTCTGGCCGCCGACCGAATGCCCGGCCATCGCGATCCTGCGCTCGTCGATCAGCCTGTTCCAGCGCCGGGCGCGTTCCAGCCGGTCCAGCACGAAGGCGGTGTCGGCGGCCCGCACCCGGGCGACCTTCGCGCCCACCTCCTCGGTCATGCCGCCCCTGCCCGCCTCCATCGGGACGGTCCTGCCGTCGGGGAACGTGGTGGCGACCGCCTCGTAGGCGTGCCCGATGCCCGCGACCACGTAGCCCCGGCTCGCGAGATCCTCGGCCAGCGAGGTCAGCGTGGCCCGCGGCAGGGACATGCCGGGCGACATGATCACCAGCGGCCATCCGCGTCTCCGGCCGAGCGCGGGCGCGTCGGCCCGGGCGTGCGTCCGCGTCCTGGCCAGCGTGTCCGGCGGCAGGTCCCTCGTCTGGGGGTACCCCTTGAGGACCAGCGCCGACTCCTGCGGGGTGACGTACGGCGCGGTCCTGCCCGGCGCCCTCCGCGCGGGGTACCAGAGCGAGACCATCAGCTCGCGCGGCCTGCCGGACACCCAGGGGTCGGGCCGGCCGGGGTCGACCAGGTGGACGTCGGACCGTCCGACCGCGTGGCCGCCGGTCGGAGCGGGCAGGGCGAGCGCCGGAGCGGGCGGCGGAGCGGGTGGCGTGGCGGGCGCCGGGGCGGTCGGGAAGGCCAGGGCGATCGCACCGGCGATGAGCATGCTCTTCATGCGCACCACCCTGCGGGACGGAGCCGCCGCACCGCCCCCCGCCGAAGTCACACGACGTACGTGACTTTCGTAGGGGTCGCCCCCGCCCGGCCGGCGGGGGGCGGGCCGCGATACTCGTCCACGACGCCGATCTCACCTGACCGTTCTGACCTACCATCCGATCCGTCACTGAGATCATGGGCGTGCACCGGGAGCGTTCCGCCATGACCGGCCCCACCCCGTTCGCTCCTCGCCCCAGTGCCCACCGACGACGAAACGACTGACTGATGACCTGGTTGCAAGCCCTCATCCTGGGGGTGGTGCAGGGACTCACCGAGTTCCTGCCGATCTCCTCCTCGGCGCATCTGCGGCTGACCGCGGTCGCGGCGGGATGGCCGGACCCCGGGGCCGCGTTCACCGCGGTCACCCAGATCGGCACCGAGACGGCGGTGCTGCTGTACTTCCGCTCCGACATCTGGCGCATCGTCACCGCCTGGACCCGCTCGCTGACCAACGCCGCCGCGCGCAGGGACCCCGACGCCCGCATCGGCTGGCTGGTGATCGTCGGGTCGGTGCCGATCGGCGTGCTGGGCGTGACGCTGAAGGACTACATCACCGGGCCGTTCCGCGACCTGCGGCTGATCGCCTTCAGCCTGATCACGCTCGGTCTCGTGCTGGCGGTCGCCGACCGGATGGCCACCCGCGCCGAGCGGCGGGTCGCCGCCGCGCAGCAGGCCGCGGTGCCGCAGACCGCCGGGCAGTACGCCGCCGGGCAGTACGCGGCCGGGCAGTATGCAGCCGGGCAGTACGCCGCCGGGCCGCAGGCCGCCGTGTCGCAGACCGGGCGGCACCGCGTCGCCCGCCGGCCCAAGACCCTGGACGACCTGAGCGTGCGCGACGGCCTGCTCTACGGGCTGTGCCAGGCGCTGGCGCTGATCCCGGGCATGTCCCGGTCGGGCTCGACCATCACCGGCGGCCTGTTCCTGGGCTACAGCCGCGCCGCCGCCGCCCGCTACTCGTTCCTGCTGGCCATCCCGGCCGTGCTGGCCTCCGGGCTGTACGAGCTGACCGAGATCGGCGAGCACGGCACCCACGTCTCCTGGGCCCCGACCCTGGTGGCGACGCTGGTGGCCGGGCTGGTCGGCTACGCCGTCATCGCCTGGTTCATGAAGTTCATCTCCACCCGCAGCTTCCTGCCGTTCGTCTGCTACCGCGTGGTCCTGGGCGTGGTGCTGCTGGTGCTCATCGGTCTGGGGACCCTCGACCCCATGGCCGGCAGCAACATCGGCGGCTGATCCGCCGGCGGCCCGGCCGGCCTCCCGGCCGGGCCGCCGCCTACGTGTCGCTGGGCCGCCGCATCGGGCCCCACCGGCCCTTCTGCCCGGCGACGACGCGCCGGGCGTCCTCCAGCACCGACTCCTCGATCCAGGCGACCGGCCGCAGGCAGCTCACCAGCGGCTCGTTGTCGGGGCCGCGCCCCCGCTCCTCCCCCACCAGCACCCACGGCCGCACCCCGGGGCCCTTCTCGCCCTCCAGATGCGAGTAGTCGTACAGGCGCCGGGCCACCCACACCAGGAGCGGGCGCGGCGCCCACCAGTCCTCCATCGCGAGGGGGTTGGCCGACAGGCCCGGCATCGGGACGCCGGTCAGGTCGTCGCGGCTGCTCCCCTTGGCGTCGGCCTCGGGCCCCCGCGACCAGCGAACGAACAGCCGATCATCCTCGTCGACCAGTTTGGCCAGGTCATCGAGGGTGTTGATGGTGGGCATCTCCTCCATTGGTCGCTCCCTACCCCCGATCCGGTGCTCCTATCCGGGCGCCGGGGAGCGGGGCGCGCGTGTGGCGTCAGCACTCCCGGGAGGCGCTAGACTCGTGGGGCAGCGAGGTCCTGTGGAGCAGCTAGGAGTGCTCGCCACCCTGTCAAGGTGGAGGCCGCGGGTTCAAATCCCGTCAGGACCGCGGATCGAAGGCCCCGGAGCGTCGCTCCGGGGCCTTCGTCGTTCCGGGGTCAGGTCGTCCACAGGTCGCACTTGTGGTCTCGCGCGAAGGTCGTCATGGGGCCGGTGTCCGTCGGGGACAGGTTCTGGACCCGGGGGAACGGATACCAGGCCGGGGTCGCCGGGCCGTTCGGGGTCCCGGTGCGGGCGAACGTGGTCCAGTAGGAGAGCATCCGGTCCGACAGCCTCCGCTGCTCGGGGGTGTCCGTCACGCCGCCGAAGACGTAGCGGATCTCCGAGCCGTGCGGGGCCCCGAGCGGGAAGCTCAGCGGGAGGCCCAGGTGGTCCATGGCGTGCGGGTCGTTGAACTCGTAGGCGTACGCGCGGGTGTGGCGGGCCAGCAGCGCCGTGGACGCGTGGGACGGGCACGCGAACTGCGCGTCGGTGAGGACCGCCGCGAGGGCCTCGGCGGGGGTGCCGTAGTCCGACAGCGGGTAGCGGGGCAGGATCTCGTCGGCCCTGGCCGGGAACGCGCGGCGCACCGCCGCCGGGTACTCCTCGGCGGTGAGGCGGCGTCCGGCCAGGTCGTAGGTGGTCGCGACGGTGAGGCGGGCCTCGTCGCGGGTGGAGCCCTGCATGATCGGGATGCGGGGGTGGTCGCCGGTGCGGAACGCCTCGGTGACCTGGGCGCGGAGCACGTGCCCGTCCTCGACCGGGGTCCAGCGGCCGGGGACGGCCTGGACCTCGGCGGCCGGCCGGGCGCGCAGGCAGGCCGGGTCGGCGCAGCCGAGGGCCGTCGCGAAGCGTTCGCCCGCGGTCTCGGCGGTCCGGCGGTCCGGGGTCGGGAAGGCGCAGCCGGACTGCGCGACGGCCCGGTGGAACAGTCCCCGGGCGAGGGGCGAGATCAGGTTCTGGCACACGCTGCCGCCGCCGGCGGACTCGCCGAAGACGGTGACGTTGCCCGCGTCGCCGCCGAACGCGCCGATGTTGCGGCGCACCCAGCGCAGCGCGGCCTGCTGGTCGAGCAGGCCGTAGTTGCCGGAGTGGCCGGACTCGGCGGACAGCGCGGGGTGCGCCAGGAAGCCGAACGCGCCCAGCCGGTAGTTGAGGGTGACGACCACGACGTCGCCGCGGTCGGCGAGCGCGCCGCCGTCGTAGAAGGTGCCCGAGCCGATCGTGTAGCCGCCGCCGTGGATCCAGACCATGACCGGCCGTGGCCGGGACGGGTGGCGGGAGGGGACGTGGACGTTGAGGTACAGGCAGTCCTCGCTGGGCGTGCCGGGTCCGGCCAGGTCGCCCCACGGGGTCTTCGAGCCGCTCTGCGTGCAGGGGTCGCCCGGCTTGCTCCCGTCGCGGACGTCCTTCCAGGGCGCGGCCGGGGCGGGGGGCTTCCAGCGCAGCGCGCCGGTGGGCGGGGCGGCGTAGGGGATGCCGAGGTAGGAGGTCCCGTCCGGACCGGAGACCCCGGCGACCGCCCCGGTGTGGGTGCGCACGACGTTGTCGGTGGCGCGTGCGGGGGCGGCCAGGAGGCCGAGGGCGGTGAGGGAGGCCAGGAGGGACGCGATGACCCTGGCCAGCCGCCGGGGGGAACGTGGGAGCTTCATGGTGCGGTCTCCTCATGGGGGACACTTTCGTGACCGGGCACGCCTTGGAATGTCGCAAGACGGCGGGGCGGCTTCAATGCCCTGGGGCAAGGAGTGGGAGCGGGGCCAATGCGAACGTTCCGAGGATGTGGGCGCTCCCCGGATGTCGCGCGGCGGTTCCGGTGAGGTCGATCGATGATCTGTCGCGTATGCCGTCCGGTCCTAGACTCGGATGGTGTGACGGGGACGACGGCGGCCCAGGCGGGGGCGGGGAGGCCCGGCCGCCCCGCGTGCGGAACGGTTCCCGGCCGCGGCACCTGCTCCTCACGCTGCTGGGCGACTACTGGTACGGCCGGCACGACCCTCTGCCGTCGGCGACGCTGGTGGCGTTGCTCGGGGAGTTCGGCGTCTCGCCGGCCGCCGCCCGCGCGGCGCTCAACCGGCCGGCGCGCCGGGGCGTGCTGGAGTGCTCCCGGACGGGCCGCCGCGCCGGTTACGGGTTGAGCCGCCGGGTGCCGGCGGAGCTGCGGCTCGGCCCCGCGGTCCGGGACGCGGTGCTGTTCGGCGCGGACCCCCCGCCCTGGGACGGGCGGTGGCGCTGGTGATCTTCTCGATCCCCGAGGACCGGCGGAACCTGCGGCGCGCGATCCGCGCGCGGCTGCGGTGGCTCGGCTTCGCGCCGCTGTTCGACGGCGTCCGGATCTCCCCGCACGAGCGGGGGCGGGAGGCGGGCCGGTTCCTCGACGAGCTGGGGATGGGCGCCTACTCGGTGCTGACCGCCCGGCAGCCGCCGGACGTCCCGCAGGGCGTCGCCCCGCTCGACGCGTGGGACCTGGACGGGATCAGGGCGGAGTACGACGCGTTCGTCGCGGAGTGGGAGTCGCTGGTGGAACGGGTGCGGGACGGGGCCGTCGGCACGGCGGAGGCCCTGCGCGCCCGGACCGGGCTCATGGACGACTGGATCCGGTTCCCCGGCGTCGATCCCCGGCTGCCCGAGGAGCTGCTTCCGGCGGACTGGCCCCGGCGGCGGGCGCACGGGGTCTTCGCCGAGCTGTACGACGCGCTGGGCCCGCTCGCCGAGACGCGCGTGCGGCAGATCGTCGCGCGTCTCGCGCCGGAGCCAGCCCCGCTCGTCCGGCACCACACCCACCGGGGGCCCGCGGACGCCGCGGGACCCCCGGACGGGCCGGGTCAGTGCCGGTGAGCGGCGAGCTGGTCGGTGTAGGCGCGTTCGGCGAGGTCCATGCCGGGGCCGTCGCCGAGGTTGCACTCGGCCTTGATGTGGGCGACGCCCTTCAGCATCCCCGCGTAGGTGGCGTAGTGCTCCCAGACCGAGCGGCCGCAGTCGAGGGGTTCGCCGGGGAGACAGCGCGCGAGGGGCGCGCCCAGGATCGTCAGGGCCTCACGGAGGGCGCGGGTCTCCCTCATCCACTCGTCGAGCGTCCAGGACGAGTTCGGTGTCCACTGCTTCATGTGCGCACCGTATCCGCGCGGTCGCGTGTGGTGTTGGATTTCGGGGGAATCGGTCAGGTCTCCAGGGACAGGCCGTGGCCGAGCGGGAAGACGGGGTCCGCGGTGTCGCCCGGGACGTCGGAGCGGCTCCCCTCCACCTCCGCCATCGAGCGCGGCAGCTCGAACGGCAGGCGGCCCTCCGGCCGCGCCCGGCCGAACACCACGTCGAGGACGGCCTCGTCGCTCGCCCCGTACTCGCCGATCAGGGCGGCGGCGTGGGCGGCGATCTCGGGGACGGCGGCGGGGCGCTCCAGGTTGATCGCGACGACCGTCGGGAGCCGGTCCAGGAGTTCCACGATCTCCCGGACGCGGTCCGGCGGGAACTCCAGCGAGCCGCTGTGGAAGAAGGTCTCGAAGAAGCCGCCCTCGCGGGGCTCGAACGGGGCCGGCAGGCGCAGGACCGCCAGGTCGGCGCGGTCCGGGGAGTCCACGACCTCCGCGTACGCGGCGGCCCTGCCCGGGTCCACGCCCTCGACGTACAGGCGGGGGCGGTCGCCGACCGGCAGGACGTCCTTGTTGGTGAGCAGCGTCAGGGAGCGGCGCTGGGCGGCGTTCCCGGCGGCGGCGAAACCGGCGTTGCCGACGATCTCCTCGGCGCGGTCGGGGTCCGCGTACCGGTGCTCGAACAGGCCGAGGCGGAACTTCTCGCGCAGCAGGCGGCGCACCGAGGCGTCGATCCGGTCCTCGGGGATCCGGCCGGAGCGCGCCAGCTCCACGACCAGCTCGGGGCAGGACTCGCCGCCGAACTGGTCGACGCCCGCGCGCAGGGCCTTCTCGGCGCGTTCGAGCGGGGTCAGGTGCTCGGCGCCCCACGCCTTGGCGGGCTCCAGGAACGGGCCGATGCGCGTCTCGTTCAGCAGGCACCAGTCGGTGCAGACGATGCCGTCGAAGCCGAGCCCCCCGCGCAGCAGGCCGGTGATGACGCGCTCGTTGAAGCCGAAGCCGACCTCCTCGTACCCGGTGCCGACCGGCATGCCGTAGGAGGGCATGACCTGGGTCGCCCCGGCGGCGAGGGCGGCCCGGAACGGCTCCAGGTGGTAGTCGAAGGCGCCACCGGGGTAGACCTGCTCGCGGCCGTAGGGGAAGTGCGGGTCCTCGCCGTCCCGCTGCGGGCCGCCGCCGGGGAAGTGCTTGACCATGCACGCGACGCTCTCCGGCCCGAACGCCGGGCCGCGCATCCCCTCGATGTAGGCCGCGACCAGCCGCGACGTCAGCTCGGCGGAGGCGCCGAAGGTGCCGCTGACGCGGGGCCAGCGGGGCTCGGTGGCCAGGTCGATCTGGGGGTGCAGCGCGACGCGGAGGCCGACGGCCAGGTACTCGCGGCGGACGATGTCGGCGTGGCGGCGGACCTCGTCCGGGTCGCCGATCGCGGCCAGGCCGGTCGCCTCGGGCCACCGGGAGAACGCGCCGGACGGCAGGCCCGCGCCGGGGTTGTCGGTGAACGCGTGGCGCGGGTCGGTGGAGAGGGTGACGGGGATGCCCAGGCGGGTGTCGGCCGCGATCTCCTGGACGCGGTTGTGCCACCGCGCCATGGCGGCGGGGGCGCCGCCGCCCAGCAGGTTGAAGTGGTTCAGCAGGCCGCCCTGGAGCATCTCGGTGGTGGTGCGGCCGCCGGGCTGCGCGCCGGGCTCCTCGACGGGGGTGCCGTCGTCGTTCATGGCGAGCATGGTGTGGAACATCAGGCCCGCCTTCTCCTCCAGCGTCATGCGGGAGAGCAGGTCGGCGACGCGGTCCCCGGTGGGGCGGGAGGGGTCCTGGTAGGGATGCACGGGGTCTCCTTCAGCGCACCGAGCGCACGAGCTGGACGGCGAACGCCCCGAGCAGGCCGCAGACGGCGCCGGTGACGAACAGGGCGGAGTAGTTGCCGCCCGGTCCGTCACCGGCGCCGAGCGCCGGCAGGGCGGGGGCGACGATCGGGACGAGCGACTGCGGCAGGGCGTTGGCGATGTTGAGCACGCCCATGTCCTTGGCGGACTCGCGGGGGTCGGGCAGCACGGCGGCGGCGAGCGCGACGTCGACGGCCATGTAGAGGCCCTGGCCGAAGCCGAACAGCGCGACCGCGCACAGGAACAGCGGCAGCGAGTCCACCAGCGCGACGACCAGCAGGGCGAGGCCGGTGACGGCGGCGGAGAAGACGACGTAGGGCTTGCGGCGGCCGGAGCGGTCCGACAGCGTGCCGCCGAGGATCGAGCCGACGACGGTGGCGGCGGTCATGACCAGGGTGCTGAGGAACACCTTCCCGGCGGCCTGCTCGGTGCTGAAACCGAGCCGGTCCACCAGGTAGTAGGTCTGGTAGCTGGTGAGGGAGGCCAGCCCGACGTACACCATGAAGCGGCCGAGCCAGTTCCAGCCGAAGTCGCGGTGCCGGAGGGGGTTCACCCAGAAGCTGCGCAGGAACGTCCGCAGGCCGTAGGGGGCGAGGGCGGCGCGGTCGGCGGGGGCGTCCCGCAGGACGAGCACCAGCCAGCCGACGCACAGCAGCCCGACCAGGCCGGGCACGGCCATCATCAGCAGCGCGTGGCCCGCGACGGCCTGCGCGACGAACGCGCCGCCGACCATCGCGACCGAGGTCATCATGCCGACCAGGCCGGAGACGCGGCCGCGCTGCCGGTCGGGGATCTGGTCGGGGATGATCGCGGTGAGCGCGGCCAGGGTGGCGTTGACGCCGAGCTGCGCGACCGCCCAGCCGAGGGTGAGCAGCGGGACGGTGCCGCCGACCGCGACCAGCAGCAGCCCGGCCAGGCCGACGACCATGCCGCCGAGCAGCCAGGGGCGGCGGCGGCCGAACCGCGAGGTGGTGCGGTCCGACAGCGCGCCGAACAGCGGGTTGGCCACCAGCGCCAGCACCGCGCCGACCGACAGCACCTGGCCGAGGCTGGCGGCGCGCGTGTCGGGGGCGACCTGCGCGACCCGGATCGCCAGCGTGACGATCACCGGGGTGAGGACGGCCAGATACGCGCCGAACTGCGCCGCGACCAGGGCGGCCACGAGCCGCGCGGGGGCGGCGGGTCGGTCGTCTGCGCCGGGGACCGGGAGCACCGGTTCGGCGGCGGCCCCATGGACGGCGGTCATGGGCACCTCCTTGGGAACGGACGGAGTGCACGACATCGCCCCTGCGGCGAGTGCGTTCACGGTAGGAGAAAACCAAGTGAACAGTAAGTTTTCACTGCCGTGACGTGCGTCACCCACCGGGGGGCACGGGTCCGGGCACGGCGGCCTAATCTGGGGCGATGAGCCCCCGTACCAGCGCCCCGCGCGGCGGCTACGCCGTCGGCGACGCCCGCCGCCGGCGCATCCTCGACGTCGCCGTCCGGCACCTCGCCGAGCGCGGCTACCACGGCTCGTCCCTGGCCCGCATCGCCGCCGAGGCCGGGCTGTCGCAGGCGGGGCTGCTGCACCACTTCGGCAGCAAGCAGGAGCTGGTGGTGGCGGTGCTGGAGCACCGCGACGAGGAGTCGACCGGGCACGCGTTCACCGGCGGCGAGTCCGGCCTGGACGTGCTGCGCGCGCTGGTGCGGCTGGCGGAGATCAACCTGACCCGGCCCGACCTGCTGCGGATGTTCACCCGGCTGTCGGTCGAGGCCGCCGACCCCGGGCATCCGGCGCACGGCTACTTCGTCCGCCGCTACGCCGCGGTGACCGGGCGGACGGCGGCGGCCCTGGCCGCCGGGGTGGACCGGGGCGAGATCCGCGCCGGGCTCGACCTGACCGGGATCGCCCAGGAGATCATGGCCGTCATGGACGGGTTGCAGGCGCAGTGGTGCCTGCGGCCCGAGGCGGTGGACATGGTGGCGCGGTTCCGCGACCAGCTGGACCGGATCGCCCGCTCGATCAGCGTGGACGGGCGGGGGCTGGCCGGGCCCCCCGCGCCGGCGGCCGGGGCGGAACCGCGGCCGGCGGCCCGGCGGGACGCGCCCCTGCCCCGGCGGCGCGACGACGGGCGGGCGCGGGACCGGCGTTCGGAGATCCTGCTGGCCGCGCTGGAGGTGTTCGGCGAACTCGGCTACCGGGGCGCGACGCTGGCGGCGGTGGCCGAGCGGGCCAGGCTGACGCAGCAGGGGCTGCTGCACCACTTCCCCGGCAAGGAGAGCCTGCTGGTGGCGATGCTGGGCCTGCGCGAGCACCTGGACACGCTGCGGATGCTCGCCGAGGGCGCGGCGACGCCGAGGCTGGAGCACATCGAGCAGCTCGCCGAGTACAACGCGACCCGGCCGGGCGTGATCCAGACGTTCACGGTGCTGGCGGCCGAGAGCGTCACCGACGGGCATCCCGCGCACGACTACTTCGTGGAGCGGTACGCGCGGCTGCGGACGCTCGGCGCGGAAGCGCTCCGCGCCGAGCTGGGCGGGGACCTGCCCGGCGGGGTCACCCCCGAGGAGGCCGCCGCCCTCCTGCTCGCCGTCCAGGACGGCGCGCAACTGCAATGGCTGCTGGACCCCGACGCGGTGGACCTTCCGGCGCTGGTGCGGGCCTTCACGCGACTGCTCCGTAGATAACAAATAAGTCACGACGCCTACCGATCACTCGGCCCCGTGCCCCATGCTCCGTGCAGCGCTCCCCGCTCCCACCCCCTGGAGCAACCATGAGGCCCAACCGCCGCGCGGTGGTCGTCGCGACCGCCGCCCTCCTCACCCCCGTCCTCCCGGCCGCCGCGTCGCCCGGACCGCGGCCCGACCGACCGCTGCGCATCCTGCTGAGCAACGACGACGGCCACGCCGCCCCCGGCATCAGGGCCGTCTTCGACGCGCTCACCGCCGCCGGGCACGACGTCACGATCGTCGCCCCGGCGACCAACCAGAGCGGCGCGGGCGCCAAGCGGACCGTCGAGGACGGCCACGTCGTCAAGGCCCGGCAGGTGTCGGAGCGGGTGTGGGCGGTCGAGGGGACGCCCGGCGACTCGGTGCTGTTCGGCCTCGGCCGGGTGTTCGCCGGGCGGAAGGTCGATCTGGTGGTGTCGGGCACCAACTTCGGCCAGAACGTCGGCGCCATCAACAACAACTCCGGCACCGTCGGCGCGGCGGTCACCGCGATCGACATGGGCGTGCCCGCCGTCGCGGTGAGCACCCAGTTCGACTTCGCGAACGTCCGGAACACCATCGCCAACATGCCCGCGACGGCCGCGTTCACCGCCAGGCTGGTCGACCGGCTCCGGCGCGACGCGCGGGGCGGGGCGCTGCTGCCCGCCCACTCCGGGATCAGCGTCAACTACCCGACCCGCCCGGACCTGGCCGCGCCGGCCGGGGTCGCGCTCACCCGGCCGACCCGCGAGACGCTGTTCAGCGTCTCCTACGAGCCCGACGGGTCCGGCGGGTACCGGATGAGGCCCGTCATCGGCGCGGACATCGCCGCCGAACGCGACAGCGACTGGGCCGCGCTGGAGGCCGGGAAGGTGAGCGTCACGCCGATCGACGCCGACTGGGGCGCGTCCGGCTCCTCCTTCGCGCGCACGGCGGCGCGCCTCAAGGGATTGCGCTGACACTCGCCGGGCCCGGCGGGGCGGCGGCGCCGGGGCGCCCCCCCCCCCCGGCCCGGCCGGCCGGCGGCTGCCCGCCGCGGGGGGCGGCGGCGGGCGCCGGGGCGGCCTC
>NZ_JACJIA010000002.1:177807-998616 GCF_014138665.1 Actinomadura kijaniata
GCGCGGGGGGGGGGGGCCGGCGCCCCCCTGGGCGCGCCGGGGGCGCCCCCACGGGGGGGGGCGCCCCCCGGGGGGGGGGGGGGGGGGGCCCGGGGGCCCCCCCCCCCCCCCCGGCCCGGCGTGGATCAGGCGCAGGTCGTGCCGTTGGGCGGGACGGTGCCGTTCAGCAGGTAGCCGTTCACGTGCGTGCGGACGCACAGGTTCCTCTGAGGAGCTCACCGGCGCGCTGGTTGACCGTGGCGACGGTGCCCTCGCCTCCCGACTGCCGGGCCATCTCGGCGGCGAAGTTGTCGAACGCCTTCTGGAAGCCCTTGACCTGCTGGAGGGTGCCCTCCCTGGGCGTGACGGACGGGTCCGTGGCGGCGTCCAGGACGAGACGGCCGACCTTGCCGGGGTACTGGTGGGCGTAGTTCGCGCCCAGCCAGGTGCCGTAGGAGATTCCGAAGTAGTGCAGTTTCGCGTCGCCCAGCGCGCGACGCATGACGTCCATGTCGCGGGCGGTGTTCGCGGTGCTGACGTGCGGCGGGTAACGGCCGGAACGCGTCCGGCACTTCTGGACGTCGTTCCGCGCCTCCCTGACGAGCGCGTCCTCCTCCTGCGGCGTGTCCGGGCTGGCGTCGACGGTCGCGCCGGCGTCCTTCTCCTGGTCGGTCAGGCACCGCACGGGGATGCTGCGGCCGACGCCGCGCGGGTCGAAGCCGACCAGGTCGTAGCGGGTCCGAGGGGTGGCGTAGCCGCCGGCGAGCGCGCCCAGCGCGTCGATGCCGCCCCCGCCGGGGCCGCCGAAGTTGAACACCAGCGAACCGACGCGGGTGCTCTCCGGGCCGCTGGCTTTCAGTCGGATGAGGGCGATCTCGGCCTGTTCGCCGTCCGGTCTCGCGTAGTCGAGCGGGACCCTGAGCTTGGCGCACCGCGCCGTCCGCCCGGTCTGCGGCAGGTCGGCGCAGGGTGCTCAGGCGAGGGCGGGTGGTACGTAGCGGGCCGCGTTGTCGCGGACCTTCCTGTCACGCGCGGCGGGTTCCGCGGATCGGTCGGTGTCGACGAGGCCGCATCCGGCGAGCGGAGCGATCGCGGCCAGGGCCAGGGCCCGAGGGTGCGGTTCTTCGGCATGGTGTCGTCCCCCTTATGGGAGGGAGCAGACGAACGCGGGGGCGGAGCCGCCGAAGATCGCCGCCGATCGTGCGCGGACGGGGCCGATGAGTCCTCTGGGACCCCGGCGCCCGTTCCCCGTCAGCCGACGGTGAGGACCATGCGGAAGCGGCCGCGCCGCTGAGCATGCGCTGGTAGGCGTCGTTGACCTGGTCGAGCGGCAGGGTCTCGACCATGGGCCGGACGCCGGTCAGGGCGCTGAACGCCATGGTCTCCGCCACGTCCTGCGCGGTGCCGGACGGGTGGCCGTGGACGCTGCGGCTGCCCATGATCAGCGAGTGCGGGCTGATCCGGAGGGGCTCCGGGGTCGCGCCGAGCACGACCAGGCGGCCGCGGGGGCGGAGCCCGCCGACGGCGGCGCTCATGGCGTCGGAGCTGGCGGCCGTGCCGAGGACGATCCTCGCTCCGCCGAGCCGCTGGAGCGCCTCGGCCACGTCGTCCGCCGTGCTGTCGATGTAGTGGTGCGCGCCGAGCTGGCGGGCGAGGGGCTCCTTGTCGCGGCCCCGGGCGATGGCGACGGTCTCGTAGCCGAACCTGTTGGCGTACTGGACGCCCAGGTGGCCGAGGCCGCCGACGCCGAGGACCGCCACCAGGTCGCCGGGGTGGGCGCCCCCGTGCCGCAGGGCGTTGTAGGTGGTGGCCCCGGCGCAGCCGAGCGGGGCGGCCTCGGTCGCCGACAGGGCGTCGGGGACGCGGGCCAGCGCGGTGACCGGCGCGACCATCGCCTCGGCGAACCCGCCCTGGTAGGCCCAGCCGGGGACGCGCAGGTCCGCGCAGTCGATGAAGTCGCCCTGGCGGCAGGGCACGCAGTGCCCGCAGTGCCCGCCGAACCAGCCCACCTCGACCCGGTCGCCCACCCGCCAGCCGGTGACGCCCTCCCCCAGGGCGTCGACGCGTCCGGCGACCTCGTGCCCGGTGACCAGCGGGAACGGTGTCCCGGGGAACGCCCCGGCCACGAACCCCGCGTCGCTGCGGCAGATGCCCGCCGCCTCGACGGCGACGCGCACGTGGCCGGGGCCGGGCTCGGGCAGCTCCCGCTCGACGATCTCGAACTTCTCGCCCGGCGCGCTGACCTGGGCGACCCGCATGACGTTCATGGCTTCTTCCCTCCGTCGGGACGCTGGACGCGCGGAAGGCCGCGCTATATCAACGATACATGAAGTTATAGAGCGTTGATATATAGCGTTGTCCGGCGCGGTCAGAAGCGGTAGCGCAGGATGCGCCCGACGTCCCGGAAGCCGGGCAGGTGCTTCAGGATCCGCATCTGGACGCGGCCCGCCCGGGGCAGCTCCTCCACGCCCGGCATGTCGACGCTGCGCAGGTCGTCCAGCAGCGTCAGGCCGTCGTACCAGGACTCGATCACGTGGGGGTCGTCGACGCCCCAGTGCAGGGTCGCGCCCGCGTTGCGGACGGCCGGGACCAGCTTCTGGAGGCGGATGCCGAGCGTCCCGTAGACGTCGAAGCAGAGCCGGCCGCCGGGGAGGTGGAAGGTCAGGCGCTGGACCAGGCTCCTGACGTCCCGCTCGTGGAGGTACATCGTCAGCCCCTCGAACACGGCCACGGCGGGACGGTCGCCGGGGATCTCGTCGAGCCAGGCGGGGTCGGTCACCGACGCGGCGATCGTGCGGTGGTCGCCGGGCGGGCGGGGCAGGAGGCGTTCGCGCAGCTCGATGACGTCGGGCAGGTCGAGGTCGAACCACCGGGCCGTGGGCGGCGGGGCCACGCGGTGGGCGCGGGCGTCCAGCCCGCAGGCCAGGTGCAGCACGGTGGCGTCGGGGTGCGCCCGCAGGAACTCGGCGGTCCAGGTGTCGAGCAGGCGGGCCCGCAGCGCGACGCCCGCGGCGGTGACGGCGTTGATCCGCGTCCCGCGGAAGTCGTAGTTCAGGCGGCGGACGACGTCGGCGGCGATGGCGTCGCGCAGGATCGGGCGCCGGGCGCGGCTGTCCAGCGCCCGGCCGTACAGCGTGGCGAGCGCGGTCTCCTGCGCGCCGGTGAGGGAGGTGTGCTCGCGGTTCGTCACGAAGATCGGCATACCCCGCCCGCCGCGGCCGGACCGCGGCCGGGCGGGGGTGGCGTCATCCGGCCGGACGGACCCGCTCGATCCGGAGTTCCTTGTGGAGCCGGTCGGCCCAGCGCCGGTGCTTCTCCTCGGCGAGGAAGCGGACGGCGACGCCATCCCGGCAGACCTGCCAGCCGGTCAGTTCCATGTCGACCCGCGTGTCGGGGGCGCATCGGTCGACCCTGGCGACCTCCACACGGCGGTGACGGTGGTCGCGCTGGGAGGCCAGCGTCGGGCCGGAGCCCCAGACGTCGCCGCCGGTGAACTGGACGGCGACGAGACGGACGGGCGCGACGGCCTTGATCATCAGGTGGCCGCGAGCCGTCTCGCTCAGCTCCAGGGCACGGAAGAGGGTCCCCAGACGGGCCCAGGCCGAGGCGTCCGGAACCCCCTCGCCGACCGGGACGTACCAGTGGCCGACGCGGACGTACAGGCGCTCGGGCTTCCCCTCGTCCTCGAACTCGTCCTCGGCCTCCTCGGGATGCAGGACGGGCGGACTCAGCCAGATCTCCAGGGGGCGGCCGTTCCGGTCCGGAAGGGTGCCATGGAGGCGGGCTCCGGGCTTCAGGGAGGTGAAACCCGCGCAGCAGGTCGCGTCCTCCGGCACCTCGACTTCGCGGGACGGCATGAAGCCGAGGTGTGCCAGGGCCAGGTCCTTCGGGTAGCTGACATCCACCGCGGTGCCGTCGGGGAGTTCCAGGTACATGGTCTCCCTGCCGCCCGCCGAACGGGTCGGCGGGAAGAAGAAACTCTTGCCCGGAGGCGCCCCGCTCGGGGCGGGGGTCGGCCGGAGCACGGGAGGCTCGTCCCGGTCACCGGGCAGCAGGGCGAACGCCGCCAGGACCAGCGCGGCGACGGCGGTCAGGGCCGTGGCGGCGCGGTGCCGGCGGCGGCGGACGCGGGAGGTGCGCAGGGCGCGTTCGCGCAGGTCGGTGGGTCCCGCGCGGTCGGCGAGGGCGTGCAGGTCGGCGCGGAGCCGGTCGAGGTCCAGGTCGTTCATGTCCGGTTCGTCTCCTGGTTCGTCGGTTCGGCCAGCAGCGCGCGCAGCCGGACCAGCCCCCGGGCGGTCTGGCTCTTGATCGTTCCGACCGAGCAGCCCAGCAGCGCCGCCGTCTCGGCCTCGCTGCGGTCCTCGAAGAACCGCAGCACGATCACCGCGCGCTGCCGGGGCGCCAGCCGCAGCAGGGCGCGGCGCAGGTCGACGCGGTCGTCGGGGGACGCGCCGGCGGGCGAGGCGCGGCCGGCGGCGCGGTCCAGGGTCGTCTCGGTGAAGCGGCGGCGCTGCCACCGGCGCACCTGGAGGTGGTACATGACCTTGCGGGTGTAGGCGTCGGCGTTGCCCGCGCGTTCCAGCCGCCGCCACGCGCCGTGGGTGCGGGCCAGCGCCGTCTGCACGAGGTCCTCGGCCAGGTGCTGGTCACCGGTCAGCAGGTACGCCGACCGCAGCAGCGCGGGCGTTCGCGCCCGCACGAACTCCTCGAATTCATCGTCCATCCACGGCCCTCCGTCGTTCCGGCGATCGTGTAGATACGCCCGGAACGCCGGAAGGTTGCCTCGCCCCGTCCGGAAAGTGCGGAGGGCTGGACGGTCAGCGGCCGATGACGCACAGCAGCGGCCGGGAGGACGTCTCGGTGAGGGTCGTCGTCTCCAGGCCGTGGTCCGCCAGTGCCGCGCCGACTCGGGTTGCCAGCTCGGTGGTGCGGGAGGCGTCGGGGGGCTCGTAGAAGAGGTAGAGGGCCCCGCCGGGCTTCAGCCATGCCTTGATCAGGTCGAGTTCGGGCTGCGGGGAGCGGGTCCAGAACAGGTTCACGTTCACCGCGAAGACCTTGTCGAAGCGGGTCTCCGGGGGCAGGTCGAGCCGGTCCGGGGTGGCGGCCCGCAACGTCGCCCTGCCGGCGGCGACATGGGCGGCGTTGCGCCGCTCGGCGCGGGTGATCGCGGTCTCGGACCGGTCGACGGCCAGGATGTGCCCCCGGTCGAGCCGCCGGCAGACGAGATCGACCGCGACGCCGTGGCCGCAGCCGATCTCCAGGAGCCGGTCGTCGGGAGCGACGTCCAGGGTCTCGACCGCCCAGCGGAGACGTTCGGGGACCGGTGTGACCGCCATGAGGGGAAATTACCCGGAAACCGGGCTCCGGTCAGCGTTTCGGGATCAGGACAGCGCCGCGCGGGCCGCCGCCAGGTCCTCGAAGCAGGGCATGGCGGAGGTCAGGCCGAGCAGCCCGCACACGGTGCGGGCCGGTCCGCCCGCGGGCAGCACCAGATGGACGGCGATCCCCGCCCGCGCCGCGCGGGCGTGGACGCGGGCCAGCGCCTCGGCCCCGGTGGAGTCGCAGAACCGGGTGCCGCTCAGGTCCAGGACCAGCGCCGGGGGCCCGTCGGCCAGCCGGGCGCAGAGCTCGGACCGGAGCGCGGCGGCGTTGACGAGGTCGATCTCCGCGGGGAGGACGGCCACCAGCGTGCCGTCGTCGTCGCGGTAGCGCGGAGGGTCGATCGTGGTCAGGTGCATGCGGAGCCTCTTCGCCCACGAGGAAGGGGGGGAAGCGGCCGCGCTGTTGGACCACGTCCGGAACGCGTCGGCGTCCAGGGTTCCACCAGGATGAGCGGATGGCCTCCGTTCCGTCAACCCACCGCGCACATCCGGTGACGCCATGCTTTGACCACCCCTTTCGATAGCCGTCTCCAGAAAGCGCTTGACCTGCGAAGACAGCCCTGGCCAGGCTGAGGGGACCGCCCTCGGCCGCCATGCGCACCGGATGCGGACCGAGCGGACGGCAGGCGTCAGGCGTGCGGAAGCGGTGGGGATGAGCGGTGCGACGGCGGAGGGGCTGTTCGGCGGGTCGGATCCGACCAGCGCGCTGGCCAGGGGGGTCGACTGGGCGGCGACGCCGCTCGGCCCGGTGGCGGGCTGGCCCGGCGAGCTGCGCGCGGCGATCCGGACCGTGCTGCCCTCGCGGGTCCCGATGGCGCTGTGGTGGGGCCCCGAGCTGGTGCAGCTCTACAACGACGCCTTCGCGCCGTTCCTCGGCGACAAGCACCCGGACGCGATGGGCCGGCCCGCCGCCGAAAGCTGGTCGGACGTGTGGGAGCAGGTCGGGCCGAGGGCGGCGGGCGTGCTGGCCGGGCGCGGCGCGACGTTCGACGACGACCTGCTGCTGTTCATGAACCGGCACGGCTACCGGGAGGAGACCTACTGGCGGTTCTCCCACAGCCCGGTCGCGGCGGCCGGCGGCCGGGTCCTGGGGGTCTTCGTGGCGACCACCGACACGACCCGGCGGGTGCTGACCGAACGGCGGCTGCGCACGGTGCGCGGCCTCGGCTCGATCCGGGCGGTCCGCGCCGCCGGGGACGCCGGCGCGGTCGTCGGGACCTGCCGGGCGGCGGTCGCCGAACTCGGCCGGGAACCGCGCGACATCCCGTTCGCGCTGGCCTACCTGGCCGACGCCGACCGGCCGGGCCGCCCGCCGCGGGTCCGGCACGCCGCCTCGCACGGGGTGCCGCGCCCGCCCGAGGGGGCGCTGCACGAGGCCGTGCTGCGGGCCGCCGCGACCGGCGCGGCCGAGACGGTGACCGGGCTGCGCGCGGAGCTGGCCCCGGTGTTCCGGCCCGGCGCCGCCGGGGACGGCACGGACGACGGGACGGTGCCGGACGCCGCGGTGGCGCTGCCGCTGGCCGCCGGGGGCCGCACCTTCGGGGTGCTGGTGCTGGGCGTCAGCCCCTGCCGCGCGCTGGACGCCGAGTACCGGCTGTTCTTCGAGGTGGCCGCCGAACGGGTCGCGGTGACCGTCGCCGACGCGCTCGCCTACCAGTCCGAACGCCGCCGCGCCGAGTCCCTGGCCGAGCTGGACGAGGCCAGGACGCGGTTCTTCCAGAACATCAGCCATGAGTTCCGCACGCCGCTCACGCTGCTGCTGGGGCCGCTGCGGGCGGCGCTGGACGACCCCGGACCGCCGGAGCGGCGGGAGGCGCTGAGTGCCGCGTACCGGGCGGCGCTGCGGCTGCGGCGGCTGGTGGACACGTTCCTGGAGGTGGCGCGGGCGGACGCGGCGCGGCTGCGCGCCGAGCCCGAGCCCACCGACCTGGCGGCGCTGACCGCCGACTGCGCGGGCATGTTCCGGTCCGCCGCGCAGCGCGCGGGGCTGCGGCTGGTGGTGGACGCGCCGCCGCTGTCCGCCCCGGTGCCGGTGGACCGCGAGATGTGGTCGAAGATCCTGCTGAACCTGCTGTCCAACGCGGTCAAGTACACCCGCGAGGGGACCGTCACCGTGCGGCTGCGGGAACGCGGGGACCGCGTCGAGCTGACCGTCGCCGACACCGGGGCGGGCATCCCCGCCGACGAGCTGCCCCACGTCTTCGACCGGTTCCACCGGATCGCGGGCACCGCCGGGCGCAGCCGGGAGGGGTCGGGCATCGGGCTGTCGCTGGTGGCGGACCTGGCCCGGGCGCTCGGCGGCGAGGTGACGGCGGCCAGCGCGGTGGGCGAGGGAAGCGCGTTCACCGTCCGGATCCCGCGCGGCGCCGCCACCGGCGCGGCGCGTCCGCTGGAGTCGGTCGCCGGGACGGCCGAGCCGTTCGCGGCCGAGGCGCTGCGCTGGACCGCCGCCGACCCGGTCCCGGCGCGGCCCGCCGACCCGGACGCGCCGTGCGTCCTGCTCGTCGAGGACGACCCCGACATGCGCGCCTACCTGCTGCGGCTGCTGACCGGGGAGGGGTGGGGGGTCATGACCGCCTGCGACGCGGACGGCGCGCTGGCGATCGTCCGCGCCGAACGCCCCGCCCTGGTGCTGTCGGACGTGATGCTGCCCGGCCGCGACGGCCTGGCGCTCGTGGCGGAGCTGCGCGCCGACCCGGAGCTGAACCGGATCCCGATCGTGCTGCTCACCGCGCGGGCGGGCGGCGAGGCGGCGGTGGAGGGGCTGCGGCGCGGCGCCGACGACTACGTGACCAAGCCGTTCTTCCCCGACGAGCTGCTCGCGCGGGTGCGGGTGCACCTGGAGGCGGCGCGGCTGCGCGAGGCGCTGGCCGCGGCCCGGGAGCGGCGGATCGGGAACCTGGAGTCGGCGCTGGACACCCGCGCCACGATCGGGCAGGCCGTCGGGATCGTGATGGCGCGGCGGCGGTGCGGGCCGGACGAGGCGTTCGCGGAGCTGACCCGCGTGTCGCAGCACCGCAACGTCAAGCTCCGCGACCTGGCGGGCGAGATCGTGCGGACGGTCAGCGGATCGGCCGGGACGCGCCGCGTCCGCGACTCCTAGCGCGGGCCGGCGCCGGTCAGCGCGCGAACGCGGCGGCGCTCGGCATCCGCCGGGCGCGGCCCCGCAGCGCGCGGCGGCCCGGCGGCCGGGTCAGGCCGGGCAGCGCCGTCGCCGCCAGCACGATCACCGCGAGGCTGGTGAACGCGCCGCCGTAGGAGCCGCCCGCCGCCAGCGACGCCACCAGCAGCGGGCCGACCACTCCCCCGACGCTCCAGGCGATGTTCATCAGCCCGTAGATGGCCCCGGCGTTGGTGAGGCCGAAGAAGTCGCCGACGGTCGCGGGCATCACCGCGTACCCGCCGCCGAAGTTCGCGAACACCACGGCGGCCAGCGGGATGAACAGCAGCGGCGTGGTGGCGTGGGGGGCCAGCAGCAGCGCCGCGCCCATCAGCGCCAGGATCAGAGTGAAGATCCGCATGCGGCCGTGGCGTTCCGACAGCCAGCCCCACAGGATGCGGCCCGCGCCGTTGAACAGCCCCATGAACCCGGTGAGCGCGGCGGCGGCGCCCGGTCCCATGCCGGTGATCGCGACGGCCGCGCCCGCGGTGACCGCGACGAAGCCGATGCCCGCGACGGTGTTGAGCGTCAGCATCGCCGTCAGCAGGTACCACTGCCGGGTCCGCAGCGCCTCCCGGAGCGTGAAGTCGCCGCGCCCGCCCGGCTTCGGGGCGGCCGGGGGCGGGTTCCGGAACAGCAGCGCGCCCGCCGTCGTGGCGACCAGGTAGCAGAGCCCGAGCGGCAGGAACGCCTCGGTCGGCGTCTGCCGGTGGGCGTCCACCAGGCCCTGCGCCAGCGGCGAGGTGAGCACCGCGCCGAACCCGAAGCCGCCGACCGCGACCCCGGTGATCAGGCCGCGCTTGTCGGGGTACCACTTCTGGAGCATCGCGACCGGGACGATGTAGGCGACCCCGAGGCCCAGCCCGCCGACCACCCCGAACGACAGCAGCATCCACCAGAGCTGGTCCCGGCCCGTGGCCAGCGACGCCAGCATCGTGCCGGTCGCGTACAGCACGCCGCCGAGCAGCGCCGCCGCGCGCGGGCCGCGCCGGTCCTGGAGCCGCCCGCCCAGGTAGGTGCCCACGAACACCACGCCGATCGCCACCGAGAACGGCAGCACGGCCTGGGACCGCGACAGCCCGAAGGCGGTGCCGGGCTCCTGGAGCGCCCGGGCGAGGACGCTCCAGGAGTAGATCCCGCCCAGCGACGCCTGGAACAGCACCGCCCCGCACGCGATGGCCAGGCGCGGCGGCCCGGCGGCGTGCGCGGGACGGCGGTGCCGGCCCGGCGCGCGGCGCGGCGGGCGCCGGGCCGCGTGCCCCGGCGCGGCGGCGCGTCCCGGCGGGGCCGCGGACGGCCGGGGGCGTTCCCGCACGAGCGTCGCGCCGTACCCCATCGATCGACCACCTCACCGAACCGTCTCCGCCTGAGGTGGGAGACGGCCACCCAGCGATCACATCGATCACCGAATGTAACCGCCGCCGGGTGGGCTGCCGGGCTGCGGAACGCCAAGCGGGCGCAGTGCTTTCCCCCGGGTGTGCACGCTGCCGGTAGATCACCGGACCGCCGCCCGGGGCCCGTTCCCCCGGGTTTCCCGGGCCTCCGGTGGCCATGCCGCCACCGCATGGTCCACAAAAGGTCAAGATCAATGTTCCCAGTGCGTTGCCCCATCACCGAATGTCAGTGAATGATTGCGTTGCGCATCAGCTCTCTCTGTGTGGTGATCTCGTGACTCTCCGCTTGACCGACCTCGCCCCCGACCGCGGCCTGCCCGGTGGGAGGGCCCCGGCATGACCGCGGCGATGCAGCGGCTCGGGGAACCCCTCACGTTGGCCCGGGACCGGCGGGCGGGACAGGCCGCCCGGCGGACCGTGCGGGAGCGCGCGGCCGAGGTGGTCGCCGATCCCGACCTGCTGGACGACGTGGAGTTGATGGCCGCCGAGGCGATCGCCAACGCGGTGCTGCACGGGACCGGCCTCATCCGGGTCACCGTCGTGGTGGTGGCCGGGGACGGCCGCCGCCTGCGGGTGGAGATCCGCGACGACGGTCCCGCCGGGGTGGACGCCGACCTGCGGCGCCGCGGCGACCACGGGCGGGGGCTCTCCGTCATCGACGCCCTGGCCGCCGAGTGGGGGCTGGAGCAGTCGCCCCGGGCCACGCACCTGTGGTTCGAGGTCGTCCTGCCCTAGCCGGACGGCGCGGCGCCGCGTCCTACGGCCGGGGCACGTTGCGCAGGTTGGCGCGGGCCATGTCGAGCATCTTGCCGACGCCGCCGTTCAGCACCGTCCGGCCCGCCGCCAGCGCGAACCCGCGGACCTGCTCGGCGGTGATGTGCGGCGGGATGGACAGCGCGTCGGGGTCGGTGACGACGTCCAGCAGGAACGGGCCGCGCGAGTCCAGCGCGGTGGTCAGCGCGTCGCGGACCTCGGCGGGCTTCTCGACGCGCGCCGCGGGGATGCCGCACGCCTGCGCGATGGCGGCGTAGTCCACGTGCTCGTGGTCGGTCTCGTGGGACGGCAGCCCGTCGACCATCATCTCCAGCTTGACCATGCCGAGCGAGGAGTTGTTGAACACGACCGTCTTGACGGGCAGGTCGTGCAGCTTCACCGTCAGCAGCTCGCCCATCAGCATGCCGAGGCCGCCGTCGCCGGACAGGGACACCACCTGCCGGTCGCGGTCGGCGAGCTGCGCGCCGATGGCGTGCGGCAGGGCGTTGGCCATGGAGCCGTGCCGGAACGAGCCGAGCACGCGGCGGCGGCCGTTGGGGGTGAGGTAGCGGGCGGCCCACACGTTGCACATGCCGGTGTCCACGGTGAACACCGCGTCGTCGGCGGCGAGGTCGTCCAGGACGGCGGCGACGTACTCGGGGTGGATCGGGACGTGCCGGGCGATGTCGTGCGTGTAGGCGCCCACGACCTTCTCCAGGAGCCGGGCGTGCTCCCTCAGCATGGCGTCCAGGAACGCGCGGTCCCCCTTCTGCCGGATCCTCGGCAGGACCATCCGCAGCGTCTCGCGGACGTCGCCGTGCACCGCCAGGTCCAGCGGGGTGCGGCGGCCCAGGCGGGTGGCGTCGTGGTCGATCTGCACGGTGTTCCGGCCGGGGAGGAAGTCCTCGTAGGGGAAGTCCGTGCCCAGCAGGACCACCAGGTCGGCCTCGTGCATGGCCTTGTGGCAGGCGCCGTAGCCGAGCAGGCCGCTCATGCCGACGTCGTAGGGGTTGTCGTACTGGATCCACTCCTTGCCGCGCAGGGAGTGGCCGATCGGCGACAGCGCCCTGCCGGCCAGCTCCATGACCTCGGCGTGGGCGCCGCGCACGCCCGCCCCGGCGAACAGCATGACCTTCTCGGCCGCGTCGAGGCGTTCGGCGAGCGCCGCGACCTGGTGCTCGGGCGGCCGGACGACGCCCGGCCCGCCCGGCAGGACGGTGCGGCGGGTGGGCCCGGCGTCGAGCTGGGCGACGTCGCCGGGCAGGACCAGCACCGACACGCCGCCCCCGCCGAGCGAGGTCTGGATCGCGTGCTCCAGCAGCCGGGGCATCTGTCCGGCGTTGCTGATCATCTCGCAGTAGGAGCTGCACTCCTCGAAGATCTTCTGGGGGTGGGTCTCCTGGAAGTAACCGGTGCCGATCTCCGCGCTGGGGATGTGCGAGGCCAGCGCCAGCACGGGCGCGCCGGAGCGGTGCGCGTCGTACAGACCGTTGATCAGGTGGGTGTTGCCGGGCCCGCAGCTGCCCGCGCAGACCGCCAGGCGTCCGGTCGTCTGCGCCTCGGCGGCGGCGGCGAACGCGCCCGCCTCCTCGTGCCGGACGTGGACCCACTCGATGCCGTCGGTGCGGCGCACGGCGTCCACGACCGGGTTGAGGCTGTCGCCCACCACCCCGTAGACGCGCTCGACCCCCGCGTGGCGCAACACCCGGATGAACTGCTCAGCGATGGTCCCCATGATCCGGAAAGTGCCCGGAAGGTCCCCGCTCAACCTCGTGGCCTGCTGTGATCCCCCCAACGCCGGGTCAGGGTTCGATCAGGTCCTCGGGGACCGTGGGCAGGACGGAGCGGCAGTAGTCGCGCGCCGCCTCGGTGGTGCCGACGTCGCGGCCGGTCTTCTCCGACAGGAACCAGCGGTGCTCCAGCACCTCGTGGAACAGCTCCACCTCGTCCAGCCGGCCGCGCAGCTCCTCGGGGATCGACCGGACGACCGGCTCGTAGACCTCGGCGAGCCACCTGTTGGCGGCGACGACCTCGGGGACGGGGTGCCCGGCCTCCCGCTCCAGCCAGCCCCGGTAGGAGGCGATGTCGTTGAGGAGGCGGCGGGCCTGGTTCTCCTCCGTCTGGAGGCCGGTGCGGGCGAACAGGATGCGGCGGTGGTGGCCGGGCTCGGCGACGCGGGTCCGGACGCGCAGGCGGCTGCCGCCGTCGCCCTCGTCGGTGGCGACGAGCTCGACCTCGTCCACGTCGAAGCCGAGGGCGTTGATGCGGCGGAGCCGTTCGGCGATGCGGTAGCGCTGCTCCTCGGGGCGGATGGTCTCCTCGCGGGTCAGCTCGTCCCACAGCGCGGCGTAGCGGCGGACGGTGTCGTCGGCGACCGCGACCGGGTCCACCTCCGGCGGCAGCGTTCCGGCGGCCATCAGGTCGAACAGCTCGCCCGCGATGCGCTCGCGGGCCAGGTCCACGTCGTAGTGGCGCTGCCCCTCGCTCAGGGAGGGGTGCAGCTCGGCGGTCTCGGCGTCCACCAGGTAGGCGGAGAACGCGCCCGCGTCCATGCGGAACAGCACGTTCGACAGCGAGCAGTCGCCCCACATGAAGCCCGCCAGGTGCAGCCGGACCAGCAGCTCGACCAGCGCGTCCAGCAGCCGGTCGGTCGGCTGGCCGCCGCGCGGGCGCGCGAACAGCGCCCGGTAGGAGGTGGAGGAGTCCAGGAACCGGGTGACCAGGATCGCGTCCAGGTCGCCGGGCCGGTCCACGACCGCGCCGGTCACCTCGACGGCCGGGACGCCGAGCTCGCGCAGGCGGCGCAGCAGCCGGTACTCGCGGCGGGCGAGGCGGTCGGCGAGCTCCTTGAGCGCGTAGACCTCGCCGCCCTCGGACACGAACCGCACCACGTGCCGGGACAGGCCGCGCTGCCGGATCTCCACCAGGCGGTCCCCGGTCGTGGCGGGGGTCCACTCCGCCAGGGGTTCCCGCCAGGGGAGGTCCAGCAGCCCGGCCGCCGACTCCCCCGGCGGGGTGAACACGAAGTGCATCATCCGGAGGGGGACTCGCCGGCCTTCGCCTCGGGCCGGCCGTTGCCGTTGCCGTTGCCGTCCTGCTGGGCGCGGCGCTGCGCCTCGCGCGCCCGGTCGGCGTGGCGGCCGAGGGCGGCGACGCGCTCCTCGTCGCGGGTGAGGTTCTCGCCGGTCGCCGGGTCGAAGATGTGGAGCTTGCCGGTGTCGATCCACAGCTCGGCCTCGTCCCCGGCCGTGATGAGGCTGGCCGCGTCGAGCGCGACCACGGCCTGGGTGCGCAGCTGGTCGCTGTCCAGCTCGCGGGACAGGTCGCGCAGCTGGCCGGCCAGGTCCGCGGGGGCCTCGTAGGGGACGTAGGCGTACTGCTCGTTGCCGAGCCACTCGGTGACGTCCACCCGCACCCGGACGGTCGCGCCGCGCTGCCGCTTCTCGGCCGAGACCAGCTCGGCGTCCTCGAAGTCCTCCGGCCGGATGCCCACCAGCACGACCTGCCGGTCCCCGGCGGCCTCGGCCTTGCGCGGGTCGTCCAGCGGGACGCGGCCGAGCGGGGTGTCCAGGTGGGTGCCGTCGAACGACGCCGGCAGGAAGTTCATCGACGGCGACCCGATGAACCCGGCCACGAACAGGTTGACGGGCTGCTCGTACAGCTCGCGCGGGCTGCCGACCTGCTGGAGCACGCCCTTGCGCAGCACCGCCACGCGGTCGCCGAGGGTCATCGCCTCGGTCTGGTCGTGGGTGACGTAGACGGTGGTGACGCCGAGCCGGCGCTGCAACCGGGAGATCTCGGTGCGCATCTGGCCGCGCAGCTTGGCGTCCAGGTTCGACAGCGGCTCGTCGAACAGGAACGCGTCGGCCTGCCGCACGATCGCCCGGCCCATCGCGACGCGCTGCCGCTGGCCGCCCGACAGGTTGGCGGGCTTGCGGTCCAGGTGCTCGGTCAGCTCCAGCACCTCGGCGGTCTCGCGCACGCGGCGGTCGATCTCCTCGTTGGGCTTCTTGGCCAGGCGCAGCGGGAACGCGATGTTCTCGTACACCGTCAGGTGCGGGTACAGCGCGTAGTTCTGGAACACCATCGACAGGTTGCGCTCGCGCGGCGCGACCTGGTTGACGACGCGGTCGCCGATGCGCATCTCGCCGGAGGTGATGTCCTCCAGCCCGACGATCATGCGGAGCAGGGTCGACTTGCCGCACCCGGACGGCCCGACCAGGATCATGAACTCGCCGTCCTGGACGTCCAGGGACACGTCCCGCACGGCCTTGAAGCCGTCGCCGTACTCCTTGACGATGTTCTTCATGGTGATGGCGGCCATGCCGGCTCCCCTTTATCCCTTGACGGCGCCGGACGTCAGCCCGGCCACGATGCGGCGCTGGAACAGCAGCACGATGACCACGACGGGGATCGTCACCACCACGGCGGCGGCGCAGATCGCGGTGGTGGGCTGCTCGAACTGCGACTCCCCGGTGAAGAACGCCAGCGCGGCCGGGACCGGCCGGGCGTTGCCGGTGGAGGTCAGCGAGATCCCGAACACGAAGTCGTTCCAGCAGAAGAAGAACGTCAGGATCGCGGCGGTGAACACGCCGGGCGCCGCCAGCGGAACGATCACCTTGCGGAACGCCTGCCAGGTCGTCGCCCCGTCCACCTGCGCGGCCTGCTCCATCTCCCAGGGGATCTCCCGGAAGAAGGCCGACAGGGTCCAGATCGCCAGCGGCAGCGCGAACGAGATGTAGGGGATGATCAGGCCCGGCCAGGTGTCGTACAGGCCGATGTCGCGCCACAGGTTGAACAGCGGCCCGACCAGCGACACCACCGGGAACATCGCGATGGCCAGCGCGAACGACAGGATGATCTTCTTGCCGGGGAAGTCGAGGCGGGCGATGGCGTAGGCGACCAGGGTCGCGAACACCACCCCGACGAACGTGGCGATCAGCGAGATGCCGATCGAGTTGATCAGTGCCGAGGTGAACAGGTCCGTGGAGAAGACCGTGCGGTAGTTCTCCCACGTCCAGTCCCGGGGGAAGAACTTGGGGGCGTTGCCGATCTCGCCCGGCTGCTTGAAGGACAGCATCACGATCCACAGGATCGGGAAGACCGTCCAGATCAGGATCAGGGCCGTGGCGATGATCCACAGCACCCGGGAACGGCCCGACTCGCGCATCAGCGGTCACCCCTCACCTGGGACAGGTCCACCCGGAACCCCTTGATGAAGATCGCGGCGATGATCACCACGGACAGGAACAGCAGCACCCCGACGGCGTTGCCCAGACCGATCGCGGTCCGGGTGATGGTCTGCTGGTAGGTCAGGAACGACAGCGTGGCCGTGTCCTCCTGGCCACGCGTCATGACGAAGACGTTGTCGAACAGCCGCCAGGCGTCCAGGGTGCGGAACAGCACCGCCACCATGATCGCGGCCTTCATGTTGGGCAGGATGACCCGCCACAGCCGCTGCCAGGCGGTGGCGCCGTCCACGGTGGCGGCCTCGGTGAGGTCGCGCGGCACCTGCGCCAGCCCGGCCAGCAGCAGCAGCGCGATGAACGGCGTGGTCTTCCAGATCTCCGACAGGATGATCACGAACAGCGCGGCCCAGCGGTCGGAGAACCAGGCGAAGTCGCCGAGGCCGAACCAGGGGTTGACGAACCCCGACTGCAGGTCGAACGCGTACCGCCAGGCGAACGCCGAGATGACGGTGACGATGCCGTAGGGCAGCAGGATCGAGGTGCGCAGGGTGCGGCGGGCGAAGATCGCCCGGTGCATCACCATCGCCAGCGCGAACCCGATCACCAGCTCGACCGCGACGGTGATCAGGGTGATGAGGAAGGTGGTGAAGACGTTCTGCCAGAACAGGCCGTCCGACAGCGCGGTGGCGTAGTTGCCGAGACCGACGAAGCGGCGGTCGTCGGGGGCGGTGAGCCGGTAGCTGAACAGCGACAGGTACACCGCGTTGAACAGCGGGTAGCCCGTCACCAGCAGCATGACGATCACGGCGGGGGCCGACAGCAGCAGGCCGAGGCGGCGTTCGGCCCGGCTCCGGTCGGTGATCTTGGCGCGTCCGGTGCGGGCGCGGGGCGCGGGGGCGGTTTCGAGTCCGACGCTCATGGTGCACCTGCCCTCACAGCAGCGCCTGGTCGCGCAGGACCTGGCGGACGAAGTCGGCGGAACGGCGCGGCGTGCTCTCGGGGTTCACCGAGGCGGGCGGGTGCCAGCGACTCTGGATCGCGCCCGACACGTCGCCGTAGTACGGGGTGATGGGCCGGGGGGCGGCCGCGTCGATGGACTCGCGGATCAGCTTGGCCATCGGGAACTCTTTGTTGATCTCGGGGTCGTCGTAGACGGCGCGGCGGGCCGCCGGGTTCCCCGAGTCGATCATGTAGAACTTCATGTTCTCGGTGGAGGTGATGCACTTGACCGCGTCCACCGCGAGGGCCGGGTGCTTGCTGAACGCGCCGATCCCCAGCTCGATCCCGCCGAACGGGGGCTGGCTGGGCTGGTCGGCGCGGACCTTCGGGTAGCGGGCCCAGCCGATGTCGGCGGGGATGCTCTTGTCGATCACGCCGTCCTTGGCGTCGCCGTTCTCGGCCCGCCAGATGTAGCCCCAGTTGACCATGAAGCCGCCGTTGGGGGCGTTGAACAGCGAGCGCGCCTGCTCCTCGATGTCGGTGGACAGCGACGGGCTGGCCGCCCGGGACCGGGCGAGCTTGCCGATGACGCGCGCCGCCTCCCGGCCCGCCGGGGAGTCGATCTCGATGGTGGCGTCGTCGCCCTTCTCGGCGCTGCTGATGATGCGTCCGCCCGCCGAGGCGACCAGGGCGTTGACCCACACCATGTAGCCCTCGTACTTGTTGCCCTGCGCGCCGACGGTGACGCCCGAGCGGACGGCGGCGTCGATCATCTTGTCCCAGGTGAAGTCGGGCGCGTTCGGGTCGACGCCCGCCTTCCGCGCGGCGGACTTGCGGTACCAGAGGAGCTGCGTGTTGGCCCAGAACGGGGCGGCGTAGAGCCGGCCCTCCCAGGTGGAGTTCTCGACGGCGGGCTGGAAGACGTCCTGGACGAACTGGCCCTTCTCCTGCTCGCCGAACGGGCGCAGGAAGCCGGCGTTGGCGGCCTCGGCGACGAACACCGGGTCCAGGCTCATGATGTCGAGGCCGGAGTCCTTGGCGGCCAGCCGCCGGACGAGCTGCTCGCGCTGCTGGGTGGCGTCGTTGGGCAGCACCGAGGTCTGGATGCGGTACCTGCCGCCCGCCGCCTGGGTGCACTTGGCCGCGAGCTTGGCCTGCCCGCCGGAGTCGGGGTTGGTGTACCAGGTCAGCGTGGGGACGCCGCCGCCTCCGCCGCACGCCGCCAGTCCGCTGGCCAGCAGGGCCAGTGCCGCCGTGGCACGGGCCGCCCGCCAGGCGGGTCCGCGCCGCCCGCCCTTCCTCGCTCCCTCGACCATGGGCCCTCCCGAAACCTCCCACCACCTGCGGGTACGGTCTGCTCCGGGCCGCATGCGTGGCGGGACCGATCTCCATCAGAACATCGGTCCTTTGGGCTGTCGAGACACGTTTTGTGCACGGTGCGAAAGAAGAAACCCATCGGTCACAACAGTCACGCCCGAAACATGATCAAGGGGTGACCGAAAATAAGGGAGCGGCGTGCCGTCCCGTCGCGGGACGGGGAGGGGCGGCACGCCGCTCGGGGAGGAGGGCCGGTCAGTAACCCCCGTAGCCGTCGCCCCCGCCCTGGCCGCCGGGGGCCGTGGTGATCTTCTTGCCCTGCGGGGAGACGACCCACCAGACGTTCTGGACGGCCTGGCCCTTGGTGTCGCCCGCCTCGGCGTCCTTGGCGAAGTAGTACATGGGCCAGCCGTTGATGAGCAGCTGGCACTCGCCGGGCTTGCCGTCCTTGCGCTCGATGAAGCTCACCAGGCTGCGGTCCACGCCCTCGACCTTGAGCTTCTTGAAGCCGTTGAAGCGGACGATCGGCCACTTGGCGCGGCAGTCGCCGAAGCAGTTGCTCACGCGCGGCCGGTCCTTGTCGAAGCGGTACATCGTGCGGCCCTTGCCGTCCGTCACGATCATGCCGAGCCGGGGGTCCCGGCGGACCTTGATGGTGGTCCAGCCGGCCCAGCCGCCGTTGCCGCCCTGCTCGCCGTCCTGCTCGCCGCCCTGCTGCCGCTCGCCACCCTGGCGCTGCTCGCCCCCGCCCTCGTTCTGCTGCTCCGCCTTCTTGGCGGCGGCCTTCTTGCCGTTGGGGGCGGCGGCGAACCAGGTGCCGTTCACGCCCTGCCCCTTGACGTCGCCGGGGCTGGCGTCCTTGGCGTAGCGGTACAGCGGCCAGCCGCCGAGCGTCACCTGCCACTGCCCGTCGGGACGCCTGACCTTGCCGACCAGGTTCTGGTCGACGCCGTCGACCTTCGGCTCCGCCTTGCCGACCATCACCGGCGGCCACGCCTTGGCGCACGCGTCCTCGCAGGAGGAGGCGGACGGGCGGGCGGTGTCCTTGTCGAAGCGGTAGAGGGTGCGGCCCTCGCCGTCGGTGACGACCTTCCCGAGCTTGCCGACGCTCGCCACCTCCAGCGCGGTCGTCGCCGCGACGGGCTCGGAGCCCGCGTCCTGCCGCGGGGCGGCCGGGTCCTGCTTGAGCCCGGCCGAGGTATTGGTCTGCCGTCCGGTGTCCTGTTGCTGCCCGCAGGCGGTGACCAGCACCCCGGTCGCGGTCAGGGCGGCCGCCGCGGGGATCGCCCAACGTGGGATGTGCATGTCGTCTCCTCCGTGTCGGTTCGTCGATCGAGGGGGAGCGGCCGCACCGCTCTCTCGGATCGACGGGCAGTACGGGGCCCGCGGGGCGGCGGGTTCAACCCGCCCCCCGGCGGAACCTCCGCGACCGGCCGGACGTCTCACAGGGACGGACGCGGCGGCGGGAGGCGGGACGTGACGGTGCGGGAGCGGGCTCCGGTGACCCTGGAGAAGCCCTCGGGACCGCACGCGGAACCCGCCCGGCCGAGCGGCTCCCCCTGGGTGATGGTCCCGGCGCGCGTCGTGGCGCTGCTGGTGGTCGTGCCGGTCCGGCTGGCCTGGGAGGCGCTGCGGGCGGTCGTGCGGTCGCCGCTGTGGCTGGGCCGGACGGCGGGACGGCTGCTGGCACGGGCCGGACGCTGGCTCCACGCCCGCGCGCTGCGCCCGGTCGGGGGGTTCCTCGCGTGGCTCGGCCGGGGCGTGGGGGCGGGCCTGTCCTGGTGCGGGCGCGGGATCGCCTGGGTGTGGGACCGGACGGTGGTCGTTCCGCTGCGGTGGCTGCTGGTCACCGTGCTGTGGGGCGCGCTGAGGCTGTTCGGGCGGGGCTCGGGCAGGCTGGGCCGCTGGATCTGGCGGAACCTCCTCGTCCCGCTCGGCCGCGTGCTGAACGCCGTGCTGGTCCGGCCGCTGGCCGCGCTCCTGACGGGGATCGGATGGCTGCTCGGCGGGGCCGGGCGGATCATCGCCGCCGCCGCCGACTGGCTGCTGAACGTCCTGGTCGTCGTGCCCGCGACGGCGCTGTGGCGGTACGCGCTCGCCCCGCTGTTCCGGGGGCTGGGCCGGATGGGCCGGACCACCGGCCGGTTCCTGGCGGTCTGCTGGCACGCGTTCGCCGCCGCCCTCGCCTGGTCGTGGCGGACCACAGGCACGGTGCTGTACTGGCTGGCCAGGGTGCTGCTCGTGCTGCCCGCGACGGCGGTGTGGCGCTATCTGCTGCGCCCGCTGTGGCTGGGTTTCGCGTGGGCGTGGCGGATCGTGGGGCGCGGGCTGCGCTGGGTGTGGCGGACGCTGCTGGTGGCCCCGGGCCGCTGGGTCCGGGACGCGGTGCTGCGCCCGGTGTGGCGCGGGACCGCGGCGACGTGGCGCGTCCTGGTCAGCGAGCCGCTGCGCTGGTGCCGCGGCGTCGCCCGCGACACCGGCCGCGAGGTGCGCGCCCAGGTCCGGCAGATGTTCGGCCGGGCCTGACGGGCCCCGGCGGCGCCGCGGCGGCCGACCTCTCCGGTCCGGAACAGGCCGAAGGCCCGGCCGTGGTCGCGGAGCCGGGCCTTCGGTGTCGGATGGGTCAGGACTTGCGCTCGTCGCGGGCGGTGCGCTCCCGCATCCTCCGCAGGAGTTCGCGCCTGGCCTCCTGCTGGTCGGCGGCGTCGCCCGGCCGGGCCCCGCCGCCGCGCAGCTCCCGGCGCGAGATCTTCTTGCGCTGGCCGCCGACGCCCAGCAGTCCGTTGTGCTTCCTGGCCACGATGGGCTCCCTCATGTCGGGTGGGTCTCGGATCTCGGCGTCTCCGGCCCGGCCCGTGGGAGCGGACGTCAGATGGCGATCACGCTCCGGCCGGGCCCGGACCGGTGCGGTCGCGGTGGATGCGCTGCGGCAGCGGCCACCCGCAGGCGGCCAGAGCGTGGATCAACATGCCGCCCACGGTAGGTGGCCGCCCGACGGGGCTCAACCGGTTTTCCGGTGGGGGCGTCTGGGATACTCGGCGTTGATGTATCGACTTCTGTTCTCCCTGGTCATTTCGCGGGTCTCGGCGGAGACCGCGCACCACTGGACGATGCGCGGGCTGCGGCTGGTGCAGGCCGTCCCGGGGGCCGCGCCCGCGCTGCGGCGCGCGCTGCTGCCCCGCGACCCGGCGCTGCGGGTGCGGGCGTTCGGGCTGGAGTTCCCCGGGCCGCTCGGGCTGGCCGCCGGGTTCGACAAGGACGCGGTGGCGTTCGAGGCGCTGGGCGCGTTCGGGTTCGGGCACGTCGAGATCGGGACGCTGACCGGGCAGCCCCAGCCGGGCAATCCGAAGCCCCGGCTGTTCCGGCTGCGGGCCGACCGGGCCGTCATCAACCGGATGGGCTTCAACAACTCCGGGTCGGCGGACGCCGCGCGGCGGCTGGAGCGGCGCGGGTCCGGCGTGATCGTCGGCGTCAACATCGGCAAGACCAAGGTCGTGCCCGAGCAGGAGGCCGTCGGCGACTACGTGCTGAGCACCGAGCGGCTGGCCCGCCACGCCGACTACCTGGTGGTGAACGTCTCCTCCCCCAACACCCCCGGCCTGCGGAACCTCCAGGCCGTGGAGCACCTGCGGCCGCTGCTGGCGGCGGTGCGGGAGGCCGCCGACCGCGTGTCGCCGCGCCGGGTGCCGCTGCTGGTGAAGATCGCCCCGGACCTGGCCGACGAGGACGTCGACGCCGTCGCCGACCTCGCCCTGGAGCTGGGCCTCGACGGCATCATCGCCACCAACACCACGATCGCCCGCGAGGGGCTGTGCAGCCCCGCCGAACTGGTCAAGGAGACCGGGGGGCTGTCGGGCGCGCCGTTGCGGGACCGGTCGCTGGAGGTCCTGCGGCGGCTGCGGGCGCGCGCCGGGGACCGGCTCGTGCTGGTCTCCGTCGGCGGCGTCGAGACCGCCGACGACGTGTGGGAGCGCGTCCGCGCCGGGGCCACGCTCGTGCAGGGCTACACGGGGATGATCTACGGCGGGCCGCTGTGGGCGCACCGGGTGCAGCGGGACCTGGCGCGGCGGCTGCGCGGCAGCGCGTTCCGGACGCTGGAGGAGGCGCGCGGCTGAGCCCTCCGGGGCGCCGGGGCTGGTGATCTTTGCGTTTCGGCGGGTGTCGGTTGGGGCGCGCGGCGGGATCTGCCCCTTATGGCGCTCTCTCGGAGAACGGTGGCGACCCGGGTGGCCGCGGCGCTGGTCGTGGCCGCGCCCGCCGTCGTGCTGCGGCTGGCCGGGGCGCACCTCGCTCCGGTCGCCGCGATGCTGGTCTTCGGGGCGGGCGTGTGCGCGGCCGCGGTGATCCTCATGTGGGCCGCCGAGACGGCGCGGGCCGACATGTCGGGGGCGCTGGCGCTGGCCCTGCTGGCGCTGATCGCGGTGCTGCCCGAGTACGCGGTCGACCTCTACTACGCCTACCGCGCCGGGTCCCGGCCCGAGTACGCCGCCTACGCCGCCGCCAACATGACCGGCGCGAACCGGCTGCTGGTCGGCGTCGGGTGGGCGCTGGTCGTGCTGGCGTTCACGCTGGGGACGCGGCGGCGCGCGCGGGACGGCGTCCCGGTGGAGCGGCGGGACGTGCGGCTCGGGCGCGACCACCGGATCGAGCTGGGGTTCCTGGCGCTGGCGGCCGTGGTGGCGTTCGTGCCCGCGCTGACCAACGAGATCGGCTGGTACGTCTCGATCCTCCTGATCGGCCTCTACGTGCTGTACATCGTGCGGATCTCCCGGCTGCACGGGGAGGGCGTGGAGGAGCTGGTCGGGGTCGCCGCGGAGCTGGTGCGGCTGCCGACCGCGCGGCGGCGGGCCGTGACCTGGGGCGGGTTCGCGCTGGGGGCGCTGGTGGTGTTCGCGGCGGCCGAGCCGTTCGCCGAGTCGCTGGTGGAGGCCGGGGCGGCGCTCGGGGTCGACGAGTTCCTGCTGGTGCAGTGGCTCGCGCCGCTGGCGTCGGAGGCCCCGGAGCTGATCGTGGCGGTGGTGTTCGCCTGGCGGCTGCGCGACTCCGACGCGATCGGCGCGCTGCTGTCCAGCAAGGTCAACCAGTGGACGCTGCTGATCGGGACGCTGCCCCTGGCCTACCGGATCGGCGGCGGTGAGTGGTCGCTGCCGCTGGACGGCCGGCAGACCGAGGAGGTGCTGCTGACCGCCGCGCAGACCGTGCTGGGGCTGGCGTTCCTGATCGACCTGTACTTCCGGCGCTGGGAGGCCGCGGTGCTGTTCGGGCTGTTCGCGGTGCAGTTCGTCCTGCCCGACCAGCACGCGCGGCTGGCGCTGTCGGCGGTGTACCTGGCCGTCGGGTTCTCGGTGCTGATCGCCCGGCGGGCCGCTCTGGGCCGGGCGATGGCACATGTCGTCAGCCCGCGATGACCTCGAAGAAGCCGTCGGCGACCAGTTCGGGCAGCACCGCGGCGGCGTGCGCGCGGACCTGGTCCTCGTCCAGCTCCATCAGCTGGGCGATCGCCGCCAGCAGCGGGCCGGGCGGCAGGGTGCCGTCCAGCACCCCGGCGAGCGCGGCCTCGACCGTGTGCACGCCCGCGACGCGCCGGAGCCGTCCGGTCTGGCGGAGCAGGATGCGTTCGGGGTCCTCCGCGCCGGGCGCGCCGACCTGTTCCTGGACGATCCCGGCGGCGACGCGCAGCAGCGCCGCGCCGAACGCGTCCCCCTGTGCACAGGCTGTGGAAAACTCCCCGGCGGCGGCCAGCCCGTCGAGCACGTGATCCACATACGCGCCGACCGGCTGGTCGACGCCGTGCCGCAGATCCTCGACGCGGATCGCGGGGTTCGCGGCGCCCGTCCGGCGGAGGGTGATCCAGCCGAATCCGACGCCCGTGACGCCCTGCTCCTCGAACAGCTCCAGCCACTCATCGTAACGGCGCAGGTACTCCGGGGTGCCCGTCTCGACCGAGTCCCGCAGCCACAGCTCGGCGTACTCGGCGGGGTCCTGGACGTCACGCTGGACGATCCACGCCTCGCAGCCGGACTCCTCCGCCCAGGCCCCGACGCGCTCCTCCCACGGCGTGTCGCGGGTGTGCAGCCAGTTGGCGAGAAGCTGGCAATGCCCCTGGTCAGCGAGCATCCGGGGGGCCTCGACGACCATCCGGCGGCAGAACTCGTCGCCCGGCATCCCCGACTCGCGGTACACGTACCGGGAGCCACCGGACGGAGCCACCACGAACGGCGGGTTCGACACGATCAGGTCGAAGCGGCGGCCCCGGACCGGCTCCAGGAGGGAGCCCTCCAGCAGTTCCGCGCCGTCGAGCCCGGACAGGGCGAAGCTCAGCGCCGCGAGCCGCAGCGCGCGCGGGTTCACGTCGGTGGCGGTGATGGCCGCCGGGCGGGGGCGGACGGCCGGGTCGGCGAGGTGCAGCGCCTGCACGCCGCAGCCCGTCCCGACGTCGAGAACGTTGTCCACAGGCCTGTGGACGACCAGCCGGGCCAGGCTCCCCGACGCGCCGCCGACGCCGACGACGTGGTCGGGCCGCAGCGGGGTGGCCGCGCCGGGCCGGGCCTTCAGATCCGAGACGGCGTAACCGACGTGGCCCGTCCCGGTGACCGACTCCAGCGGCTCCACGTGCAGCAGCGCCCGCAGCTCGCCGCCCGACTCCGCGGCGAGGCCCGCCGCCACCAGGTCCGGCGCGGCCTCCTGCAACGCGGCCACCGGCACCGGGACCTGGATCCAGAACAGCCGGGCCAGGGCCTCCAGCGGCGACCCGCCGCCGGTCGCGCGCAGCGCGGGCACGATCTCGTCGCGGGCCAGCGCCCCGCCCGCGACCGGGCCGAGCAGCCCGCGCACCCCCTCGACGGTGTAGCCCGCCCCCTCGAACGCGGCGCGGACCCGGCTCAGAACGTCAACATGATCGGACACCCGCCAATCCTGCCGCCTCCGCCGGTCCGGCCGGGCCGCTCACCGGTCGTGTGTCGTCGGGAGAAGCGGGGCCGTCAGGAGAAGTAGCGCCGCAACCCGTCCAGCAGCGACTCGGCGATCTTCTGGCGGAACCGGGCGCTGGACAGCTTGGCGGCGTCACCGGCGTGCTTCATGTTGCCGCACTCGATGAACACCTTGGGGACGCGCGACAGGTTCAGCCCGCCGAGGTCGTCGCGCGGGTCGAGCGCCTCGGTGCCCCGGTAGTTGGAGTAGGGGACCCCGGTGCCCTCGCGGTAGCCGTCGCGGATGGCCCGCCCGAGCCGCTGCGACGCGGGCACCGCCCTGGCGTTGAAGCCCTTCACCGCGACCGGCTCGATGATGTGGAACCCGTGCGAGGACGCGGACGCGCCGTCGGCGTGGATGGACAGCGCGGCGTCGGCGCCGGCGCGGTTGCCGATCTCGGCGCGCTCGTTGATGCAGGGCCCCACGCCGTTGTCGTCCGGGCGGGTCAGGACGACCTTCGCGCCCCGCTCCTTCAGCAGCCTCTCCAGCCGCTTGGAGACGTCCCAGGTGAAGGCGTGCTCGGGATACCCGGCCCTCGTCTCGGTGCCGGTGGTGTCGCACTCCTTGCGGCCGTTGCCGATGTCGACCTGCCGGTTGATGGCGGCGGGGTTGCGGGCGTTGCCGCCGTTGTGGCCGGGGTCCAGCACGATCGTCCTGCCCCGCAGCGCCCCGTCGTCGCGGCCCGGCGCGTCGCCGGTCCCGGCGGCCGGCGCGGACCGGCCGGTGGCGCGGGGCGGCTGGGCCGACTTGCCCTGCGGATCGTCGCCCTGGTCGAACGGGCCGCCTCCGCAGGCGGTCAACGCGCCCAGGGCGGCGAACGCCAGACCCACGGTCAGTGGGGCGCGGCGGTGGTTGCGCACAGGCCCGTTCCCTTCGTGACAAGTTCGTTATCGACCTTGCCAGTCTGCACACCCACCGGGGTTCGTCAAACGGACTTCGCGAAACGGGCCGCGGGAAGGGCCCGCCCCGGAACCCGGACGGCCGCGACCGCGCGCTCCCCTTGCGGTCGCACGGTCACGGCCGTCCCCTCGTTCCCCTCCCGCCTCAGCGGAGCGGGTCCTCCCGGCCGAGCAGCGCCGCCAGGGCGCGCGCCTCGTCCGCGTCCAGGCCCAGCACCACGCGGGGCCGTCCCCACGGATGGTCGATCGAGTGGGCCACGTAGCTGGCGACGGACTCGGAGACCTGCTCGGCCAGTCCCCGCGCGTGGCGCCACTCGGCCCACGCGCGCTCCAACTCACTCGCCGCGCGCTGCGCGCACGACACCAATTCCGGATCACGCACGGACTGACCCCCCTGGGTGAACATGATCCTTCCCGTGTCCACTCGGCGGAGTCCCCGGCCCGGGCACGGTCTCCCCCGAGGCCGCGCCGGACGGGGTTCCCCCGACCCGCCGAACGGTGAGTCCATTAACCCGCCGCGGCCGCCCGGCCGCGCGATGATTGCGGCGGGCTTGGCCAGCCCCTTACCCGTCCGACACCCGTTCGGGGAGTTGATCGACCTGCCGCCGCCCCTACGCGGGGACGGGGCCGGTGCTGGAGCGCACCACCAGGTGCGGGACCACGAGGTTCTGCCGGGCCGGGCGCGCCGGATCGCCGATCCGCGCGGTCAGCAGCTCGGCCGCCGCCCGCCCCATCTCCCGGCGCGGCTGGTCCACGCTGGTCAGCGAGATGTGGCGGATCGCCGCCAGGTGCGTGTTGTCGTACCCGACGATCGACACGTCCTGCGGCACCCGCAGGCCCAGCTCGTCGGCCGCCGACAGCGCGCCGGTGGCGGCCAGGTCGTTCGGCGCGAAGATCGCGGTGGGGCGGGGGTCGCGGCGCAGCAGCGCGCCCGCCGCCCGGTAGCCGCCCTCCTCGGTGAAGTCGCCCGCCTCGACCAGGACCTCGGCGGCGAGGCCGTGCCGTTCCATGGCCTTCTCGTACCCGGCGCGGCGGTAGCGGGCGGTGGTGGACCGCGCGCCCTCGATGTGCGCGATGCGCCGGTGCCCCAGCGACACCAGGTGGTCGACGGCCAGGCCGCCGCCGAGCTCGTCGTCGTCCACGACGATGTCGACGTCCTGCACGTCGCGTTCGCCGACGACCACCACCGGGACGCTGGCGACCGCCTCCTTCAGGGAGTCGGGCACGACGCTCAGCAGCACGAGGCCGTCCACCCGCATCTCCAGGAACGCCTCGACCGCCTCGGCCTCGAACATCGGGTCCCAGCGGCCGCTGCCGACCAGCATCCGCAGCCCGGCCCCGTGCAGCGACTCCTGGAGGCCGTCCAGGAACTCGGCGAAGTAGGGGTTGTGCAGGTCCGCGACGATCGCCCCGATCAGGCGGGTGCGGCCCTCGACCAGGCTGCGGGCGACGGCGTTGGGCCGGTAGCCGAGTTCGCGCGCGGCCTGGAGCACCGCCTGGCGGCGGCGTTCGCTGACATGCGGGGAGCCTCGCATGACCAGGGAGACCAGCGACTTGGAGACCCCGGCGCGTTCGGCGACGTTGCGGATGGTGGGCTTGGGTTGCGGGATGGCGGGCTGGGCGAGGGCGTGCTGCGGGGTGGCTCCTGCCCGGGGCGCGGGACGGGCCGGGCGCGGGGGGCTTGGTTCTCCAGCTTGCATGGCACTCCGTCCAGGGGGGCTGCGGGACCTGCCGCCTCGGCGCTCCGGCCCGTCGCACGCTTGTGCCCGCACGGCCGGGTGCGCCGTCCTCACTCGGGAGGAGATGCCATGATGCCCCGGCTTCGCCGCAAATCGTCGCAACAGTGAGTAACGGGCAGCCGTCAAATCCAATTCAGGGCGTGATGCGGTGGCCGGAGAGCTCCCGGTCATGGCCTGATCATGGTGGTCCGCGGCCGTTTCCGGGGCTCCGCGACGGTCCCGCCGGCGGCCCCGGGGCGGGCGCGTGCGCGATGGGCCCGCGTTCCCTCGGATACCCTGCCCAGGTGGGAGATCGTGCAGTGGCGGGCGGCAGGACAGGCGACCGGGCCAAGAACCCGGCGCGCGGCGGGCGCTCCGGCGCGCCGTCGGGCGCGGGCCAGCGCGGACGGCGGCGGCTGAGCGTCGACGAGCGCCGCGAGGAGCTGATCGCCGCGGCGTTGCAGCTGTTCAGCACGCGGGCGCCGGAGGACATCTCCATCGACGACGTCGCCGCCGCGGCGGGCGCGTCGCGGGCGCTGGTCTACCACTACTTCGGCGGCAAGTACGAGCTGTACCTGGCCGCGCTGGGCAGCGCCGCCAAGCAGCTGTCCGACCTGCTGGAACCGCCCACCGAGGGCAGCCCCCTCGAACGCCTGCGGATCTCGCTGGAGCGGTACTTCGACTTCGTGGAGAGCCACGCGGCGGGCTACACCGCCCTGCTGCGCGGCGGCCCGGCCGACCGCTCCGGCGAGGTCGGCGAGATCGTCGACGGCATCCGGCAGCTCCTGCTGAGCCGCATCCTCACCGCCCTGGAGATCGAGGCCCCGCCCCCGGTCCTGCGGATCACGCTGCGTTCGTGGATGGCGTCGGTGGAGACGGCGGGCCTGGACTGGCTGGAGAACCGCGACCTGGAGCGCGACCTGCTGGAACGCCTGCTGGTGGACCATCTGGTGGTCCTGCTGCACGCGGCGGGCAACCACGACCCGAGCATCGGCGAGCTGTTCGACCGGCTGGCGCAGGAGGAGATGGGGCGGCCGTAGGCCCCTCTGCGGCGCGGCGGCCGGAAAGCGCGAAAACCCCGTCCGTGGCCACCTGCCCGGTGGGCGTGTGGCCACGGACGGGGCGTCCGCTCTTGATGGTGAGTGGTCCGGGACCGCGATTCTCGGATGATCGTGGTCTCGTCCGTCGGTCGGGAGACCTCTGCCCGTCCCGGCCGGGACGACCGCACGCACATGGACGGTTCGTGCGGGCTGTCCAGGGGCCTCCAGACCTCCCCCCTTACTGACGCGGTGCGCGTCCGGCGAGCCCGTGGTGCCGCTCGCCGACCGGTGCGACGCCCCCAGGCGTCACTCCGAACGCTGCTGCGGGATACCCGCCAGCAGCGCCCGCACCTCAGCCTCGCGGTAGCGCCGGTGTCCCCCCAGCGTCCGGATGGACGTGAGCTTTCCCGCCTTCGCCCACCGCGTGACGGTCTTGGGGTCGACGCGGAACATCGTCGCCACCTCTGCCGGCGTCAGCAGGGGCTCGGCCTCTGGCGTACGTGCTGACATGTGTGCGGCCTCTCCTCCGTGGACCGATGACAGCGATCCTGCGATTCATCTCGCGCGGTCACTGATGTCCCCTATGGCCCGAAAGAGCCACTATGACATCACAACGTGTAACCTTGCCACCACTCATCGCAACAAGCAAGTACCTTTGCTCTGTTGTCACCCATCCACGGGGGCGGGTGACGGTGCTCCCGCCCTGCGAAGAGTGGTCACCGGGTCACGCTGAGTGATTCTAGCGACACGTATCGTCGTATCGCGCAGGGATTCAGGAAATTTGTTCAGTTCGCGGATTCCAGCGCCCGCACGGGGCGCCAGCGGGCCAGCAGCCGCTTGTACATCGCGACGGTCAGCTCGACCTCGCCGCGGGCCGTCGCGGCCAGCGCGACGCCGATCTCGGCCACCGACTCGTCGGACCGCAGCGCGTCGTCGTCCAGCAGGTGGACCAGCCCGCCGTAGTCGAGTTCGACCAGCGCGTGCGGATGGAAACCCGCGAGCCAGCGGCCGAGCGCCTCCAGATGTCCGGCGGCCAGCGGTGGCGCGACCTGGTCGGCCCCCTCCCCGAGGCCGTCGCGCACGACCGGCAGCGCGGCGGCGACCCGACGGCGCGCCTCGGGCATGGAGGTGACGTAGATGAGAGTACGCGCCGGAACGGCCGTTGCCGGGCCACGACTTGCGTGTTCCGGCAAGACCTCGGCGGATTCGGCCCCGGATCCGGGTGCCGCGCCCGGCGCGCCGCCCAGCACCAGGCACCGTTCCGCCGCCGCGAACGGGACGAACCACGCGATCGGAACGTGCCAGGTGCTGCACTGGATGTGCGGGTCCAGGTTCCGGCCCGACCGCCTCCAGCGCTCGAACTCCTCCTCGACACGGGCGGTCACCAGCGGTGGCACGAACCGGGCCGCCAGCGACTCCGGCGTCCGCTCCCGGAACCGGGCGAAGGACCGCCACGACCGCAGCCGCGTCTCCCACGGGCACACGTAGATCATGTCGTCGGAGCGCCGCACGTAGGCGTGCTCGCTCTCGCGTTCAGGGGCGGGGCGCGGCGGGCGCGCGGCCAGGCGCCCGAGCGCCTCGCGCTGCTCGGCCCGCAGCGCGTGCACGCGGCGGGGACGCCGCCGGGAGTCGGCGTAGGCCGTCCACAACGTCCGCGCCGGTTCCGGGAAGGCGGTCACCGGCTCATATACCCGTAGGTACGCCGCGTACGGAAGCACTCCCGCATCGTGGCATGAGGCCGTCCGAAACGCGGCACGCTTCGCCGCCTCCGAGATCCCGGTGTTACCTCCGGGACAGTCCGGCACACGATCCGGAAACGAAAGCACCCCAGACCGGGCGAGGTGACCTGTGCCACCCCTAGGCTGATCTTAGGGACAGAGAGGAGGGCACTACCGTGCCTAATGTCTTCGGGTCGCTCCACAAGGGCACAGAACCCCGACACGAGCAGGTCGTCTTCTGCCAGGACGAGGCCAGCGGCCTGCGCGCCATCATCGCCGTCTACTCCACCGCGCTCGGCCCCGCGCTGGGCGGCACCCGCTTCTACCCCTACGGGTCGGAGGAGGAGGCGCTCGCCGACGTGCTGAACCTGTCGCGCGGGATGGCCTACAAGAACGCCCTGGCCGGGCTGGACCTGGGCGGCGGCAAAGCCGTGATCATCGGTGATCCGGCGACCGACAAGTCCGAGGCGCTGCTGCGGGCCTACGGGCGGTTCGTGCAGTCGCTGAACGGCCGCTACTACACCGCCTGCGACGTGGGCACCTTCAGCGAGGACATGGACGTCGTGGCGCGCGAGTCGCGCTTCGTGACCGGCCGCACCGTCGCGCACGGCGGGGCGGGCGACTCCTCGATCCTGACGGCGTTCGGCACCTACCAGGGCATGCGCGCCGCCGCCGAGCACGTGTGGGGCTCCCCCAGCCTGCGCGGCAGGCGCGTGGGAGTGGAGGGCGTCGGCAAGGTCGGGCACCGGCTGGTCGAGCACCTGCGCGAGGACGGCGCCGAGGTCGTGGTGTGCGACGTCAACGAGTCGGCCGTCGAGCGCCTGCGGGCCCGCCACCCCGAGATCGACGTGGTCGCCGACCAGGACGCCATGGTCCACGCGGACCTGGACGTCTACGCCCCCTGCGCGCTGGGCGGGTCGCTGAACGACGACACCGTCCCGGCCCTCACCGCCAAGATCGTCTGCGGTGCGGCCAACAACCAGCTCGCCCACACCGGGATCGAGAAGCAGCTCGCCGACCGCGGTGTGCTGTACGCCCCCGACTACGTCGTCAACGCCGGCGGTGTGATCCAGGTCGCCGACGAGATCGACGGCTTCGACTTCGACCGGGCCAAGGCGCGCGCCACCGGGATCTTCGACACCACCAAGAAGATCTTCGAACTGGCCGCCGACGAGGGCGTCCCCCCGGCGGTGGCGGCCGACCGGCTCGCCGAGCGCAGGATGTCCGACATCGGCCGCCTGCGGGGCATCCTGCTCTGACCTGCGGATCCGGCGGGACCACGCGGCGCCGCCCGCGGAATCCCCACGCCCGCGCCCGGGTTCGCCCCGGGCGCGGGCGTCCGTGTCGCCCCGAGTCTGTGAACGCGCAATCAACCTATACACTGGGGTTCTCCGCAACGATCGCCGCCGCCACGTACTGACGATGTACCGAGCCGGGCGCAAAACGGGTACGGTTGTACTCGTGACTGACGCATGGCTCATCAGGCACCGGTTCGTGTGGTACACGCGCGCGTTGAGTTGATGGGCCCACTAAAGCCCTGACCATCGAGGGGGTCGAGCCAATGGGTCGCGGCCGAGCCAAGGCCAAGCAGGTAAAGGTTGCCCGCCAGCTCAAGTACAACAGCGGCGGCACGGACCTCGACCGCCTGAAGAGCGAGCTGGGAGTATCCGACTCCCCCGCCCACAGGGACGACGTCGACTACGACGAGCTCGTCGAGAAGTACGCCGACTACGCGGACGACTACGGCAAGGACGACCGCGACTCCACCGGTCGCTGATATTCGGACGCTCCGCCACTGCCCGTGACCGTAGGTCCGGGCAGTGGCGTTTGTTTGCCGAACTCACCCGGCCAGGGCGTCGCGCACCCCGTTCTCGGTGTCGCCGAGCAGCGCGGGGTCGGGCCTGCCCACCAGGCTGCCGACGGCCTTGATCATGGCGAGCGGCTCCCGCAGGTAGCCGCTGACCGTGGCGTCCCTGCGTCCGGCCATGCTGTCGTCGCCGACGCCGTAGGCGTCGAGCCCGGCGGCGCGGCACAGCGCCACGGCGCGCGGCAGGTGGAACTCCTGCGTGACGATCGTCAGCCGTTCCACCTGGAAGATCCGCCGGGCGCGGGCGCAGGAGTCCCAAGTGTCCAGCCCCGCGAAGTCCCGGACGATCCTCCGTTCGGGCACGCCCGCGCGCACGAGGTGGTCGCGCATCACCGTGGGCTCGTCGTACCCCTTGAAGCGGTTGTCCCCGGAGACGAGGAGCACCCTGACCTTGCCGCGCCGGTACAGGTCGGCGGCCAGGTCCAGGCGCCGCGCGAGCAGGGTCGAGGGGGTGCCGTCGTCCCGGATCCCGGCGCCGAGGACGAGCGCGACGGGCGTCGGCGGGACCCGGTCGGCGGGGAACCGGTACCCGGCGGTCCGCGCGTAGGCCCATCCGGTGGGGGCGAGCACGGCGTACAGCCCGAGCCCTCCGGTCACGGCCACCACCCCGGCGTTCCGCCGGAGCCGTCCGGCCACGCCCCTCCACCGCCCCGCAGTACTGATCACAACCGTTCAGACGATCACGCGCCGCGCGGGGTTCGGCGTCACGGCGATTCGTCCGGATGATGTAGAAGATCTTTTGTTCCCATGTCGTGGCGGCGCCAAACCCCCTAGGGTGCGAGATGTGTCTCCTTCCCCGCGCGCACCGGGCGCCCCAGGGTACGAGCCCCTGCGGGTTCCACTACTCTCCGTAGTGCTAATATCACCGGTCGTAAGCAGCTTGGTTCTCGGACGTAATCTGGGCTCCACAACCGCATGGCGGAGTGGTACGGGGGATGACAGGTGACAACTCAGCCGCCGGCTAGGGCGTTCGGCAGAATCGGGTTCCTGCGTCTGGGCGAGCGGACGCAGGTCGTGCGCTGGCTGAAGTCGTCGGCCAGCGTCGACTCCGAGTGCGTCGAGGTCACGGCCTTCGACGCCACGTGCTTCGTCCGCGACTCCACGGACGTCGAGGGGCCCGTCGTCCCCGTTCCCGCCGCCTCCTGGGCGGCGCTGCGGGACGCGATCCGCGAGCGCGGCTGAGCCGCCCTACGCCGCGGGGCGCTCCATCGAGACGATGATGTCCTCGATGAACGCCGGCGTGTCCTCCGGCGAGACCGTGATCTGGCGGAGGTTCTCGAACGCCGCCCGGTAGTCGGTGATGCGCGTGTCGCGATCCATCACGGTGAGGGCCGAGCGGCCGACGTTCTCCTGGAACAGCACGTCGTTGAGCCGGGGGTCGTGGAACTCCAGGATCGTGAACTCGCCCATCATCCCGAAGTGCGCCCCGGACGAGAACGGGATCACCTCGATCGTCACGAAGGGGTGCTCCAGCATCTGGAGCATGTGCCGCAACTGCCGGGGCATGATCCCGGGATCGACCTGGCCGCCGACCCGGCGGCGCAGCACGGCCTCGTCGATCACCACCTTCAGCTCCGGCGGCTCGGCCCGGCTGAAGATCTCCTCCTGGCGTCGCATCCGCACCTCGACCACCACGTCCCGGTAGGAACGCGACTCCACGAACTCGACGGTCAGGGCGTTGGCGTAATCCTCGGTCTGCAGCAGCCCGGGGACCACCATCGGCTGGAGGCTGCGGATGACCAGCGCGCCGGACTCGTAGCCGATGTACTGCTGGTACGCCGGTGACAGCTCGCTCTTGTAGAGGGACCACCAGCCGCGCTTGCGGGCGTCGCGCGCGAGCTTGGTGAGGACCGCGACCTCCGGCTCCTCCTCGGGGATGCCGTAGTGCCGCAGCAGCGCGTGCAGGTCGGTGGTGGACACTCCGACCGTGCCGCCCTCGATGCGGATGAGCTTGGAGGTCGACCAGTCCAGGGCCGCCGCCACCTGGTCCTGGGTCTCGCCGCGTTCGAGGCGGAGCCGTTGCAGTTCGCTGATGAGGATCGCGCGCTGCACCACCGGTCCGGGTTCGAAAGCACTCGTCATGCCATCCCCTTGTTCGGCGGGTGAGACCGGGCCTGTCTCCCGTCTCGGGGGGGGCGGACTCCGGCGTCGGCCACCCGTCGAGTCAATCTGAGTAAAACAGCGACCTTGCGGTCTGCCAAGTGGCAACTGTCCGATCAGCCATCCGACAACTCACCGATGTCCCGGTGGACATCGGCGGCCTCGCGGAATGCACCCGCGCCGCTTCCGGAGCACCTGGGTCTCCCGCCGCCCCTCCGGTGGCACGGCGTACCGCGGCCGCTGCCACTCTGACAGGTGCCCTCCGGCCAGCAGGCAGGGCGCGTGGTGTCCGTCTGCCGCTTTCCCGGGTGGTATGCGCAGAAAGGGACCGTGCCATTCTGCGGCTGGCAGATTTCTGCCGGGCAATCAGCAGCGGACATGGCCCCTCTCGCACGGGCCTCATAATCAATGACGGGGGGAAATGTCGTAGTTCCTAACGCCAGGAAAGGCGCCATGACGACATGAGCATGCAGCCCGTTGACCAGCAGGCCCCGCCGCGGACGGTCCCGAACGCGGCCTCCCCGGTGGCCTCCCCCGCCTTCCCCCCGGTCCAGGACAGGGTCTACACCTCGGTGCTCGCCGTGGACATCGTCGCGTTCGGCGACCGCGGGCGGGACGACGGCATCCGGCGCCACCTGCGCGAGCGGCTCTACGCGCACCTGCGCGAGGTCTTCGCCATGACCCGGCTGCCATGGGAGCCGTCGCACCGCGAGGACCGGGGCGACGGCGTCCTGGTCGTCCTGCCGCCCCGGGTGCCGTTCCCCCTGCTGCTGGACCCGCTCGCGCACCACCTCCACGCCGTCCTGCGGCACGGCAACCGCATGGCCAGCGACGCCGCGCGCATGCGGCTGCGGCTGGCGGTCCACGCGGGCTTCGTCCAGCGCGACGACCACGGGGTCGTCAGCGAGGCCGTGAACCACCTGTTCCGACTGCTGGACTCGGCGCCGCTGCGCGCCGCCGCCGCCGCGTCGGCCGCCGATCTGTGCATGATCGTTTCAGACCGGCTGTACTCGGAGGTGGGCGGCGAGTACGGCTTCTCGCTGCTGGACCGCTACCGCCCGGTGGAGATCACGAACAAGGAGACCCGGACCCGGGGCTGGATCTGGCTGCCGCCGGGCGAGTGCGCCCACGACGGCACGGCCGCCAGCCCCGCCCTGTGATCCCGGTTCCGTGGGCCCGGGTCCCGGATCAGACGAGGGTCGCGGTGCCGGTGCCCTCGGTGGTCTCGCCGAGGACCCAGGCGGGGACGCCACGTTCGGCCAGCAGGGCCAGGGCCCGGTCGGCGGCCTCCGGGGCCACGATCGCGGCCATGCCCACGCCCAGGTTGAACGTCTTGTCCATCTCGCCCTGCGGGACGTCCGCCGCCTCCTGGAGGACGCGGAACAGCGGCGGGACCTCCCAGGAGCCGCGCCGCAGCACCGCGTCCACGGTCTCCGGCAGCGAACGCGCCAGGTTCGCCGCCAGGCCGCCGCCGGTGATGTGGGCGAACGCCCGGACCCCGCCCGCGCGGGTCAGCTCCAGGCAGTCCCGCGCGTAGATCCGGGTCGGGGTCAGCAGCTCCTCGCCCAGGGTCCTCGCCAGGTCCGCCGGGGTGGACTCCAGGGTCAGGTCCGTGGTCCGCAGGATGTGGCGGACCAAGGAGTAGCCGTTGGAGTGGATGCCCGAGGACGCCATGGCGAGGACCACGTCGCCGGGGCGGACGCGGTCGGGGCCGAGGAGCTCGTCGGCCTCCACCACGCCGGTGCCCGCGCCCGCGACGTCGAACTCGTCCTCGCCCAGCAGGCCCGGGTGCTCGGCGGTCTCGCCGCCCACCAGGGCCGCCCCGGCCAGGGCGCACGCCTCGGCGATGCCGCCCACGATGTCGGCGATCCGCTCCGGGACCACCTTGCCGCAGGCGATGTAGTCGGTCATGAACAGCGGCTCGGCGCCGCACACCGCCAGGTCGTCGATGACCATGCCGACCAGGTCGTGGCCGATGGTGTCGTAGATCCCCAGGCGGCGGGCCAGGTCCACCTTCGTGCCGACGCCGTCGGTCGAGGTCGCCAGCAGGGGGCGCCGGTACTTCAGGAACGCCGAGGCGTCGAACAGGCCCGCGAAGCCCGAGGCGTCGTCCACCACCTCGGGGCGGCGGGACCTCGCCACGCGCGCCTTCATCAGCTCCACGGCGCGCTCGCCGGCCGCGATGTCCACTCCGGCGGCCTCGTAGGAGGTGCTCATGTCTGTCCGGTCCCCCCGGGGTTGATCGACCGTTCCAAGCTCAGGAACGGGTCGGCTCCAGCACGTGCTTGCCGCGGGCGCTCTCCGCGACCTCGATCGGGTAGACGCCGTCGAAGCAGGCCCGGCACAGCCGGTCCTTGTCGATCCGCGAGGCGGCGATCAGCTCGTCCAGGGAGATGAAGCCCAGCGAGTCGGCCCCGATGGAGTCGCGGATGCCCTCGACGTCGCAGTTCCCGGCGATCAGTTCGGCGCGGGAGGCGAAGTCGATGCCGTAGAAGCAGGGCCAGGCGACCGGCGGGCTGGAGATCCGCACATGGACCTCGGCGGCCCCGGCCTCGCGCAGCAGCGCCACGACCTGGCGCTGGGTGTTGCCGCGCACGATCGAGTCGTCCACCACGACCAGCCGCTTGCCCTCGATGGCCTCGCGCAGCGGGTTGAGCTTGAGGCGGATGCCGAGCTGGCGGATGGTCTGGGACGGCTGGATGAACGTCCGGCCGACGTAGGAGTTCTTGACCAGGCCCTGCCCGTAGGGGATCCCGGACGCCTCGGCGTAGCCGATCGCGGCGGGGGTGCCGGACTCGGGCGTCGGGATGACCATGTCGGCCTCGACCGGGTGCTCCATGGCCAGGCGGCGGCCGACCTCGACGCGGGTCGCCTGGACGCTGCGCCCGGCGATGGTGGTGTCGGGGCGGGCCAGGTACACGTACTCGAACAGGCAGCCCTTGGGGCGGGCCTCGGCGAAGCGCTCGGACCGCACGCCGTCGCCGTCGATCGCGATCAGCTCGCCGGGCTCGACCTCGCGGACGAACCGCGCCCCGACGATGTCCAGCGCGGCGGTCTCGGAGGCGACGACCCAGCCGCAGTCCTCCCACTGGCCGAGGACCAGCGGGCGGATGCCCTCGGGGTCGCGGGCGGCGTACAGGGTGTGCTCGTCCATGAACACCAGGGAGAACGCGCCCCGCGTCACCGGCAGGATCTCGTGGGCCGCCTTCATCGCCCCGCCCTCGCGGGTCGCCAGCAGCGCCGTGAGGACCTCGGTGTCGGTGGTGGCGGTCAGCTCGGCGGAGTCCAGGCGGTCCGCCAGCTCCGGCGTGTTGATCAGGTTGCCGTTGTGGGTGAGGGCCAGCCCGCCGTGCCCGGTGGACCGGAACGTCGGCTGGGCGTTCTCCCAGGTCGGGGACCCGGTGGTGGAGTAGCGGCAGTGGCCCACCGCGATGTGGCCGCGCAGGGTGTTCAGCACCGACTCGTCGAAGACCTGGGCCACCAGCCCCATGTCCTTGAAGACGACGATGCGCGACCCGTCGCTGACCGCGATCCCGGCGGACTCCTGTCCCCGGTGCTGCAGCGCGTACAGGCCGTAGTAGGCGAGCTTGCTCACCTCCGCCCGCGCGGATTCGGTCGGGGGGACCCAGACTCCGAAGACCCCGCAGGCGTCCTGCGGGGCGCGGTCGGAGGGGTCCAGGTCGTGGCTCAGACGTCCGTCACCGAGAGGCACGCCAGCCAGTCTAAACGCCCCTCTCACCTGCTCCGATCGGCAGATCTCATTAACCGACCTTTACCTCCGGCGACGACGGGCATGCCCATGGTGACGCGACGCTGGTCGTGGACAGGGAGGAGGGCTCATGACGATGCCGGGATACCGGACGTACGCACCGCCGTCCGCACCCGAGCGGGCCGGGATGGCGAAGTCCTCGCTGGTGCTCGGGATCGTCGGGCTGGCGGGGCTGGCGCTGTGCTTCGCGGGGCTGCTCCCCGCGCTGGTGGGGCTGGTGCTGGGCGCGGTCGCGCTGGCGCGCGGCACGTCGGCGCGGGCGCTCGCGGCCGGCGGCGTGGCGGTGTCGCTGGCGGCGCTGGTGCTGGGCGGCGGCTTCCTGGCCTTCCTGCTGACGAGGGCGGCCGAGTGCGGCGACGAGGCGCGCTACCCCGACCATTCGGCGCGGGAGCGGTGCATCGACCAGAAGTTCCCCTTCGCCCAGACCTCTTCCACCACGGGCTCGACCGTGGAGTGACGCGGAACACGGCCGGAATCAGGGCGCGGCGAGGGCGCGCACGTCCTTCTCGTCGAGCGCCTGCGCGTAGACGCGGAAGTCCTCCAGCAGGCCCGTGAAGCCGGGCTTTCCGGGCTCGCCCCCCAGCGTGAACGGCCCGCCCGGCGTGACGACGGCGTGCTCCAGCGGGATGGCCACGTCCATCCGGCCGTCCACGTACAGGAACATGCCGTCAGTGTCCACGACGAACGCCACGTGCGCCCACTCCTCCAGCGGGAGGGTGCGGCGGCTGTCGATGTACTCGGGTCCCTTGACCGTGAACAGCTGGACCCGCAGCCGCATCGCGTCCGGGTAGAGCCACAGCCCGATGCCGCGCGCGTCGTGGGCGGCGACCTGCTTGAAGCACAGTCCGCGCCACTCGCCGGTGGGCCCGCCGGTCACGTTCGCCCAGAACGCCACCGTGAACCCGAACACCTGGCTGAGCGCCAGCTGCGGTGTGGCGGGGATCACGGCCCGGCCGCCGCCGCCGAAGGCGAGGGCCTGCCCGTCCCGGCCGGGGACGATCTCCACGTCCGCGTCCAGGGCGGCGGGCGGCCCGCCCGCGGCGTCGGCGACCCGGCGGCCGTCGATGGTCTCGATATCGAACGTCCAGTGCCCGACGAGCATGGCCTCACCTCCGGGACCCGATCACCGTCCCCGGTACCCCCTCTGCCCACGGCACCAGGGGACAACCACCAATGAAAGCCCGGAATCAGACGGCTTGCCAGCGGCCGGGTCACCACGCCCGCAGCGGCAGGTGGGCCGTCAGGTCCGCGCGCTGACCGCTCGCCCGCACCCGGCCGGACCCGACCGCCTCGTCCCAGCCCAGACGGCCGGTGGCGAGCGCGATCCAGGTCGCGGCGTCGGTCTCGACCACGTTCGGCGGGGTCCCCCGGGTGTGGTGCGTTCCCTCGACGCACTGCACGGCGGCGTACGGCGGGACCCGCACCTCGACCGAACGCCCCGGCGCGTCCTCGGCGAGCCGGTCCAGCAGGTGCCGCACCGCGCCGCGCAGCAGCGGGCGGGCGGGCTCGGCGCCGGTGTCGTAGGCGGTCAGGACGGTTTCGAGGGCGGCCCGGCGCAGGTCGGCGGGCTCGTCGGAGCCCCCGTGGGGCGGCAGGCCGAGGGCGGCGCGCTGCTCGTCCAGCACGGCACGGGTGAGCGGTGTTCGCGACATCATCCGAAAGCTATCGTTGCCGGGCGGCGAACGCGGCCAGGCAGCGCCCGGTCGCCCTCCGAACACATGGAACGCCAGCAAAACGGGTTTTGAGGCGGTAAAAAGGGACCGGCCCTCGTTCGGCGGAGCCGACCGGGGACCCGGGGGGTCGTCCCCCGGGCGGTACCGACACGGGGAGCGTCGTTCGGGGGGAGGATCCGGGACCGCGTTCGGGGCGCGTCTCCCCGGAGGAGAACACGGAGGTTGTCGATGGCCGAGGGGCTGACCGCCGGGGCGCTGCCGTTGCAGCCCGGCGACCCGCGACGGCTCGGCGAGTACGACATCACCGGACGGCTCGGAGTGGGCGAGCACGGCGCGGTGTTCCTCGGCGGTGGCCCGGACGGACGTCCCGTCGCGGTGAAGCTGCTGCACGTGCGGCTGAGCGGTGAGCCGGTGGCGCGCTCCCGGTTCACCGCGGCGCTGGCCCCGGCCCGCAAGATCTCCGGGTTCTGCTGCGCGGCGGTGCTGGACGCGGGCGTGGAGCGGGACCGGCCCTACGTGGTCGGCGAGCTGGTCGACGGGCCCTCGCTGCACCAGCTCGTGGCCGAGGAGGGCCCGCGCGGCGGGGCCGTCGTGGAGCGGATCGCCGTGGGCACGGCGGTCGCGCTGGCCGCCGTGCACCGGGCGGGCGCGCTGCACCTGGACTTCAAGCCCGGCAACGTGCTGCTGGGCCCGGACGGGCCCCGCGTGTGCGACTTCGGCGTGACGCGGGCGCTGGAGGCGGTGAACGCCTTCCCGGCCGGACGGGTCGTGGAGGACCCCGCCTACCAGGCCCCCGAGCAGCTCAGCGGGATCGGGATCGGCCCGGCGGCCGACGTGTTCGCGTGGGCGGCGACGCTGCTGTTCGCGGCGACGGGCGCGCCGCCGTTCGGCGACGACTCCCCGGCGGAGGTGATGCAGCGCATCGTCTACGACGATCCCGACCTGGCGGAGCTGCCCGACTCGCTCCGCGAGGTCGTCTCCGACGCGCTGGCCAAGGACCCCGCCGACCGGCCCACCTCGGCGGCCCTGCTGGAGCGCCTGCTGGCCGAGGACGAGTCCCTCGCCGGGCGGATGCCCGCCGAGATGGTGGCGGAGGGCCGCGCGCTGGCCACCGGCGCCGTGCCCGCCCGCGAACGGGCGCCCGCCCCCGAACCGGCGCCCGCCCCCGGACCGGCGCCCGTCCGGGAGGCCGCGCCCGTCCGGGAGGCCGCGCCGCCGCGCGAGCCGGAGGCGGCGTCCCCTCCCGGCCCGGCCCCCGCCCGCGAGCCGGTGGAGACCCCCGAGCCCGTCCGGGTGCCGCTCACGAAGGCCACCGAGCCGACCGCCAGCCCCGTTCCGGCGCTCACGGCCCCGTACGCGGCGCTGGGCGGGGCCCCCGCCCGGGAGGACGGGTCGCCGGAGGGCGCCGCCGTCACCCGCCGGGACAACCCGGTCCAGGACGACGGCGCGACGCAGGCCCTGCCCGCCGTCGCCGGAGATCCGGCCGACGCGCAGGCCACGGCGATGTTCGACGCGTCCCCGCCGGACCTGATCCCCGGCCTGGACCCCGTCGAGCCGGGCCGGCGCGAGGGCACGGCGGTGCTGACGCTGCCGAAGCTGCGCCGGGGCACCCACAACCACGTGCTGGGCGTCGCGCTGTCGCTGACCATCGGCGTGCTGGTCGGCGTCGCGATCATCGCGCTGGTGCTGTGGCCGCAGCTGCGCGAGGACGACCCGGAAGGCCCCGGTCCCTCGAACGGTTCCGACGCGCAGGCGGTCCGGACGATCCCGGGGGCGTTCGGCGGCACCTGGAAGGGCACCGCGACCAACACCGCCAGCGGGGTGACGTTCCCGGTGGAGGTGACGTTCGAGGCGGGCGGCACCACGGCCCGCGCGGTGTACCCCAAGGAGGGGTGCAACGGGACGCTGACGCTGGCCAGGGGGACCGGCAGCAGCCTCCAGATGACCCTGGACATCGCCAAGCCGTGCTCGGCGGGCAACATCCGGGTCACCCGCAACGGCGACGGGTCGCTGCGCTACGAGTGGAGCAAGCCCGGCAGCGCCCGGGGGTACGCGGCGACGCTCCGCAAGACCTGACCCCTCCGTCCCCGCCGTCCCACCGGTTCCGTGTGAGTTCGGTCACACCGCGTCCCGCCACCTTGGGTCCGTTTTGCGGTTATTAAGCGAAACCCGCCGGTTAAGCCCGCAATAGATCCATTAAGGTGCCTCCAGCGAGTTCTTCGATCTCTGCTGCGGGACGCCCGCCGGGCGGGCCCGCGCGACTGAAGGAGACCCCCCTTTGCGCGTTGCTCCCCGAAGGGCGCTGCTCGTCGGCGCCGTCGCCACCGCCGTCGGAGCGGTCGCCACGGTGCCCGTGCTGGCCGCGCCCGACAGCGACCCCGTCCCGGTCCAGACGACCGCCGCGGGGAACAGCCCGGAGATCCCCGGCAAGTACATCGTCACGGTGAAGGACGGCGCGTCCCTGGACGGCCCCATCGGGCAGGTCCGGTCGGCGTCGCGCGCCAAGCCCCGGATCGAGAAGCTGAGCGGCGCGCTCAACGGCTTCGCCGCCAAGCTGGACGCCGGGCAGCTCAACGCGCTGCGCAACGACCGCCGCGTCGAGGCGATCGAGCCCGACCGCGTGGTCAAGGCGCTCACCACCCAGAAGGCCCCGCTGCCGTGGGGCCTGGACCGCATCGACCAGCGCGGCGAGAAGCTGTCCAAGACCTACACCTACCGGTCCACCGGCAAGGGGGTCACCGCCTACGTCATCGACGACGGCATCGACGTCCGCCACCCCGACTTCGGCGGGCGCGCCAAGGCCGCCTGGACCGCCCCGGCCCTCAAGGACGAGCCGCCGAGCTGCATGTCCCACGGCACCCACGTGGCGGGCACCATCGGGTCCAAGACCTACGGCGTCGCCAAGGGCGTCCAGCTCCGCGCGGTCAAGGTGCTCGACTGCGAGGGCAACGGCGAGCTGTCCGACGTCATCGCCGGGCTCAACTGGGTCCGCCTGAACGCCGCCAAGCCCGCCGTCGCCAACATGTCGCTCGGCGTGGAGGCGGTCTCCCCCGCCCTGAACAAGGCCGCCGACAACCTGGCCAAGGCCGGCGTGTTCGTCTCGGTCGCGGCGGGCAACGAGGGCAACGACGCCTGCCAGTCCTCGCCCGCCTCGGCGAGCCGCGTGATGGCGGTCGGCGCGTCCACCAAGTACGACAACCGCGCCACCTTCTCCGACCACGGCCGCTGCGTGGACGTCTTCGCGCCCGGCTACGGCGTGTACTCGACGCTCCCGAACGGCCGCCGCGGCGGCGACACCGGCACGTCGATGGCCTCCCCGCACGCCGCCGGGGTCGCCGCGCTGTACCTGGGCACCCGCAAGACCGCCTCGTCCGACACGGTGTTCAAGTGGATCATCGGCAACTCCACCCCGAACGCTCTCGGGCGAATCCCGCGCGGCACTCCCAACAGACTGCTCTACAAGAGCAATCTGTGAGTCCGCTCACGTAAGATGGCCCGGCTCCCACCAGGGAGCCGGGCTCACGGGCATCCGGGCCTCCCCATCGGCCAGCGGGGTTTAATCTTGGCGAGGCGACGGATGTCTCGTTGCCGTTCGTTGACTTTCGGTCGGTCGCGTCTCCCGGAGCGCCGGGGCGGGCCGGCCGGATCGAGCCGAGTCCCGAGGCCCATGCCCGGGAGCCGGGGACCCATTCGCCGGGGACGGACCGCGGACGACGCGGGCCGTCCCCGGCCGGGGTGAACTCACCGCCCGGGCGGTGACAGGGCGGCCTCCGCGCCCGAACCCGTCAGCTAACCCGGTAGGCGACCGAGGAGAGGAGACGACGTGGAGACCCCCACCTCCACCGGCCCGCATACCGGCCGGCGCACGGGTCGGCCCGGTCGGCGCGCCGCCTTGGCCCTCGCGGCCCTCGCCGGAGCCGTGCCGATGCTGGCCGGTGCCACCGCGACCGCCCCGCCGGCGGTGGCCGAGCCGGGTGACAACGCCCGCTTCCGGCAGCTCAACAAGCAGGTCGACCAGCTGGAGAGGTCGCTCGGCGGCGACCTGGCCAAGCTGCGGGACGTGCAGTTCGACGCCAACCGGGCGATCCAGCGGGCCAAGGACCTGCGCGCCGAGCTGGACGCGTCCCGGAACCTGGTCGCCGAGCTGGCCGCCAACCAGTACATGACCGGCGGCGGCGACCCGACCGTCCAGGTCCTCACCGCCGGCGACCCCTCCAACGTGCTGGCCGCGATGAGCCTGTCCACGCACCTGGCGCAGAACAAGTCGGCCAAGGTCCAGCAGATCCAGCAGCTCGTCGTCGACCAGGAGAAGGCCAAGCAGGAGGCCGACAGGAAGATCCAGGAGCTGGAGAAGGAGATCGCGGACCTGCGGTCGCAGAAGAGGCGCATCCAGTCCCTGATGAAGAAGTTCAAGCCGCAGTCGCCGGCCTTCGGCCTGGGCGGCATCACCCCGCGCATGAAGCAGGTCAAGGACGAGCTCGACCGGGAGACCGGTCCGTTCCCGCAGATCGGCTGCGTGCGCACCACCGGCGACCCCCAGGACCACGCCCGCGGCATGGCCTGCGACTTCATGGTGACCACCGGCGGCCAGATGGCGACCGGCGCGGCCCAGTCGCTCGGCGACCGCGCCGCCGCCTACGCCATCGCCCACGGCCGCAGGCTCGGCATCAACTACGTGATCTGGCGGCAGCGCATCTACTCGATGCACAGCCCCGGCTGGCGCTCCATGAGCAACCGCGGCGGCGTGACCGCGAACCACTACGACCACGTCCACATCTCGGTCTACTAGACCGGCCCCGGCGCGCGGCCCCTGGTGGACCTCTCCCGGCTCCACCAGGGGCTTTTGCCGTTTCTGCCCCTTCCGTTCACCTGGCGTTGACCGAACGCATCCCTGGGCTCCCTAGCGTTTCCGCGAATCGGTTCATCTAGGAGGATTCGTGGCAGAACGCCAGGTCAGGCGCGCGCTCCCGCTTCTGTCGGTCCCGCGCCACGGCGGACGCGACGCGCTCACGTGCAAGTACCGTTGCGGCAACGCCTGCGACCACCCGGTGCCCAACACCAGCGGCAACGCCTACTTCGGCGACATCCTGGCCGACCATCTGTCGCGGCGCGGGATGCTGCGGGCGGGCGCGCTCGGCGCGCTGGTGGTCGGCGCGGGAGCCGCCGCCTCCGCCGCCCCCGCGTACGCCGCGCCCGCCGCCCCGGCGGCCCCGGCCCGGCCCGGCGGTGGCGGGCACCGGCTGCGCTTCACCCCGGTCGCGCCCAACCAGGACGACAAGGTCACCGTGCCCGACGGGTACGAGGCGTCGGTCGTGGTGGGCTGGGGCGACCCCGTGCTGCCGGGCGCGCCGAAGTTCGACTTCGACCGGCAGACGCCCGAGGCGCAGGCCAGGCAGTTCGGCTACAACTGCGACTACGTGACGTTCTTCCCGATGGGCCGCGACCGCGCGCTGCTGTGGGTGAACCACGAGTACACCGACGAAGAGCTGATGTTCCGCGGTTACCAGGGCGGGGCGGCCGCGACCGAGCAGCAGATCCGGATCGCGATGGCCGCGCACGGCGGCTCGGTCGTGGAGATCGAGCGCGTCGGCCGCACCGGGCGGTGGAAGCTGGTCACCAGGGGCCGCCGCCGCTTCAACCGGCGCGTCACCGCCCACACCAAGATGGTCCTCACCGGCCCGGCCGCCGGGCACCCGCTGCTGCGCACCGCCGCCGACCCGCGCGGCCGCGAGGTGTACGGCATGCTGAACAACTGCGCCGGCGGCGTCTCCCCGTGGGGCACGGTCCTCACCGCCGAGGAGAACTTCAACCAGTACTTCGTGGCCACCAACGGCGTCCCCGCCGAGGCCAAGCCCGCGTTCGACCGGTACGGCGTCCCCACGAACGTCCCCGACGACAGCCGCCGCTGGGACCGCGTCGAGGAGCGCTTCGACCTTTCCAAGCACCCCAACGAGGCCAACCGCTTCGGCTGGATCGTCGAGATCGACCCGTTCGACCCGCACTCGGCCCCGCGCAAGCGCACCCACCTCGGCCGCTTCAAGCACGAGGCCGCCACCAGCACCCTGTCGCGGGACAAGCGCGCCGTCATCTACATGGGCGACGACGAGCGCTTCGACTACATCTACAAGTTCGTGTCGTCGGGCCGGTACGTGCCGGGCTCGCGCCGCCACAACATGAAGCTGCTGGACCACGGCACCCTCTACGTGGCGAAGTTCACCGGCGACAGCCCCGAGGCGGAGATCGACGGCTCCGGGAAGCTGCCCTCCGACGGCGCGTTCGACGGGTCCGGCGAGTGGATCCCGCTGGTGCGCGGCGACCGGAGCCTCGTGCCGGGCATGACGGCCGCCGAGGTGCTCGTCCACACCCGCCTGGCCGCCGACAAGGTCGGCGCGACCAAGATGGACCGCCCCGAGGACATCGAGCGCAACCCGAGGACCGGCGCGATCTACGTCGCGCTCACCAACAACACCCGCCGCACCCCCGGGCAGGTCGACGAGGCCAACCCGCGCCCCGCCAACAAGCACGGCCACATCCTGGAGATCGTCGAGCGCGGCAACGACGCGGGCGCGACGACGTTCCGGTGGAGCGTCCCGCTGGTGGCCGGAGACCCCAAGGACCCCGCGACCTACTTCGCCGGGTACGACAAGTCGAAGGTCAGCCCGATCTCCTGCCCGGACAACCTGACGTTCGACTCCGACGGCAACCTGTGGATCTCCACCGACGGCAACGCGCTGGGCTCCAACGACGGCCTGTTCGCGATGCCGGTGCAGGGCCGGGAGCGCGGCCACGTCCGGCAGTTCCTCACCGTCCCCTACGGCGCGGAGACCTGCGGACCGCTGATCACCAAGGACCAGAAGACGGTGTTCGTCGCGGTCCAGCACCCCGGCGAGATCACCGGCGCCAGCCCCGACAAGCCCGCCAGCCGCTGGCCCGACGGCGACCAGCCGCGCCCGTCGGTGGTGTCGGTCTGGCACGAGCGGGGGCGCGACATCGGCGCCTGACCCGGTTCCCCCCTCTGCCAGAATCGATCACGTGTGGCGAGGGGGGATCGGATGAACAAGAAGGCGGTGTCGGGCCTCGGTCTGGGCCTGGTCCTCGGAGTCCTCATCGGGGCGGCGCTCGCGGCCGTGATGGAGAACACGGCGTTCGGCATGGCCATCGGGCTCACGCTGGGCGTCGCCCTGGGCTCCTCCTACGCCAGACGATGACCGTCCGGCCGTCCACGGGACGGCCGGACGCGGGTCCGGGCGAGGAAACCACGCCGCGGCGACGTGCGTCCCATCCCCGTTCGCGGTGACCACGACCAGGGGGTTGGTTGGCATGGAGGACGGCAGGGACGAGGGGGCGGGCGCGCGGCGGGCGTCGGGGCTCGGCGTCGGGCTCGCGCTGGGCGCGGCCCTGGGCCTCGCGCTGGGCGACCTCGCCCTCGGGCTGTCCCTCGGGCTGCTGTTCGGCGTCGCCCTCGGTCACGGCCTCGGCGGGAAGCGCTGAACCCGGCGGGGTGGGATCGCAGGCTGCTCTGGCGGGCGGCCTCGCTGCTCTCCCCCGACGTGCGGGACGCGGCCCAGGCGGAGCTGCCCGACCCGTCCCCCCGGCCTCCGGCGCGGCCGGTCGCCGAGGTCGCCGAACGGCTGCGCGCGGTCCCCTCGGTGCTGGACGGCGACGCCCTCCTGGACGCGTCGGGCCCGCCGGACTGGGCGGGGCTGGCGGCCGAGCACCGGCGCGCGCCGTTCGGCCGGGTGCAGCGCCGGGTCCTGGTCGCGCGGACCGACTGCCCCGAGGCGTTCGTCACGGAGCTGCTGACGCCCTGGGACAGCGGGGTCGCCAACCGGCTCGTCGTACGCCGGGCGCCGGCGCCCCGGTGGGCGATCCGGGCCGCGGCGGAGCGGATCGGGGAGATGCGCCCGTCGTTCCTGCGGGCCGAGCTGTCCCAGAGGAACGTGGAGGAGATGATCCTCGGCACACCGCACCTGAACCTGCTGGTGCGGGCGGTCGACGGCTACGACCACAACCACCGCCCGCAGGTGCGCGCGTTCTGGGAGTGCGCGGGCGTGCTGCTGTGGAGCCGGCTCGGGACCGACCGGTCCGCCTGGCTGGCGGCCTCCGCGTCGCTCCCCGGGCATCCCTGGACGTTCGACCACCTCGTGCGCGTGGCCCGGCGGCGCCCGGCCGTGCCCGCCGACCGCGCCGACCTGCGCGTCCTGGCCCAGGCCCCCGACGCGGTGCTGACCGGGGCGGTCGCCGGACTGCCCGACCGGACGCTGGGCGCGATGGCGGACCCCGCCCGGAGCCTGCGGGCGCGGGACGCGCTGACGGCCATGATCGTGGACCGGCTCGCCGAGTCCGGGGTGCCGCCCCGCGAACTGTTCGCGCGCTGGGTCTACGGCTCCCAGTGCGAGCCCGCGACGCGGGTGTGGGCGCACGGGCTGTACTCGTCGCTGGACTCGTCCAACCGGAGCGCGGCCGTCTACAACGTGCCCCTGCGCCGCCTGCTGGCGGCCCGTTTCCCGGCGCGGCGGCCCACGGACCTGATCGCGGCGCTGCGGTCCTGCCCCGACGCGATCAGGGCCGAGGCGCTGCTGACGGCGGCGTGCGGCGAGCAGGGCCCGCCCGACTGGCGCGCGCTGGTCCGGGCCCAGCGGCGGAGATCGCTGCCGGACCACGTCCTGGGCGCCCTGGCCGGCCGCCCGGGCTTCCCGGCGGCGCTCGCCCGGGCACTGCCCTCCCGCGGCTCGACCGGCCTGCACGAGCTGGTGGCGACCCAGAGCCCGGAGGCGGCCCGCGCCGCCGTGACCGCGCTGCACAGGATCTACCACGCCGAGGGCGTACTGAACCGGATCCACACCACCGGGCTCCTGCCGGACGAGGAGATCCTGACGACCGGCCGCCCCGCCCGGGTCGTCCTCGTGTTCGCCTACACCCTGACCCACCGGACCACCCCGGCCGAGAACCGGTTCCTCGGCGGCCTCGTCCGGCTGGTGGAGGAGGCCGCGCGCGAGGCGCCACCGGGCTTCTGGACGGCGCTGCTGGACCTGCTGCCGGACTTCGGGGGAACCCTGCCGGAACTGCTCGCCGCCGCCCGTGAACGGCCCTGAGACTGGTTCCGGGGCACTAGAGCCGGTCCCCGCCGTTGGGTGCCCCGGCTTCTATGAACGCGGGCCCGTTCCGCCCAGGATGGGACGCGTTCCTCCATCGAGGCCGGCGCGAGGGCCGTGAGCGGTCGGTCGCGCCGTCCGACCGCTCCGCGGGGGAGCGATGCGGGAGAACACGAAGGCGCCCGGCCTCCGACGAGGAGGCCGGGCGCCTTCGCGCTCGGGCGGTCAGCTCGCGTAGCTCGGGAGCGTGTGCTCGTGGGCCTCGCGCAGCTCCAGCAGCGGGACCGAGAACAGCTCGTGCTCGCCCTCCGCGCCGTAGCCGTTGACCGTCAGGGCGTCGCCGCCCGCCACGCCGATCTGCGTGACCGGGACCCCGGCCTGCTCGCACAGGGCCGCCAGGCGGGCCTCGCCGCCGGGGCGGACCGCGACCATGGCACGGGCCACCGACTCGCTGAACAGCGCCACGAACGGGTCCCCGGCCAGCGTGATCCGCGCGCCGAGCCCGCCGCGCAGGCAGGACTCGACCAGCGTCTGCGACAGGCCGCCGTCGGACAGGTCGTGCGCCGCGGTCAGCAGGCCCTCCCGCATCGCGGCGATCAGCACGGAGGCCAGCGCGGCCTCGGCGGCCAGGTCCACCTTCGGCGGCAGGCCGCCCAGGTGGCCGTAGACGACGTGCGCCCATTCGGAGCCGCCGAACTCCTCGCGGGTCTCGCCCAGCAGCGCGATCGTCGCGCCCTCGGAGGTCAGCGACATGTTCACGCGGCGGCGGACGTCGTCGTGGACGCCCAGTACGCCGATGACCGGCGTCGGGTTGATCGGCTGGTCGCCGGTCTGGTTGTAGAACGACACGTTGCCGCCGGTCACCGGGACGCCCAGGTACTGGCACGCGTCGGCCAGGCCCTCGACGGCCCTGGCGAACTGCCACATCACGCCCGGGTCCTCCGGCGAGCCGAAGTTCAGGCAGTTGGTGACGGCCAGCGGGCGGGCGCCGGTGGCGGCGACGTTGCGGTACGCCTCCGACAGCGCCAGCTGCGCGCCCGCGTACGGGTCGAGGCGGGTGTACCGGCCGTTGCCGTCCAGCGACAGCGCGATGCCGAGGCCCGTCTCGTCGTCGATGCGGACGACGCCGGCGTCCTCCGGCATCGCGAGGACGGTGTTGCCCAGCACGTACCGGTCGTACTGCGACGTCACCCAGGTCTTGCTGGCCAGGTTCGGCGAGCCGGCCAGCCACAGCACCGTGCGGCGCAGCTCGTCGCCCGAGGTCGGGCGGGTGAGGCGGCCGGGCGTGTCGGCCTGGAGCGCGCCCAGGTCGGCGGGCGGCGCGAACGGCCGCTCGTACACCGGGCCCTCGTCGGCGGCGGTGCCCGGCGGGATGTCCACGATGGTCTCGCCGCGCCAGGTCATCACCAGGCGGCCGGTGTCGGTCACCTCGCCGATGACGGTGGCGGGGATCTCCCACCGGCCGCAGATCTCCATGAACCGCTCGACCTTGGCGGGCTCGACGACCGCCATCATGCGCTCCTGCGACTCGCTCATGAGGATCTCCTCAGGGCGCAGGGTCGAGTCGCGCAGCGGAACGGCGTCCAGGTCCACGTGCATGCCGCCGGTCCCGGCCGCCGCCAGCTCGGTGGTGGCGCAGGACACCCCGGCCGCGCCGAGGTCCTGGATGCCGACGACCAGGTCCTCGCCGAACAGCTCCAGGCAGCACTCGATCAGCAGCTTCTCGGTGAACGGGTCGCCGACCTGCACGCTGGGCCGCTTGGCGTGCGACTCGTCGTCGAAGCTCGCCGAGGCCAGCACCGACGCGCCGCCGATGCCGTCGGGGCCGGTCAGCGCGCCGAACAGGATCACCTTGTTGCCGGGGCCGGGGGCCGTGGCGCGCTTGATGTCCTCGTGCTTCATCACGCCCACGCACAGGGCGTTCACCAGCGGGTTCTGGGCGTAGCAGGCGTCGAAGACGGTCTCGCCGCCGATGTTGGGCAGGCCCAGGGAGTTGCCGTAGCCGCCGATGCCCGCCACGACGCCCGGCAGCACCCGCTGGGTGTCGGGCGCGTCGGCGGGGCCGAACCGCAGCGAGTCCATGACGGCGACCGGGCGCGCGCCCATCGACATGATGTCGCGGACGATGCCGCCGACGCCGGTCGCCGCGCCCTGGTAGGGCTCGACGTAGGACGGGTGGTTGTGCGACTCGACCTTGAACGTGACGGCCCAGCCGTTGCCGATGTCGACGACGCCGGCGTTCTCGCCCATGCCGACCAGCAGCGCGTCGGTCTTGGGGGCCTTGCTGCCGAACTGGCGCAGGTGCACCTTGGACGACTTGTAGGAGCAGTGCTCGCTCCACATCACCGAGTAGATCGCCAGCTCGGCGGAGGTGGGGCGGCGGCCCAGGATGTCCCGGACCCGCCGGTACTCCTCGTCGTTCATGCCGAGCTCGACGTGGGGCTGCCTGCGGTCCGGGGTCCGGGCCGCGACGGCGACGGTGTCGGTCCCGAGGTCCGGCTCGGCGTGCGCGGCGGGAGCCGGGGCCGCGGGGACCGGGGCGGTGGGGGACGCGGCGGGCTCGGGCAGCGGGACCTCGGCCTCGTAGTCGGCCGGGAGCGCGGCCTGCGGGCCGGACGCGTCGGGTCCGGCCGGGACGGGCCGCGGCTCGGCGGGCCGCTCCGGCGGGACCGAGGTGCCCTCGGCGGCCAGCGCCTGCACGAAGTCGCGGACGGCGCCCTCGGGGTGCCCGCCGGGCTCGCCGGGCGCCGGCTCGGCGGCGGGCGGGTCGGACGGCGGCTGGACCGTCCAGGAGGCGCCCGGCACCGGCGCGGGCGACGCCGCGGGGTCCTGGAACATCTCGGGAGCCCGCGCGGCGGGCGGCTGGTCGAACTGCGGCTGCTCGAACCGCTCCTGCTCGAACCGCGGCTGCTCGAACGCCGGCGACTGCGGGAGAGGGGCCGGGGCCTCAGGGGTCTCCGGCGCCTGCGGCGCCTGCTCGGCGCGGTCCGGCCGCGCCTCCTCGTTCTCTTCCAGGATCGCCTCGTACGCCTGGGTGACCGCGGGGTTCACGGCGTGCAGCTCGGGGTCGTCGGCGTCGTCCTTCAGGTCGGCGAACCACTCCAGCGTCGGCTCCTCGCCGCCCTTGTCGGCCGGATCGCCCGGAACGGTGGGACGCTGCTCACTCACGCGTTGACCAATCTCTTGATGATCGAGGTGAAGAAGCCGAGCCCGTCGGTGGACGGGCCGGTGAGGGACTCCACGGCGTGCTCGGGGTGCGGCATCAGGCCGACCACGTTGCCGGCCTCGTTGGTGATGCCCGCGATGTCGTTGAGCGAGCCGTTGGGGTTCAGGTCCAGGTAGCGCGCCACGACCCGGCCCTCGGACTCCAGCGCCTTCAGCGTGTCGTCGTCGGCGGTGTACCGTCCGTCGGCGTTCTTGACCGGGATGACGATCTCCTGGCCGGGGCTGTAGTCGGAGGTCCACGCGGTGTCGGCGTTGTCGACGCGCAGCCGCTGGTCGCGGCAGACGAAGTGCAGCCCGACGTTGCGCAGCAGCGCGCCGGGCAGCAGGTGCGCCTCGCACAGGACCTGGAAACCGTTGCAGATGCCGAGCACCGGCAGGCCCGCGTTCGCGCCGGCCTTCACCTCGGCCATGATCGGCGCGGCGGCCGAGATCGCGCCCGCGCGCAGGTAGTCGCCGTAGGAGAACCCGCCGGGCAGGACGACGGCGTCCACCCCCTGCAGGTCGTGATCGGCATGCCAGAGCGCGACGGGCTGGGCTCCGGCCAGCCTCACCGCACGTGCGGCGTCGCGATCATCGAGTGAACCTGGGAAGGTGATGACCCCGACCCGGGCAGCATCCATCGCTTCTGTTCCTTCGCCTGCGATCCTTGCCCGCCGTGGCGGCAGGCGCTACTGCGTATGAGGGCGGCCGGCGACGGCGGCGGGTACCACCGGTCAACCGTTACGCGTCGAAAACCCCCCGCGCGCGTCCCAATCTACCCGGCGCTGTGCATGAGACGGCGTTCGAGGCGGCGGTTGAGGGCCTCGTCTCGCCAGGTCAAGCGCTTCCGCAGGTGAACGACGGTGCCGCGGTCGGGACCGGAGTCGATGTCGAGGTCGTCCACCAGCGCCTGCATGATCTTGATGCCGCGGCCCGACTCGGCCAGGCTTCCCGGCCCGGTGCCGGGCGGGACCGGGCGCGGCCCGCGCCCCCAGTCCATGATCTTCAGCTGGACGGTGTCCTCGTCCACGTGGCCGAACACCTCGTAGTTGCCGCACGCGTGGGCGTGTTCGACGGCGTTGGTGCAGGCCTCGGAGGCGGCGACGAGGATGTCGGCGACGCACTCCTCCGTGACGCCGAGGGCGCGCAGCGCGTCGCCCACCACCCGCCGGACGACGGGGATGCTCGGCGCCACGCGGGGGAGCGCGAGCGAGAACTTCATGTCCACCGGTCACCTCGTGTCATTCCCAGGCCCCCCTGGTCGGACCCCCGGTTCCGGAGCTCGCCCGACGACTCGACGCAGATAGCACTTCCCCGGTGGAATCTTCCGTAATCGCTATACTGTCCGGTCTTTCATGACCATTGCGCGACATGATCTCCGCGGGCGTCCGACCCGGCGGTCTGGACCGTTCCCACAACGGCCGGAACGGCGCGGCGGGCGATCCCGGCGGATGGCGCGGCGCGCTCCCCGGGGGCCGGGCGTGTCAGAGGACGCGGACCTCGAAGTCCTCGATGACCGTGTTCGCCAGCAGCGTTTCGGCGATCTTGCGGACCTGCTCCAGGGCGGCCTCGTCGGCGGGGCCGTCCAGCTCCACCTCGAAGCGCTTGCCCTGGCGGACGGCCGCGACCCCCTCGAACCCGAGCTGCGGCAGCTTGCGGACGATCGCCTGCCCCTGCGGGTCGAGGATCTCCGGCTTGAGCATGACGTCGACGACGACGCGCGCCACGATCGTCCCCCTGAGGTGCGTTGGTTTACCTGACGAGGTGAAGCGTACGGCACCATGACAGGGCACGATGCACCAGCACCCGTCCCCGGAGTCGCCGATGAAGATCGAGGAGCTGTCGCCGCCCGAGCGCCGCCTCTGGGAGGCCTTTCCACGCGGTGAGGTGGTGGACCTGTCCGGGGGCGACCCGGCGTTCACCGACCCCGGGAGCTGGGGGCCCGAACGGGTGGTCCGCGCGCAGGTGCTGGTGGCGTTGCTGGCGGGAGCGGTGGAGCCCGAGCCGGGGCAGGTCGCGGCGGTCAACCTGACCGGCGCCCGGATCATCGGGCACCTCAACCTCGGGCACGCCTCGGTGGCGGTGCCGCTGACCCTCACCGACTGCGTGTTCGACGAGGCCCCGCTGCTGTACTGGGCGAGCATGAACACCGTCCACCTGATGCGGTGCCGGATGCCGGGCCTGAACGCCTCCGGCGCGCGCATCGACGGCCACCTGTGGCTCCAGGGCAGCCGGATCACCGGCGGCCTGCTGCTGGACGGCGCGCACATCGCGGGCATCCTGAACATGTCGGGTGTGCAGCTGGCCAACCCCGGCGGCGACGCGCTGCTGGGCGACCGCCTCACCGTGGACGCGAACGTGTACTGCGACCACGGGTTCACCGCGCACGGCGAGGTCCGGCTGCCCGGCGCCCGCGTCGGCGGCCAGCTGATCTTCCGGCAGGCGCACCTGCACAACGAGGGCGGCGCGGCCCTGTACGCCAGCCGCCTGGACGTCGCGGCGAACGTGTTCTGCGACGGCGGCTTCACGGCCAACGGCGCGGTGCGGCTGCGCGGCGCGCGGGTCGGCGGCTACCTGTCGCTGGTCGGCGCGAAGCTCTCCCACCCCGGGGACGTGGCGCTGAACGCCAACGACCTGGCCGTGGAGACCGACGTGTACTGCTCCGACGGGTTCACGGCCGACGGGTCGGTGTCGTTCGAGGGCGCCCGGATCACCGGCCAGCTCAGCCTGCGCGGCGCGCGGCTGTCCAACCCCGGCGAGACGGCGCTGAGCCTCCAGCGCCTCCAGGCCGAGGAGGCCCTGCTGCACTTCGCCGAGCCGATCAAGGGCGTCGTCGACCTGTCCTACGCCCGGCTCAACCTGCTGCGCGACGATCCCAAGACCTGGCCGGAACGCCTCCAGCTCGACGGCCTGCAGTACGAGAACCTCGACCCGCCCATGGTGGCCCGCGACCGCCTGGCGTGGATCCGCCGCGACCGCGACGGCTACCAGCCGCAGCCCTACGAGCGGCTGGCGCAGACCTACCGCTCGCTGGGCCTGGACGCCGACGGCCGCACGGTCCTGCTGGCCAAGGCCCGCGACCGGCGCAAGACCCAGTCCCTCCCCCGCAAGATCGTCGGCTGGTTGCAGGACGTGACGGTGGGTTACGGGTACCGCCCGTTCCGCGCGGCGAGCTGGCTGCTGGGGCTGCTGGTGTTCGGGACGGTGGTCTTCTCTCTGCACCGTCCGGCCATCCTGAACGAGGACGACCACCCGCACTTCAACGCGTTCTTCTACACCCTCGACCTGCTGCTGCCGATCGGCGACCTGGGCCAGGAACGCGTCTTCGCGCCGAAGGGGATCTACCAGTGGATCGCCAACCTGATCGTGTGCGCGGGCTTCCTCCTCGGCCTGACCGTGGCGGCCGGGGCGACCAGGTCCCTGTCCCGGGAGTGATCTCGGGGCGTTCGGGCGGGGATCGCCGATATCATCCCGTCGGTCCGCTGGTCCCGAGAAAGGTTCGTCGATGGCTGAGCTGGTCTTCTTCACGGGGACCATGGACGTCGGGAAGTCGACGATCCTGCTCCAGGAGCACCACAGCCGGGGCGGCGGCGGGCTGCTCTACAGCAAGAACGACCGGGCCGGCGCGGGCTACATCACGTCGCGGCTGGGGTTGAAGGCGGACGCCATCGACGTCACCGACGGCCTCGACCTCTACGACGACATCGCCGCGCGGACGCCCGTGCCGTACGTGCTGTGCGACGAGGCGCAGTTCTACAGCCCCAAGCAGATCGGGCAGCTGGCCGGGATCGTGGACGGGCTCGGGGTCGAGGTGCTGTGCTACGGCATCCTCACCGACTTCCGGGGGCGGCTGTTCGAGGGGTCGCGGCGGCTGGTGGAGCTGGCCGACCGGGTCACGACGCTGCCGGTGTCGTCGCGGTGCTGGTGCGGGCGGCGGGCCACGCACAACGCGCGGACCGTGGACGGCGTCATGGTCCACACCGGCGACCTGGTCCAGGTCGGCGAGGACGAGTACGTGACGCTCTGCCGCCACCACTTCATGGCCGGCCTGGCCTGACGCTCCGGCCGGGGCCGCCGCGCGGCCCGCTCCCCGCCGCCGGTGACGGCGGCGACACGCCGGGTCACAGCGGGCTGGAAAGGGCGTTCGGGTGGTTCGGGTGGGGTAGGCAACCGGTAATCGGGGACTTGCCTCCCTGGGTGTGATGTCTGCCACGATGGCATCAGCGGCGTTCGTCCCCTTATCCGGGGGCGGGGCCACTGACGCCGGCCGGTGAACGGCGATCCCGGACGCCGGCCCCGAACGAGGAGTGTCATCAATGACGATCAACTCCGTGCGCGGCGCACCGGGCGTCCAGGAGGGCGCCGACCTCGTCCAGTTGCTCACCCCCGAGGGGGAGCGCGTCGACCACCCCGACTACCCCCTGGAGCTGACCGCCGAGCAGGTGCGCGGGCTGTACCGCGACCTGGTGATCGTGCGGCGGGTCGATCTGGAGGCGGTGGCGCTCACCCGCCAGGGCGAGCTCGGGATCTGGGCGTCGCTGCTGGGGCAGGAGGCCGCGCAGATCGGGTCCGGGCGGGCCCTGGGCGAGCACGACATGGTCTTCCCCACCTACCGGGAGCACGGCGTGGCGTGGTGCCGGAACGTCCCGCCGCTCAACCTGCTGGGCCTGTTCCGGGGCGTCAGCCACGGCGGCTGGGACCCCGAGGAGTACCGCTTCCACCTCTACACCATCGTGATCGGCAGCCAGACGCTGCACGCGACCGGCTACGCGATGGGCATGCAGCGCGACGGGATCCTCGGGACCGACAAGGCGGGCGCGACCATCGCCTACTTCGGCGACGGGGCCACCTCGCAGGGCGACGTGAACGAGTCGTTCGTGTTCGCCTCGGTGTTCAACGCCCCCGTCGTGTTCTTCTGCCAGAACAACCAGTGGGCGATCTCCGAGCCGCTGGAGAAGCAGTCGCGGATCCCCCTCTACAAGCGGGCGCAGGGCTACGGGTTCCCCGGCGTCCGGGTGGACGGCAACGACGTGTTCGCGTGCCTGGCGGTGACGCGGAAGGCGCTGGAGAACGCGCGCAGCGGGCAGGGCCCGATGCTGGTCGAGGCCTACACGTACCGGATGGGCGCGCACACCACCACCGACGACCCGACCCGGTACCGGCTGAAGGCCGAGGAGGAGGCCTGGAAGCTCAAGGACCCGATCGAACGGGTCAAGGCGTACCTGGTGCGCGGCGACCTGGCGGACGCGGAGTTCTTCGACGAGATCGACGCCGAGGCCAAGGCCTACGCCCGCGACCTGCGCAAGGCCTGCCTGGAACTGCCCGATCCGGGGCCGATGGCGATGTTCGAGCACGTGTACGCCGAGGGGCATCCGCTGATCACCGAGGAGCAGGAGCAGTTCGCCGCCTATCTGGCCTCGTTCGAGGGGAGTGAGTGATGACCGCCGAACCTCTGGCGCTGGCCAAGGCCCTGAACGCGGGGCTGCGCAAGGCCATGGAGAACGATCCCAAGGTCCTGGTCATGGGCGAGGACGTCGGCAAGCTCGGCGGCGTGTTCCGGGTGACCGACGGGCTGCAGAAGGACTTCGGCGAGGAGCGCGTCATCGACACGCCGCTGGCCGAGTCGGGCATCGTCGGGACCGCGATCGGGCTGGCGCTGCGCGGGTACCGGCCGGTGGTCGAGATCCAGTTCGACGGCTTCGTGTTCCCGGCCGCCGACCAGATCATCACCCAGCTGGCGAAGATGGGGATGCGCTCCCTGGGCCGCCTGAACCTGCCGGTCGTGGTGCGGATCCCGTGCGGCGGCGGGATCGGGGCCGTCGAGCACCACTCCGAGTCGCCCGAGGCGTACTTCACCCACACCGCCGGCCTGCGCGTGGTGGCCTGCTCCAACTCCGCCGACGCCTACTCGATGATCCAGCAGTCGATCTCCTCCCCCGACCCGGTGATCTTCTTCGAGCCCAAGCGGCGCTACTGGGACAAGGCGCCGGTCGAGCAGGATCCGGGCGCCTGGACGCCGCTGCACGCCGCGCGGGTCGTGCAGCCCGGCGAGCACGTGACCGTGCTGGCCTACGGCCCGTCGGTGAAGACGTGCCTGGAGGCGGCGTCGGCGGCGGCCGAGGAGGGCCGCAGCCTGGAGGTCGTGGACCTGCGTTCCCTCAACCCCCTGGACATCGACACGGTCGTGCGGTCGGTGGAGCGGACCGGGCGGTGCGTCGTGGTGCACGAGGCGCCGGTGTACTCGGGGTTCGGCGCGGAGCTGGCGGCGCGGATCACCGAGCGGTGCTTCTACCGGCTGGAGGCGCCGGTGCTGCGGGTCGGCGGGTTCTCCACGCCGTACCCGCCGTCCCGGCTGGAGGACCACTACCTGCCCGATCTCGACCGCATCCTGGACGCGGTCGACCGGACGTTCGGCTGGTGACACCGATGAGCGACATCAAGCAGTTCAGGCTGCCCGACGTGGGCGAGGGGCTGACCGAGGCCGACATCGTCAAGTGGCACGTGCAGCCCGGCGACACCGTCGAGGTCAACCAGACCATCGTGGAGATCGAGACCGCCAAGGCGATCGTGGAGCTGCCCTGCCCGTTCGACGGGGTGGTGACCGAGCTGATGGTCACCGAGGGCGACACCGTGGACGTCGGCACGCCGATCATCGCGGTGGACGTGGCCGCCGACTCCTCCGCCGTGGCGACGCCGGTGTCGGAGCCCCCGGCCCAGCCCGCCGCGCTGAAGCAGGACCTGGTGCCGAGCCCCGACGAACCGGGCATGGTCTCCCCGGAGGAGCCCAAGCGCCAGCCGGTGCTGGTCGGCTACGGCGTCAAGCCGGGCGCGACCAAGCGGCGTCCCCGCAAGGGGCGGCAGGCCCCGGTCCCCGAGCAGCCGCCCGCGCCGCCCGCCGAACGGCCCGGCAACGGCATGCCGCTCGCCAAGCCCCCGGTCCGCAAGCTGGCCAAGGACCTGGGCGTGGACCTCGCCGCGCTCACCGGGACGGGCCCGAACGGCTCCATCACCCGCGACGACGTCCGCGCCGCCGCGCAGCCGGCCGCCGAGCGGCCGGCCCCGGCCGCCCCGGCCGGGCGGGAGGAGCGCGTCCCGGTCAAGGGCGTCCGCAAGGCGACGGCGAACGCGATGGTGAACTCGGCGTTCACCGCCCCGCACGTCACCGAGTTCCTCCAGGTGGACGTGACGGAGACGATGGAGGCGGTGCGCCGCCTGCGCGAGATGCCCGACTTCGCGGGCGTGCGGGTGTCCCCCCTCCTGCTCGTCGCCAAGGCCGTGCTGGTCGCCGCCGCCCGGTACCCGATGGTGAACTCCGCGTGGGCCGGCGACGAGATCGTCGTCAAGCACTACGTGAACCTCGGCATCGCCGCCGCCACCGAACGCGGCCTGATCGTCCCGAACGTCAAGGACGCCCACGCCATGTCCCTGCCGGACCTGGCCAAGGCGCTCAACGACCTGACCGAGACCGCCCGCGCCGGGAGGACGACCCCGGCGGACATGTCCCACGGCACCATCACGATCACCAACGTGGGCGTGTTCGGCGTGGACACCGGAACGCCGATCATCACCCCCGGCGAGGCCGCGATCCTGGCGTTCGGCCAGATCAGGGACATGCCCTGGGTCCACCGGGGCGAGCTGGCGATCCGCAGGGTGACCACGCTGGCCCTGTCGTTCGACCACCGGATCATCGACGGCGAGCTGGGCTCGAAGTTCCTCCGCGACGTGGGGGCGATGCTGGAGGACCCCCTCCACATGCTGGCCTGGTCCTGACCCGGACGGGGGGCCGCCGCGCGGCGGCCCCCCGTCCGGCGATCCGAAAGCACACCAAGCCCGCCGGAGTAGCCGGGAATTCGGCGCGGTTGGGTCGATCATGGAACTGGGAGTCGCCCTCACCCCCGCCGCCACCGGCAACGCGGTCGACGACGTGGTCGCCGCGGCGCGCCGGGCCGCGGACGCCGGCCTGCGCTCGGCCTGGATCGGCCAGCGGTTCGACCACGACGCGATCGCCCTGGCCGGGATCGTCGGCCGGGAGGTGCCCGGCCTGCGGGTCGGCACCTCCGCCGTGCCGATCTTCGCGCGCCATCCGCTGCTGGTGTCCGGCCAGGCGCAGACCAGCCAGGCCGCCGCGCACGGCCGGTTCCGGCTCGGCCTGGGGCTGGGCGCCAAGGAGCTGGTCGAGCCCGCGTTCGGCGTGCCCTACGAGCGCCCGATCACGCGGCTGCGGGAGTTCCTCACCGCGCTCCGCTCGCTGCTGGATACCGGCACCGCCGACTTCCGGGGCGAGACGCTGACCGCGGCCCCGCCGATGCCCGCCGCCGTCGCGGGCGCCGAACCGCCGGTCCCGGTGCTGGTCGCCGCGATGGCCCCGCAGGCGCTGGGCGTCGCGGGCGAGCTGGCCGACGGCACGCTGCCGTTCCTGGCCGGGCCGCGCGCGCTCGGCGAGCACATCGTCCCGCGGATCACCGCCGCCGCCGAACGGGCCGGGCGCCCGGCTCCCCGCGTCGTCGCGCTGGTGGCGGGCGTGGTGACCGGCGAGGCCGACCGCCTGCGCACCTGGCGCCTGCTGGGCGACCTCACCCGCTCCTGACCGCTCATGCCGGAGGCGGGTTCTCGCCGTCGTAGAGGCGGTCCCGGTGGTGGTCGGGGAAGCCGTTGCGGGGCTGCTGGTGGTTCTGCTGCATCTTGATCATCATCAGGAGCTGCAGGGCGAACGAGACCCCGCCGACGATGATCAGGATGACGCCGACCACATGGATGTCGATCGGGTCCCGCATCGCGTCCGGGCGGATCGCGAACTTGAGGATCAGCCCCAGGGTGATCGTGAAAATGCTGACGCCGATGCCCATCCGCTGACCTCCGCACGACGTTCCGCAGCCGTGCTGTTTACGTTTCCGTTCCGATCGCCCGCCACACCCCCGGCGGGCACCGTCACCAAGCTGAGACCCGCGGTGATCTCAGGAGACCGGGACGTTGTTCACCTTTCCGAAAGGTCCGGCGTCGAAGACGACCGTTCTCGGGTCACCGGGCGGGGCCGGGAGGTAGACGTAGGCCCGGCTGGGCTCGCCCGGGGCCGTGCGGAACGCCGCGCTGAGCGCGCTCAGGTACGTCGTCTCGGTGCCGACGCGGACGGCGCGGTGGACGTCCTTGCCGTTGACGACGCCGAACGACGTGAACAGGCCGCCCGGATAGTCCCTGTGGGAGTAGGAGGCGTCCGGGGGCGTGGTGCCCGGACCCTCGTTCACCAGGTCGAAGACCGCGACGATGTACGCGCCGTCCCGGTAGAAGGGCTTCACGTCGATGCGCCGCTTCTGCTGGCCGAAGCGGGCGTGGCGGCTGGCCACCTTGGCGCCGTCCTGGGCCCGGAACGCGGCCGGAGCCGCCGTTCCGCCCCGGGGCGCGGGGGACGTTGAGGCCGTGGCCGTGGCCTCCGTTCGCCGGACGGTGTAGGAGATCTCCACACGGCGGTTGCGGGAACGGGCCGCCGCGTCGTCCTTCCCGCCCTCCCCGGCGACCGGGTTCTGCTCGCCCCTGCCGGAGGTCGTGTAGGTGAATCCGCCGCCCAGACGCGTCCTGAGCTCCTTCTCGACGGCCTCGGCGCGCTCGCGGGACAGCTTCAGGTTGCGGTCGCCGTCGCCCTTGCCGTCGGTGTGGCCGTTCAGGGTCAGGGGGCGGGAGGGGTCGGCCTCGGCCTTGATCTCCTTGGCGGCCTGGTCGAGGACCTGCCCGGCGCGTCCGCCCAGCGTGGCCTTGCCGGACGCGAACAGCGCGTCCGCGCGCAGGTTCAGCTTCACGTCCGAGGAGCCGGCCGTCACGTCCCGGGTCTCGCCCTCGGTGATGTCGTACAGGTCGACGGCAGCGGGCGCGGCCGGCGGGGCGTCGGTCCCGGTGACGGGGACGCCGGTGATCTCGCCCGCCGAGCCCGGCGTGAGGACCGTCAGCTTCTCGGGGCGGCCCGCCAGGGCCGGGAAGTCCACGGTCACCTCCTGCGGCGCGTTCGGCGCGAACGGCCGGGCCTCGGGGGCGGCGGCCGGCCGGTACAGCCTCCGGTTCACCGGGTCCAGGAGGGTGACGGGGAACGCCGCCTGCCTGGCCGAGGCGTCGAGGGAGGTCACCACCAGGCGCGCGGTGGTCTTGCCGGCGGCGCGTTCGACGCCCCTCACCTCGACGCGCGCGTGCAGCGGGTCCCCGGAGCCGAACCACCCTTCCCGGGACAGCGATCCCCCGGCCGGCGCGTGGGTCGGGGCTGCTGCGGACGCCCCCGTGACGGGCGGGTCGACCTTCTTCGGGCCCGTGTCGTCGCAGGACGCGGCGAGCAGGACCGCGAGGGGCAGGGCCAGGGCGCGCGGCGCGATCGGCATGGGCGTTCCGTTCCGTGCGGGAGGGGACCGTCCACAGTAGTGATCATCTCCTTGGTGCGCAGCGGCCCCGCCCCCACGGTGGGGGGCGGGGCCGCTGACCGACCTTCCGCGGGAGACGGAGGGGTCTGCTAGAACGCCTCCTCCGGCAGCTCCATCACGTCGAGGTTGGTGGCCTCGGCGACGGCGCGCTCGGCGGCGATCTTCGGCAGGACGTTCTGGGCGAAGAACTGGGCCGCCGCGACCTTGCCGGTGTAGAAGTTCTTGTCGGCCGCGGAGACGTCGCCGCCCAGCCTGGCCAGGGCGACCTCGGCCTGGCGCAGCAGCAGCCAGCCCACGACCACGTCGCCGAGGGCCATCAGCAGGCGGCTGCCGTTCAGGCCGACCTTGTAGATCTCCTTCGGGTTCTCCATGGAGGCCAGGGCCCAGCCGACCATCGGGTCGAGGATCCCCTGGACGTCGTCGAGGGCCTTGAGCAGCAGGGCGCGCTCGGCCTTCAGCCGGCCGTTGCCGGCCTCGGACTCGGCGAACGCCTTGATCTCGCCCGCCAGGACCTTCAGGGCCTCGCCGTTGTCCCGCAGGATCTTGCGGAAGAACAGGTCCTGGCCCTGGATGGCGGTGGTGCCCTCGTACAGGGTGTCGATCTTGGAGTCCCGGATGTACTGCTCGATCGGGTACTCCTGGAGGAAGCCCGAGCCGCCCAGGGTCTGGAGCGACTCGGCGCCCAGCAGGGCGTAGGCGCGCTCGGAGCCGAAGCCCTTGACGATCGGCAGCAGCAGGTCGTTGACCTTCTCGGCGACCTCGTCCCGGCGGCCCTCGTGCTCGGCGAGCTGCACCGCGTCCTGGTAGGAGGCGGTCAGCAGGACCAGCGCCCGCATGCCCTCGGCGTACGCCTTCTGGGTCATCAGCGAGCGGCGCACGTCCGGGTGGTGGGTGATGGTGACGCGCGGCGCGGTCTTGTCCGTCATCTTCGTCATGTCGGCGCCCTGGACGCGCTCCTTGGCGTACTCCAGCGCGTTGAGGTAGCCGGTGGACAGCGTCGCGATGGCCTTGGTGCCGACCATCATGCGGGCGTACTCGATGACGAGGAACATCTGCTTGATGCCCTCGTGCACGTCGCCGACCAGGTAGCCGACGGCGGGGTGCTTCTCGCCGAGGGTGAGCTCGCAGGTCGTGGAGACCTTCAGGCCCATCTTCTTCTCGACGTTGGTGACGTAGGCGCCGTTGCGCTCGCCCAGCTCGCCGGTCTCCAGGTCCACCAGGTACTTGGGCACCAGGAACATCGACAGGCCCTTGGTGCCGGGGCCGGCGCCCTCGGGGCGGGCCAGCACCAGGTGGAAGATGTTCTCGGCCATGTCGTGCTCGGCCGAGGTGATGAAGCGCTTGACGCCCTCGATGTGCCAGGTGCCGTCGGGCTGCTGGACCGCCTTGCTGCGGCCGGCGCCCACGTCGGACCCGGCGTCCGGCTCGGTCAGCACCATGGTGGCGCCCCACTGGCGCTCCAGGGCGATCTCGGCGAAGCGCTTCTGGTCCTCGTTGCCGATGTGCCACAGGATCTGGGCGAAGCCGGGGCCGGAGGAGAACATGTAGATCGCCGGGTTGGCGCCCAGGACCTGCTCGGCGATGGCCCAGGTGAGGCTGCGGGGAGCGCCGGTGCCGCCGAAGTCGGGGGCCAGGTCCACGCGGTACCACTCGGCGTCCATCCACGCCTTGAACGACTTCTTGAACGACTCCGGCATCGTCACGGTGCCGGTGGCCGGGTCGAACTTCGGCGGGTTGCGGTCGGCGTCCTCGAACGAGTCGGCGAGCACCCCTTCGGCGAGGCGGTTCACCTCGTCGAGGATGCTGCGCACCGTCTCCTCGTCCAGGTCCGCGTACGGGCCGCTGCCGAGCAGTTCCTGACGGTTGAACACCTCGAAGAGGTTGAACTCGATGTCGCGGAGGTTGCTCTTGTAGTGCCCCATCGAACACTCCGTTAAGTCCGGCGGCGGCCGGCGGCCCCGCGTAACGTACTGGTCAGTAACTCGCCATCATGCTACCCGCTGGTAACCCCTGGCAACCCACTCCGGCGGGACGACCGCGCCGACACGTGCCACATCAACCTCCGCACGGGGTCAAGAAAGTGACACGTGTCACAGGGCCGCGTCGAGCGCGCCGCGGCGACCACCGGCGCCTTTGGCCGGATCCGGCAATCCCGAACAACGGTGAAACCGGCCGTGGAACGGAGTCGTCTGACCGACGACAAACGAAACAACCACCCCGCACTTCACGGGAGGAACACGCGTTGGTCTTCAAGAAGCTGTTGCAGGCGGCCGGTGTGGGTGGGCCGGAGGTCGGGACCGTGCTCCACAACGCCGACGTCCAGCCGGGCGGGGTGGTCCGGGGCGAGGTCGTCATCGTCGGCGGCAAGGCGGACGCCGAGATCAACAAGGTGACCCTCGCGCTGCGGTCGCGGGTCGAGGCGGAGTCGGGCGACCACGAGCACCGCGAGAACCTGGAGTACGCCCGGTTCCCGCTGGCGGGCGCGTTCCGGCTGGACGACGGGGCGCGCTACAGCCTGCCGTTCGAGTTCCCGATCCCGTGGGAGGCGCCGCTGACCCACCTGTACGGGCGGCCGCTGATCGGCACCACCGTCGGGATCGCCACCGAGCTGGAGGTCGCGCGGGCGGTGGACGCCACCGACCTCGACCCGATCGCCGTCCACCCGCTGCCCGCGCAGGAACGCGTGCTGGCCGCGTTCGGCGCGCTGGGCTTCCGCTTCCACAGCGCCGACCTGGAGAAGGGCCGCATCTGGGGGATCGAGCAGAGGCTGCCGTTCTACCAGGAGATCGAGTTCTACCCGCCCGCGAAGTACTCCTCGGCGATCAGGGAGCTGGAGGTCACCTTCGTCGCCGCCCCGAAGTCGATGTCGGTGGTGCTGGAGCTGGACAAGCGCGGCGCGGGGTACACCGGCGGCCATGACGAGCTCTGCCACTTCACCGTGGACTACGCGTCCGCCGAGAGCACGAACTGGGAGCAGCGGATAGAGGGGCTGCTGACCAAGCTCTGCCGCCGCAAGGGCCGTTTCTGACGGGCGGGCCCGACGCGGTGGGCCGGGCCGGGGACGCGGACGCCCGCGGGCCCGGCCCGGCCGCGTTCAGTGGGCGCCGCCCGCCAGGTTCAGCATGACCACCCCGGTGATGATCAGCACCAGGGCGATGATCTTGAGGGCGGAGACCTGGTCGCCCAGCAGCAGCATGCCGAGCGCGGCGGTGCCGACCGCCCCGATGCCGACCCACACCGCGTAGGCGGTGCCGACCTCCAGCGTGCGCAGCGCGAGGTTCAGCAACCCGAAGCTGGCGACGGCGAAGAGCAGGAAGCCGGCCGACGGCCAGGGCTGCGTGAAGCCCTTGCTCATCTTCAGCGAAAGGGCCATCGCGACTTCGAGCAGTCCGGCGGCGACGACGAGGATCCAGGCCATTTCCCACGACTCCCGGTGACGAGACGACAGATGCGCACGCGTCGTCTTCGCCTGCCGGGTACGGCGCGCTCCTCGTCCGGGAGGCCGCGGGACGGCCTCACCCCCCATAACGCCGATCCCGCCTGGCCTGTTCCGGTCCGCACCGAATCGGGTGACAGGGGAACCTCATTCTTCCGGAAGGCGTCTACTGGGACGAGGGCGGCGCCTCCGCCCGGCACTCATGGAGGGAAACGGGAACGTGGTCTTCAAGAAGCTGCTCCAGGCCGTCGGCGTCGGCGGTCCCGAGGTCGAGACGATCCTGCACAACCCCAACACCCGGCCGGGCGACACCGTCACCGGCGAGGTCACCATCATCGGGGGCTCGCACGACTCCGAGATCCTCGGCGTGAACCTGGCGCTGAAGACCCGTGTCGAGATCGAGTCCGGCGACAACGAGTACAAGCAGGACCTGGAGTACGCCAAGCTGCCGATCGGCGGGCGGTTCAAGCTGGACGACGGGGCGCGCTACAGCATCCCGTTCCAGTTCCCGATCCCGTGGGAGGCGCCGCTGACCCACCTGTACGGGCAGGCGCTGCACGGCACCACCGTCGGCATCGCCACCGAGCTGGAGGTCGCCAAGGCCGTCGACGCCACCGACCTCGACCCGATCGCCGTGCACCCGCTGCCCGCGCAGGAGCGGATCCTGACCGCCTTCCAGAACCTGGGCTTCCGGTTCCGCAACGCCGACTGTGAGAAGGGCCGCATCTGGGGCGTCCACCAGGAGCTGCCGTTCTACCAGGAGATCGAGTTCGCCCCGCCCGCGCAGCTCGCGCGCACCATCAACCAGTTGGAGGTCACGTTCGTGTCCTACCCGCGGTCGATGGAGGTCGTGCTGGAGCTGGACAAGCGCGGCGGGGTGTTCACCGAGGGGCGCGACGCGTTCAGCCGGTTCACCGTGGACTACGCGTCCTTCCAGAACACCAACTGGGAGCAGCAGCTCGACGGCTTCCTCCAGCAGGCCGGGCGCCGCCGGGGCCTGTTCTAGACCGCCCTTGATCAACGGCCGGGGGGCGCGTAGAAAGAGGTTCCGTGACGCAACCCCTCGGCCTCAACGACGCCGAACGACGCCTGTGGGCGGCGTTCCCGACGGGCGGCGAGGTCGTGCTGGGCGACGACCTGCCCGCCGGGCCGCTGCCCGAGCGCATCGTCCGCGCGGAGGTCATCGCGAAGCTGCTGCTGGGGGCCGGGGAGAGCGTGCCCGGCCGCGTCCCGGCCGTCCGGCTGAGGGGCGCCTACGTCACGGGGCGGCTGAGCCTGGTCGGCGGGAACGTCGAGCACGAGCTGAAGCTGTCCCACTGCCGCCTGGTCGAGCAGCCCGACTTCTCCAACTGCCAGACCCGGCAGCTACGGCTGTCGCACTGCCGGATGCCGGGGTTCGACGGCGGCGGGCTGCGCGTGGACGGCTACCTGAGCCTGTCGGGCTCGCGGATCGAGGGGCAGGTGCGGCTGACCCGCGCTCAGATCTCGGGCGGTCTGCGGATGAACGCCGTCACGCTCACCGTGGACGACCCCGACAAGTGGGCGTTCTACAGCGGCAGCATGGTCGTCGAGGTCGGCTGCTTCGTCGAGCACTCCGAGATCGTCGGGGGGATGCGGCTGACCGGTGCGCGGCTGAACGGCGGGCTGTTCATGTACGGCACCACCCTGCGCAACCCGGGCCGCATCGCGCTCCAGGCCCAGAACATGATCGTGGAGGACGCGGCCGAGTTCAGCCGCGGCTTCACCGCGATCGGCACGGTCCGGCTGCGCAGCGCCCGGATCAACGGCATCCTCTCGTTCGACGGGGCGTTCCTGGACTCCTCCGACCCTCGGCGGATGGCCCTGCACGCCAGCCACCTCCAGGCCGACGAGCTGCTGCTCTACCCCCGCGAGAAGATCAGGGGGCGGACGTCGCTGTCGTACTCGCGGATCTCCCTGATCCGCGACAGGCCGGAGATCTGGCCCGACCAGCTCTTCCTGAACGGCCTCGTCTACGAGACGCTGGACGAGGCCCCGTTCAGGGACCGGCTGAGCTGGGTGAGCCGCGATCCGAAGTTCCATCTCCAGCCGTACGAGCAGCTCGCCGCCAACTACCACGCCACCGGGCACGACGACCTGGCGCGGAAGGTGCAGCTCGCCAAGCTGCGGGCGCGGCGCCGGCGGCTGCACCCGGTCGGGCGGACATGGAGCCTGCTGCTGGACTGGACGGTCGGCTACGGGTACCGGCCGTGGCTGGCCTTCGCGTGGTTCGGGGCGCTGGTGGCGTTCGGGACGACGGTGTTCTCCCTCCGGGAGCCGCGGGCGATCAAGCGGGACGAGCATCCGGTGTTCCACGCGTTCGCGTACACGCTGGACCTGCTGATCCCGATCGACACCTTCGGGCAGCAGCAGGCGTTCGACCCGGTGGGGTGGTCGCGGTGGGTGGCGTACGCGCTGATCGCGACGGGTTGGATCCTGGCGACCGCGTTGATCGCCGGGGTGACGCGGGTACTGCGTCCGAACTGACGTTCCCGAGCGAGCGTCGATCCTGGTAACGGGACCAGAATGGAGCGCCATGGGCACGTATCTGATCACGGGGGCGACCGGCGGCATCGGCGCGGCGGTCGCGAGGCTGCTGCGCGGCCGGGGACACGACCTGATCCTGGCCGGGCGGGACGCCGGGCGCCTGGAGGAGATGAGCCGGTCGCTGACCGGCGCGCACGCGCAGACGCAGTCGTTCTCGATCTCGCCGGACGGCGCGCCGGGGCCGGTGGCGACCGCGGCGCAGGCGACGATCCGGACGCTGACGCTGGACCTGGCGCAGCCGCGCCGCCTGGAGACGGCGCTGGCGGAGGCCGACCTGCCGGACCGGCTCGACGGCGTCGTCCACAGCGCGGGCGTCGTCACCCTCGGACCGGTCGCCGAGCTCGACACCGACGACTGGAACGACCACCTGAACGTGAACCTGGTGTCGGCCGCCGAGCTGACCCGGCTGCTGCTCCCGGCGCTGCGGACCGCGCGGGGGCACGTGGTGTTCGTGAACTCCACGGCCGGGCTGCGCGCGAACCCGGACTGGTCGGCGTACGCGGCCAGCAAGTTCGGCCTGCGGGCGCTGGCGGACGCGCTGCGGGCCGAGGAGCCGGAGATCCGCGTCACCACGGTCTATCCGGGGCGGACCGCGACCGAGATGCAGCGCAAGGTGCGTTCGCAGGAGGGGCGGCCGTACGAGCCCGGCGACTTCGTCGATCCGGCGACGGTGGCGAAGGTGCTGGTGGGGGCGTTGGAGACGCCGCGCGACGCGGTGGTCGCCGACGTCACCGTGCGCCCGCACTGAGCGGGCCGGGGAGGCCCCGCCCGCTCAGGGCGGGCGGTCAGCCCGAACGGCGCAGCCGGTCGCGCAGCGCCGGGAAGTCGTCGCGCCGCAGCACCGCGACCGCGACGGCCATCGCCAGGGCGACGGCCGGGATCACCGGGGACTCCTCGATCACGGCGAGGTCGGTGATGATCGCGCCGACCATCAGCGCGGCCAGGCACGCCGCCGCGAGCGCGGCCAGCGGCGGCAGCACCACCCCGACGGCCCCGGCGACCTCCAGCACCCCGACCAGGTAGCGCAGCCACTGGCCCGCGCCGATCTCGGCGAACATGTCGACGTTCGCCTGGGAGCCGAGCAGCTTGCCCAGGCCCGCGGCCAGGAACTCCAGGGCCAGCAGGACCTGGAGGACCCAGGCGACGACGGTGGCGGCACGGCCCCGGCGCCGCGTGGGGGACGGATGGGACATGGCTCGCTCCTCGGGGCGACGGCGTTCACCCCAGGAGACCACCCGAAGCGCCGGAAGTCACCGGTGTGACACGGACCGGCCGGTGGGACCGGCCGGTCAGCGGGCGCGGCGGCGCAGCACCCAGGAGGCCAGCAGACCGCCGAGCAGCCCGAACAGGTGGCCCTGCCAGGAGATCGACGGGTCGCTGGGCAGCAGCCCGAACAGCATCGTGGTGCCGTAGAGGACGACGACCGCGACGGCGATGAGGATGTCGAGCAGGTGGCGTTCGAAAACGCCGCGTCCCACCAGGTAGCCGAAGAACCCGAAGACGAGGATGGACGCGCCGAGGGTGTTGACCGGGCCGGTGAACCAGACGCCCAGGCCGCCGACCACGATGACGAACAGGCTCGCCGCCAGGAACTTGCCGACGCCGCGCGCCGCCGCCAGGAAGCCCAGGATCAGGAACGGCACCGTGTTGCTCATCAGGTGCCCGAACCCGACGTGCAGGAACGGCGCGGTGAGGATGTCGGGCAGGTCGTCCACGTCGTGGGGCTGGATGCCGAACCGGTCGAGGGAGCCCCCCGTGGCGGCGTCGACGAACTCCAGCACCCACATCACGGCCGTCACCGCCGTCACCAGCAGCGCGCCGGTCAGGGCGCGCGCGCCGTGGGTGAGCAGGCCGTCGGAGTGCCGCTGTCGTTCGGGGACCGGGGAGTAGCTCATGGGCGCCGCCGTTCCTCGCGTCGGGTGACCTCGCCCTCGGGGGGCCGTCATGAGGGAAACGCTTCCACGAGCGTATTCGGTTCCCGTTCCGGGCCATAGCGAACGGGATTCGGTTTCCGCCATATTGGGCGGATGCGCGCAGTGGTGTGTGAGGAACTCGGGTCCGTCGTCGTCCGCGAGTCCGCCGAGCCGTCCGCCGGTCCGGGCCAGGTCGTGATCGCCGTCGAGGCGGCGGGGGTGAACTACGTGGACGGCCTGTTCGTCCGGGGGAGGTACCAGATCAAGCCGCCGCTGCCGTTCGTGCCGGGGAGCGAGGTGGCGGGGACGGTCGTGGCGGCCGGACCGGACGTGGCCGCGCCCGCGGTCGGGGCCCGCGTGCTGGCGACGTGCGGCCTGGGCGGCTTCGCGACGCGCGTGGCGGTGCCCGCGGCGGCGGCCGTCCCGCTCCCCTCCGCGCTGGACGCGGCGCGGGCGGCGACGTTCACGCAGAGCCACTGCACGGCGCTGTTCGCGCTGCGGGAGCGGGCGGGGCTGGCGTCCGGGGAGACGGTCCTGGTGCTGGGCGCGGGCGGCGGCGTGGGCCTGGCGGCGGTCCAGGTCGCGAAGTCCCTGGGCGCCCGCGTCCTCGCGGCGGCCTCCACGCCGGACAAGCGCGAGGCCGCCCGCGCGGCCGGCGCGGACGCGACGATCGACACGGCCGGGGACGTGAAGACCGCCGCCCGGGAGCTCTCGGACGGCGGCGTGGACGTGGTGTACGACCCGGTGGGCGGGGCGTCGGCCGAGCCGGCCCTGCGCGCCCTGCGCGAGGGGGGCCGGTACGCGGTGATCGGCTTCGCGTCGGGGGAGATCCCGGCGCTGCCCCTCAACCAGGTGCTGCTGCGCAACCGCGCGGTCGTGGGCGTGGACTGGGGCGCGTGGTCGCTGCGGAACCCCGCCGGCCAGCGGGCCCTTCTTGAGGAACTCCTCACACTGGTGGCGTCCGGGGAGCTGACCCCGGTCGCGCCGCGCACGGAACCGCTGGACGGCGCGGCCGGGGTCCTGGACGACCTGCTGAACCGCCGGATCGTGGGAAAGGTCGCCCTCGTCCCCTAGGCGGCGGTACGCTCCTCGACGTCCCCGCGCACGACGATGGCCGGCAGCCGTCGCCGGGCGGGGGCGTCGGACGTACGGCGCAGGTAGCGCCGCTCCTCCGGAGTGGTGCCGCCCCAGACCCCGTCGGGTTCCCCGACCCGCAGCGCCCAGGACAGGCAGTCGGCGATGACCGGGCAGTTGCGGCAGATCGCCTTGGCGGCCTGGATCTGCGCCTGGAGGACCGGCGCCCCGTACCCGATCGGGAAGAAGATCTCGGGATCCGCGCCGCGGCAGATGGCGCGGTCGCTCCAGTGCTCTTCGTTCGCAGGCTTCGACATCGTGGGCTCCTTGCGGCGCCGTCGCCGCGAGGTCGGGGTGGGTTCCTTTTCCCACCCAACGTAGTACTACAACACGTAGTACTACAAGTCATGGTGAGCAATGCCCCGAAGCGTCCGGATAGCCTGTCTGACGTGCGGCGTGATCACAGCTTGACCTTCCGCGAGGCGACCCGGGACGACATCCCCGCGATCGTCCGGCTCCTGGCCGACGATCCCCTCGGCGCGACCCGCGAGACCCCCGGCGAGGTCATCCCGGAGGCGTACTTCGTCGCGTTCGCGGCCATCGAGAGCGATCCCCGCAACACGGTCGTCGTCGCCGAGCTCGACGGCGAGATCGCCGGCACCTTCCAGCTCACCTACATCCCCGGCCTGACCTACACCGGCGGCGAGCGCGCCCAGATCGAGGGCGTCCGCGTCGCCGCCGAGCACCGCGGCCGGGGCATCGGCCAGCTGATGATCGAGTGGGCCATCGAGCAGGCCCGCGCGCGGGGCTGCCGCGTCGTCCAGCTCACCACCGACCGCCAGCGCCCGGAGTCGATCCGCTTCTACCAGAAGATCGGCTTCCGCCCCAGCCACATGGGGATGAAGTACCACCTCAAGACCGACGACTGACCCGCGCCGGGCCCCGGACGAGGGCCCTCAGGAGAGGCAGCGCAGGACCGCCGCCGTCAGGCACCTGTTCTCGGTGGCCGTGAACCCGAACGGCATGCGGCGGCGCGTGTAGGCGTACACCACGCCCGTGGCGGGATCCGCGAACGCCTCCGAACCCCCCATCCCGCAGTGGCCGAAGGCCCGGTCGCCCAGGAACGGGTACTGGGACCGCTTGTGCTCGAAGCCCAGCGCGAACCGGCCCTCGACGCCCGTCACCAGGTCGGCGCCCGGCGTGTGGAGGCGGGTGAACTCGGCGAGGGTGGCGGAGGTCAGCAGGGGCGGTTCGCCGTCCAGCCCGAAGACCGCCGCCGAGTACAGGGACGCCAGGCCCCGGGCGCTGGCGACCGCGCCGCCGGAGGACGGGCCGTTGGCGCGGGTCTCGCGGGAGTTCGCGTAGGCCACGTAGTCCATGGGCGGGGTCGCGTTCAGGTTGTAGGAGACGCCGGGAACGCCGTCCGCGTCCGGCCGGTTCGCGGCCAGGGCCGCCTCCTGGGCGGGGGTGGACAGCCACGGCAGGGTGGCGACGACGCGCTTGCCCTCGCGTTCGGGGAGCCCCAGGTACACGTCCAGCGCCCGGGGCGCGCGGACGCGGCGCTCGTAGACCCGCTGGAGCGTCTCACCCGTCGCCGCGCGGACCACCTCGTTGAGGATCGCGCCGAAGGTGAAGGAGTGGTAGCCGTAGGCCGTTCCCGGCTCCCAGTAGGGACGCTGGGCCGCCACGCGCCCGGCGGCCAGGGTGTCGTCGGCCAGTTCGGCGGGGGTCAGGCCGCCGTCCACGCCGGGCACCCCCGCCTGGTGGGAGAGGACCTGGCGGATCGTGACGTCCCGTTTCCCCTCGGCGGCGAACGCGGGCCAATGGTCGGCCACCCGGCGGTCCAGGTCGAGCACGCCCTCCTGCACCAGGAGCGCCACCGTCAGCGCGGTCGCCCCCTTCGTCGACGAGTAGACGCCCATCAGCGAGTCCCCCGTCACCGTGTCCCCCACCACGGGACCGTCCGTCCACAGGTCCACCACCCGGCGTCCCTCCAGGTGGACCGCGAGCTGCGCGCCGGGGTCGGCGGGCTCGTCGGCCAGGCAGGCCGCGAACGCGTGCCTCATCCCCTCGAAGCCCGGTGCCACCTCGCCGCGAATCCGGATGCCGTTCACTGTGCCGCCCTTCGTCGGAGAACCTCTGCACTCCCCTGACGGTCCGCACGGGAAGGATGTGACGGCCCTCTCGCCGTCGGCTGGGGCCGTCAGCGCGGGACCCGCACGCGCCCCGGCAGGCGGACGGCGCGCGGGCCCGGAACGGTGGCGCGTCCGGTGCGGACCGCGGCGACGATCCGTTCGGCGATCCGCTCGGTCCGGTCCGGGGTCGCGGCGTCCACGGCGCCGGGGCGGACCAGCGTGACGCCGACGCCGGAGCCGGACAGCCCGGCGCGCAGCGGCGCGGCCACGGCCGCCGGGGCGACGGCGACGACGTGGCCGGAGCCGCGTTCGGCCATCTGCGCGCCGAACAGCCGGGCCCCGAGGACGCCCGCGCCGTCGACGACGAGGTCGGGCGTCCCGTGGTCGGCCCGCACGGCGGCGGCGAACCCCTCCATCCGCCCGGCGTCGGCCACGTCCACCGGGTAGGCGTGGGCGCGCGGGCCGAGCAGCGTGGCGAGCTCGGCGGTGCGGGCGGCGGCGTCCAGGTCCGGGTCGGCGGCGATGACGCGGGCGCCGCGCTCGGCGAACGCCAGGGCCGCCGCGCGGCCGAGGCCCGCGCCCGCGCCCGTCACGACTGCGAGCCTCCCGTCGAACTCGCCCGCCGCCCTGGGGCGCGGCCCGCCCGCGACGTGCTCGGCGATCAGGCGGGCGATCGGCTCCGGGTGCGTGACCGGGGCCCAGTGCCCGGCGGGGACGCGGCGCGTCCACAGGTGGGGGGCGAACGCCCCCGCCGACCCGGCCATGGGCGGGGTGACGAACCGGTCGCGGTCCGGCACCACCAGTTGCACGGGGACGTCGGTGCGGCGGTCGCGCGGCCGCAGCAGCCGGTCGGGCATGTTGGCGCGGTAGAGGGCGACCCCGGCGGCGGCGTCCGCGCGGAGCGTCGGGCCGAAGTGGCCGCCGCCCGGCAGCCCCTCGGCGCGGGCGAGCAGCCGGGCCGCCGCGCCGGTGCGCCAGCTCAGCTCGGGCAGCAGCGGGGTCTGGAAGAACCCGGCGTACCAGGAGCGCAGACCCTGCCGCAGGAGCGCGCCGGGGTGCCGCGCGCCGCGCCGCGTCCAGTGGGCGACGTGGTCCAGGCACGGCCCGGAGATCGAGGTGAACGTGGCGAAGCGGCCGGGCGTCGTGCACACCGCCTCCCACGACTGGATCGCGCCCCAGTCGTGGCCGACCAGGTGGACGGGCGCGGACGGGCTGACGGCGTCCGCCACGGCCCGCAGGTCGGCCGCCAGGCGCTCCAGCCGGTAGGCGGCGGTGCCGGCGGGCCGGGTGGAGGCCCCGGCCCCGCGCACGTCGTAGACGACCACGCGGTGGCGGTCGGCGAGCAGGTCGGCGACGCCGTCCCAGACGACGTGGGTGTCGGGGTAGCCGTGGACCAGCAGCACGGTGGGATGGCCGGGCTCGCCCTTCTCGTGGACCGCGAGGTCCACCCCGTCGCCCCGGACGACCATCCCCACCGGCCACGCTCTATTGGACATGTCGTCATTAAGGGCACGGCGGGTCCGGCGGTCAACCCTCGGCGAACGGAGAGTGACGAAGGTTACAGGCGGATGTCCGTTCGATCCGCCCTTTTTCGGGTGATCCCATTCCCCCTGCCCAACGGGTTCTTCGACGTGGAATGCTGACCGGAACGGGGGCCCGCCGCCGTCCGAGACCAAGGAGCGCACCGTGGCCGACAGGCATCTGGAGATCGAGCAGAAGTACGACGCGGCCGCCGGGTTCGCGGTCCCCGATCTGAGCGGTCTGCCGGGGGTCGCCGCCGTGGACGAGCCCCGGACCCACCAGTTGCACGCCAGCTACTTCGACACCCCCGACCTGCGGCTGGCCGCGCACGGGATCACGTTGCGGCGGCGGCGCGGCGGCGAGGACGACGGCTGGCACCTGAAGATGCCCGTCGGGCCCGACAGCAAGAGCGAGCTGCGCGCCCCGCTGGGGCGGTCCCGGACGGTCCCGGCGCGGCTGGCGTCGCTGGTCGCCGCCTACACGCGCGGCGCCCCGCTGGAGCTGGTGGCCACCCTGGAGACCGAACGGCGGGTGCTGCGGCTGCTGGACGGGGAGGGCCGCCTGCTGGCCGAGGTCGCCGACGACGCGGTGACCGGCACGAACCTGCTGGACGGCGCGGGCACCGCCGTCGCGTTCGGGGAGGGGACGGCCGAGACGACCGGCGGCGCCGGCGCCGAGCCCGACCGCTGGCGGGAGATCGAGGTCGAGCTCGGCGCCGGGCCGCCCGAGCTGCTGAAGGCCGCCGGGAAGAAGCTGCGCAAGGCCGGGGCGAAGCGCGCCGAGAGCTCCTCCAAGCTGGGCCGGCTGCTGAACGACGCCATCGCGCGCCCCACGCCGAAGGAGGTCCGCGCGAGCGCGCGGGCCGGGCTGGAGGGCGAGCCCACGGCGGGCGAGGCCGTGGTCGCCTACCTGGCCGCGCAGGTGGACGCGGTGCTGGAGTACGACCCGAAGGTGCGGCTGTCCGAGTTCGACGCCGTGCACAAGATGCGGGTCGCGACGCGGCGGGCGCGCAGCGCGCTCCAGACCGCCAAGTCGCTGTTCGACGCCGACCGCGTCGGCCCGCTGAAGGCCGAGCTGAAGTGGCTGGCCGACCAGTTGGGCGAGGTCCGCGACCTTGAGGTGCTGCGGATGCGGTTCACCGAGCGCCTGGAGGACGACACCGTCCCCGCCTGGCTGGAGGACATCGCGAAACGGGAACGCGCCGCGTACCGCCGGCTGCACGCCGCCCTCAAGGAGCCCCGCTACTTCGCCCTGCTGGACGCGCTGGACGCGCTGGTCGCCGACCCGCCGTTCGCCGGGAAGGCCGCCGGGCGCCAGGCGGTCAAGGAGTTCCCGAAGCTGGTCGAGAAGGCGTGGCGGCGGATGGAGGGGGCGCACGCGGCCGTCGCGACGGCCGAGGACCCGGAGACCGCCTGGCACGAGGTCCGCAAGGCCGCCAAGCGCGTCCGCTACGTCGCCGAGCTCGCCCGGCCGGTGCTCGGCGACCACGCCAGGGACTACGCCAAACGCGCCAAGCGCGTCCAGACCGTGCTCGGCGAGCACCAGGACGCCGTCATCGCGATGGAGCACCTGGCGGCCGCCCGGCCGCGCACGCTGGACGAGGCGTTCACGCTCGGCGTCCTGTACGGGGTCGAGCAGTGCCAGGCGCGGCACGCGCGCGGTCAGTTCGAGGCGGTCTGGGCCTCGATCGCGGACTGAATCGCGGCCCGGATCCGGTCGACGTCGCCGCGTTCGGCGGGCGGCAGCGGCGCGCCGACCGAGGCGCGGGCCGCCTCGGCGGCGGCCAGCAGGCGGGCGGCCTCCGCCGGGTCGCCCGCCAGCACCGCCACCCCGGCCAGCCCCTCCTGCGCGAACGCCGCCGCGCGCGCGTCCCCGGTGCGGCGCGCGATCTCCAGGCTCTCGGTGAACCGGGCGCGGGCGGTGGCGGCGTCGCCGCGCTGTTCGGCGACGAAGCCGAGTTCGGCCAGCGAGTGCGCGGTGCCGGGGGCGTAGCCGACCTCGCGGTTCCAGTCGAGGACGAGGGTCAGGTGGCGTTCGGCGTCGTCGAGGCGGCCCTCGCGGCGCGCGCCGAGGGCGAGGCCGACCTCGGCGAACATCTCGCCGGACCGGTTGCCCTGGGCGCGCGCCAGGTCGCGGGCGCGCTCGTGCAGGCGGCGCGCCCCGGCCAGGTCGCCGGCCAGCAGGGCGAGGCGGCCCAGCCCGGAGGCCAGGTCGCAGACCTGCGTCCACATCCCCAGCTCCTCGGCCATGCGCAGGCCGTCGCGGCGCTGGCGGGCGGCCGCGGCGTAGTCGCCGTTGATCTCGGCGAGGCGGCCGAGGAGGTTGGCGACGCGGAGCCGTCCCCAGTGGTCGCCGAGGTCGGCGAACAGCGCCGCGCCCTCCCGGCCGTGGCGGTCGAGCGCGGCGAGGTCGCCGCGCACCAGCGCGTAGTGGGCGAGGGTGCCGAGGGCGGCGGCGGTCCCCCAGCGGTCGCCGGTGTCGCGGAACGCCGCCAGGGCCCGCCGGGTCAGGTCCTCGCCCACCTCGTTGTCGCCGCCGCCGAGCAGGATCTCGCCGAACAGCCACTCCGCGCGGGCCCTGCCGGCGGGGTCGGCGACGTGGTCGAACGGCTCCAGCCCCGCCTTCAGGAAGGCCGTCCGGTCGGCGTCGTGGGGTCCGCGCAGCGCGATCGCCGTCTCCCAGGCGTGCGCGCGGGCGCGCGGCACGGGGTCGGCGCCGTCCGCGGCCAGGGCGAGCCGGAACAGCCGGCCCGCCTCGCCCAGGCGCCCGCGCAGGAACCAGTACCACCCCAGCGCGTTCACCAGCCGCAGCGCCACGTCCGCGCGGCCCCGGCGGGCCGCGTCCTCGACGGCGGCGCGCAGGTTGGCGTGTTCGAGGTCCAGGACGGCCAGCCAGTGGCGCTGGTCGGGGCCGTGCAGGCGGGCGCTCTCGGCGAGGCGGGCGTAGTACTCGTTGCGGGCGTCGCGGGTCCGGTCGGCCTCGCCCGCCTCGGCCAGGCGGTCCAGGCCGTACAGGCTCACCGACTCCAGCAGCCGGTAGCGGGGGCCGACCGTCTCCTCGGTCATCACGACCATCGAGCGGTCGACCAGGTGGGCCAGCAGGTCCAGGACGTCGCCGGGCCGCACCTCGCCGCCCGCGCAGATCTCCTCGGCCGCCGCCAGCCCGCAGCCGTCGGCGTGCACGGCCAGGCGGCGCAGCACGGCGCGCTCGGCCCCGGTGAGCGGCTCCCAGCTCCAGTCGATCATCGCGCGGAGGGTGCGCTGCCGGGTCGGGGCGCCCCGGTGCCCGGTGGCCAGCACGCGGAACCGGTCGTCCAGGCGGGCGGCCAGCTCGTGGACGCCGAGGACGCGCACGCGCGTGGCGGCCAGCTCCAGCGCCAGCGGGATGCCGTCCAGGCGGCGGCAGATCGACGCGACGGCCCCGGCGTTGTCGCCGGTCAGCGCGAACCCCGGCGCGACGGCGGCGGCCCGCTCGGCGAACAGCCGGACGGCGCTGTAGCGGCGCAGCGTGTCCGGCCCGCTGTCGGCGCGCGAGCGGGGCGCGTCCAGCGGCGGCACCGCGTGCACCGTCTCCCCGGGCACGCCGAGCGGCTCCTGGCTGGTGGCGAGGACGCGCAGGCCGGGGACGGCGCGGAGGAGACGTTCGACCAGCTCGGCGACGGCCTCGACCACGTGCTCGCAGTTGTCGAGCAGGAGCAGCAGGCGGCGGTCGCGCAGGGCGGCGGCCAGCCGGTCGGCGGGTGAGGTCCCCGAACGCCCGTCGTCGCGGATGTCCAGGGCGGCCTGCACGGCGTCGGCGACCGTCGCGACGGCGGCGCCCCGTTGCACGGCGGCGAGCTCGACCATCCACACGCCGTCGGGGTGCGCGCCGGGGTGCGCGGCCCGGCGGGCGGCCTCCACGGCCAGGCGGGTCTTGCCGACGCCGCCCGGACCGGTCAGGGTGACCAGGCGGTGGGCGCCCAGGAGCCCGCGCAGCTCGGTCAGCGCCTCGTCGCGGCCGACCAGCCCGGTGATCGCCTCGGGCAGGTTGGTGCGGGACGCCGCCGGCGCGGCGGCCAGCGCCGGGTCGTGGCGCAGGATCGAGCGGTGCAGCTCGGCGATCTCGGGGCCGGGGTCCACGCCGAGCTCCTCGCGCAGCCGGGTGCCCAGGTCGGTGAAGACGGCCAGGGCCTCGCTCTGGCGGCCGGAGCGGTACAGGGCGCGCATCCGCGCGGCGCGGAGGCGTTCCCGGAGGGGGTGGGCGGCGATCGCGTCGGCCAGTTCCCCGGCCAGCTCGGCGTGCTCGCCCAGCTCCAGGCGGGTCTCGGCGAGCTCCTCCAGCGCGGTGAGGCGCTGCTCCTCCAGCCGCCGGGCGGCGGGGCGGGCGAACCCCTCGTCGGCGAGGTCGGCCAGCGCCGGGCCCCGCCACAGTTCCAGCGCCTCCCGGAGCAGCGCCGCCCGGTCGGCCGCCGCCGCCCGCCGGGCCTCGGCGACCAGCGCCTCGAAGCGGGCGGCGTCCACGTCGGCGGCGTCCAGGCGGTAGCCGGCGGGCCCGGAGGCGATCAGGTCGCGGCCGCCGGGCTCGGCGTCCAGGACGCGGCGGAGCTGGGAGACCTTCACCTGGAGCGCGGCCAGGGGGTCGCGGGGCGGCGCCGGGCCCCACAGGTCGTCCACCAGCCGGTCGGCGGACACCGGCCGCCCGGCGTGGACGAGCAGGTCGGCCAGCAGCGCCCGGATCTTCCCGCCGGGGACCGGCACCGGCTCCCCGGCGTCCGTCCGCACCTCCAGCGGCCCCAGCACCCCGAATCTCATACCGCCGACCATAACGGGCGGCTCCGCGCCGTAAGCGCTGGTGAAAGTCGCGCGTAAGGGGCGCGTAGGCGGCCCCCGGCAGAGTCGTGGACGACAGAGGGAGGACGACTGGAGGGGAGGTCCGGTGGACACGGACATCCGAGTGGCGATCATCATCGGCAGCACCCGGCAGGGGCGGTTCGGGCCGACGGTGGCCGACTGGTTCACGCGCGTGGCGCGGCGGCACGGGGGGCTGGAGATCGACGTCGTCGACCTGGCCGAGGCCGGGCTGCCGGAGGTGCTGGACGACACCGGCGACGCGGCCGTGCGGGCGCTCGCGTCCCGGCTGGCGGCCGCCGACGCGTTCGTCGTGGTCACGCCCGAGTACAACCGCGGCTACCCGGCTCCGCTGAAGACCGCGATCGACTGGTTCGTGGACGAGTGGAAGGCCAAGCCGGTCGCGTTCGTGTCCTACGGCGGCGTCTCCGGCGGCCTGCGCGCCGTCGAGCAGCTACGGCAGGTCTTCACCGAGCTGCACGCCACCACGGTCCGCGACACCGTCAGCTTCCACACCTGCTGGAACCGGTTCGACGACGCCGGTGAGCCCGTCGACCGGGCCGGTACCGAGGCCGCCGCCAAGAGCCTGCTCGACCAGCTCGTCTGGTGGGGGCGCGCGCTGCGCGACGCCCGCGCCGCCCGCCCCTACACCGTCTGAGGAGAGACACCGATGACCACTTCACGAACCGGGCCGCGGCTCGCCCTGCTGGCCTTCTCCAGCCTCATCACCTCGCTGGACTTCACGATCGTCTACGTCGCGCTGCCGGACATCGCCCGCAGCGTGGGCCTGTCCGGGCACGGCACCCAGTGGGTGATCAGCGCCTACGCGATCTTCTTCGGCGGGTTCCTGCTGCTCGGCGGCCGGTCGGCGGACCTGCTGGGGCGGCGGCGCATGTTCGTGCTCGGGATGCTGCTGTTCGGCGGCGCGTCCCTGCTGGGCGGGCTGGCCACCTCCCCCGAGACGCTGGTCGCCGCGCGGGCGTTGCAGGGGGTCGGCGGCGCGGTGCTGTTCCCGGCCACCCTGTCGCTGGTCAACACCTCGTTCCCGGAGGGGAGGGAACGGGTGCGGGCCGTGGCGGTGTGGGCCATGGCCGGGGCGAGCGGGCTCAGCCTGGGCGCGCTGCTCGGCGGGGTGCTGGCCTCGGCGTTCGGCTGGCCGGCGGTGTTCCTGGTGAACGTCCCCCTGGTCCTGGTGGGCGCGGCGGCCGCGTTCGGGCTGCTGGCCGCCGACGGGCCGCGGGAGCGCGGGCGGTTCGACCTGCCGGGCGCGCTGACCGGGACGCTGGGCGTGACGCTGCTGGTGTTCGCGGTCGCGCAGGGCCCGGAGTCGGGCTGGACGTCGCCGTCGGTGCTGGCCGCCGGGGTGCTCGCGGTCGCGCTGCTGGGGGTGTTCCTGGCGGTCGAGGCGCGCAGCGCGAGCCCGCTGATGCCGCTGCGGCTGCTGCGGCACCGCACCCTCGGCCCCGCCCTCGCCGTGATCTTCGTGTTCGGCGCGAGCATGCAGAACATCGTCTACTTCCTCACCCTCTACTTCCAGAACGTGCTGGGCTACAGCGCCCTGGTGAGCGGGCTGGGGTTCCTCGGCCTGTCCCTGGTGATCGGCGTCGCGAACGCGGTCGCCGAGCGGCTGATCGTGCGGTTCGGGCCGCGCGCCACGCTGGTCGTGGGGCTGCTGCTGGGCGCGGTGGGCGGCGCGCTGCTGGCGTTCGGGATGGTCGCCGACGGCTCCTACCTGACCGTCCTCGCCGGGATCGCGGTCTACGGCGCCGGGATGGGCACGGTGTACCCGACGATGTTCGGCGCGGCGGGCACCGGCGTCGACGGGCGCGAGCAGGGCACGGCGGGCGGCATGGCCAACACCGCCCTCCAGGTCGGCACCGGCGCGGGCCTGGCGGTCCTGGTCGGGATCTCCACCTCGGGGCCGGACGGGCTGACCGGCGAGGCGCTGCGGGTCGCGACCGCCGACGGGCTGCGCACCACCGTCCACGTCGCCGCCGCGATCACCCTGCTGGGGCTGCTGGCCGCGTGGGCGCTGCCGGGGAAGAAGGCGGACCCCGCCGAGGGGCCGGACGTGCCGGCCGGCGAGCCCGTCCCCGCCGTCTGAACCCGCCGTCCGACCTCTCCGGCCGGGCGGGTCAGTCGTGGCGCTCCAGCGAGACGACCGCTGGAGCGCCCTCGCCCGTGAGCTGGGCCGTCCAGAACCCGCCCTTGGGCAGGTCGGGGTCCTCGGGGACCTTCTCGCCGAGTTCGCGGCACAGGCCCGTCACCAGCTCGGTGACGATCTCGCCGTGCGTGCAGACGATCGTCGGCACGCGGTCGGCGGCCAGCGCGAGCAGGCGTTCCACGGCGTCCCCGGTCCCGCCGACGGTGAACGCCTCGTCGGTGACGACGGTGACGCGGGCGCGCCGCGCGTAGGGCAGCGCGGTGTCCACGCAGCGCGCCGTCGCCGAGCTCACCACGCGGGCCGGGCCGTAGCACGGCAGCAGGTCCGCCAGCGCGGTCGCCTGGGCGCGGCCCCGCTCGTCGAGGGGGCGCAGCTCGTCGGGCTCGCTCCAGGACCGCTTCTCCCCCGCCGACGCGTGCCGCAGGATGATCAGCGGCCGGGTGGTCCGCGGCCCGGCCAGCAGCTCGCGCAGCAGATCGACGTCGTGGGAGTAGCTGAGGCGTTCCGCGGCCCGCGCGGGCGTCAGCCAGGCGACCTCGTCGACCTCCTCGTTCGGGGTGAACGAGGCCGACGCCGCCGGCTCGGCCGCCCACCAGTCCACGCGCTTGGTGCGGCCGTCCCGCAGCGGGTAGGTCACGGTCGGCAGGCGGCGGCCCAGCCGGGGCACGATCCCGGTCTCCTCCACGGTCTCGCGGACGGCGGCGCGCAGCACGTGCTCGCCCGGATCGACCTTCCCCTTGGCGAACGTCCAGTCGTCGTACCGGGGGCGGTGGATCACGGCGATCTCCGGGCCGTCCGCCGCGCCGGTCCCCGGGCCCCGCCACAGCAGCGTGCCCGCCGCGCCCACGACCTCACCCATCGACCGTCCTCCACCTCCGGGTCCGCACCAGCCGGGTCTGGACGTCCAGCAGCGTCTCGCCGGGCGCGGGGACGCGGCGGGTCCAGGTGCCCTCCCCGTCCAGCCACCACGAGCAGGTGCCGTCGTCCATCGCCAGGTCCATCAGTTCGAGCAGCCCCGCGCGCTGGGTCCGGTCGGTGACGGTGACCAGCGCCTCGACGCGGCGGTCCAGGTTGCGGTGCATCAGGTCGGCGCTGCCGATCCACACCTCGGGGTCGCCGTCGTTGGCGAACGCGAAGACCCGCGAGTGCTCCAGGAAGCGTCCGAGGACGCTGCGCACCCGGATCGTCTCCGACAGGCCGGGCACGCCGGGCCGCAGCGCGCAGATCCCCCGCACCCAGACGTCCACCGGGACGCCCTCCCGCGACGCCCGGTACAGCGCGTCGATGACGACCTCGTCGACCAGCGAGTTGCACTTGATGCGGATGTGGGCCTTACGGCCCTCCCGGTGGTGGGCGGTCTCGCGTTCGATCCGCTCGACCAGGCCGGGGCGCAGGCTCTGCGGGGCGACCAGCAGCCGGTGGTAGTCGAGCTGCCGGGAGTAGCCGGTGAGGTGGTTGAACAGGGCGCTGACGTCCTCGCCGACCTTCGGGTCGCAGGTCAGCAGGCCGAGGTCCTCGTAGAGGCGGGCGGTCTTGGGGTGGTAGTTGCCGGTGCCGATGTGGCAGTAGCGGCGCAGCACCCCGTCGGAGTCCTGCCGCACGACCATCGAGAGCTTGCAGTGCGTCTTCAGGCCGACGAAGCCGTAGACGACGTGGCAGCCCGCCTTCTCCAGCTTGCGGGCCCACACGATGTTGGCGCGCTCGTCGAAGCGGGCCTTCAGCTCCACGACCACCACGACCTGCTTGCCCGCCTCGGCGGCGGTGATCAGCGCGTCCACGATCGGGGAGTCGCCGCTGGTCCGGTAGAGCGTCTGCTTGATCGCCAGGACGCGGGGGTCGGTGGCGGCGTCCTCGATGAGCCGCTGCACGGTCGTGGTGAACGAGTCGTAGGGGTGGTGGACGAGCACGTCGCGTTCCCGGATCGCCGCGAAGATGCCGGCGTCCTCGGGGATCACCGCCTTGGACGGCACGAACGGCGGGTACTTCAGCCGCGGCAGGTCCAGGTCGGCGATGGCCGCCAGGCCCGCCAGGTCCAGCGGGCCGCCGACCCGGTAGATCTGCCGCTCGTCGATCTCCAGCTCGGCGGTGAGCAGGTCCAGCACGGCCGGGGAGATCGACTCCTCGACCTCCAGCCGGACGACCGGGCCGAAGCGGCGGCGCAGCAGCTCGCGTTCCAGCGCCTGGAGCAGGCCCTCGCTGATGTCGTCGTCGATCTCCAGGTCCTGGTTGCGGGTCACGCGGAACGCGTGGTGCTCCAGCACCTCCATGCCGACGAACAGCTGCCCGAGATGGGCGGCGATCACGTCCTCCAGCGGGGTGAACCGGTTCGGGGACGCCTCGATGAAGCGCGGCAGGACCGGCGGGACCTTCACGCGGGCGAACATCGTCGCGTCGGTCTCGGGGTCGCGGACGATGACGGCGAGGTTGAGCGACAGGCCCGAGATGTAGGGGAACGGGTGCGCCGAGTCCACCACCAGCGGCGTCAGCACCGGGTAGATCCGGTCGCGGAACAGGCGGCGCAGGCTCTCCTGCTCGGTCTCGGCCAGGTCGACCCAGCGCAGGAGGTGGATGCCCTCCTTGGCCAGGGCGGGGCAGACGTCCTCGTGGAAGGCCGCGGCGTGCCGGAGCATGAGCTCGTGGGCGACGGTGGCGGTGCGTTCCAGTATCTCGTGCGGCTGCCGCCCGCTGGCGGACTGGACGGCCAGGCCGGTGGCCATCCGGCGGGTCAGCCCGGCGACCCGCACCATGAAGAACTCGTCCAGGTTGGACGCGAAGATCGACAGGAAGCGGACCCGTTCCAGCAGCGGCAGCGAGGGGTCCTCGGCCAGCTCCAGGACGCGCTGGTTGAACCGCAGCCAGCTCTCTTCGCGGTCCAGGAACCGGTCGTCGGGCAGAGCCTCCGCGCTGTGGTCGAAATGTCCTGGATTGACGGTCATGGCGCAATGATCCCCAGCAAAGGTGAACGGAAGTCGAACGACGGTGTTTCCGCTGTATGTCAGACATCACGATCGTTCCCGAGGTTCCCATAGATCACTCGACGGTTGGTCGGGGTCACGTCGTTAGTCCGCCCGCTGGCCGGGTACCTCCGGCGGCACGACAGGGAGGCGTGAGATGACCGAACGAAACCCGGCCGATCTGGCCGGACTTCCCACGTCGGAGCTGGTCAAGCAGCTCAGCGAGCAGAGCGCGCGCCTGGTGCGCGAGGAACTGCGGCTGGCTCAGACGGAGGTGACGGCCAAGGGCCGCCACTACGCGCAGGGCGCGAAGATGTTCGGCGGGGCCGGGGTGGCCGCGCTGTACGGGGGCGGCGCGCTGGTGGCGACCGTCACGTTGCTGCTGGCGCTGGTGCTGCCCGCCTGGGCGGCGGCGCTGATCGTGACGGTGGTGCTGTTCACCGTGGCGGCCGTGCTGGCGCAGCGCGGCAAGAAGCAGATGGGCATGGCCGCGCCGCCGTCACCGGAACAGACGACCGAGAGCGTGCGCGCCGACGTGCGGGAGATCAAGGACAGGGGCCGACGATGACCAGGGACACCGACCCGGAAGTCCAGCAGCAGCAGGAACGCGTCGAACAGGCCCGCGAGGAACTGGGCGCGACGGTGGAGGCCCTGAGCGCCCGCGCCGACGTGAAGGCCCGCGCCCAGGACAAGGTGGGCGAGCTGAAGGAGCGCGCCGGCGAGAAGGCCGGCGAGATCCGCCACAAGGCCGAGGAGCTGACCGGCAAGGCCCGCGAGGCCGCCCCGGACCCGGTGGTGCAGGCCACCGAGAAGGTCCGCCGCCGTCCGGGCCCGGTCGCGGGCGGGGCCGCCGCCCTGGTGGCCCTGCTGCTGGCGCGCCGCTGGATGAGGAACCGTTCCGGCGGCCGCTCCACGACCGGCGCCCGCGCCGCGAAACGGGCGAACACCGCCGGCCGGGCCGCCCGCAAGCAGGCCGGGAGCACCGCCCGGTCCGCGAAGCGGCAGGCCAGGCGGGCCCGGCGCTGATCCGCCGCCCGCGCGGTCGCCCTCCGGCGGCCGCGGGGTGGCGCGCGGGGCGCGGACAGCGGGGCGGGGTGGGAAGGGCGGCCTGACCGTGAGGATCGATTCGGGGCCCCGGTCCACGCGGGTACAACCCCGGTGTGACCCTCCACGAAGTCCCCCGTCTGCCTCCCCTCCCGCCCGCGTTCACCGCGTCATGGCCGCGCTGCCCGGCCCCGGACGGCTGCGCCGGACGCGTGGTCGAGCCGTACCCGGCGTGCGTGGCCCACCTGCGGCCCCGCGAGTTCCGGCGGTTCGTCGCGGAGCTGGGGCCCGGATCCGATCTCGACCTGCGCGGCGTGGTCGTCACGCCCGCGCTGCTGGAAACGCTGCTGACCGCCGTCACCGGAGCCGAACGGCGGCCCCGCCTGGGCCGGTTGCGGTGCGAGGAGGCGCGGCTGCCCGAGGCGGTGACGTGGCGCGGGGCCCGCTTCGAGAGGGACTGCTCGTTCGACGGGGCGTACCTCGCCGCCGGGACGTCCTTTCCCGACGTGGTGTTCGGCGGGCACGTGTCGTTCCAGCGGGCGCGGTTCGGCGGGGACACCTCGTTCCACGGGGCGCTGTTCCGGCGGTACGCGACGTTCGACGAGGCGGTGTTCGGCGGCGACGCGCTGTTCGGGGAGACCCGGTGGGACGCGGACGCGTCGTTCGCGCGGGTCGTGTTCCTGGGGGCGGCGGCGTTCGACCGGGCCCGGTTCGGGCGGGACGTGATCACGACGGGGGCGCGCTTCGAGGACGCGGCGTCGTTCCGGCGGGTGCGGGTGGGACGCAACGCGCGCTGCGACCGGGCCCGGTTCCGGCGCGGGCTGTGGCTGGGGCCGATGGTCGCCGGCGGGCTGATCTCGCTCGCGGACGCGCAGGCCCGCGGCGGCGTGTCCGTCCAGGCGGCGGCGCGGCGGGTCGCGTTCGACGGCGCGACCGTGCGCGGCGGCGCCGACCTGCGGCTGCGGCACGCGGAGCTGACGTTGGAGAACGCGCGGTTCGAGGGGCGGGCGTCGGTCCGGACGGCCGACCAGCCGTTCGCCGGGCTGTCGGAGCCGCCCGACTGGCCCGCGCCCGTGCGGGTGCTGACGCTGCGGGGCGCGGCCGCCGACCGCCTCGAACTCGCCGACCTCGACCTGTCCCGCTGCCGCCTCCTGGGCGGGGACCGGCCCGAGGGGCTCGTGCTGACGGGGCCGTGCGCGTTCGCCACGCTCCCCGCGCAGTGGGGCGCGGCGCTGAGCGAGGGCGGGCTCGCCTCCCTCTACGGCCGGATCGCCCACGCCACCGGCGACGACGCCCTCGCCCGCGAACTGCGGCACCATGCCAGGGAGGCCCGCGGCAGCCGGCCCGGCCGCCTGCGCCGCTGGCTGTTCCACGTGTCCTGGCTCGCCTGCGGCCACGCCCTGCGCACCGGCCGCACCCTGCTGTGGATCACGATCGTCGCGATCGTGGTCTGCGCCCTGACGGCGGTCCGCCACCAGCACCCGGCCGCCTCCCGCACCGCCCCGGCCCCCGAACGCCGCACCGCGCCCCCGGCCTCCTACCCTTCCCATCCATGAGCGAGGTCGCCGGGCTGTTCGTGTACGGGACGCTGCGTTACCCCGAGGTGCTGCGGGCGCTGCTGGGACGCGTCCCCGACCTGTCCCCGGCCTCGGCGAAGGGATGGCGGGTGCGCGCGCTGCCCGGCGTCGTCTACCCCGGCCTGGTCCCCGACCCGGCCCGCACCGCCGAGGGCCTGCTGATGGCGGGGCTGACCGGCGCCGAACGCCACCTGATCGACGTCTACGAGGGCGACCTGTACGACACGGTCACGCTGACGTTGGAGGACGGGCGGCGGGCCCACGCCTACACCTGGCGGGGCGAGACGGAGGCGTTCGATTGGGACCCCCGCCACTTCGCCGCCCACGAGCTGGCCGCCTACCTGGCCGCGCTGCGCTCCTGAACGACTGTGATCCCACTCACATTTCCAGCCCCGGACAGACTCACGGCAGAATGTCAGACCCTCCGGTCATGATGTGTGCTATGAGCAGAGAGACACCTCCGACGTTGCAGTGTCCGAACTGCAACGCCCATCTCGCGCTCGTCCAGGTGCCGGCCGTTCCGACCGCGCCCGGCGGGTCGGCGAGCGCCCCGTCCACCACCCACGCCCACCACGACGTCCATCCCCCGGTCGCGCCCCCGACCCCGCCCTCCCCACCCCCCGTGGCGGAGGTCCTGGCCGAGTACGCGGGCCGCAAGGTCAACCCGACGACGGCGATGCGCGGCGCGGCCCGCGTCCGCGCCAGCCTCAACCGAGCCCAGTCCACCCCGCAGCGCCGGGCCGCCCAGCAGGCCGCCCGCCGCGCCGCCGCGAACGCCAAGAGCAACAAGGCCCCCGCCCCCAAAGGAGCCAAGAGCGCCTGACGACGAAGCCCCCGCCTGACCCACCGACCGCACCACCGCCGCCCCGAGAAGGCCCCCGGCGGAGCCCCACCGTTGTCTCCGACGACACGACACACCACCCGGCCACCACAACGCGACCACCGCGCCGCCGAGCGCGCTGACTCCTACCGCCGGGAAGCGAACACCCCACCACCGGCCCCACGAACCCCGGCGGCACAACGCGCTGCACCCAGCAAGCGACAAGTGACCACCCCGCCGCCAAGCCGAAGCCACGACCACCGCCGGACCGGCAACCCGCCCCGGCGGCGCAACGCGTCGGCCCCAGCCCGCCGGAAGCGGCACGCACCGCTCACTCCATCACCCGGCGACACAACGCGCCGCCCCCGACCCGCGAGACCCGAACACCTCTCCAGCCCCCCTCTGAACCAACCGCCACTACAACCACCGCTGACCCGACCCAGGCCCTGACCGACGCCGGACGCGCTCAGCACGACACGCCCACCCCGTCCCTGGAAGGCGGGCGTCACACCAACCGCGACCGGCCCGCCCCGCCGCCTCGCCGGGTCCGCACGGGCCCTGGCCGGTGCCGGATGCGCTCAGCGCGACGCGCCCACTCCGTCCCCGAAAGGCGGGCGCCGCACCGATCGCGGCCCACGGAACGTGATCGGCCCGCTTCGTTGCCTCGTCGGGGTCGTGTTCCGGGAAGGGGTCGGCCCGCGACGCGCGTGGCGGGTCGCGGGCCGGGTCGTCCTGGGTCGCGGGGTCAGGACAGGGGCTTGTCGGTCCAGGTCGTGGTGAAGGTCTGGGAGCCCAGCAGGCTGTTCGGCGGGAGCTCCGCGTTGATCCCGGCGGGCTCCAGGACGATCGTCTCGGAGGCCAGGGCCGCGCCCCGGGCCGGGTCGATGACCAGGCGCCGCTGGAGGACGCCGTTGGGGGTGCGTTCGACCGCCGCGACCGCCACTCCGGGGCGCCCCTCCGCGTCGCGCACCTTGCCGATCGAGCGCACGCCCGGCAGGTCCGCCAGCATCCGGAACGCCGCCGCGCGCGTCTTCGCGGTCACCGGCAGGTCCGTGACCAGCAGGCCGCCCACCTCGAACAGCCAGCGGTCCCTCGGCATCGGCGCGTTCGACTCGGTGCCGTGCCCCTCGTACCAGCGCAGCAGCTCCTTCCTCAGGGTCGCGGGCGTGGTGGGCAGGCTCCGCACCTGCCGCATGGTGACGTTGCGGCCGATCCAGTAGACCTTGTCGCCGTCCACCAGCGGCGACGACTGGACCTGCGCCTTGCCCGGGGCGGCCTCGTAGACCGCGGGCTTGAGCCGCTTGAGCTTGGGCGAGATCGGGACGGACACCTTGACGCGGGTGGGCGAGCCCGCCTTCTGCCACGCCGCCCGGTCAGCGGCGCTCGCCGGGCGGAAGCCCAGGTTCTGGGTCCGCGACCACTGCTTCCCCTTCGGGCGCGCGGGCGTCCACGAGTCCGTGGCCTGCGTCACCTCGATCGTGTAGCGCCGGCCCCCCTCGGTCACCGGGAAGTGGCTCCGGTGGAGGGTCCTGCTGTGCCAGTACGCGCCGGTGCCCTCGGGCGTCGCGGCGGTGCGGTCGGCCGCCGCGAGCAGCACGGTCCGGGCGTCCAGCGCGACCGGGGCCGGGCCCCGCGGCGCGGCGGGGTCGTCCGGGACGACCGCGGTCGCCACCAGCGCGGCCGCCGCCGTCGCCCCGGCCAGGCCGAGGACCCACACCGGGCGGACGCGGCGGGCGCGTTCCCGGTGCGCGTCGCGCGTCCCCGCCATCGCCCGCGCCAGCTCCGCCGTCCGCGTCGCCTCGTCCACCCGGGCCTCCGGGTCCAGCTCCACCGGGCGCGCCTCGGTCAGAACGCGCAGCACATCGCGGCTCATGTCATCTCCCTACCGACGATCTCCACCTGTGAACGGACGACCCCGGCGGGGCCGGGACGGGGCTCGGCGGACCGCGCGGCCGAACCCTCCACCGCCTTGGTGAGGCGGCGGCGGGCGCGGTGCAGGCGGACCCGCAGGGCCGCCGGGCGGCAGCCGAGGACGCGGGCCGCCTCGCGGGGGCTCAGGCCCTGCCAGGCGGTCAGGATCAGGACCTCGCGGTCGCCGTCCGGCAGCTCCGCCATCGCCCGCAGGACCGCCATCCGCTCGGTGACGTCCTCGGCGACGTCCCCGCCGGGCGGCGGGGTCCAGTGGGCCAGTTCGGCCGTGAACGCCGCGCGCCGCGCCTCCGCGCGGTGGCCGTCGCGCAGGACGTTGCGGGCCACGCCCAGCAGCCAGGGCAGCGGCGGTTCGGGGATGTCGCCGAACCGCCGCCAGGCGATGGCGAAGGTCTCGCTCACCACCTCGTCGGCGATCTGCCCGCCGGCACGGGCGCAGGCGTAGGCCCACACCCGTTGCCGGCAGGAGTCGTAGATCGCGGTGAAGCGCCGTTCGGCGTCGTTCATCGGGGAACCACCGCCGCTCCTCACGTCGTCCGGTGTCGTCTGTCACCGGGTAGTGGTGCGGGCGGGGTCATTGTTACCGAGGTTCCGAAAAGCGTTCGCCGTCCCGGGCCGACCCGTTGACGGCCGGTCACCACCGGTAAGGCTTGCAGTGCCCTAGCATTTGTTCTATGACAACAGTCCTCCAACGGTGCGCGGACAGTCGATGACCCTGACCCACGAACCCGTAGGGCTGCCGGAAAGCACCGATTACCTGCGGCTGCTGCTGGTGGAGGACGATCCCGGGGACGCGTTCCTGTTCCAGGAACTGCTGCGGGAGACCGAACCCGACGTCAAGGTCTCCGTCGCCCGCACCCTCGCCGACGCGCGCGCCGCGCTGACCCCCGATGTACAGTGCGTGATCGTCGACCTGTCGCTGCCGGACGCCGACGGGCTGGACGCGCTGCGCGAGGTGCTGGCCGCCGCGCCGCACACCGCCGCGCTGGTGCTGACCGGGCTCGACGACGCCCACGCCGGTGTCGCCGCCGTCGCCGCCGGGGCCCAGGACTACCTGGTCAAGCAGAACGTGGACGGCGCGCTGCTGTCCCGCGCGATCCGGTACGCGATCGAACGCCACCGCGCCGACCGTTCGGAGAAGCAGCTCGTCGAGGCCCGCGCGGTGGAGCGGGAGAACGCCCGGCTGGAACGCGGCCTGCTCCCGGTCCCGATCCTCACCGACGCCGGTGAGCTCGGCCATCTGACCCGCTACCGGCCCGGTCGCGACGGGACGCTGCTGGGCGGCGACTTCTACGACACGGTGCAGACCGAGGACGGTGTCGTCCACGCGGTGGTCGGCGACGTCAGCGGGCACGGCGCGGACGAGGCGTCGCTGGGCGTGCGGCTGCGCATGGCGTGGCGCACGCTCGTGCTCGCCGGGCACACCGGCGAGGACCTGCTGCGCACCCTGGACACGGTGCTGACGTACGAGCGGTGGAGCGAGGAGATCTTCACCACGCTGTGCATGGTCGCGCTCGACCCGGACCTGCGCCGGGCCCGGATATGGCGGGCCGGGCACCCGCGTCCGCTGCTGTTCACCCCGGACGGCGTGGAGCCGCTGCCCGGCGAGCCGTGCGGTCCGGCGCTGGGCGTGCTGCCCGGCATGGAGTGGCCCGCCGCGGAGGTCGAACTCGGCGACGACTGGGCGTTGATGGTCTACACCGACGGGCTGGTCGAGGGTCTGGTGGGTGACGGCTCCGCGCGTTTGGACCTGTCCGGTCTGGTGAGGCTGGCACGAGCGGCGCACGCGCGCGGGCAGCGCGCCGCGCCGCTGGTCGACGGGTTGATCGAGGAGGCGGAGCGGTTGAACGGCGCGCCACTGTCGGACGATCTGGCCGTGCTGCTGCTGAGCCGGGGTGAGGGACGATGACCTTGCAGGACGAGAGGACCGACGCCGACATGGAGCGCCTCCGGGAGGACCCCACCGGGCCGCCCGTGTTCCTGCCGCCGAGCGCGCTGCCGCCCCCGACCGGTATGGCGCGGCTGCGGCTCACCCAGCTCTACCGGGTCGGCTCGGTGATCCTCGGCCTGCTGCTGCTGGTCTCGATCGGCCAGGCGGTGCTGGCGCTGAACCAGAACGGTAAGGCCCGCGGCATGCTGGTGGACCGGGTGGACCCGGCGATGGTCGCGCAGTTCGAGCTGTCCGACGCGCTCGGCCGCCAGGACGACGCGATCCGCGCCTACGCCGCCGACGGCGAACGGGCCCGGCTCGTCGAGTACCGGCAGGCCGTCGCCGAGGAGGCGAACACCACCCGCCGCATCCGCGAGCTGCTGTCCGACGTCCCCGGGAAGGGCCCGGTCCTGGCGGGGCTGGACCGTCTCGCCTCCGACACCGCCGCCTGGCGGGGCGCGTTCGCCGAGCCGATCGCCCGGGGTCCCGGCGGCGGTGGGCTGTCCCCGGACTCCGAACGGTCCGGCACCACCGCGTTCACCCGGGTCCGCTCCGGCAACGCCGTCCAGCAGCAGGCCCTGTCCACGCTGCACAAGAGGGTCGCCGACGACCTCGACCGGCGCGCCACGATCACCTACTGGTCGGTCGCCGCCGCGCTGATCATGGTGGTCCTCGCGGCGCTCGCGCTGGCGCTGCTGATCCGCCGCACCGTGCTGACCCCGGTCTCGTCGCTGTCGGAACGGGTCCGCGCCGTCGCGCACGGCGACTTCGCCCACCCGATGGACGTGCCCGGCCCCGCCGAGATCGCCGAGCTCGCCGCGATCATCGACGCGATGCGGCACCGCATCCTGGACGAGTGGCGGGTCAGCTCCGAGGCCCGGCAGATGCTCAACGAGCAGGCCGCCGAGCTGCGCCGCTCCAACAAGGAGCTGGAGCAGTTCGCCTACGTCGCCAGCCACGACCTCCAGGAGCCGCTGCGCAAGGTCGCCTCGTTCTGCCAGATGCTGGAGCGCCGCTACGGCGACCAGCTGGACGACCGGGGCCGCCAGTACGTCGGGTTCGCGGTGGACGGCGCCAAGCGCATGCAGGCGCTGATCAACGACCTGCTGAGCTTCTCCCGTGTCGGCCGGCTGTCGCGCACCGAGGACGCCGTGGACCTGAACGCGGTGGTCGGGCAGACCCTGGACGACCTGTCCACGCTGCGCGAGGAGACCGGCGCGCGGGTCACGGTCGCCGACCTGCCGACGGTGGCGGGCGACCGCACCCAGCTCGGCCAGCTCTTCCTGAACCTGGTCGGCAACGCGATCAAGTTCCGGCGCCCCGGCGTCCCGCCCGAGGTGGAGATCAGCGCGCGGCGGGACGGCGACCACTGGGAGTTCGCCTGCGCCGACAACGGCATCGGCATCGAACCGCGCTACGCCGACCGGATCTTCCTGATCTTCCAGCGGCTGCACCCGCGCGACGAGTACACCGGGACCGGCATCGGGCTGGCGCTGTGCAAGAAGATCGTGGAGTTCCACGGCGGCCGGATCTGGCTGGAGACCGAGGACCGGGACGGCGACGCGCCCGGCACTACGATCCGTTGGACCCTTCCCGCCCGGCCCGAACCCGAGCCGGAGCCGGAGGACGAGACGGAGGAGAAGAGCGAGGATGACGCAGGTTGACGCGCGCCCCATCGAGGTGCTGCTGGTCGAGGACGACCCGGGAGACGTGCTGCTGACGACCGAGGCGTTCGAGCACAACAAGGTGCGCAACAGCCTGCACGTGGTCAACGACGGCGAGCAGGCGATGGCGTTCCTGCGCCGCGAGGACCCCTACGGCGACGCCCCGCGCCCCGACCTGATCCTGCTGGACCTCAACCTGCCCCGCAAGGACGGCCGGGAGGTCCTGGAGGAGATCAAGGACGATCCGAACCTGCGGCGCATCCCGGTGGTGGTCCTGACGACGTCGGAGGCCGACGAGGACATACTGCGCAGCTACCACCTGCACGCCAACGCCTATGTGACCAAGCCGGTGGACTTCGACCAGTTCATCCAGGTGGTCCGGCAGATCGACGACTTCTTCGTCACGGTGGTGAGGCTGCCCCGCAACCGCTAGGCCGTGTTCCGAGGACCTGACCCGCGGGCCCTCGCCTCCGGCTTCGGACCCGCGGGTCAGGTGACGCGCTCGCGTGCGCGGCCGGGGCCCGCCCCGCGGCAGTCCCTAGGCCTCGGGGTTCTTTCCGGTCCAGTCCAGGAAGACCACCACCGCGTCGTCCTGCGGCTCCGCGGCGCCGTGGTAGGACAGGTAGTGGCGGATGAACGTGCGCACCGCCTCCGGCGGGTCCTGGAGGCGGGTGTCGCGCAGCGCCTGGGCCAGCGCGGCCTCCCCGTAGTTCTCCCCGGCGGACGACCGGGCGGTGTGCACGCCGTCGCTGACGATCACAAGGCGGTCGCCGGGCTCCAGGGCGAAGTACTCCGCCGTGTAGTCGGCGTCGCCGAACATGCCGAGCGGGAGCTGGGACTCGAACCGGACGGCCTCGGTGGTGTTGCCGCGCATCCGGTAGACGCGGGGCGAGCCCGCGTCGATCACCCGGACGCGGCCGGTGTCGAGCTCGACCTCCATCAGCAGCGTGGCCACGTGCCGGTCGCCGCGGTGGCGGGCGTAGAGGGTCTGGTCGGCGAGCGCGGCCTGCTCGGAGATGTCGGCGCCGGAGCGGCGGGCGTTGCGCAGCGCGCTGACGGCCAGGTGGGTGAGGGCGGCGGCCTCCACGCCGGTGCCCATGCCGTCGCTGACCGTCAGCGTCAGGTACCGCTCGGAGATCGCCCAGTCGAAGTTGTCGCCCCACACCGCGTAGGCGGGCTCCAGCTGCCCGGCCAGGTGGAACTCGTCGGTGGCGCAGGCGGTGCCCGGCAGCAGGTCCCACTGGATCTCGGCGGCCAGCGTGAGGCGGCTGCGGCGGCGGATGCTCCGGTACCGGTCGGTGTGCAGGTCGGCGATCCGCAGCGCGCGGGCCAGCACGGTCGCGACGGCGGTGAGGCGTTCGGTCGTCGTCCGGTCGGCGGGCTCGGGCAGCCGCACGCTCAGCACGCCCAGCCGGTCGCCGTGCACGACCAGCGGGAGGTGCAGGGTGTGGCCGGTGGCGTCCTGGACGACCTGCCGGGCGGCGAACGCGTGCCCCGGCGCGGTGTTGTCCAGCCGCACCGGAACGCGGCCGCGCCCCACGGCGGGGACCAGGTACGCCTGCCGGTAGTCCACGAGCAGGATCTCGACGTCCGCGGCCGCGGTGTCGGCCTGGATCAGCCGCGCGGCGGTCTCCAGCAGTTCGTGCGGCTGGGCGTCCCACAGGGCATGCTCAATGTCCTTCAGTGGATCGGCGTGCATGGCTCCCTCGTCTGCGCGTGGACCGTCCGGACGTACGGGGATCGCCCCGGGGGGCGATCCCGTCTCGTCGGCCGGGTTGGTGAGGTGAGATGCCGCGGCGGGCGCGGTGTGTAACAGTGGAGGGCATGGTCGCCAAGCACGCTCTGGACACGGCAGAGGCCGCGGCCGTGCTCGACGAGGTCGCCGGTGGTCTGACGAGTGTGTGGGCCCGTGCCCACAACGCCCCGGACGTGCCGGTGCCGGCCACCCAGTTGCGGGCGCTGCTGGTACTGGAGCACGGGCCGGTCAACATCTCCACACTGGCCGCCGAGCTGGGCGCGCTGGCCTCCTCGGCGAGCCGGTTGTGCGACCGGCTGGAGGCCTCGGGCCTGCTGCTGCGCGACCCCGGTCAGGACGACCGGCGCGAGGTCACCGTCCGGCTGACCGCCGAGGGCCGGGCGCTGATGGACCGGCTGCGGGGCCGCCGCCGCGAGGAGCTGGAGCGCGTCCTGGCCGCGATGGCGCCCGCGGCGCGGCAGGCGCTGCTGTGGGGGCTGTCGGAGTTCCACCAGGCTCTGGGGCCGGGTCCGGCGAGCCGCGCCCTGGAGCACGACGCGCTGGAGCACGCCGCGAGGGAGCACGACCAGGACAGGGAACGGCCGGACGACCCGTTCCCGCTGCCCGCCTGAGACCACCGCCCCGCCCTTCGAAGCACGCCTTCGGCCGCCGGGCGGCCCGCTTCACCTGCCCGTTGGCCGTCCCATGCCAGATGTTTGTCGGATGACAAATTTAGCGCCCCGGCGGGCCGGTCGCACGCCGATCGACTCGCGGAAACCGCAGCGCACGGCGGCGGTCGGCGGGCGCCGGGGTCCGGCGGGAGCCTCCCCGCGCCACCGAATGCCCCGATAAAAGCCTCATTTCTGACATAAAACTAAACTTCCTTCTTTTCTGGCACGCAAAATCGGGAGTTCCCGGATCCTCTCCCCGCGCTTTCCCGGTTTTCTCTAACGCGACTCCGGTCACACCGCTAGCATCCGGCGTGATGGCGAACGTAAATGTCGTTCCAGATCTCTCTCCGGGAACGGACATGACGCCTTCTGGAGGCCCTTCCATGAACGACCGCCGCACCCCGTCACGAGCCGTCCGTTCCGCGATCCTCCCGGCGGCCGCCGCGCTGCTGCTGGGCGGGACGCTGGGCGGCTGCTCCGGCACGGACGCGCCCACCGGGCGCGCCGCCGCGCGGGACGCCGGGACCGGCGGCCGGGCCCCCGAGGCCACCACGTTCACGACGGTGGCCGCCGCCCCCGGGGACGCGGCCCCGGCGAGCGGCACCGACGGCACGGTCGTGCATCCGACCGCGCCGCAGCCGGTCCTGGACCGCCCGGGAGGCCGCGCCGTCGCGACGCTGCCCGTGCGGCAGCTCGGCGGCCCCACCTGGGTGCCCGTCGTGGAGACCTCGGGAGAGTGGCGCCGGATCCTGCTGCCGAGCAGGCCCAACGGGTCGAGCGGCTGGATCTCCGAGCGGAGCGGGGGGCTCCGCACCGCGCGCTCGCCCTACGAGGTCAGGATCGACCTGTCGGAGCGCCGGCTGAGCCTGCTCAGGTCCGGCCGCCCGGCCGGGAACTGGAAGGTCGCGGTCGGCGCACCCGCCACGCCCACCCCGACCGGCCGCACGTTCCTGCTGGCCGTCCTGGAGCCCGCGAAGAAGACCCCCAGCCCGCTGGTGCTGCCGCTCGGCGCGCACTCGGCGACGCTGGACTCCTTCGGTGGGGGGCCGGGCACCGTGGCGTTCCACGGCTGGCCGGACACGTCGGTCTTCGGCCGGGCGGTCTCGCACGGATGCGTCCGGGTCCCGAAGGAGGCGCTGCGGGAGCTGTCACGGATCCCGCTCGGAACCCTCGTGCTCATCTCCGGCTGACCCCGGTCGGCCCCTCGAACCCTCAAGGGAGTACCCCTATGTCCCATCGGAAGCTGACGCGCCGCCTGGCGCGGGCGGGCCTGGTCGCCGCGGCCCTCGGGCTGGCGGTCCCCGCGCCCGCGAACGCCGCCGAGCCCGGCGGGTCGTCGGCGTTCGGCCTGAACGTCACCGGCCCCGCGCACGTCCCGCCGACGCCCGCCGTCTCCTCCGCCACGGGCGAGGTCCGCAAGGCGCTGCTGCGCGAGGAGCGCACCAGGGCCGTCCGGGCGACGGTGCTGGACGTGGCGGCGCGCCGCGACCGCGCCCACTCCAAGGTCGCCGGGGTCGACGTACCGGCCGCGCACCTGAACGCCGAGGCCGTCACCGCCCGCTGCCTGGGAGGAAAGGGGAACGCGGCGCTGGCCGGCGCGGTCGTGGCGGGCAAGCCGCTGGCGGTGTCCCCGCCGCCCAACACCACCGTCCCGGTGAAGGTGCCGGGACTGGGCGACGGCTCGGTCGTCCTCAACAAGCAGGAGCGGCTGCCCGACGGGCGGCTGCGGGTGACCGGGCTGGAGGCCACCCTGCCGACCGGCCACGGCAGGGTCGAGGCGATCCGCGTCGCCTCCGCCACCTGCGGCCACGTCCGCAAGGGGCGGCAGGTCCACGGGAAGCCGGAGGGCCCCGAGGTCGCGCCCCGGCCCGTCCCGGTGAAGGGCGACCTGCCGGTCACCGGCTGACCCCGTGGCCGGGGCCGGACCGCCGCGGCCCGGCCCCGGCCACGCGGGCCCGTCAGTCCCCGGTGGCGGTGGGCTCGGCGCGCAGCGCCTCCTCCACGCTCGGGAACATCGGGAAGATCTTGGTGAGCTGGGTGACGTGGAAGACGTCGCGCACCCGGGAGGTGCCGCCCGCGAACACCAGGGTCCCGCCCAGGGCGCGCAGCCGGTGGAACACCCCGACCAGCACGCCCAGGCCGGTGGAGTCCAGGAACGTGACGCCGTCCATCTCGACCACCAGATGCCGGGCGCCGTCCTCGACCAGCCCGAGCAGGGTCTCGCGCAGCCGTCCGCTGGTGCTGACGTCGATGTCGCCGCCGAGCGCGACGATGGTCCGGTCGCCGTAACGGCGATGCTCCGCGCTGAAGTCCACGGGTCCTCCTCGGCTCCGGGTCGGCCGGGTAGTCGGGCGGGTCAGTCGGCGATGGCCGCCAGTACCGCGACGCCCTCGGCGGCGACCTCCTCCGCCGGATGGCCGGCCAGGCTGTGGCGCAGCACGGTGTCGGCGGCGTCCATCGCGGTGCGGGCGGTGATCAGACTGGTCTGGGCGCGTTCGATCTCGCCGATCCCGATGCAGTCGAAGGCGACCCGCGCCTCGTGGATCGCCAGGCGCAACTGCCGAACGACTTCTTCCATTCCCATGAACGCCCCCAGACGACAATGGCCAGTGCCGCATTTTATCGGGCTCGAACGCGCCCGTGCGGTACTTTCCCCCGACGGATTTCCGGTCGTTATCTTTGCCGGGAATTCCGATATCTGGGGGTTGGGAGGGGAATGGTGGCGCATTTCTCCCCGGGGCGCGCGGCGCGGCGGCCCGCCGGTCAGGCGGGCTGGGCCTCGGGCGCCGGCGCCACGGGGCGCGCGGGCCGCATGCGGCGGACGACGTCGCGGCCGATGTCCTGCATCGGCCGTTCGACGAAGCGGTAGCCGAGCGCGGCGACGGCCAGGACGCACGCGACCAGCCCGGCCGCCCAGCCGAGCCGCTGGAGCACCGGCAGGTCGCCGACGCCGTCCCCGGCGGCCTTCCAGAGCGACTGAAGGATCAGCGGGTGCAGCAGGTAGAGCGAGTAGCTGATCTGGCCGAGCCAGGGCAGCGGGCGGGGGACGCGGCGGTTCCGCAGGGCCATGCCCAGCAGGAACGTGAGCCACGCGGCGACGACGGCGGTCGTCCAGCCCCACTCGTCGGAGTTGCGCTCCCCGCCGTCCAGCGCGGCCCGGATCCCGCCCGCCGCGGTCAGCAGCGGCACGGCGACGGCCACCGCGACGCCCCACCCGCGGTGGATCTTCCGCTTCTCCAGCTCGTAGAGCACCGTCCCGGCGAACATGGTCGCGAGGATCGCCAGTCCCTCCATGCCGCCGACCTTGCTGTTCACCGCCACCAGGCCCAGCGCCAGGACCGCCAGCACCGCGCCGCCCAGCCACCGCGCCGCCTGCCCGCCGCGGGCCGCCGCCAGCAGCCCGAACGCCATCAGCAGGGTCGCGCCGAGCACCGTCCCGCCGGACGACCACGACGACAGCAGCCCCGTCGGCAGCAGGGTCCCGACCGCCGCGCAGGCCACGCCGAACGCCACCGCGACGGGCGCGGCGGCGCGCCTGGCCCCGGCGACGAACAGGGCGGTGACCAGCAGGTAGAAGACCATCTCGTAGGAGAGGGTCCACAGGACGTAGACGGCGTTGCCGGTGCCGAGGAGCTCCTGGAGCATCGTCAGGTGCGCCGCCACCGACGCCAGCGGCTGGTCGTCCAGGGACCCCGGCGGGCGGGCGCGCATGATCCCGGTGTAGCCGAGCACGACCCCGGCGGTGGCGGCGACGGCCGCCAGCGGGTACAGCCGGAACAGCCGCCCGGTCCAGAACTCGGCGACGTTACGCCGCCGCTCCAGCGACGCCGGGATGATGTAGCCGCTGACCAGGAAGAACACGAACACGCCATAGCGCCCGAAGTCGAACCACGGGCTGACCGAGTGCCGGATCTCGCCGAACAGCATGTTCAGCGAGTGCTCGAAGACCACGACGAGCGCCGCGACACCGCGGAGCCCGTCGAGCCAGTCGAGCCGCCGTGCCCGTGCCGCCGCGGGAGCCTCGGTGGTGGGTGCGAACGGAGTGGCAGTCATTCCGAGCCACCTTAGAGGCCCCGATGGACACTTTTAACGCCTTTTGCCGGGTTTTGTATCGAGAGAAAGGTGATCCAGCGCACTCTCAGCGCCGGGTCCCGACGACGACGGTCGCGTGCCACTCCTCCGAGGCGGCGACGCGGGCCGCCAGGCCGCCGCGTTCGAACGCCGTCACGGCCGCCTCCGCCTGGCGCTCGCCGGTCTCGACCAGCAGCCGCCCGCCCGGGGCGAGCCAGCCGCCCGCCTCGGCGGCGACGCGGCGCAGCACCGCGAGCCCGTCCTCGCCCCCGTCCAGCGCGACCCGCGCCTCGTGGTCGCGGGCCTCGGCGGGAAGCAGCCCGACCTCGCCGGTGGGCACGTAGGGAACGTTAGCGGCGAGGATGTCGACGCGTCCGCGCAACCCACCGGGCAGGGGCGCGAACAGGTCGCCCTCGAAGACGCGCTCGGCGGGAAGGTTCCTCCGGGCGCACCGCACCGCCGCCGGATCGACGTCGGCGGCGTACACCTCGGCCCCCTCCAGGACGGTCCCCAGCACGGCCCCGAGCGCCCCCGTACCGCAGCACAGGTCGACGACGACGGGCTTCGGGGGCGCGTTCCGCACGGCCTCCCCGACCATGAACCCGGTCCGCCGCCGGGGCACGAACACCCCCGGCTCGACCGCGACGCGCAGCCCGCAGAACTCGGCCCACCCGACCACGTACTCCAGGGGCTCGCCGGCGACCCGGCGCTCCACCATGGCGTCGAGCGCGTCCGCCGACGCCGCCGCCGAGGCGAGCACCCCGGCCTCGTCCTCGGCGAACACGCACCCGGCCGCCCGCAGCCGCGCGACGACCCCGTCAAGAGAAGACGACACAGAACCCCCAGGAAAGACGAATTCCTCATCATCCGCCCTTCCCGCCGCGCGGGTCCAATCGCGGTCAGGCCGACGCGCGGGCGGCTTCCCCGACGTCGCGGCCGCCCGTCACTCGCGGTCGAGCCGCCCGTGGGTCGCCTGGTAGATCTTCCGCGAGACCGGGTACCGCGCGCCCCGCACCAGCCACAGCGCCGCCTCGGCCTTCTTCCGGTTGCCCCGGAACCAGAAGATGTAATCGCGGGGGTCCTTCATCTGGAAGCAGAGCCCGTAGGTGAAGAAGGACTTCTTGCACACGTAGACCTTGGCCACGTCCTCCCGCGGGATCGGGTACTCCTCCTCCCACAGGGAGACGCGCGCCCCGTCCTCGTCCAGGATCAGCTTGGCCGAACGTCGCCGGACCTGCTCGGGAATCTCCGCCACTCGTTCCGCACCAGCAGGCCCCTTCCCGGAGACGGACGGCCGTTGGACGTGCCCCGCCGATCACCGGTTCCGGTCAGGGCCGGGTGGCGGGGCCCCCCGAGGGGCTCGGGCGGGTGGGCATTCCGGGGGAGGAGGGTCCCAACGTCGGAGGGCCCGTCGGGGTGCTGGACGTCCGGGGCGGGGCGGCCGGCGAGCGCGACGGGCCCGCCGACCTCGGGGTCGGCGGAGGCGTCGGCGAGACGGTTGCCGGGGGGCTCGGGACGTTGTCGGTGGGGCTGGGCGGCGGGACGGACGGCGAGGTGGGCGTCGGGCTTCCCGTCTCCACCGGGGGCGCGAGGGGCCCCACGGGTTCGGGCGTGCCGGGCCGCGACCACAGCAGGACGGCGATCGCCACGATCACCCCGGCCGTGACGGCGGCCGCCAGGGCGGGCGCCGCCCAGCGGCGCCACCAGGGGACGGCCGCGCGGTCCGCGTCGTGCAGCCGACGCATGAGGTCGGGGTCGGGCCGGATCCCGTCGGCGGCGCGGCGGTAGTGCTCGCGCAGCCGGGATTCGAGCTCAGGGTCCATGGGCCCCGCCCTCCTTCATCCGCTTCCGCAGCGCGGTCATCGCCCGCGCCGTGTGGCTCTTCACCGTCCCCCGGGAGATCCCCAGCGTCTCGGCGATCTCCTCTTCGTTCAGGTCGCACCAGTACCGCAGCACGAGGACGGCCCGCTGCTTGGCCGACAGCGCGCGCAGGGCCTCCTCCAGCTCCCCGTCGCCGGGCCCGGCGACCTGCGGCATCCGGGCGACGCGTTCGAGGTCGGCGACCGACCCGACCGGTGTGTCCCGCCACCGGGACCGGCGCTTCCGCTCGTCGATGGCGAGGTTGACCAGCACCTTACGGGCGTAGGCCTCGGGGTTGCCGCCCGCCGCGACGCGCTTCCAGCGGCGGGCGACGCGCTCGTAGGCGATCTGGAGCAGGTCCTCGGCCAGGTGCCGGTCGTACACCAGGAACACGGCGGTGCGCAGCAGGCTGCCCGCGGAGGCGTTGACGAACTCGTCGAAGGTCGCCTCCGCCCCGCGGGCCTCCCGAACGCTCAACACGGACAGCCCTACTCCCGGACCGCCGCCGGGGTCCGCACCGGCGGCTCGGCCGGGGTCGGCGGCACGCTCGGCGGCGCGGTCGGCCGGGGCTCGCCGGGCGGCGTCACGCAGTCGGCGGGCGGGGGCACGGGCCGCGGGGTCGGCTTCACCTTGCCCGGCCGGGCCGGCGGCGCGGTCGGGCGAACGGTCGGCGGCTTGGTCGGGGACGCGGTGGGCCGCGGCGGCACCGGGGTCGCCGTGGGCGGGGGCAGCGGGATCGGCGTCGGGGTCACCGTGGGCGGCTGCGACGGGCGCGGCTTCCCGGGCTTCGTCGGGCTGACCGTCGGGCGCGGCTTGCCGGGCCGTGTCGGGCTGACCGTCGGGTTCGGCTTGCCGGGCCGTGTCGGGCTGACCGTCGGGTTCGGCTTGCCGGGCCGGGGCGGGTTCGCCGTCGGGGACGGGCAGGGGACGCCGGGCCGGGCGGGCGGCGTGCCCGGCCGGGTGGTGGGCGGCGCGCTCGGCTGCGGCCGGGAGGTGGGCAGCGAGCCCTTCGCCGCGACGTTCGACGCCCGCGGGGCCTCGTCCGCGCCCGCCGACAGCCACAGGCCGCCGGCCAGCACGCCGGCACCGCCGAGAGCGGCCACCGACAGGGTCAGGGAACGTCGGGGACGACCCTTGTGCTTCATCGGACTCCTCGAGGATCAAGAACCATCTACACCCCCGACAACCCCCGCGCGGCCCCCGCCGGTTGTCACCCCCGCCGAATTTTTCTCCGCCGACCCCCTCCACCGGTTGAAGCCGGGGCGGCGGTGGGGAACGGTGTGATCATGACCAAGCGCAGCATCCAGCTCTCCGCCGACCTCCACGACTACCTCATCGCGCACAGCAGCGGACCCGACGCGCTGCTGGAGGAACTGGCCGAGGAGACCGCCGAGCGGTTCGCGCCGAGCGCGAGCATGCAGATCGGCCCCGAGCAGGGCACGTTCATGACCCTGCTGACCCGGATCACCGGGGCGCGGCGGGCCGTGGAGGTGGGGACGTTCACCGGTTACTCCTCGATCTGCATCGCGCGCGGCCTCGCCTCGGGCGGGCGGCTGCTGTGCTGCGACGTGAGCGAGGAGTGGACGTCGGTCGCGCGGCGCTACTGGGAGAAGGCCGGGGTCGCCGACCGGATCGAGCTGCGGATCGCCCCGGCCCTGGAGACGCTGCGGACGCTGGACGAGCCGGTCGACCTCGCGTTCATCGACGCCGACAAGGTCTCCTACCTCGACTACTGGGAGGAGCTGGTCCCCCGCGTCCGGCCCGGCGGCGTCCTGCTGGTCGACAACACCCTGCGCGGAGGCCGCGTTCTCGACGAGGCCGAGCAGAACGAGGACGTGCGCGCGATCCGGGCGTTCAACGAGCACGCCGCACGGGACGACCGGGTCGAGCTGGTCCTGCTGCCCATCGGCGACGGCCTGACCCTGGCGACGAAGCGCTGACCGAGCCCGCTCAGCCGAGCCTGGCGCGAATCCCACCGGCCTCGACCCGCGCGGCCGCCGCCTCGGCGGCGGCCCGCGCCCGGTCGTCCCCGAGCAGCAGCGTCCGAGACAGCTCATCGAGGGCATCCGCCATCTCATCCCGCCAGCCGGCGAACGCCGGTGACTCCTCCCCAACCGGCCGCCGTGCCCGCACCTCGCGCAACCGCCTCAACGAACGCTTGAGGTCACCGGGGATGGTCACAGGCACCTTCAAGTGCTGAACACGACTGAGGCCCAGGCTCGGGGATCATCCCCGGACCTGGGCCTCGTCTGGCTGAGCGGATGACGGGAATCGAACCCGCGTTATCAGCTTGGGAAGCTGAAGTTCTACCATTGAACTACATCCGCGTGCTCCGGTCCCTGAGGACCGCTGCTCGGACATCGTACCGGAAAATCATCGGTTGGCGAGCCGGTCGCGTTGGTGCGCGGGGGACGGGCCGGAGCCGGTAGCTTTTCTGACGTGCTGCTCTCCGATCGCGACATCAGGGCCGAAATCCAGGCGGGACGGGTGAAGATCGACCCGTTCGAGCCCGAGATGATCCAGCCGTCCAGTGTGGACGTGCGGCTGGACCGCTACTTCCGGGTGTTCGAGAACCACAGGTACCCGCACATCGACCCCGCCGTCGAGCAGCCGGACCTGACCAGGCTGGTCGAGCCGGAGGGGGACGAGGCGTTCGTGCTCCACCCCGGGGAGTTCGTGCTCGCCTCCACCTACGAGGTGTTCCAGCTTCCCGACGATCTCGCGGCGCGGCTGGAGGGGAAGAGCTCGCTGGGGCGGCTCGGGCTGCTCACGCACTCGACGGCCGGGTGGATCGACCCCGGGTTCAGCGGGCACGTGACGCTGGAGCTGTCGAACGTCGCCACGCTGCCGATCAAGCTGTGGCCGGGGATGAAGATCGGGCAGATGTGCCTGTTCCGGACCAGCTCCCCGGCGGAACGGCCCTATGGGTCGCCCGAGTACGGGTCGCGGTACCAGGACCAGCGGGGGCCGACGCCGTCGCGGTCGTACCAGAGCTTCCACCGCACCAAAGTGTGATCGTTCCCCAAAAATCACCCAAGGATCGTGATCTCGATCACTGAAAGGTGAAAAGTTCTACCAAGTGGGTATCAACCATCGATAGCTGGGCAGAGCGGCCGGCTGGCTCCCCTATCCGTCGCCGCCGCCCGTCCGGTGGCCCCCATTGGTGAGTGGCTCCGCACGCCTGTGATCAGGGGGTGGCATCCAGCCGGGTGCCACCCCCTGGTCGTGGGCGACGGGTGTTCCCCCCGACGCCCGCGGAGCCCGGAGAGGAGATCGTGTCCGCACTCCGCGTAGAGAACGTGACGAAGGTGTTCGGCCGGAAGGCCGGTGAGGCCGCCCGCAGGCTGGCGGGCGGCGCCGATCTGGAGGAGGTCCGGCGCGGCCTGGGCGTGACGCCCGCCGTGGTGGACGTGTCCTTCGAGGTCCGCCAGGGTGAGATCTTCGTGGTGATGGGCCTGTCGGGGTCCGGGAAGTCCACGCTGATCCGGATGCTCAACGGGCTCCTGGAGCCCACCGCCGGCCGGATCCTGATCGACGGGACCGACCTCACCCGGCTCTCGCCCAAGGCGCTGCGGGAACTGCGGCAGAAGAAGATCAGCATGGTGTTCCAGCACTTCGCGCTGTTCCCGCACCGGACGGTGCTGGAGAACGCCGCCTACGGGCTGGAGGTGCAGGGCGTCGGGAAGGCCGAGCGGCACGAGAAGGCCCGGGCGTTCCTGGACAAGGTCGGGCTGTCGGGGTGGGAGGACAGGCTTCCCGGCGAGCTGTCGGGGGGCATGCAGCAGCGCGTCGGCATCGCGCGGGCGCTGACCGCCGAGACCGAGATCCTGCTGATGGACGAGGCGTTCAGCGCGCTGGACCCGCTCATCCGGCGGGAGATGCAGGAACTGCTGCTGGAGCTCCAGACCGACCTGGGCAAGACGATCGTCTTCATCACGCACGACCTGAACGAGGCCATGCGGCTCGGCGACCGGATCGCCATGCTGCGGGGCGGGCGGGTCATGCAGGTCGGCACCGCCGAGGAGATCCTGACCGACCCGGCCAACGACTACGTCGCGCAGTTCGTCGCCGACGTGGACCGCACGCGGGTGCTGACCGCGGCGTCGGTCATGGAGAAGCCGCTGGCGATCGTGGACCCTGGGAACGGTCCACGCGCGGCCGTGCGGGCGATGCGCGAGACGCAGACGGCGGGCGCGTTCGTCGTGGGACGCGACCGCAAGCTGATCGGCGCGGTGTACGCCGAGCCCGCCGCCCAGGCGGTCCGGGACGGGGCCGACTCGCTGGACGGCCTGGTGGAACCCGAGCTGGAGACCGTCACCCCCGACACCCCCGTCGCCGAGCTGTTCGCGCGGTGCGCCGAGAGCGCGCTGCCGGTACCGGTGGTCGACGGGGCCGGACGGCTGCTCGGTGTGATCCCGCGGGTCACGCTGCTGGCCGCGCTCGGGAACCTGACCGCCAACACGGGGGACCTGCCGGTGATCGGCGACGAGGAGCTGGCCGACGTCCGCAAGGGGGTGACCGCCGATGTCTAAGCTCCCCCTGGGCGACTGGGTGGAAGGCGCCGTCGGCTTCCTCACCGACAACGGCGGTCCCGTCTTCGACGCGGTCAAGAGCGTGGTCGGCGGGCTGGTCGGCGGGCTGGAGACCGCGCTGACCACGCCGCCCGCGCTGGCCATGGCGCTGATCGTCGCGCTGCTGGGCTGGTGGCTGCGCGGACCGGTGTTCGCGCTGGTCGGCCTGGTCGGGATGCTGCTCATCGACAACCTCGGTGAGTGGGAGTCGGCCATGAAGACCCTCGCGCTGGTGCTGGTCGCGAGCGTCGCGGCGCTGGCGATCGGCGTCCCGCTGGGCATCGCGGCGGCGCGGCGGCCCCGGGTGGCGGCGGTCGTGCAGCCGGTGCTGGACTTCATGCAGACGATGCCGGCGTTCGTCTACCTGATCCCGGCGATCTTCTTCTTCGGGGTCGGGCAGGTGCCGGGCGTCATCGCCACGATGATCTTCGCGTTGCCGCCGGGCGTGCGGCTGACCCGGCTCGGCATCAGCCAGGTCGACCGGGAGATGGTCGAGGCGGCCGAGGCGTTCGGCACGCCGCCCCGGCAGACCCTGCTGCGCGTGCAGCTTCCGCTGGCGCTCGGCACCATCATGACCGGCGTCAACCAGGTGATCATGCTGTCGCTGTCCATGGTCGTGATCGCGGGCATGGTCGGCGCGGGCGGCCTGGGCGCCGAGGTGTTCGGCGCGATCACGCAGCTGGACGTCGGCCGCGGCTTCGAGGCGGGCCTGTCGGTCGTCATCCTGGCGATCACCCTGGACCGGCTGACCGGCGCGCTCGGCACCCGGCTCAGCCCGATCGGGCGCAAGCGGGCCACCGCCGCCGCGGCGTCCGGCGGCTGGCGCGGGGCGCTCGCCTACCGGCCGCGCCCGGCGTTCGCGCTGGCCGGGGTGCTGGCGCTGGTGGTCGTGTCGGCCGGGATGGGCCTCACCGGCGCCGGCGGCGACTCCCCCGCCGCCCGGAAGCTCACCATCGGGTACATCCCGTGGGACGAGGACGTGGCGGTCACCCACCTGTGGAAGACCGAGCTGGAGAAGAAGGGCTACCAGGTCGACCTCCAGCAGGTCGACGCCGGCCCGCTGTACTCCGGGCTGGCCTCCAAGGACGTGGACCTGTTCCTGGGGTCCTGGCTGCCCGCCACGCACGCCGACTACTACGGCAGGTACAAGGGCCAGATCGAGGATCTCGGCTCCTGGTACGACAACGCCAGCATGCAGCTCGCGGTGCTGAGGAACGACCCCGCCAACAGCGTCGCCGACCTCACGAAGGACCCGGCCCGCTACGGCGGGAAGATCATCGGCATCGAGCCCAGCGCCGGCGAGATGAAGATCATCAAGAACAAGGTGATGCCCGGCTACGGCCTGAACGGCCGGTTCGAGCTGGTCCAGGGCTCCACCCCGGCGATGCTGGCCGAGCTGAGCCGCTCGGTGAAGAACGGCAAGCCGATCGTGGTGGCGCTGTGGAAGCCGCACTGGGCCTACGCCAAGTTCCCGATCAAGCCGCTGGCCGACCCGAAGGGCACCTTCGGATCGGCCGAGAGGGTGCACATGCTGGCCCGCAAGGGCTTCGGCAAGGACTTCCCCGAGCTGACCGGCTGGCTGAAGAGGTTCCGGATGAAGGACGACCAGCTCTTCCCGCTGGAGGACCTGGTCATCAACAAGTACAAGGGCCAGGAGGCCAGGGGCGTCGAGGAGTGGACCAGGGCCAACCCCGACTTCATGCCCTCGATCATGAAGTGACCTCCCGCCGAACGGGCCGTCCGGTGCGCGACCGGGCGGCCCGTCCGCCTATCCGGCCAGCCCCACCACGAAGAACACCGCCAGCATCCCCGCGCCCGTGCAGCACAGCGTCAGCACGCGCGGATGCCGGGCGTGCGCCTCCGGCAGGATCTCCGCCGCCGCCAGGTACAGCAGGATCCCCGCGAAGAACCCCAGGTACGGCCCCAGAACGGCCTTGGGCACCGTCACCAGGAGCGTGACCAGCGCCCCGGCGACCGGCGCGAGCGCGTCGGCGAGCAGCAGCGCCAGCGGCACCCGGCGTCCCGACCTGCCCAGCGACGCGGCGGTGACCGTGTTGAACCCGTCGGCGAAGTCGTGCACCACCACGGCGAGCGCGACCAGCACGCCCACGCCCGTCCCGGCCTGGAAGCCGAGGCCGATGCTGAGCCCGTCCACGAAGCTGTGCCCGACCAGCGCCCCGGCGGCCAGCACCCCGGCCCGCCCGGACGCGCCGCCGTGGGCGTGCTCGTGCGGCGCGTACTCGTCCTCGTGGGCACGGTGGACGGCGGCGGCCTGCTCGACCACGTGCAGCAGCAGGAACCCCGCCGCGAACCCGATCATCGGCGCGGGCACGCCCAGCGGCGCCGCGTCCGACAGCTCCAGCGACCCCGGGACCAGATCGAACGCCACCACCCCGAGGATCAGCCCGCCGGCCAGCCCCAGCACCAGATGGCGGCGGTCCCGCACGCGCAGCGCGACCACCCCGCCGAGCAGGGTCATCAGGAACGCCACCACCGACAGGACCACAGCCATGGTCCGGTTCTACAAGCCGTCCGGCCGTTCCTCGCCCAGACGCGCCGCGCCCCGTACCGGCTTGAGGCGCGGACAAGCCGGTACGGGACGCAATGCACCTTTCGTGCCCACCGAAAGCCCTCCGCACACCTGGGCGGCTCCCGTCACCCGGCGCGACACCCGTCACGCACAGGCGGCGGAGGGGGCGGCCAGCAGCAGCTCGGCCGCCGTCCCGGCGGTGATCTGACTTCCGGCGGCGGGGTCCTGGCCGCACACCTTCCACCCGTCCGGGTCGGTGGGCAGCTTGGCTTTCTTGTCGAAGCTCGCCGCGCGCACGCTGGCGATCCCGGCCTCGTTGAGCACGGCGATCGCGTCCTTGAAGGTCTTGCCCTTCACCTCGGGTACCGCCGACCGCGCGACGGCCGGATCGTCGGCCGACGTGGTGGCCGGCGGAGAGGAGGACGCGGACTTCCCGCCACCCGACCCGCAGGCGGCCAGGACCAGGGCGACGGGCAGGCAGAGCAGGGCGGTCCGCACACGACCGCCGATCACGAACGACAGCACAGGAAACTCCGGAGATGAGGGGGTCGGCCCGGGGAGGACGCGAGATCCTCTCCCGGTTCGGACCATCGTCCCGGACGGCCCGCGCGTTCCGCGAACGCGGGCCGTCAGCGGGCGGGCCGCGAGCCCCGGCGGTGCCGGCCTTGCCGTGATCTGCCTGGTCCATGCTGGGCGGGCACGGCACAGGCGCGCCCCACGCGTGCGTGAGGAGCGGCGCGCGTAGGGAACGCGGTGGCGCCCGCGACTCCCTCGCCAGCGGGAACGACGGAAGCGGCCCCGTGATCACGTCGGTGATCACGGGGCCGCTGGTGTCCGATCCGGCTCGCCGGCGGCGTCACTCGGCGGAGACGGTCTCCTTGGGCGCGTCCTCGCCCTTGATGGAGCGGATCAGCAGCTGCGAGACGTCGACGACCTCCAGGCTCTCCTTGGCCTGGCCCTCGTTCTTCTTCTCGTTGATGGCGTCGCCCAGCATCACGAGGCAGAACGGGCAGGCGGTGGAGATGGTGTCGGGGTTGGTCTCCATCGCCTCGTCCACGCGCTCGGTGTTGATGCGCTTGCCGATGCGCTCCTCCATCCACATCCGCGCGCCGCCCGCGCCGCAGCAGAAGCCCCGCTCCTTGTGGCGGTGCATCTCCTGCGTCTTGACGCCCGGGACGTGCGACATGATGTCGCGCGGCTGCTTGTAGACCTTGTTGTGGCGGCCCAGGAAGCAGGGGTCGTGGTAGGTGATGTTCTCCTCGATCGGGGTGACCGGGGTGAGCTTGCCCGCCTCGACCAGGTGCGCCAGCAGCTGGGTGTGGTGGACGACCTCGTAGTTCCCGCCGATCTGCGGGTACTCGTTGGCCAGGGTGTTGAAGCAGTGCGGGCAGGTCGCGACGATCTTCTTGACGCCCGCCTCGTTCAGCGTCTCGACGTTCTGCTGGCCGAGCATCTGGAAGACGAACTCCATGCCCAGGCGGCGCGCCGGGTCACCGGTGCAGGCCTCCATCGGGCCGAGGACGCCGAACTTGACGCCCGCGATGTGCAGCAGCTCCGCGACGGCCTTGGTGGTCTTCTTGGCGCGGTCCTCCAGTGCGCCGGCGCAGCCGACCCAGAACAGGTACTCCATGTCCTCGGGCGCCTTGTCGTCGACGACCTCGACCTCGAAGTCGAGCTCCTCGATCCACTCCAGGCGCTTCATCTCGGACATGCCCCACGGGTTGCCCTTGTTCTCCAGGTTCTTCAGCATGACGCCGGCCTCGGAGGGGAACGAGGACTCGATCATCACCTGGAAGCGGCGCATGTCGAGGATGTGGTCGATGTGCTCGATGTCGACCGGGCACTGCTCGACGCAGGCGCCGCAGTTGGTGCAGGACCACAGGACGTCGGGGTGGATGACGCCGTCCTCGGCGACGAGCTCCTTGTCCACCTGCATGGCGGTCTTCTGCTCGTCGGTGAACTTCTCGCGCTCCTCCTCGGAGGCGAGCATGTAGGGGGCCTTGGCGAACGCGTGGTCGCGCAGCTCCAGGACGACCATCTTCGGCGACAGCGGCTTGCCGGTGTTCCAGGCCGGGCACTGCGACTGGCAGCGACCGCACTCGGTGCAGGTCGCCATGTCGAGGTAGCCCTTCCAGGTGAAGTCCTCGATCTTGCCGCGGCCGAAGGTGTCCTCGTCCGGGTCGGCCTCCTCGAAGTCGAGGACCTTGCCCTTGCTCATCATCGGCTGGGCCGCGCCCAGGCCGTCGGGCTGGCGCTTGAACATGACGTTCAGCGGGGCCAGGAAGATGTGCAGGTGCTTGGAGTTGACGACGATGACCAGGAAGACCAGCGCGACGCCGATGTGCAGCAGCAGGCCGGCGGCCTCCAGGACCTCCAGCACGTTGTCGTCGACGCCCTTGAGCGGCTGGCCGACCAGCCAGGAGAAGTAGGCGGCCTTGCCGTAGGACAGGCCCTCGCGCGCCGCCTCGATGCCCCGGAAGAAGAACATCGTCCAGATCACGTTGAAGATCATGAACAGGATGACCCAGGCGCCGCCCAGGTGCGACCCGCTGAAGCGGGACTTGCGGCCCAGCTTCTTGGGGGCGTTCTTGATCCGGATGATCGTGAACGTGATCAGACCGGCGAGACAGGCCAGGGCGATCGTGTCCTGGACGAACCCGATCGGACCCCAGGTCTGGACGAACGGGATGTGCGCGTCCAGGCCGAACACCAGCTGGACGCCCGCCTCCAGGTAGACGGTGGCCAGCAGGAAGAACGCCCACATCACCGCGAAGTGCGCCGCCCCGGCGACGGTCCACTTCAGCAGCTTCTTCTGGCCCAGGACCTCGACGGCCTGCCCCTCGACCGCCTTCTTGGGCTCACGCTTGACCTGAAGGGTGCGTTCGGGGTCCGGTTGACCGCTCTTGAACAGCTTCCAGAGGAAGAGCACCCGCTTGCCCGCGAGCGCCAACGCGGCAGCCAACCCGGCTATGCCGATCAGCAACGTGATCCAGTAGAGCACTGTTCCGTCCTCCTGAGGTACGGGCGTCGGCTGTCAGCGTAGGGCGCGCGACAGTCTGTACTTCATCCGGGTCCCGAATACTACTCGGCAGTAGCTTAGGCGTCATACCGCATACCGCCCGGACACGGAACGCGATCACACGTAGCGCTGTATATATACGTGCCCCCCGACGGGGTAAACCCGTTGTTCCCGCTGATGAGGACCGTTATCACATTGATGCATCACCTCTCTGGCCCAAGACGGGCGGGGGTGGGGGAACGCCCGTCCGGGAGCGGTTCCGAAGAGCGCCGAGGTCCGGCGGTCATCCCGCCGGAAGCACCTGGTAGGGCTCGATCTGATCTCCCTTGCGCAGATCCGGGAAGTCGAGCCAGACCTCGGTCCACGGGCGGGTCTGCTGAGTCCACTCGAAGGCCGTGGCGGTGAGCGTCCCCGTCCGGCGAAGGTGAGCGATGGTCAACCCGTCGGCGATGACGGTGCCGTCGCGCAGCAGGCGCGCGCGATGCCCGGCCGCCAGGATCCGCCCGCCCGCCGGCGACTTCCTGGATGGAAACACCTCGCCCATGGCCAGGTCGTCGGCCGAGTGCGCCTCCTGCACCTTCAGCCGGTGTGTACGCGCTTCCGTCCACGTCGGCGGTGGCACGTCAAAGGCCACGACCATGTCTCCGGGGAGCAACCCGGGATGCCCCAGACCCACCAGGACGCGATCGCCCACGGACGCCTCACCGATCGGGCGTCGATCCTCGTCGGTCATGAACAGCAGTCGCAGCGTCTCGGCCACCGGCTGCCCACCGCGCAGGACCCGCACCCGGTCGCCCAGCCTCAGCCTTCCCGTGGCCAGGGCGACCCGCGCGACCGTTCCGGCCAGCGGGTCACTGGACAGCTCATCCACCTCGGCGCGCCCCAGTTCCTCACGCCGGTCCGGCTGGACCTGGTAACCAAGCACCAGATCCGGGTCGAGTCCGGCGGTGTTCGCAGGGGTGTAGACCTCGACATGGTCGCCCTCCCGGACGTCGCCATGCCCGATCGCCACCATGCACCGCCGCCCCGCACTGATGGCCTCCCGTGCCTCCAGCCGCTTCCCCACGACCTTTTCCCTGATCAGAGCCCCTACACGAAGGTCCTCGGCGATCACCACTCCACCGCGCAGCAGGCGAGCCCGCGCACCACGGACGAGGTCACCACCGAACACCCGGCCCCGTGGCAGCCGTCCCAGGCCCATGGCCGTCCCGAAACCGGTCACGGAGATTCCGCACACGCGGTTCTCCCCAAGCCAGATGCCGTCGTCGCGCACGGAAACTCCTCCCCGGCCAACCATGTCGGCGCTCAGTGCGCACACTTGCAGCATCACGAACAAGTTCTCAACGCATGCGGTGCGCAAGAGACGGGACGGCCCTCAGGCCGTGCACGCTACCGGGCAACGTCAACTCCCCGTTCGAAGCGGTGATGACCTGCGGATTCATACCGTGTTTCTGGTGCCACCCGAGGAGAACGGCCGGGCTTCCCCGACACGGTCGAGACCGCACGGCACCGCTGACGGAGCCCAGGCCGCGCCGGTCCGGGTTCCGTCATGATCAATTAATGGCTAGGGCCTGTTTCAAAGTGGGCCTCAGCCGCGCACGCGAGCGCGTTACCTGACCTGCGGGCCCGACGCCGAAGGCGAGGGCCCGCAGGTCAGATCGCGAAGCGATGTCGCGCTCGCCAAGCCCTGGTGAGGTGCGAGCCGCCAGGCGAGCGCCGTGGGCCAGGGCTTTGAAACACGGCCTAGGCTGCCCGACCCGCGACTTCACCTCGAGATCCGCGACCGACGGGAAGCACGTGAAAAAGCCGACGCGAAAGCAGGCCGCCACGGCCGGGGCCGTCCCTCTCGCACTCGTCCTCTCCGCCTGTTCCGCCCCCGCCACTCCCCGGAGCGCGCCCACCACGCCCTCCGCGCCCACCGCCACTGCCGTCGCCTCCCACTGCTGGCACGTCACCCATGAGTTCGAGGAGAACAAGGAGTGGTACCGGGACATCGCCGCGATCAGCGACGAGAACGTCTGGGTCGTCGGCACCCGGCGCTTCGGCAAGAACGCCCGGGACTCGGCTCCGCTCGTGCGGCGCTGGGACGGACGAAGGTGGAGCCGGGTCGAGCTGCCCGAACCGGCCGGTTCGGGCCCCATCAAACTGAACCGGGTCAGCGCGTCGTCGCCCACCAACGTGTGGATCGTCGGCGACGACGACGACGAAGCGAGGGACTTCAAGGACATCCGGCAGTACTGGTGGCACTGGGACGGCAGGCGTTGGGAGATCTATCGCGCCCGCACCTACCGGAGCACCGAGCCGTTCCCCAGCAACTCGGCGATACCGCTCGCGGTCGGAGCCAAGAGCGCGTGGTGGTTCAACGTTCCCGACGAAGGACCCAATCCGTACGGCGGGGACGTGCGGTTCTTCGACGGCCGCCGGTGGCGCGAAGTCTCGACGCCCGGTTTTCTCCATTCGATCAGCGCCCTGTCCGACCGCGACGCCTGGGCCGTGGGCGCGGGCTGGAGCTCGAACCAGCCCGTCCCCGCCTACCTGGTGCGCTGGAACGGAAAGACCTGGAACGACCATCCACTGCCGAAGAGCCTCACGGGTCTGGGAAATCCGCAGAGCGGACGCTCTTATCCCGCCTCCGGCTGGGAGATCCTGGCGCGCACCGACCGGGACGTCTGGCTTCTGGGCAACGGCCTCCACCACTGGGACGGCAGGCGGTGGAACCCGGTCCCGACACCCGGGAAGGGCGACCTGAAGTCCCTCACCGACGACGGCGCGGGCGGTCTGTGGTTCAAGTCGGGGAAAGGCCTCGTCCACTACAGGGCGGGCAAGTGGATCAAGCCCCAGCGTCTGGACCCCCTCGGGAAGACCTCGGAGATCTCGGCGATGACCCGCGTCCCGGGCACCTCTTCAATGTGGGCGCTCGGCGTACGCTTCGCGTGGGGCGCGTCCAAGCACATGATCCTGAGATGCAACGACTGACGCGCGAACGACGACGCGAACCACCACCGAAACCCGGACTGCCGCCGGGGCCGAAGACCCGTCCGTTCACCGGCGTTCCCGCAGCAAGCTCCCGCACGCCCTGACGGCCGCACGGCCATCACCCTCATGGCCGCCGCATGGGCCAGAAGCGATGTACCGGAACGCTGGAGGCCAGGGCATCCTCGCCCGCTGGCACGCGGCCTCCATCGCCACGGCACCGGATCGCGTCCGCCTGTTCCAACGCGTTCACAGGCCAGGAAGCCCGGTCCGAACGGCCGCGCGTTCAGGCGGCCGCTCTCCCAGCGGACCTGAACCCAGATGCCGCCCGCTCTTGAGAACCGCCACCAACGCACGCAGGCCCGCGCGATCCACATCAAGGCGACCGGCGTCCGGAGCCTTCGAGTCCCGCACGACCACTCCTTCATACAAGCCTTGATCAAGCCGCGCGACGCGACGCGGGGGGATTCCGGCGGCCGAGTGCAGCCAGTGTTGTGCTGTCCGCGCCCCCGTCGAAGGCCGCCGGTTCTTCCTCAAGGCCGTGCTGTACGTCCGCGAGCAGGCTGCCAACTCCACTCTCACCGCATCGGCGATCGCGCCGCTGATGCCGTGGTCCTCGATCGGGAACGGCTGGGTGGTGATGCTGTTCGACCACCTGAACGGCCGGGACGCCGATCTGTCTCCGGGGTCGCCCGACCTTCCCCAGGTCGTGACGCTGCTGGAACGACTCGGCTCCCTGCCCACGTGGGAGGACGCCCCGCCTGCCGCCCGCAACGTGGAGGCGCCGACCGAGAAGGCCAACGCGTTGCTCAACAGGCAGACCGACGGCGAGCACCGGGAGATGCGCGCCCAGGCCCTCGACCGTTACGACCTGGACGCCCGTGCCCGAGCCGCCGAGGCGGGGCGAGCCTGGATCAGGTACCGGACCCACTGATCCCGACCGCCAGCCCCACCCCATGCGGCGGGGCTCAGGGCCGTCGGGACCTACTCACTCTTCAGGGCAGCCACGAGGACGCACAGGTCCGTGCGGTCCACGTCGAGATGACCAGTGGCCGGGGCCTTCGAGTCCCGCACGCCCACGGCGTCGCCGAGGTCCGCAAGCTCGATGCAGTTGTCACCTTGCGAACTGCTGTAGCTGGACTTTCGCCACTTCAAGATCATGTTTTCCATCTCTCTTCCGCCACCTCTCGGATCAAGGCCGCCGATTGGTCCTTGGGCAGTGCGTACGAGGCGATGTCGGCGAACCTCTCGTGGAGGTCCTCGACGTCGGCGCGCCCATCCAAGATCCTCCCGCGTGGCTCGGACGCCGTGTAAGCCACATGCGCATGATCGGGCAGTGTCGCGATGACGAATGCTCCCGAGTTTCCGGGTGAGGCGCGCCGTCAGGGATGACCTGAACGCTGATTTTGGATGAGACGGCATCCGCCAGTCGCATCAATTGTTCGTGCATGACCTCGGCAGTCCCGACGCGAGAACGCAGGACCCGCTCGGGCAGTACGTAGAACACTCTGGGCGGATCGTCGCGCGCCAAGACGGTCTGCCGCTCGATCCGCGCCTTGACGGCTTTCTCGTCGCCGTACAGCAACACGTTCGCGTAGGCGGGCGTCTGGAACAAGCCCCAGATCACCAGCGGCTCGTAGGCCCGCAGGGTGGTGGCAGCGGCCTCTTGGTCGGGCCACGCCCGGAAGTAGCCAGGGAAGGCGGCGTCGCGTCCGTCGAACAGTCCGTCATGAAGGTGCGCAAGCGCTTCATGGGTGCCCATCACTCGGTCGCACTCCTCAGCGAAGTGCCGCTCACACCCGGACTCCCCACGTTCGACGTCACCGATGAACGATGGACTGTAAGGGATCTTCACGGCGAGTTCGGCGATGGACCATCCGAGCCGCTGACGATGGCGACGCACCTCGGAGCCAAACAGGTCGAACGGGCCACGTGAAGGGGTCAGGCGCTTGGGGGGGTTGGGGCATGACGACTCCCGATGACCGGCGACGGCCGACGATGACCGAGCATCGCCGCAACTCCGCAGCGATGCCCTGTGACAAGGCGCTTTGTGCCGTCAAGCATCTCTCTTCGCGCGACGCTGCGCTACAGAACAGCTCCAGAACGCGCTTCGAGGTGACCAATGCAAGAGCTACCACCGCCTGCGATTACTGAGCCGTCGACGTTGCTGATTCGGTCTGCGCCGGAGGCGATCAAAGCTGCGCGGGACTTCGCGCGGCGGTGGTTGGAGGTGAAGGGGGTCGATCATGCTGCGGTGCAGGTCGGGCTGCTGGTGGTCAACGAGCTGGTCACCAACGCCTACCGGCACGGCAGTGCGCCTGGGGACGTGATCTCCGTTCGTCTGTATCTGTCCGAGGTCGGGCCGGTGGCGGAGGTGCGGGACGGTAGTGACGCCGAGCCTCGGGTCAAGCCGCTGGTGTTGGACTCGTTCACCGGGCGGGGGCTGGCCATCGTCTCCGAGCTCACGAAGGCGTGGGGCTTCCGGCGTCTCGCGTCGGGTGGGAAGAGCGTCTACGCCGTGCTGAACGGGGGTGCGACGTGACGCCCCGGGATGTTCTGGTGGTGATGCTGCGGGAGTTGTTTCCCGGGTGGGAGATCTGGCATGAACGCGGGGTGTGGCGGGCCGCCGAGTTCATGATCATCAGTGCTTCGACCGTTGAGGGGCTGCTCGATCATCTCGCCGGGGCCGATCCGGACGCGTTCGGGAAGGTCGCGCGCAGGTTCGCGGGGTCGGACCGATGACTTTGCGGTGTCGCGTCGGTCTCATCCCTTGAAGAAGAGGAGTGCGACCTATGGCTGACATGCCTGATCTCGGTCCCGCCGCGCGGCGGATGGCCGATCTTGTGTCCGGGGTGGCCGACGAGCGGCTGGCGGACCCGACGCCCTGTCCCGAGTACACCGTCGGTGACCTGATCGACCATGTGAACGGGCTCTCCCTGGCGTTCACGTGGGCGGCGGAGAAGAGCTTCGCCGACTCCCCGGGGGGCGGGCCGTCCGGCGACGCGTCCCGGTTGGAGCCGGGCTGGCGGTCGCTGATCCCCGAACGCCTCGCCGCCCTGGCCGAGGCGTGGCGCGACCCGTCCGCGTGGCAGGGCATGACGCAGGCGGGCGGCGTCGACCTGCCCGGCGAGATCGCGGGCTTCGTCGCGCTGAACGAGCTGGTGATCCACGGCTGGGACCTGGCGCGGGGGACCGGCCGCCCCTACGAGGCGACGCCGGAGGAGATCGAGGTCTGCCTCCGGGTGAGCACGCCGCAGCCGGGCGAGGAGCGCACCCCCGACAACGGGCTGTTCGGCCCGCCGGTGCCGGTCGCCGGGGACGCGCCGCCGCTGGACCGGCTGATCGGTTTCACGGGGCGCGACCCGGGCTGGACGCCGTCCCGTTAGACGCGTTCGAAGACGGCGGCGAGGCCCTGGCCGCCGCCGATGCACATCGTCTCCAGGCCGTAGCGGGCCTCGCGGCGGTGCATCTCGCGGGACAGGGTCGCGAGGATGCGGGCGCCGGTCGCGCCCACGGGGTGGCCCAGGGAGATGCCCGAGCCGTTCACGTTGATCCGGTCCCAGCGGGGGTCGTCCAGGTCCTTCAGGCCCCACTCGCGGGTGACGGCCAGGACCTGGGCGGCGAACGCCTCGTTCAGCTCGATGAGGTCGATGTCGTCGAGGGCCAGGCCCGCGCGCTCCAGGGCCTTCGCGGTCGCGGGGACCGGGCCGATGCCCATCGTGCGGGGCGGGACCCCGGCCTGTGCCCAGGAGACGAGCCGGACCAGCGGGCGCAGGCCCAGCTCGGCGGCGCGTTCGGGGGTCGTGACGACGCAGGCGGCGGCGGCGTCGTTCTGGCCGCTGGCGTTCCCGGCGGTGACGGTCGCCTCCGGGTCCTGCCTGCCGAGGACCGGGCGGAGCTTGGCCAGGGTCTCGACGGTGGTGTCGGCGCGGGGGTGCTCGTCGGTGTCCACGACGGTGTCACCCTTGCGGGAGCGGATCGTGACGGGGACCAACTCGTCGGCGAAGCGGCCCTCCCGCTGGGCGGCCACCGCGCGCTGGTGCGAACGGACCGCCAACTCGTCCTGCTCGTCGCGCGGGATGCCGTACTCGCGGCGCAGGTTCTCGGCGGTCTCCAACATGCCGCCGGGAACGGGGTGGTGGACGCCGCCCGCCGTGACGCGGCCCCGGGCGAGGGCGTCGTGCAGCTCCAGGTTCGGGCCGCGCACGCCCCAGCGGGCCTCGGTCGTGTAGAACGGCGCGTTGCTCATGCTCTCCGCGCCGCCCGCGATGACCAGGTCGCTGACGCCGGTCTGGATCTGCATCGCGGCGTCCAGCACCGCCTGGAGACCCGAGCCGCAGCGGCGGTCCACCTGGCGGCCGCCGGCGGTGACGGGCAGGCCCGCGTCCAGGGCGGCGACGCGGCCGATGGCCGGAGCGTCGGAGTTGGGGTTGCACTGGCCGAGGATCACCTCGTCCACCGCGTCACCGGGCAGGCCGGTGCGCTCCAGCAGCGCGCCGATGACCGTCGCGGCCAGTTCGACGGGCCGGACGGGCTTCAGCACGCCGCCGAACCGGCCGATCGGGGTCCGCAGCGGCTCGCAGATCACCACTTCGCGCATCGTGACAGCTCCTCGGGACGGGCGGGGCGGGGCCAATGGCAGGGTACGTCCTCGTGCCGCCGGGGCGGTGTGCGGGTTTCCGTCCAGCGGACGGTTGAATGCGGGTGACTGCGAGCGCGCGAGGAGGCGTCATGGAGCGTTGGGCGGAGCGGGCGGCGACGGTGCGGGTGATCGGCACCGGGGTGATGGGGCGCGGGATCGCCCAGCTCGCGGCGGCGGGCGGGCTGACCGTCGAGCTGGCCGACGCGCGGATGGACGCGGTCGCGGCGGCCGTCGAGTACGTGCACGGGATGTTCGACAAGCTGGCCGCGAAGGGCCGGATGGACGCGGCGGAGGCGGCGGCGGCCAAGGAGCGGCTGAAGCCCGTCGGGGACCCGATGACGCCGTTCCAGGACTGCGACCTGGTGATCGAGGCCGTGCGGGAGGACCTGGCGGTCAAGCGGGAGCTGTTCGCGCGGCTGGAGAAGGTCGTTCCCGAGCACACGCTGCTGGTCACCAACACCAGCTCGCTGTCGGTGACGGCCATCGCGGCGGAGCTGGACGACCCGTCGCGGGTGGCGGGCCTGCACTTCTTCAACCCGGTGCCGCTGATGCGCCTGGTCGAGGTCGTGCCGGGGGCGCGGACCGCAGACTGGGTGCCGGGGGCGCTGACGGACCTGGTACGGCGGCTGGGGCACGAGCCGGTGCTCGCGCCGGACACGCCGGGCTTCCTGGTCAACCACGCCGGGCGCGGGCTGGTCACCGAGGCGTTGCAGATCCTCGCCGAGGGCGTCGCCGAGCCGTGGGACGTGGACCGGATCGCGCGGGACGTGCTCGGGCTGAAGATGGGGCCGTTCGAGCTGATGGACCTCACCGGCCTGGACGTGTCGCACCCGGTGCTGGAGTCGATCTGGGAGGGCTTCTACGGGGAGCCCAGGCTGCGGCCGTCGGAGATCACGCGGGCGCGGATGACGGCCGGGCTGCTGGGCCGCAAGGCCGGGCGCGGCTTCTACGAGTACGTGGACGGGGTCAAGCAGGAGCCCGCGGAGCCGTCCGCGCCGTCCGCCGAGCCGCGCCCGGTGTGGGTCGCCGATATCGGGGAGGGCGTGCGGGACCGGCTGTACGCCCTGCTGGACTCCGCCGGGGTGCGGGTCGAGCGCTCCGACGAGCCGTCGGACGACGCGGTGATCCTGGTGGCGGCGTACGGCAGCGGGGCGGAGGCATACGGCCTGCACACCGAACGCGTCGTGGGCATCGACCCGCTCGGGGACTTCTTCACCCGGTTGACGATGACGGTCCACCCCGGCCTGGACCCCGCGTTCGGCCGGTCGGCGTGGGCGGCGCTGGCCGCGACGGAACGTCCCGTCACCGTCGTCCGCGACGCCCCCGCCCCGGTCGCCCAGCGCCTCCTCGCCTCGATCGTCAACGTCGGCTGCGGTATCGCCGAACGGCGGCTGGCCTCCCCCGCCGACATCGACACCGCCGTCCGGCTCGGCCTCGGCTACCCGCGCGGGCCGCTGGAGTGGGGCGACCAGGTCGGCGCGGAGCTCGTGCGGGACATCCTGGAGGGACTGCGCGAGGGGACGGGCGACCCCCGCTACCGGCCGAGCCGGTGGCTGACCGAGCGGGTCATGTTCGGCCTGCCGCTCACGGAGGAGGGCACGGCCCCGTCCGACCTGCTGTGACGGGGAGCAGGCCACGGTCCGCGAAGACCTCGCGGACCGCGGTCATCGCCGTGAACACCCGCGGGAAGCCCGCGTACGGCACCGCCTGCATGACCGCCTCGACGATCTCCCCGGGGCGCAGCCCGGCGGCCAGGGCGGCGGACGTGTGCGCCCTGAGCTGCGGGCGGGTGTCGCCGAGCGCGACCAGCGCGCCGAGGATCACCAGTTCGCGGCGGGCGGCGTCCAGGCCGTCGCGGGCGTGGACGTTGCCGTAGGCGAACTCGACGGCCAGCCTCGACAGGTCGGGGGCGGTGTCGGCGAGCAGGTCGTAGACCTCGCGGCGCTCGTCGGCGCCGCGCAGCTCCGCCTGGCGGGCCAGTCCGCGCGCGTAACGGTCGTTCACGCGTGGCGCTCCAGGAACGCGAGGACGCGCCGCCACGCGTCGGCGCACTCGTCCTTCCACTCCTCGGACGCCACGTCGAAGAACGAGTGCGGCGCGCCGTCGTAGACGTGCTTGTCGTAGTCCCTGCCCGCCGCGTCGAACCGCCCGGTGAGCTCGTCGAACTCCTCGGGCGTGGTGGCGGAGTCGTTCCCGGCGAGCAGGAGCAGAAGGGGCGCGTCCAGGTTCTCGGCGTTGTCGCCGAAGAAGCGGGGCGGGCCGTAGAAGCCGACCGCCCCGGCCAGGCCGGGGCCGGTGGCGGCCTGCCGCCAGGAGTGGCCGCCGCCCAGGCAGAACCCGACGGTGAACAGCGGGCCGGGGTTCTCGGCGCGCAGCCGCGCGGCGGCGGCCGCGACGTCGGCGTCCACGTGGGCGGGCTCCAGCAGCGGCAGGTGGGACGGGCCGTCGAAGGAGCCGTCGCGCGGCAGCAGCCCCGCGGTGCGGCCGTAGGGGTCGATCGCGAGGGCGTGGTACCCCAGCTCGGCGAACCGGCGGGCCAGGGCCTCGTAGAACGGGTGCAGGCCGCGGAAGTCCGTCAGGATGACCACGTTGCGGCCGAGGGGTGCGGACGGGACCGCGCGGTAGGCGGTGAAGCGGTTGCCGTCGGCGGCGGTCAGCTCCAGGTGGCCGTGCTCGGCGGCCTCGCCGGTGACGGCGTCGGCGGGCGGCGCGGGTGGACGGGCGTCGGTCGGGTGGCACATGGTCTCTCCCCTTGGTGATCGGTGACGGTCACGACCCTCGCGGGGGGACGGCGGTGGCTCCAGGGCCGGTTCTTACGGGTACCGGCAGGGCCAGGATCGGCGGGCGGGCGGCGGCCATACTGGCGTTCATGACCGATCTGGGCGGGTTTCTGCGGGCGCGCCGGGGGCGGGTCGCGCCGCGGAGCGTGGGGCTGCCGGACGGGCCGCGCCGCCGCGTTCCGGGGCTGCGCCGCGAGGAGGTCGCGCAGCTCGCGGGGATCAGCGTGGAGTACTACCAGCGGCTGGAGCAGGGCCGGGCGTCCCGGCCGTCGCCGGAGGTGCTGGACGCGCTGGCGCGGGCGCTCGACCTGTCGGAGGTGGAGCGGGCGCACCTGCACGCCCTGGCGCGGCCGCCGCGCACCCGGACCGGCGGGGAGGAGCGGGCCCGGCCGGAGCTGCGCCGGATGCTGGCGATGATGGACCGCCTGCCCGCGCTGGTCACCACCGACCGGTACGACGTGCTGGCCGCGAACGCGATGGCCGTGCGCCTGTTCGGGCCGGTGCTGACGCTGCCGGACGTCAACCTGGCGCGGTTCCTGTTCCTCGACCCGGCGGCGCGGGCGTTCTACGCCGAGTGGGACGAGGTCGCCGCCGCCACGGCCGGGGAGTTCCGGGAGACGCTCGGGAGGTTCCCCGGCGACGGGGCGCTGGCGGAGCTGGTGGCGGAGCTGGCCGAGGGAAGCGCCGCGTTCCGCGCGCTGTGGGGGGCGGGGGACGTGGTGCGGCGCTCGTCGGGGGCCAAGGGCTTCCGGCATCCGGCGGTGGGGGTGCTGCGGCTGCGGTACGAGCACTTCGTGCCGGTGGACGCCCCGCGCCAGCGGCTGATCACGCTCGTCCCGGCGGAGGGGGACGCCTCGGAGGCGGCGTTGCAACTGCTGGCGTCCTGGTCCGGCGCGGCACCGGCGGAACGGGTCGCGCCGGACCAGGACGATCACGCGGTCAGGCGGTGACGCGGGTCAGGGCAGGGTGGGGATCCGCGGCTTGGCGTCCGTCCAGCCCACCTCAAGGCTGATCTTCGTTCCCACCTGCCCCATCCGCTTCGTGAGCTCGAGCTTGGGTTCGCCGGGCGAAGCGGGGCCGATCTGGAGGATGGACGAGGTCTTCGTGTCGATCACGAAGCGGGTGTCCTGGTCCGTCCTCCCCTCGTCGATGACCAGGGCGATGCCGGGACGCTTCCTCTGGTCGACGGTCCGGCCGAGCACCTTGACACCGGGCATGGTCGCCAGCAGCCGGTAGGCGGCGGCACGTGTGCGCGGCCGGACGGGCTGCTGGAACAGCAGGTGGGCCGTGCAACTGGTGAGGAACGACTGCTGGGACTCGGGAGGGACGGGGCCGTCGTCGCCGTTCAGCATCGCCTTGTGGAGCGCGGCTCGCAGCGCCGTCGGCTCGTCCGGCAGCGCCGCCACCTGGGCGAAGGTCATCTCCTTGTCGCAGACGCCGAACCTGGGCGTTTCCTTGCGCCGCACCAGCAAACCGGGCTGGGGCTCGATGGTCAGGTGCTTGGGACCACCCCATCCGGTTTCGATGCTCTCCACGGGCCACCGCTGGGGCGAGCCGTCGCGCTTCCAGGCCGCGGTGTCGGCGGGGGTGGCCGGGCGGACCCCGGCCGAGCGGAACCCGAGGCTCTGCTGACCGTTCCGCTCCGTCCAGGTCTCGGAGACCTGGGTCTCCTCGATCCAGTAAGGGTCGTTCTTCGGCCCCACCCTCTGGAACGCCTTGTCCACGGACTTGGTGTGCCAGTAGCGGCCCGTCGCCGGGGCGGTCTCGGCCTTCTCGGCCGCGGCGAGCAGGACGGTGCGGGCCGTCATCGGCGCGGCGGCCGGGCCGGGGTCGGGGGCGCGGGGCGTGGTGCCGGAGCTCAGCACGAGCGTGCCGGTGACGGCGGCGGCCGTCGCGGCGAGTCCGAACCCGGCGAAGACCGGCCACCGGAGACGGCGGCGTTCCGGCCGGGCGGGGGCGGCGATCTCCTGGCCGAGGCGGGCGCGGCCCTCGGCGGCGGTCCGGCCGGAGGGGGTCTCCTCCAGCAGGTCGGCGAGCATGCGCAGTTCGTCCACGGTCATTCTCCCTTGCGGTTGAGGGCGGCGCGCAGTTTGCGGCGGGCGGTGCTGAGGCGGGAGCCGACCGTTCCGTAGGGGATGCCGAGCGCGTCGGCGACCCCCTGGTGGGACAGGTCGGCGAGGGCGACGAGCAGGACGACGTCGCGTTCCTTGCGCGACAGCTTCGTCAGGGCGCGGGCCAGGTCGAGCCGCAGGCCCTCGGCGGCGGCGTGGTCCGCGCCGTCACCGGGTCCGCGCTCGACGGCCAGCTGGGCGAGGGCCCGGTAGCGGCGGCTCTCGGCGCGCCGGTGCTGGGCCACCAGGGTGGTGGCGATCCCGAACAGCCAGGGCCGCACCTCCCCCTTGGCCGGGTCGAACGTCGCGCGGCGGCGGAACGCGACCAGGAACGTCTCGGCGGCCACGTCGTCGGCGACCTGCGGTCCGAGCCGTCCGGCGACGTAGCGGTAGACCGCCGGGAAGTGCCGGTCGTAGACGGCGGTGAACCGGTCGGGGTCGGTCAGGGACGCGGCGACCAGCGCCGCGTCGGCGGTCTCGGACGGGGCGTCCTCGGGCGTTCCGGCCGCCGTGTGCGCCGCCCCGACGGGCGGGACCGTCCGGAATCGATGGGAGAGGGCGGTCATGCGGCCGTCCTTCCGGTGGGGTCCGGCATTCAGTACCTCCGGATGATCAATGTCACCGGTACTCCGCCGCTGCGCCGGATCTCTTTCAGACTTTCTCGCGGATTCTCGCCGGGCGCAGGATGACGGCGGCGGTCAGCGCGGCGAGCAGCGTCGCGGCGGCGGCGGTCAGGGCGCCGACGACCAGGGCGGAGGTGAACGCGTCGCGGGCGGCGTGGGCGAGGGCGGGGTCGCCGAGGCCCAGGGCCTCGCCGAGGGAGCGGCGGGCCGCGCCGGTGACGTCGTCCGGGAGGGCGCGGGCGTAGGCGGCGGAGATGACGCTGCCGAGGACCGCGACGCCGAGGGCGTTGCCGAGTTCGGTGCCCGCGTCGTTGACGGCCGAGCCGATCCCGGCCTCCTCGGCGGGGACCGCCGACATCAGGATGCCGTAGGCGGGCGGCGCGCCGAGGCCCGCGCCGAACCCGATGAGCAGCAGGCCGGGCAGGACCGGCAGGTAGCCGTGCGCGCCGGTCAGGGCGAGGGCGGCGAAGCCCCCGGCGGTGACGGTGAAGCCGGTGACCAGGGCGCGGCGGTCGCCCAGCCGGGCCTCCAGGGCCGCGCCCAGGCCGTTGCCGGTGCCCGCCGCGACGGCGACGGGCAGCAGCGCAAGGCCCGCCTTCAGCGGGGAGTACCCCAGAACGAGCTGGAGCAGCTGGGTGAGGGCGAACAACGTTCCGGCCAGCGCGAACCCGGACACCGCGATCATCATGGCGGCCCCGGAGAAGCGGCGGGAGCGCAGCAGGGCCAGGTCGAGCATCGGCTCGGGGTTGCGGTGCTGCCAGAGCGCGAACGCGGCCAGCGCGGTGACGCCGACGGCCGCGCCGCCCAGCGCGCGCGGGCCGGTCCAGCCGTGCTCGGGGCCGGAGATGACCGCCCAGACCAGACCGGACACGCCGAGCGTGGACAGCAGCGCGCCGGGGACGTCGGGGCGGCGGCGCGGGCCGCGCGACTCGGGCACCACCAGCAGCAGGCCGAGGACGGCGACGACGGTGACGGGGACGTTGACCAGGAAGGCCGCGCCCCACCAGAAGCGCTCCAGCAGCAGGCCGCCGAGCGTGGGGCCGGCGGCGATGCCGGCCATCGAGGTCGCGCCCCAGATCCCGAACGCCTTGGCGCGCTCCTCCGCCGGGAACACCTGCGCCATGATCGACAGGGTGCCCGGCATGAGCAGCGCGCCGCCGGCGCCCATCAGGCCGCGCAGCGCGACGAGCTGGCCGGGGGTGGTGGCGAGGGCGGCGCAGGCGGAGGCGGCGCCGAACACCGCGAAGCCGATGAGCATGGCGCGGCGGCGGCCGTGGCGGTCGCCGAGGCTTCCGGCGGTGAGCAGCAGGCCCGCGAAGACCAGCGAGTAGGCGTCGATCACCCACTGGACCTCGCCGGTGGTGGCGTCCAGGTCGGTGAGCAGGGACGGGATCGCGACGTTCAGGACCGTGTTGTCCATGACGACCAGGAACAGGCTCAGGCACAGCACGGCGAGGATCCGCCAGCGGTGGGGGTGGGGGGTCACGGGACACTCCTCGTACAGTGTTCGAGTTGACTCGCACACTGTACGAGAGCGATCGAGCGGTGTTCAACTCCCGTACCCTGTTCGAGAGCGAGGAGGTGCCATGACCGCAGCCGGACCGGCGATGGAGACCGTCTGGACCCGCCCGGCGAGGACCCGCCGCGAGCAGCCGTCCCTCAGCCGGGACCAGATCGTCGGCGCGGCGCTGGAGCTGCTGGACGCCGAGGGCCTGACCGGGCTGAGCATGCGCCGTCTCGGCACCCGGCTGAACGCGGGCGCGACCTCGGTCTACTGGCATGTCGCCAACAAGGACGAGCTGCTGGAACTCGTGCTCGACCACGTGATGGGCGAGGTCGAGGTCCCCGACCCGGCCGCCGGGGGGTGGCGCGCCGCCGCCGCGGCCTACGCCCGCTCCCTCCGCGCGATGATCCACCGGCATCCGTGGACGGTGACGCTGTTCGGCGCCCGCCCCATGCTCGGCCCGAACGCCACCCGCGTCATGGACGACGTCCTCGGGGCGCTCGGCCACGCGGGCTTCACCGGCTTCGACCTGGAGTACGCGGTGTCGGCGATCGTCGACTACGTGATCGGCGCGGCGGGCGGCGAGTCGAGCTGGGCGGCGGGCCAGCCGGAGGTCTCCACGGCGGAGACGATGGACGCGCTGCGGCCCTACCTGGCGCGCATCGCCGGCGCCCATCCGCGCGTCGCGGCCCACGCGCGGGAGGTCTGGGCGGCGGAGACGCGCGAGGTGCTGGAGGGCCGCTTCGCGTTCGGCCTGGACTGCCTGCTGGACGGGATCGCCGCGCGGCTGTGACCGTCGGTGCCCGGTGGTATCCCTTCCCCATGGACGTCACCCGCGCCGACCCGGCCGACCTCGAGGTGCTGCGCGCCGCCTTCGGCGCCGGCTCGCGCCGGCCGCCGCCGGGCTGGGACGCGGTGCGCGCGTTCGAGGCCGAGCACGGGATCGTGCTGCCCGAGCCGTACCGGACGTGCGTCGCGGAGATCTGCGACGGCTCCGCGGACGGGCCTCCCTCCTACGGGCTCCTCCCGCTGGCCGGGATGCCCCGGGACCGGGGCGGCCGGCGTCCCGAACGCGTGCTCGCCGCGCCGTTCCCACTGACCGGACCGTGGCTGTGGGAGGGCGACGAGGACGACCCCCGCTCCGACGAGGAGATCGCGGCGGCCCTCCACCCGGTCTTCTCGCACGGCTCGGTCGTGCTGGGCACCGACGGGTGCGGCATGTACTGGCACCTGGTCGTCGCGGGACCGCACCGGGGGCACGTCTGGAGCATCTGCGGGGAGGGCGCCACGCCGTTCGGCTCCGAGTTCGGCCACACCACCGCGAGCAGCGGCTTCGCCGGTTGGGTCGGGCACTGGGCCAAGGGCCTGACCTGGTTCGACAGGTGACGGCCCCCGCCCCTTCCCCGGGGGCGGGGGCCGCGGCCGCTCCGGTGTCAGCTCAGGGTGAGCGGCACGGCGGCGGCGATGTGGGTGAACTTGGCGGGGTTGCGGACGAAGTAGATGCCGGTGACGAGGCCCCCTTCGACACGGATCGCCATGACGCTGTCGATCTCGCCGTCGAGGCGCAGGACGAGCGCCGGATCGCCGTTGACGGTGGTGGGCTCGCCGGTGAGCGCGCCTTCCTTGTCGCCGAGGCCGACGAGGAGCAGACGGATCACCTTCGCGGCGCCCGTGACGGGGCGCAGCGCGGCGCTCCTGACGCCGCCGCCGTCGCTGATCAGCACGACGTCGGGGGCGAGCACGTCCAGCACGCCCTGCAGGTCGCCGGTCTCCACGGCGTGCTGGAACGACTCCAGGGCGGCCCTGGCCTGGCGCGAGGAGACCAGTTCGCGAGGGCGGCGGGCCTCGACGTGCTTGCGCGAGCGGTGGGCGATCTGGCGGACCGCGGCGGGGGTCTTGCCGACCGCCTCCGCGATCTCGTCGTAGCCGACGTCGAAGACCTCGCGCAGGACGAACACGGCCCGCTCGGTGGGCGAGAGGGTCTCCAGGACGAGCATCATGGCCATGGACAGGCTCTCGGCGAGCTCGGCGTGCTCGGCGACGTCCGGCGAGGTCAGCAGCGGCTCGGGCAGCCAGGGGCCGACGTAGGACTCCTTGCGGCGCCGCAGGACCCGCAGCCGGTCGAGCGCCCGCCGGGTCGTGACGCGCACGAGGAACGCGCGCCGGTCGCGGACCTGTGCCAGATCGACCTCGACCCACTGCAGCCAGGTCTCCTGCAGGACGTCCTCGGCGTCGGCCGCCGAGCCGAGGATCTCGTAGGCGACGGTGAACAACAGGTTGCGGTGGGTGACGAAGGCCTCGGTCGCCGGGTCCGCGGCGTGGTCTCGCATTCTCGGATCCTTCCATGGCGCGGCGCCTGGGCCGCCCGTGCTCCAGGGGACTACGACACGCGCGCGGGCCGGCTCGCGCGCGCGTCCTCGACGCGCTGCCGCCGGGAGTCGTCCCTGCCCTTCAGGACGCGCGCGCCGGGCTTGCGCGCCTCGTCCGCGAGCTGCTTGATGGTGTGGGAGACGACGAACTCCTTGATGCGCGCGCCCGTGCGGCCGCCGACGTGGAACCGGATGGCGGTGTCGTCCTTGCGCGCGAACTGGAAGATGCCGGCGCCCCGGCCGAGGCTGACGCACAGCCCGGCGAAGGCGACGCTGACGGCTTCGGGCCGTCCGCCCTCGATCCGGCGGAGCACGGCGTCGGCGGCGTGCGGGCCGAGCTGGACAGCGGACTGGCAGCCCATCCGGTACGGGAGGCCCGAGGGCGAGGCCGCGTCCCCGGCGGCGACGATGCGGTCGTCGTCGACGCTGGTCAGGGTCTCGTCGGTGAGGAGGCGGCCCGCCTCGTCGGTGCTGAGGCCGCTGCGGGCGGCCAGGTCGGGAACGCCGAAGCCGGCGGCCCAGATGGTCAGGTGGCCGCGCACCTCGCGGCCGTCGGCGAGGCGCACGGCGCCGGCCGTCACGGACGCCACCTTGGCGCCGGGGCCTTCGAGGACGGTCACGCCGAGGGCCGCCAGCCGCTTGGCGACGAAGCGGCGGCCGTTCGGGTGGAGGTAGGGGCCGAGCTGTCCTCCGCAGACCAGGGTGACGGGGCGGCCCGCCTCGGCGAGCTCGGCCGCGGTCTCGATGCCGGTGGCGCCGCCGCCGACGACCGTCAGCGCCGCGGTGGCGGGCGCGTCGGCCACGGCCCGGCGCAGCCGCTCGGCCTCCTCCAGGGTCGCGATCGGGTAGGCGAACCTGTCCGCGCCGGGCACCTCCGGCGCGCCGCCGCGGCTGCCCACCGCGTAGATCAGGTAGTCGTACCCGACCGTGCCGCCGCCGGCCAGCGAGACGGTGCGCGCCTCCCGGTCGATCCCGGTCGCGGTGTCGACCACCAGCTCGACGCGTTCGCTCAGGACGTCCGCGTAGTCGACGACCGCGTCGTCGGACCCCGCCACCAGCTGGTGCAGGCGGATCCGCTCGACGAAGGCCGAGCGCGGGTTGACCAGGGTCACGGCCACGTCGTCCCGGCCGGTCAGGCGGTTGGCCGCGAGGACTCCGGCGTATCCGCCGCCGATCACGACGACTTCCGTCCGGCCGCCGGTGTGCTTCGTCATGGTCTCTGCTCCGTTCGCTCGGGGTTCGCACACAAGGCGTCGGACGGAGGGAACCTGTGACTCGTTGTGACCTAGATCACATCAAATGGCGGGTCGGGGCGGCCGCGTCCGCCGCGGTGCGCGACGTCCTGGCCTGACGGTTACGGGCCGCTTGGCGGTTGTTTGCCGAGGCGTTCCGTTGGGGGCATTGCGCCGGGCGCCGGTGCGGGCCACAGTGGCCGGGAGGGCCGAGGCGGGCCTCGGCGAACCCGCTACGCGAGGAGTTCCGAGGATGACCAGGCTGCTGTTCCAGCTCATGAAGACCCTGATGGCCGTCGTCACGGCCCTGGTCCCCGCGTCGGTGTCGACCGTGGCGGCCGTGACCGCCGTGAGCGCGGCGACGGTCGCGGTCACCGCGAGCTGCGGCAACCCCGACGACGGTGATGACGGCAACGACGACGGCGGCAACGACAACGACGGCGGCAACGACGACTGAGCCCTCGCGCCCCTCGCCAAACCGGCGTTGGGGACGGCCTTTATCGGGGTGACCGGTTCGGCGGGGCCCGGTGTGGAACACGCGCCGCATGACGCCTGTCGAGACGCCGCTTCTGGCCGCCGCCGGAGAACCCGCGCCGGCCTTCTACGCCATGCTCGCCGTCGCGTTCGCTTTCGCGCTGGTCAACGCCGTGTACCCGCGGTTTCTGAGCTGGATCGTGCCGAACGCGGCGGCGCGGCGGCTGCGTTCGACGCCCGACGGCGGGCTTCCCGAGCCGTCGCGCCGCGCGCTGCTGCTGCAACGGCTCGCCGGGGTGGCCGGGATGGCGCTCGTCGCGGCCCTCGTGTTCGGGTCGGGCGGCGGCGGGACGCCGCCCGAATGGCTGTGGGGCGTGGTCGCCGTACCGGTCGGTCTCGGGTTCGCCCTCTTCAACCGCCGGATCGCGCACCACAACGCGCAGCGGATGCGTTCGCTGCTCGGCCGTGAGACGGGCCGCGCGGAGACGCTCTACGCACGGACGCTCTACGTCGTGATCGGGTCCTTCCTGGCCGTCGCCGGGGTGCTGGAACTGACCGGCGCGTGGTGACGCCCGCGGGCCGCGCCGGAGCGGGCCCGCGGGCGGTCGTTCAGCAGCGGGCGCACGCCGGTTTCCGCGGGTCGCCGTCCCTGTCCACCATGTGGCGCTTCTCCGGCAGGTCGGGCGCGGCGTCCGTCCAGCGGGCCTCCAGGATCACCGAGTACAGGACGAGCTGGCCCGGCCGCTCCCGGTACCGGGGGTCCGGCTGGGTGACCACGTCCTGGACGGCCAGCAGGCGGCCCGTGGCGGGATCCACGACGATCCGTCTCTCCCCGCCGGGCTCGGCGAAGTAGCGGGGCACCCGCATCGCCAGGGCCTGTCCCCGGCGCCCGCGCGGATCGGTGACCTGGCCCCGGGAGACCACCCCCGGCAGGGTCGCCAGCACCCGGAACGCGGCGGCGCGCACGGCGGGCCTGGCCGGCAGGTCGGTGAGCAGCCGGAGGGTGAAGTCGTACATCAGCCAGCCGTGCTCGGGGCCGCCGACCGGGAAGCGCCGGTGGCCCCCCTGCTCCATCCGGCGGATCACCTGCTCCATGTACGCCCTGAGCCCGGCGGGGTCGTCCGGCAGCCTCCGCAGGGAGCCGGGGGTCACCTGGACGGGCCCGAGGCGCCCGAACCAGCCGGGGCGCAGGCTCTTGGGAACGGCGTAGCGCTCCCCCGGCTCCGCCGGGACCGGGACCCCCTCGCCCGCGCCGGGCGGGGCGTTCCCCGTCTCGGTGGGACCGCTGTTGAGGGCGTCGCCGATGCGGGCGATCAGCCGCCACGAACGGGGCGAGCCGTCGCGTCGCCAGGCGGCCTCGTCGAGGGGCCGCCCGCCCAGCGGGCGTTCGATGGTCCAGGCGTGCTCGCGCCCGGACGTGGGGATCCAGATCTCCCGTTCGACCCGGCGGTCCACCAGGTAGTCCCGGTCCTTGACCGCCGAGTGGCCGCCGAGGATCCGCCGGGAGAACCAGTAGCGGCCCGAGGCGGGTTCGCGTTCGGCGGTGGTGGCGGCGGCCAGCAGGACCGCCTCGGGCGCCATGGCCCGCGGAGACGGCGCGGGCCGGGCGGAATCCCCGCCGGGCAGCAGCGCGACCGTCGCGGCGGTCGCGGTCGCGGCGGAGGTCAGGCCGAGCGCGAAAGGCAGCGCGCGGCGGCGCGGACCGGGGGCGCGGCGCGGCCCCTCGGTCATGCGCAGCCGGGCCGCGGCGACGGCGTGCGCGGACGGGGCGGGCGGGTCGTCGTAGAGCGCCCGGACACTCTGCAGGTCGTTCATGGCCTCTCCTGGTCGTCCAGCAGCGGGTTGGTCCCGCCCAGCGCCGTGCGCAGCTTCTTCCGGGCCCGGTTGATCCGGGAGGAGACGGTGCCGAACGGCACGTCCAGCGCCGTCGCGACCTCCTCGTAGGACAGCCCGCCCAGCACGACGAGCAGCAGCGCGTCGCGCTGGCCGGAGGGCAGCGCGGCGACCGCCCTGGCCAGGGGTCCCCGCGCGCCCTCCGCCGACAGCCGGGCGGTGAGCGCGTCCTCCTCGTCGAGCGCGGTGTCGCGGCGGTCCACCCGGTCGAGGGCGCGCAGCCTGCGGCGCTCGTCGCGGCGGTGGCGGCCGATCAGGTTGGTGGCGATGCCGTACAGCCAGGGCCGGGCGTTGGCGCGGCTCCCGTCGTAGGCGCCGCGGCGGCGGAACGCGATCGCGAACGTCTCGGCGGCCAGGTCGTCGGCCGTCTGGGCGCCGAGCCGGCGCGCCACGTACCGGTGGATCTCCGCGAAGTAGGCGTCGAAGATCTCCCCGAACCGTTCGGGCTCATGCCGGGACCGCTCGATGACCGCGGCGTCGTCCCTGGCGGGGACGGTGTCGGGGGGAGCGGTCAAGGGTGGCTCCTTCATGTGTCGCCTTGTCGTCGGCGTGGACAACGGACGCCTGTTGTTGTCCGGAGCGCGGCCCGCCTTCCCGGTCTCCTTCCGGGCACGCCGGAACGGCCGCCCCGCGCCGGGCGCGGGGCGGCCGTTCCGCCGGGCGGTCAGGGCCTCCGGGGAGGCGTCGGCTTCTCGTTCGTCCAGCCGACCTCCAGGTAGGTCGTGGAGCTGGTCCTCGGCAGGCCCTCGCGCGTTCCCTGGTGCAGGAGCAGCGAGGTGCGGGGGTCGAGGATGTACTGGACGCCCCCGGCCGTGAACCGCACGCCGGTCCGGCCGCGCGGGTCGCGCGCGGTGCCGCCGACCTCGACGGCCGAACGCCCGACCAGGGACCGGAACGCCGCCGCGCGCGCCCGGGGCGACAGCGGCGCCTGGGCGAGGCCCGCCACCAGCAGCGAGTCGGCCAGCTCGTCGGCGTACTCCCGGCTGCTCGCGGTCTTCGACGCGGCGCGGAGCGCCCACCGGCGGATCCCCTCCGGCGTCTCGGGCGCGCTCCGGATCTCGGCGAGGCTGAAGGGCCGGTCCTCGAGTTCGAAGGGGCGACCGCCGTTCGGCTGGTCCCCCTTGCGGACCACCGCGCGTCCCCGGTGGGGTCCGCTCAGGACCCGCACCCCTCCCCAGTAGGAGCCGTCCTTGCCGTACCAGGACTCCTGGACCTGCTCGTCGTTGATGTCCTTCTCCCGCATGGTCAGTTTCTGGATCGTCCGGACCCGCCAGTAGCGCCCGTCGGACGCCGGGCGGGACTCGGCGGCGGTCGCGGCGGCCAGCAGGGCCTGGTCGCCGCTCAGGTCCAGGACGGAAGCCGGGGAGCTCGGGGGGACGGTCGGCCGGGGCGGGGCGGCGTCCGGCCGCACGGCCACGACGACCGCCGCCGCTGCCGCCGCCAGGCCGAGGCCCAGCGCCGCCCAGCGCACCGCCCGCCCGGTCCGCCGCCGGGCGGGCGGTGCCGGACGGGACGGCTCGGTGCCGTCCGGGGAGCCGACCAGGACCAGCGGAGGCGCGGCGGCCTCGGGTTCCGCGGCGGCCATCGCGGTCAGGTTCGCGCGAACGGTGGCGGTGAAGGCCGGGGACGGGCCGCCCTCGTCCAGCAGCTCGTCGATCAGGGCGTCGGTGTCATGCATGGCGCTTCTCCTCGATACCGGTGGGGTCGATGCCGCCCAGCGCCTGCCGCACCTTGCGGCGGGCGCGGTGGAGCCGGGAGCCGACCGTTCCGCTGGGGATCTCCAGCGCCTGGGCGACCTCCTCGTACGCCAGGCCCGCGACCGCGACCAGCAGCAGCGCGTCCCGGTCCTCGCCCGACAGCCCGGCCAGCGCCGCCGCCAGTTGCGGGCGGACGCCCTGCGCGGTGACGCGGGCGGCGGCGCGGTCCTCGTGCTCCACCGCGCGGTCGCCGGGGCTGAGCCGGGACAGCAGCTCGTAGCGGCGGCTCTCGTCGCGGCGGTGCTGCCCGACGAGCCGCGTCGCGATCCCGTACAGCCAGGGCCGCACCGCGCCGCGCCGCGCGTCGAACCGGTCGCGTTTGCGGAACGCCGTGTAGAACGTCTCGGCCGCGACGTCGTCGGCGGCGTCCCGGCCGAGCCGGGCGGCGACGTACCGGTAGATGTCCGGGAAGTGCCGGTCGTAGATCACGGTGAACCGTTCCGGCTCACGGCGGGACCGGACGAGCACCGTGTTGTCGTCCACGGTGTCGGATCCGGGCGGAGCTGTCATGGGGGGCTCCTCGGGTCGGCGATTCTTCTCCCTTAGTCCGCACAACCGGTCGATCTTGTTCACGCGAACGGGCCTCCTCCGGAGATCGGAGGAGGCCCGCGGTGGACGCCCGGACTACCGGACCCGGTGGGCCCGGATGATCGTCTGGTCGACGCCGCTGCCGCCGTCATCGGTGGCGGCGACCCGCAGCGACAGCGCCTGGCCTGCGGAAACGACCGGAAGCTGGGCGGTGAAGCGGTTCCCCTTCCCGGTCGCGGGGACGGCCTTCCAGGTCGTGCCGTCGTCCAGCGACGCCCACACCTTCAGATCCCTCACCCTGGTGTTCTCCCCCTCGACCCGCGAGACGTCGAAGGTCGCGGGCTTCCCGGACGGTCTCCCGTTCAGGTCCAGCCCGAGGTCGTAGTCCACCTGGAGCAGCGGGACCTTCCGCTGCGACGGCGACGAGCGGAACGTCCACGCCGTGGAGGTCCGCACCGACACCGGAATGAACCCCGCGACGTCGTTGTCGTAGGTCAGCCGGTAGGTGCCCGCCCGCTTCGGCAGCGTGAAGTCGCCGAAGCTCGCGGCGCGCTCGCCGATCTTCCTGTCGCCCTCGTACAGCGTCAGGTTCCGCTTGAACGGGTGGTCCGAATCCTGCGGCCCGGGCCCGAAGTACCCGCAGTCGAACCCGTCCGGCCGCGCCTGGAGGTCGACCAGGGCGACGCGCAGGTTGCCCGGCGCGCGGGTGACCGGCGGCGGGGCGCAGGCGCTCGCGGTCAGTCCGTTCCCCGACACCGGGCCGGGGCGCAGCGGCTGGCGGCCCCAGGTGTAGGTGACGCTGGTGCCGGGCCTGCGCTCGGTGACCGGGAGCTGGTCCACCCAGTCACCGTTGTTGACCGCCTCCGGGAACGCCTCGTCGAGCCAGAGACCCGGCGTCAGGTGGTCGGTGCGGGTCGAACCCGCCGGGACCCGGCTTTCGGCCTCGAACCCGCCCAGCAGGCTGCCGTTCGGCGACAGCCCGTAGCGCTTCTCCGTCAGCCCCTTGGAGGTGTCGCCGTCGAACGCCGCGAACCGCTGGTGGACCCGCGCCATCCGCTCCCGCTCGGCGGGCGTGATCACGTGGCGCGGCGCGCCGGTGAACGGGTGGATCCCGTCGTAGACCGCGCCGTCGGCGACCTGCCGGGAGGAGAGGGTGGCGCTGAGGCTCCCGGTGCTCGCCTTACCCGTCAGCCGGGCGTACACGGGCTCCTTCGCGAGGTCGGTGCTGTAGACGCCCACCCCGGTCATGGCCTGGCCCGTCACGCGCTCGGCGGACAGGCCCAGCATCGTGGTCTCCGTCCGCGTCCCCTGCACGCCGACCGTGGCGCGCTCGGCGGACGCCCCGTCCAGCACGACGGTGCGGTCACGGTCGACGACCACCTCCGGCGTCCCGGCCACGGCATGGCCCTGGACGTCCCCCGTCCAGTCGTCCAGGGTGCCGAGCACGCTGTACCGGCCGCGCGGCACCCGGATCTTCGTGCTGCCGTCGGTGGTGGGCTCGATCGACTCGGCGAACAGCGCGAAGTCGTCCAGGTTGACCACGTTCGCGAAGGTGGACAGCTCCTCGACGGGCGTGCCCGGCGGCGGCGTGGCGACGACCGTGAGGGTGTGGCTCGGCGGTTCCACGTGGAACGTCACCGGGGTCCGCGTCCTGGCACCGCCGCCGTCGGCGACGACCTCGGCGGTGTAGAGCCCGGGGCGGAGCCTGCCGGGGGTCACCGTCAGCGTCGCGGTGGCGGTGCCGCCCGCGGGGACGGCCAGCCGGTCCGTCGACAGCTTCGCGGCGCCCGTGACGGTCTTGCCGTCACGGCCGAGGACGCGGACCGACAGCGCCGCCCGCACCGCGCCCGCCCGCGACGTCCAGCTCACGTTCGCGGTGAGCGCCGGGTACTTGGGGTGGGCGGAGGTTCCGGCGTGCGGCGCGGTCTGGAGCGCCACCAGCGGGGAGGTCACGGCGGTCCCGGCGTCCAGGCGGCCGGAGCCGCGCTCGAACGCGTCGCCCCTGATCGGGTCGGCCGAGCCGACCAGCGCGGCCTTGAGCCGGTCGAACGTCCAGTCCGGGTGCTTCTGGGCGAGCAGCGCCGCCGCGCCCGCCACGTGCGGGGCGGCCATGGAGGTGCCGGACGCCCTCGTGTGGCGCGCGTCCACGGGCTCGCCCATGGCCGTGCCCTTCGCGCGGGCGGCGACGATGTCCACGCCGGGCGCGACGATCTCGGGCTTGGCCGCGAACCGGCCGACGCGCGGGCCCCGGCTGGAGAACCCGGCCAGCGCGTCGGCCGCGTCCACCGCGCCGACCGTCAGCGCGGAGTCGGCCGTGCCGGGCGCGCCGACGGAGCCGATCCCGCCGTCGTTGCCCGCCGCGACGACGAACAGCGTGCCGTGCCTGGCGGCCAGCCCGTCCAGCGCCTTCGACAGGGGGTCGGTGCCGTCGGTGGGGCCGCCGCCGAGGCTCATGTTGACGATCCGGGCGCGGGGGGCGGCCCACTCCATGCCCGCGATGACGTTGGAGTCGCTGCCGTATCCCTGGTCGTCCAGCACCTTTCCGACCAGCAGGCCCGCCTCGGGCGCGACACCCCTGCGCGCCCCGCCGGAGGCCCGGCCGGTGCCCGCGACCGTGGCGGCGACGTGGGTGCCGTGGCCGTGCCGGTCCACCGCGTCCTTGGCCTCGCTGAAGTTCCGGGCCTCGGCGACGCGGTCCTTGAGGTCCGGGTGGGAGGTGTCCGCCCCGGTGTCGAGGACGGCGACCTTCACGCCGTTTCCGGTCGCTCCGGCCTTCCAGGCGGCGGGCGCGCCGATCTGGGTGAGGTTGCGGTCGAGCCGGGGGGCCGCGACGGTCGGCAGGGCCGTCGCCCGTACCCTGCGGTCGAGCCAGACGTGCCGGACGCCGACCGCCCGGCGGGCCGACAGCGCCGCGCCCACCCGGAACGCCTGGCCCTTGGGCTGGCGGGCGGCGACCGCGCCGATGCTGCGCAGCTCGCGGCCCTCGGTCAGGGCGCCGCCGAGCGCGGCGCGGGCCCGCACGCCCCCGTCGCGCCGCACGATCAGCGGCAGGTCCCGGCTGCGGGCGTCGTCGTACCCCTGCTCGATCAGGGAGGTGACGTCGAACAGCCCGGGGTCCAGCACCTTGCCGACCAGCCGGGCGACGTCGCCGGGGATCACGACGACGTGCCCGTCCGGGCGGATCGTGGTGTGGAAGGCCCGGGCGCCGCGCCCACGGGCGCGTTCGGTGGTCACCAGCGGCGCGCGGCGGCCCTTGACCGTCCGCAGGGTGACCACGTCACCGGTCAGCAGCGTGACCTTCCAGCTCCGGCCGGTCGGGAGCGGCGAGGCGGCGCCCGGCGCGGCCACCGCCCCTCCGGTGGGGACCGCGACCAGCGCCCCGGCGGCCAGCGCGGCGCCGAGGAGGGAGGCCGCGGTCCCGCGACGTCTGCGTTTCAAGGGGGGATTCCTTCCAGGAGGGGATCTCGGGGCGCGGCGCGCCCCGTGGGTATTGCTGAGATCCGCCGTTTTCTTTCCATCCGGTCCGGATCAGGGGTGGTGCGGGGTCTCGTTCGTCCAGCCGAGCGACAGGACCACCCGCTGGCCGTGGAGCGTGCCGGGGCGCATGCCCCGGTCCGCCTCGCCGGGGCGGACGACCACGTCCACGCCGGCCAGGATGCGGTGGGTCCCCGGCTCCAGGATCAGCTGGTGGTCGTCGACCGAGCCGTCCTCCGCGGGCGCGCCGCGCGCGACCAGGGCGACGCCCTCGCGTCCGCGCGGGTCCCTGACCCGGCCGATCGAGCGCACCCCGGGTTCGTCGGCCAGCAGCCGGAACACCCCCGCCCGCACCTTCGGGGAGAGCGCCTCGGAGGTGAGCAGCCGGGCGGCCCGCCGCAGCCGGAGGGCGGAGGTGTCGCGCTCCCTGGGGACCCCGTCCGGCTCCAGCCAGGGCGACAGGGCCCGGCGCAGCTTCCCGGGGTCGCCCGCGACCTTCCGGAGTTCGGCGTCGCTCGGGACCTCCCGGCACCCGCCCTTGAACACGAGCAGGCGCTTCGCCCGCTCGTCGGGACCGGCGCAGATCCTCGCCCAGCGGGCGTTCCGCGTGCGCTTCTGGGCCGGGGTGACGACGATCTCGGGCGTCCAGGAGGCCGGCGCGGCCCCGGTGGTGCGGCCGGGGACCGTGCTGAGGACGCTCGGCTCCCCGCCGGAGACCACCTTGAACGTCTTCGGGCCGCCCGCCTTCCGCCAGGCGGCCTCGTCCCGCGGGCCGAGGGGGCGGGCGCCCAGGTCGCGGACGTAGGTCACGTCCCGGTCGGCGTCCGAACGCGCCTGCCACCGGTCGGTGTGGGAGCTGTAGCCGAGCACGGTGTAGCCGCCGTCGGCCGGACCGACGTGGTAGGCCGATCCGTCCACCGTCTGGACGCGCCAGTAGCGGCCCGTCGGTTCCTTCTCGGCCTGCCGGGCGGCGGCGAGCAGCACGGTCCGCGCGTCCATCTCGACGGCCTGGGGACGGGGCGGCGCGGCCGGGGCGCCGTCGCCGAGCGCGGCCACGCCCACGGCGGCGGCCGCTCCGGCGGCGACCAGCCCGGCGAGCCCGAGCCGGAACCGGGGCCCGAAGGCGAGGCGGCGGGGGCGCCCGCCGGACATGTCCTCCTCCAGCCGGGCCAGGGCGCGGGAGCGGACGGCCCCGGACGGGGGCGGCGGCGGGTCCAGCAGGTCGCGGACCAGGTCGATCTCGTTCATGCGGGCGACTCCTCGGTGGTCAGCATCGGGTTGGTCCCGCCCAGCGCCTCGCGGAGTTCGCGGCGGGCCCGGTTCAGCCGGGAGGCGACCGTTCCCTTCTTCAGGTCCAGGGCGGCGGCGACCTCCTCGTAGGACAGGTCGGCGAGCGCGACGAGCAGCAGCACGTCCCGGTCGCCCGCCGGGAGCCGGGCGAGCGCGCGGGCCAGGTCGCGGCCGACCTCCCCGGCGCGCACCCGTCCGGTGACGTGCTCCTCGTGGCCGGGCGCGGGCCCCTCGGCCGGGGACCTGGCCAGCGCCCGGTAGTGGCGGCGCTCGGCGCGGCGGTGCAGGCCGACCACGTTGGTGGCGATGCCGTACAGCCACGGCCGCACCGGGCCCCGGCGGGGGTCGAAGCGGTCGCGGCGGCGGAACGCGGCCAGGAACGTCTCGGCGGCCAGGTCGTCGGCGGCGTCGGCGCCGAGGCGCCGCGCGATGTAGCCGTGGATCTCGTCGAAGTGGCGGTGGAAGACCTCGGCGAACGCCTCGGGCTCGCGCCTCGACCGCACGATCGCCGCGACGTCGCCGTCGGGCGGGCGGCTCTGGTCCATGGAGGGGGGTCCTTCCGGTGAGGAGGCTGGTCACCCCCTTCTCATCCGTAACGCCGATGCGTGTTCACGGTCGCGCCGTGTTTCCCCGGGAGCGGGTCGGGGACGCCTCGTCCCCTGGGTCGAGGCCGGGTCCTCCGGTGTGACGAAACCCCGGCCGGACGGGCCCGCGCGGGAACCGGAATACACCGCTCATACGTCCTGTTGTAGAGGTCAGCAGCAAAGTTGAGTCCGGTCGGCTCAAGTCATTTGACAAGAGATCGACCAGGGGGCAACCTGAGAAGCAGCAGAGGACTCGACCGGCCGCGAACCCACGGGGGCGGCGACCGGATCCCGATAGCGATCAGTTCGACGGAGGACGAGACATGGCACGTGCGGTCGGCATCGACCTCGGGACGACCAACTCGGTCGTCGCGGTACTGGAGGGCGGCGAGCCCACGGTCATCGCCAACGCGGAGGGGTCGCGGACCACGCCGTCCGTCGTCGCCTTCGCCAAGAACGGCGAGGTCCTGGTGGGCGAGGTCGCCAAGCGCCAGGCGGTGACCAACGTGGACCGGACGATCCGTTCGGTCAAGCGCGAGATGGGCACCGACTGGAAGACGACCATCGACGGCAAGGAGTTCACGCCGCAGCAGATCAGCGCGTTCGTGCTCCAGAAGCTCAAGCGGGACGCCGAGTCCTACCTGGGCGAGCCGGTCACCGACGCGGTGATCACCGTTCCGGCGTACTTCTCCGACCACCAGCGGCAGGCCACCAAGGAGGCCGGCCAGATCGCGGGCCTGAACGTCCTGCGCATCATCAACGAGCCGACCTCGGCGGCGCTGGCCTACCACCTGGAGAAGGAGAACGAGGCCACCATCCTGGTCTTCGACCTCGGCGGCGGCACCTTCGACGTCTCCCTGCTGGAGGTCGGCGACGGCGTGGTCGAGGTGAAGGCCACCTCCGGCGACAACCACCTCGGCGGTGACGACTGGGACAACGCCGTCGTCGACTGGCTGGTGGAGAAGTTCAAGAACTCCAACGGCGTCGACCTGTCCAAGGACAAGATGGCGCTGCAGCGGCTGCGCGAGGCCGCGGAGAAGGCGAAGATCGAGCTGTCCGGCGCGACCGAGACGCAGATCAACCTGCCCTACATCACCGCGTCCGCCGAGGGCCCGCTGCACCTGGACGAGAAGCTCACCCGCGCCGAGTTCCAGCGCATGACCGCCGACCTGCTGGAGCGGACCAAGGCCCCGTTCAACCAGGTCCTCAAGGACGCCGGGATCACCGTCAAGGACATCGACCAGGTCGTCATGGTGGGCGGCTCCACCCGCATGCCCGCGGTGTCCGAGCTGGTCAAGGAGCTGACCGGCGGCAAGGAGCCCAACAAGGGCGTCAACCCCGACGAGGTCGTCGCCATCGGCGCCTCCCTCCAGGCCGGCGTCCTGAAGGGCGAGGTCAAGGACGTCCTGCTGCTGGACGTGACCCCGCTGTCGCTGGGCATCGAGACCAAGGGCGGCATCTTCACCAAGATCATCGAGCGGAACACCACGATCCCGACCAAGCGGTCGGAGACGTTCACCACCGCCGACGACAACCAGCCGTCCGTGGAGATCCAGGTCTACCAGGGCGAGCGCGAGATCGCCGCGTACAACAAGAAGCTCGGCACCTTCCAGCTCACCGGCCTGCCGCCGGCGCCGCGCGGCGTCCCGCAGATCGAGGTCACCTTCGACATCGACGCCAACGGCATCGTCAACGTGTCGGCCAAGGACCTCGGCACCGGCAAGGAGCAGTCGATGGTCATCACCGGCGGCTCGGCGCTGCCGAAGGACGACATCGAGAAGATGATGCGCGAGGCCGAGCAGTACGCGGAGGAGGACCGCCGTCGCCGCGAGGAGGCCGAGGTCCGCAACCAGGCCGACTCGGCCGCCTACGGCACCGAGAAGTTCCTCAAGGAGAACGAGGACAAGGTCCCGGCCGAGCTGAAGTCCGAGGTGGAGGCCGCGGTCGCCGACGTCAAGAAGGCCCTGGAGGGCACCGACGTCGAGGCGATCAAGACCGCCAACGAGAAGCTCGCGCAGGTCAGCCAGAAGATGGGCGCGGCGATGTACGCCCAGGCCCAGCAGAGCGGCGAGGCCGCCGGGGCGAGCGCCGACGGCGGTCCGACCGCCGACGCGCAGGACGCCAAGGACGACGAGGTCGTCGACGCCGAGATCGTGGACGAGGACAAGCCGAAGGGTGGTGCCTCGTGAGCGAAGCGAACCAGAGAACACAGCACCTTAGGACACGCGGTGACGAGCCGCTAGGCGAGGAGGCGTCGTGACCTCTGACTCTTCCTCTGAAAAGGGCGAGGAGCGTGAGGGCCCGGTGATCCGCGACAAGCGACGCATCGACCCCGAGACCGGCCAAGTCCGGGAGCAGGCGGAGACGCCCGCTCCCGCGGCCCCGGCCGGCGGGGAGCGGCCCGTCGCGGACGGCGAGGCCGCCGCGCTCAAGGAACAGCTGGCCGAGCGCACCGCCGACCTCCAGCGGCTCCAGGCGGAGTACTCCAACTACCGCAAGCGGGTCGAGCGCGACAAGGGCACGATCCGGGAGCTGGCGATCGGCAACGTCCTCCAGGAACTGCTGCCGATCCTCGACGACATCGGCCGCGCCCGGGACCACAACGAGCTGGTCGGCGGGTTCAAGTCGATCGGCGAGGCCCTGGAGTCCACGGTCGGCAAGCTCGGCCTGGAGAGGTTCGGGGCGGAGGGCGAGCCCTTCGACCCCACCGTGCACGAGGCGCTGATGCACTCGTACTCGGCCGACGTGACCGAGACGTGCGTGGCGACCGTGCTGCAGCCCGGTTACCGCATCGGGGAACGGGTCCTGCGTCCGGCCCGCGTCGCGGTCGCCGAGCCGGACCCGAACGCCGAGTCCGCCGACTCCACCGGGTCGACGGGCGAGTGATCCGGACCCGGGCGGTCCCTCCCCGTGTGGGCGGGGGGCCGCCCGGGGCACGTACGACACGTACGGGCATGACGCTGACCGAGACAGCAGAGAGCGGGGCACAGTGAGCACCAAGGACTACCTGGAGAAGGACTACTACAAGGTCCTGGGTGTCTCGAAGACGGCCTCGCAGGACGAGATCAAGAAGTCCTACCGCAAGCTGGCGCGCCAGTACCACCCGGACGCCAACAAGGGCGACCGCGAGGCCGAGGAGAAGTTCAAGGAGGTCTCCGAGGCGTACGACGTCCTGTCCGACGAGAAGCGCCGCAAGGAGTACGACGCGGTGCGGTCGATGCCGGGTGGTTTCCGCGGCGGCCAGGGCGGCGGCTTCGGTTTCGACCTGGGGGACCTGTTCGGGCAGACCGGGGGCACCGCGAGCGGCGCCGGGGACAGGCTGGGAGACCTGTTCGGCGGGCTGTTCGGCGGGCGCGCCGGCAGGACCACCACCGGGACCCGGCGCCCGCGCCGGGGCTCGGACGTGGAGACCGAGGTGACGCTGTCGTTCGGCCGGGCGCTGAGCGGCGTCACCGTTCCGATCAAGCTGACCAGCGAGGCGGGGTGTCCCACCTGCCACGGCACCGGCGCCAAGGCCGGGACCGTGCCGCGGGTGTGCCCGGGCTGCGAGGGCACCGGGCAGGAGACGCGCAACCTCGGCAACTTCGGGTTCCAGGAGCCGTGCCACATCTGCCACGGCCGGGGGCTGGTCGTCGACGACCCGTGTCCGACCTGCCACGGCAGCGGCCGGGCCACCGGGACCCGCACCATCCAGGCCCGCATCCCGGCGGGCGTGGCCAACGGGCAGAAGATCCGCCTGCGGGGCAAGGGCGCGCCGGGCGAGAACGGCGGCCCGGCGGGCGACCTGTACGTGAACATCAAGGTGCTGCCGCACCGCGTGTTCGGCCGCTCCGGCGACAACCTGACGCTGACCCTGCCGGTCACGTTCGCCGAGGCCGCGCTGGGCGCGGAGGTGAAGGTGCCGACGTTCCAGGGCCAGCCGGTGACGCTGCGGCTTCCGGAGGGGACCCCGAACGGCCGCACCCTCCGGGTGAAGGGACGCGGCGCGACCCGGCGCGACGGCACCAAGGGCGACCTGCTCGTCACGGTGGACGTGCAGGTGCCGAGCAAGCTGGACGACACGACGCGCAAGGCGCTGGAGGCGCTGCGGAAGGCCGAGGACGGCGCGGACCTGCGCGCCGACCTGCTGCAACAGGCGCGAGAGGAGTAGCGGTCGGATGCTCGGCGGCGCCATGTCGTCCGGACTGGCGGGCGCCGGGCGCGCGGTGACCAGGACGACGAGGGAAGACGGCGCGGACCGGCGCCGACGAGCAGCGAGCGGAGCGAGCCATGGACACTGACCCGTTCGGCGACGACACTCCCGTCTACGTGATCTCGGTGGCGGCGCAGCTCTCCGGACTGCACCCGCAGACGCTGCGCACCTACGACCGGATGGGCCTGGTCTCGCCCGGCCGCACCGCCGGGCGGGGGCGCCGCTACTCCATGCGCGACATCGTGATGCTCCGCGAGATCCAGCGGCTCTCCCAGGAGGAGGGCATCAACCTGGCGGGCATCAAGCACATCCTCGAACTCCAGCGCGAGAACATCCGCCTCGCCGAGGAACTGGTCAAGACGCGGGCCGCGCTGGAGGACCTCGCCAACGAACTCGAATCGACCCGGGCCGTCGCGGCGCGGCTGGCGCAGCAGCGGCGGCGGGGGGACTCCGGCGACTCCGCGGGCACCGACCTGGTGCCGATCCGCCGCACCAGCGTCGTGGTGTGGCACGAACGCGGCCGCCGGGACTAGAAGGCTTTCGCACGGGGAGCGCTGACGGACATGGACACCAAGCTGACGTTGAAGAGCCGGGAGGCGGTGACCGTCGCCATCCGGCGGGCCTCCTCCGAGGGGCATCCGCAGATCGAGCCCGCGCACCTGCTGGCGGCGCTGCTGGCGCAGCCGGAGGGCACGACCGTTCCGCTGCTGGAGGCGGTCGGCGCGGACCCGAACGCGGTGCGCCGCGAGGTGGAGGAGCAGATCGCGCGGTTCCCGAAGGCGAGCGGGTCGACCGTTCCCGAGCCCCGGCTCTCCGGGCAGCTCAACCGGGTGCTGGCGACCGCGGGGCACCGCGCCGAGGAGTTGCAGGACGAGTACGTCTCCACCGAGCACCTGCTGGTGGGGCTGGCCGCCGACGGCGGTCCGGTCGCGGACCTGCTGAAGCGGTACGGCGCGTCGCCGCAGGCGCTGCTGGACGCGTTCGAGAAGGTCCGCGGCCACCAGAAGGTCACCAGCGAGAACCCCGAGGAGACCTACCAGGCGCTGGAGAAGTACGGCGTCGACCTGACCGCCGCCGCCCGCGAGGGCAAGCTCGACCCGGTCATCGGGCGCGACACCGAGATCCGGCGCGTGGTGCAGGTGCTGTCGCGGCGCACCAAGAACAACCCGGTGCTGATCGGCGAGCCCGGCGTCGGCAAGACCGCCGTCGTGGAGGGCCTCGCCCAGCGGATCGTGGCCGGGGACGTTCCCGAGTCGCTGCGCAACAAGCGGCTGGTCTCCCTGGATCTCGGCGCGATGGTCGCGGGGGCGAAGTACCGGGGCGAGTTCGAGGAGCGGCTGAAGGCCGTCCTGACCGAGATCAAGCAGAGCAACGGGCAGATCGTCACGTTCATCGACGAGCTGCACACCGTCGTCGGGGCCGGTGGCGCCGAGGGCGCGATGGACGCCGGGAACATGCTCAAGCCGATGCTGGCGCGCGGCGAGCTGCGCATGATCGGCGCGACGACGCTGGACGAGTACCGGGAGCGGATCGAGAAGGACCCCGCCCTGGAGCGCCGGTTCCAGCAGGTCTTCGTCGGGGAGCCGTCGGTCGAGGACACCATCGCGATCCTGCGCGGCCTGAAGGGCCGCTACGAGGCGCACCACAAGGTGCAGATCAACGACTCGGCGCTGGTCGCCGCCGCCACCCTGTCGGACCGGTACATCACCGCGCGGTTCCTGCCGGACAAGGCGATCGACCTGGTGGACGAGGCCGCGTCCCGGCTCCGCATGGAGATCGACTCGCGGCCGGTCGAGATCGACGAGCTCCAGCGCGCCGTCGACCGGCTGAAGATGGAGGAGCTGGCGCTCGCCAAGGAGACCGACGAGGCCTCCAAGCAGCGGCTGGAACGGCTCCGCCGCGACCTGGCCGACCGGCAGGAGCAGCTGAACGCGCTGGTCGCCCGCTGGGAGCGGGAGAAGGCCGGGCTGAACCGGGTCGGTGAGCTCAAGGAGCGCATCGACCAGCTGCGCGGCGAGGCCGAGCGCGCCCAGCGCGACGGCGACCTGGAGACCTCCGCCCGCCTGACCTACGGCGAGATCCCCACGCTGGAGAAGCAGCTGGAGGAGGCGTCGGCGCAGGCCGAGAACCGCGACGCGATGGTCAAGGAGGAGGTCGGCCCCGACGACGTCGCCGACGTGGTGGCGTCCTGGACCGGCATCCCGGCGGGCCGCCTGATGGAGGGCGAGACCGCCAAGCTGCTGCGGATGGAGGACGAGCTCGGCAGGCGCCTGATCGGCCAGCGGACGGCCGTGCAGGCGGTGTCGGACGCGGTGCGCCGCGCCCGCGCCGGGATCTCCGACCCGGACCGGCCGACCGGCTCGTTCCTGTTCCTCGGCCCGACCGGCGTCGGCAAGACCGAGCTGGCCAAGGCCCTGGCGGAGTTCCTGTTCGACGACGAGCGGGCCACCACCCGCATCGACATGAGCGAGTACTCCGAGAAGCACTCGGTGGCCCGGCTGGTCGGGGCGCCGCCCGGCTACGTCGGCTACGAGGAGGGCGGCCAGCTCACCGAGTCCGTCCGGCGCCGCCCGTACTCGGTGGTGCTGCTGGACGAGGTGGAGAAGGCCCACCCGGAGGTCTTCGACATCCTCCTCCAGGTGCTCGACGACGGCCGTCTCACCGACGGTCAGGGCCGCACCGTCGACTTCCGCAACACGATCCTCATCCTGACCTCCAACATCGGGTCGCAGTTCCTGGTCGATCCGACGCTGGAGAACGGGACCAAGCGCGAGGCGGTGATGAACGCGGTGCGGGCGTCGTTCAAGCCGGAGTTCCTCAACCGCCTGGACGACGTGATCCTGTTCGACGCGCTGTCGACCGACGAGCTGACGCGGATCGTGGACCTCCAGGTGGACCGGCTGGCGGCGCGGCTGGCGGACCGGCAGCTCACGCTGACGGTCACCCCGGCGGCGCGCGAGTGGCTGGCGCTGACCGGCTACGACCCGCTGTACGGCGCGCGTCCGCTGCGCCGCCTGGTGCAGACCGCGATCGGCGACCAGCTCGCCCGCGAGCTGCTGTCGGGCAAGGTCCGCGACGGCGAGGAGGTGGTGGTGGACCTCGACGAGGCCGCCGACCGGCTGACCGTCGGCCCGGCGGGGACGGTGACCCTCACCAAGTGACCCTCACCGAGTGACCGGAAGGGGCCCCGGACGGCGCGTCCGGGGCCCTTCCGCGGTCACCGGCCGGTGCGCGCGCCGAGGACGGTGAGGACGGCGGCGGCCAGTCCGGCGCCCGCCGCCGCCAGCGCCGCGCCGTCGGCGCCGAACGCGTCCGACAGCGCGCCGAACGCGAACGGCGCGACGGCCGCGCCGGAGAACACGCCGACCTGGACGGTGTGCCCGGCGTTCTCGGCCCGGCCGGGCAGCAGCCGGATCACGGTGGCGAGCAGCAGCCCCGTCCACCCCCATCCGGCGGAGAACGCCAGCACCGCGCCCACCAGGAACGCCGCCGGGTGCCCGAGGGCGACGAGCGCGAGCCCGGCCGCCCCGGCGGCCATCATCGCGGCGATGACGGCGGGGTTGTGCCGGGGCGCGCGGTCGGTGAGCCCGCCCGCGGCGAGCCGCACGGCGATGGCGAGCAGCGCGCTGAGCGACAGCAGGTTCCCCGCGACCGCGCCCGCGATCCCGGCGTGGCCGGCGAGCGTCACGAAGTAGGTGGCGACGGCGTTGTTCCCGGCCGCCGACAGCGCCGCCGCGACCGCCCAGAGCCGCAGCGTCCGGCCCGCTCCGGCGTTCGCGGGGTCCGGGGCGCCCGGTCGCGGCGCGGCCGGGGCGGCGGCCGGGACGCGGGTCAGCGGGGCGAGGGCCGCCGGGAGCAGGGCGATCACGGCGGCGGCCGCCATCGCGGCGCGCCAGCCGTGGGCGGGCAGGACGAACGCGACCAGCATCCCGGGGATCAGGGTGGCGGCCCCCAGGGCCGCGCCGACCAGGCCCGACGCCAGGGAGCGGCGGTGCTCGGGGGCGCGGGCGGCGATCACGCGTCCGGCGGCGGGCTGCACCAGGGCGTTGGTCAGGCCGCCCGCCGCCAGCGCCGCGAACAGCACCGCCGCGTGGGTCGCCAGGGAGACGGCCAGCAGGGTCGCCGACGCCGCGAGGGCGGCGACGGTGAGCGCGGTGGGCACCGGGAGGCGGGCCGCCAGCCGTTTGGCGAACGGCGAGCCGAGCGCGGTGGCGGCGTAGAAGACGCTCATCGCCAGCCCCAGCGTCAGCCGGGAGACGCGCAGGTCGGCGGCGATGGGAGCGGTGAACGCGCCCACCGTGAAACCGGGCGTGACGGTGACCGTCGCGGTGAGGGCGGCGGCCGTCACCGCGGGCCAGAGGCCCGCGGCGCGAGCGGGGAGGGCGAAGGCCGTCATGCCGCGCTCTCCCGGTCCCCGCCACGGACACGGGCGGAAACGGCGGCCCCGCGTCGCGGCCCGGCGGCCCGCGACACGGAAGCCCGGGACGAAGCGGTCACGCCACCGGCTCCCAGTGGCCGTCGCGGACGCGGCCGAAGGGCACGTCCGCGAAGTGGACGCCGAAGCCGAGCGTGCCGGGCTCGGAGAGCTCGGCGACCAGGAGGGCGCGTTCCTTGGCGGCCAGCTCCGGGTCGTGGTCGACGGCGGCGGACCAGTCGGGGCGGGTGGCCTGCGCCGGGGAGTGCAGGGCGTCGCCGAACGCGAGCAGGCGCCGCCCGCCGGAGGTGATCTCGTAGACGGTGTGCCCGGGGGTGTGCCCCGCGGTGATCCGGGTCCGGACGCCGGGGAAGATCTCCTCGCCGTCGGTGAAGGTGCGCACGCGGGGGGCGAGGGCGTCGAGGGTCTCGGCGGGGGTGCCGTGCTCGATGGCGTGCTCGCGGTCGGCCCACTCGGGCGCGGCGACCAGGACCGTGGCGAAGCGGTCCTGCCAGCCGAGGTGGTCGGGATGCAGGTGGGTGATCGCGACGGCCTCGACGTCGGCGGGGGCGCGGCCCAGGGCGGCGAGCGAGTCGGGGAGCGCTCCGCTGCGCACCGCGCCGGTCAGCGCGTTGGCGGGGTCGTCGGGGATGGTGACGGGGCCGAAGCCGGTGTCGATGAGCAGCGCGCGGTCGCCGTGCTCGACGAGCAGGCCGCCGAGGCTGGCGACCAGGTTGCCGTCGTCGGCGAGGTACTCGGGGCGGGCGGCCCAGTCGGCGTCGGTGCTGGCGGGGAACCAGCCGCGCGGCTTGAGCCGCACGTCGCCGTCCGGGACGTAGGTGAGCCTCAGGTCGCCGAGGGTCAGGGTGCGCGGGCCGGACGGGGTGATGAGGCGGTTCGTCGTCATGGCCGAGAAACTTACAACTCGAATCATTCTAATTGCAACTGTTTCAGCTTGATGTACTCTTGGTGCATGACGCCTGATCGCGAGGAGCTGGCCGTCGCCGAGCGCGAGCTGTGCGGCCTGGTGAACGGGCTCTCCCAGCGGATCGAGGGCCATGTCCGCGTCCGGGCCGCCACGCTCGGCCTGACCGCGCCGCAGGCGACCGCGCTGCGCGAGCTGACCGGCCCGATGAGCCTGCGGGAGCTGGCCGAACGGATGAGCTGCGAGCCCTCCAACGCCACCTTCGTCGCCGACAAGCTGGAGAAGCAGGGCCTGGTCACGCGGCAGCCGCACCCCACCGACCGGCGCGCCAAGCGGCTCGTGCTCACCGAGAAGGGCACCGAGCTGCGCGAACGCCTGCTGACCATGCTGATGGAGGACTCCCCGCTCGCCGGGCTCTCCCCCGACGAGCAGCAGACGCTGCACAGGCTGCTGCTCCGCACGGCCGGAAGCTGACCGGGGTACTCAGCCTGGACTGAGTACTTCGCCCGAATCGCCCCGGCACGGCCTCTGCCAGGGTGGGCCCATGGCGCGATGGAAGCTCGTTCTGGTGCAGCTCGCCGGGGTGTGGGCGTTCGGCTCGGTGCTCACCGGGATGCTGGTCATGGCGTTCGTCATGGCCCTGTTCGGCGCCCCGCTGATCGGGCTGGCGGTGGCCGTGCTCGGGGTGGCCGGGCTGGTGTTCGCGGGCACGGTCACGGCGGACGCCTCACCGCTGACCCGCGCGCGGGGCACGCGCCTGCTCTGGGCGGTCCTGGTCTTCGCCGGCGGCGCGGCCGGGCTGGGGTCCGGCGCGTACGCCGACTCCGCGCTGAAGCTCCCGTTCGGCGAGAACGAGCTGGTCGTCGCCGTGCTGGGCGGGCTGCCGTTCGCGCTGGCGGCGGCGCTGCTGGCGGTGTGGTGGACGGCGGTGCCGACGCTGCTGGTGGTCGTCGCCGTGGTGGGGGGCGCGGTCACGGTGATCGACGACCGGAAGGACGCCACCGCCTACGCCGGCCACCTGGAACGGCTCGGCGTGCCGCGCGAGCTGCTGTTCACCACCCGGGTGGCGGGTTACCGGCCCGAGAGCGTCTCGGTGATCACGGCCCCGAAGCTGACGCTCAGGTCCGTCGCGGCGGGCGCGCCCGCCCCGGCGTACTACGGGGCCGACCACATCACGGTGCGGGTGGAGCGCGGAACGTTCCCGGCCGCCGACTGCCGCGCCCGCCTGGTCACCGACCGGGGAGAGGCGGGGCGCCCGTCCTGCGCCGAGGAACGGCCGGGACTGTGGCGCCGCACGGGCACGATGGCCGGGAGGCCGGAGTGGGGCTGCCCCTGCGGACTGCGGGAGTACGTGCTGCGGCGGGGGCCGCTGCTGGTGCGCGCCTCCGCCACCGACGGCGTCGCCGCCGCCCTGGTCCGCGACGCGGCGCTGAACGCCCGCCCCGCCACCGAGACCGAGGTCCGCGCGGCGCTGAACGCCATGTACGGGCCGCCCGGCCGCTAGCGCGTCGCCTCGATGGCCGAGTGGGTGATCCGGGTGACGGGGTTCTCGGGCGGCTGCGGGATCACCGCGGAGACCGCCACCCCCGTGGCGACGACCAGCGCCATGGCCGCCCGACGCCGCAACCTCGACGGCCGCCGCCCGTCCACGTCGTTCTGGACCGCCATGCCCGCTCCCTTCCCCGGTTCCCTGTGTGATCGAATCTAGGGAGCGGCGGTCCGCGGCGACATGGGCGCACCTACCCAACCCGGGGTGGGGCTGTCCCCACCCCGGGTGTCGGGACTACTCGGGCAGCGCGTCGGTCCAGCGGGCGGTGACGGTGACGGTGCCGCCGTCGTTCATCCACACCAGGCCGCCGTCGGGCATCACGGAGAAGTTGGAGTCGCGGAGCAGCCCGGTCGCCGGGTCGACGACGACGCGGGCCTCGCCGCCGGCCAGCGGGATCCGGAGTCCCTGACCACCGGGCACCCGGCCGAGGTCGGTCACGCCCGGCCAGGCGGCGAGGGCGCGGAACGCGGCGGCGCGGGCCCGCGGCGTGACCGGGGCCGACGAGACCATGGAGATCAGCGAGGTGAGGGTGAACTCCCCGCGGTCGGCGGCGGTGAGCCCGCCCCGGCTGGTGCGGATGTCGCTGCGCGCGACGGCGGCGGAGATCCAGTCACGCAGCGCGTCCGGCTCGCCCGGCAGGCGGCGGACCTGCTCGTAGGTGACCTCCAGCGAGCCCAGGCTGAGCCGCGGCCTCCCCAGGACCTTGTACATCTTCCCCTCGGTCTTCAGGTCGCGCCGCCACGCCCGGCCCCGGCGGTCCGTCCAGCGCTCAGCGAGGACGGGCGCGGATCTCGGGCCGCCCTTCTCGACCTTCCGGACATACCAGTAGGCGCCCCTGCCCTCCGGGGTCCTCTCGGCGGTGTCGGCGGCGGCGAGCAGGACCTGCCGCGCCGACATGGCGGCGGGCGGGCTGTTGGGCGCGGGGGCCGACGGGGTGCCGGTGCCGACCGCGACGACGGTCACCGCGGCGGCGGCCGTCAGGGACAGGCCGATGGCGGGCCAGGCGAAACGGCGGCGGGAACGGGCCGTCCCTCCGCCGCGCACGGCGTTCTGGAGGCGGTGGCGGCCCTCCGCGACCGCCTCGCGGTCCGGTTCGGGCTTGGCGAGCGCCGCGGCGATCACCTGCAGGTCATCCATGGAGGTCCTCCCTGTTCAGGGTCTTGTTGAGCTTCTTGCGGGCCCGGCTGAGCCGGGAGCCGACCGTGCCGTAGGAGACGCCGAGGGCCTGGGCGACCTCCTCGTGGGTGAGCTGGCCGAGCGCGACCAGCAGCAGCACGTCGCGCTCGCCCTGGTTCAGCCCGAGCAGGGCCCGGGCGACGCGGGGCCGCATGCCCTGCGCCGCGACGGTGGCGACGACCCGGCTCTCGGGCCCGTCGGCGGTCTCGGCCCGGCCGCGCGCCAGGGCCTTGTAGTGGCGGGCCTCCCTGCGGCGGTGCCGGGCCACGATGTTGGTGGCGATCCCGAACAGCCAGGGCCGCAGCCCGCCGCGTTCGGGGTCGAACCGGTCCCGCAGCCCGAACGCGACCAGGAACGTCTCGGCGGCGGCGTCCTCCCCCGCCTGCACGTCCAGCCGCCCGGACACATACCGGTACACGTCGCGGTGGTAGCGGTCGTAGACGGCGGTGAACGACTCCGGATCACGCCGGAACAGCGCGGCGAGCTCGGCGTCGTCGGCCCGCTCCTCCACACCGGCACTCATGGTCGTGCCTTCGTCATGCGCGCCTCCTGAGGGGCGTGGGCGACAGCTTTCACCGACCCTTCGCACGGACCGCCGATCGCTTTCCCTGATCCTCTTAGGAAGCTCTTATCTCCGGGACGCACAGTTTCGGGCATGGTTCGCAGAGCGTTGTCGAAGGGGTGCGCCGCCGTCGGCGCACTGGGGGTGCTGGCCGCCGGGTGCGGCGGCACCGGAATGGCGGAGCAGGTCGCGGCCGCGTCGCCGGTGCGGCTGGAGGGGCCGACGCCGTCCTCCGGCTGGGGAGCGGCGAGTACCGCGTCGATGTCAGGACGCTCGGGGTGACGGCGCGGACCCGGGACGGCCGTTCGCTGACCCTGGCCGAGCCCGTGCCGGATCTCGGCGAGCCCGGCCGGGTCGCGCCGAAGGGCGGCGCCGTGGCGTGGTCGTTCCCGGAGCGGGGCCTGTCGGTCACCGCCGGGGGGCGGGGCGGGCGGCTCGTGGTGGAGGTGCGCTCCGCCCGGGACGGAACGCTGAAGTGGCCCGTCACCGGGACCGACAGGGGGACCTCGCGGCTGGCCGTGCCCGTGGGCGCGGGCATGGGCCTGCCGGTGGACGACCCGTTCTGGAACGCGGCCGGGTCGCGGTTCGCCGGGGAGGAGATGCGGCTGGCGGGCGACCTGACCATGCCGTTCTGGGGCTACCAGGTCGGGTCGCGCGGCGTGAGCTACATCGTGCCGACCGACATCGGGACGACGCTGAGGTTCGTGTCACGGAAGGGACGGCTGCACGGCGAGACCGCGCACACGTTCGGCAAGGGCGACGGCACCCGTGACTACACGGTGGCGTTCTCGCTGACCGACGCGTCGCCCGTGGCCTCGGCGCAGGACTACCGCGCCTGGATGCGGTCCCGCGGCGAACTCGGCTCCCTCAAGCGGAAGATCGACCGGAATCCCGAGGCCGGGAAGCTCGTCGGGGCGTTCCACGCCTACCTGTGGGGCGGGGCGAAGTCGGCGGACTCCGTGCGCCGCATGAAGCAGGCCGGGCTGGGCCGGATGTGGCTCGGCTACGACTCCACCGGCGACCCGATGACGCCGGACGCTGGCGCCGCCGCGAAGCGGGCCGGGTACCTGGTCGGGCCGTACGACTCGTGGGCCAACGCCCAGCCGCCCGCCACCGCCGACAACCCGTCGTCGCGGTGGCCCGGGAAGATCTATCCGGACGGCTGCGTCCGCGACGCCGCCGGGAAGCCCGAGACGGGGTTCGGGGGGCGCGGCTGCTACCTCAGCTCCGAGGCGATGCGGAAGCTGCCGTCCGTCCTGGCCGACCGCGCCCGGCGGATGACCGCCAACGGCGCCACCGGCTACTTCCTCGACGTGGACGCGGCCGGTGAGCTGTTCCGCGGTCACGACCCCGCGCACCCGATGACGCAGGGGCGTGACCGCGACAACCGCGTCGCCCGCATGGGGAGGCTGTCGGAGAGGTATGTGCTGGGCTCGGAGTCGGCCGCGGGGTGGGCGAACAAGGTGATCGCGTTCGACCACGGGGCGGGCACCGCGTTCACCAACCCGCTGTGGCCGCTCCAGAAGGACCGCGGGACCTGGGGCGGGTACTACCCGGACACGGGCCCGCGGTTCTTCTCCAAGCCGGTGGACATGCCCGCCGACGCCGCCAGGGCGATGTTCGACCCGGCCTACCGGCTGCCGCTGTACGAGACGGTCCTGCACGACTCGGTGGTGAACCTGGACCGCTGGGAGCTGTCGCTGTTCAAGCTGCCGAAGCTGAAGCGGACCCGCGTCCTGCTGGCGATGCTCTACAACACGCCGCTCGACTTCGTGATGGACGGGAAGACCCCCGCCCGGCACGGCCCGGAGATGGCGAGGCTCCAGAGGTTCTTCGAGCCCCTGCACGAGGCCGCCGCGACGCGGGCGATGACGGACTTCCGCTGGCTCACGCCGGACCACCGGGTGCAGCGGACGAGGTTCGGCGACGCGCTGACGGTCACGGCGAACTTCGGCGCCACCGCGCATGACGGCCTGAACGGCGGCTGCGTCCGGGCCGAGGTCCGCGGCGGCGCGCCGCGGACGCTGTGCCCGTGAGGCCGGGCGCGGTCACCCCGCGGTCCCGCGGGCCCGGACACCGCGGGAGACGGCGCTGATCACGGCGGTGGCCGCCCCGGTGGCGCACAGGGTCCCGAGGGCGACCGCCGCCGCGCCGACCAGCCAGAGCCCGCTGCCGTCGTCGGACCAGTCGTAGGAGGCCGCCGCCGTCAGGCCCACGGTGATGCCGAACGTCGCGGCGAGCGCGTACCGGAGGTGGGCGGCCACCCCGCCGACGATCACCAGCACGGCCACCAGGCCGACGACCTGCCACGCCTCGTAGGGTCCGCTGACGTGGCCGTCGGAGTGCTCGACGTACTTCTGGTCCCAGCCGAGCCAGACGGCCCAGTCGGCGGCGGCGACGGCGGTCAGCAGGACGGCGGCGACAAGGTGGCGGATCATGCGACCAGTCTCGTCGGTCCGCCGGGGACGGGGCAGGGCGCCGGTACTCATCTCCCGTCTGAGTACCGGCGCGCGTCCCGGTCGGTGAGCGCCCGGACGGCGGCCCGGACGCGGTCCACGTCGCCGCGCTCGGCCTCGGGCAGCGGGGCGTCCACCGAGGCCCGCAGGGCGGTGGCCTCGTCGAGGAGGCGGACGGCGGTCGCGGCGTCGCCCGCCAGGACCGTCGCGCCCGCCATCCCCTCCAGCGCGTGGGCGATCGCCCGGGGGTCGCCGATCCGGCGGGCGGCGGCCAGGGCGTCCTCGTGGAGGGCGCGGGCCCTGCCCACGTCGCCCCGCCCCTGGGCGACGAACCCCAGCTCGGTCAGGACCAGCGGCAGGCCCGGTTCGCCGTCCACCTTGCGGATCCACGGCAGCCACCTGGCCAGGATGCCCTCGGCGCGGTCCAGGGCGCCCCGGCGGCGCGCGGCCAGGGCCAGGCCCACGTCGGCGTAGTGCTCGGCGACCAGGTTGGACTGGGCGACCGCCAGGCGGCGGGCGCGCTCGTGGAGGGCGTCGGCGGTGTCGGCGTCGCCGGTCAGCAGGTGGATGCGGCCCAGCCCGGAGAGGCTGAACGACACCTGCGCCCACAGCCCCAGTTCCTCGGCCATGCGCAGGCTCTCGCGGTGCAGGCGGGCCGCCTCGGGGTAGTCGCCCGCGATCTCGGCCACGTCGGCGAGGGTCCCGGCGGCGTGCAGGCCGCCCCAGCGGTCTCCCACCTCGCGGAACAGGCCGCGGGCCTCGGACGCGTCGCGGCGCGCGGCCGCCAGGTCGGAGCGGGCGCGGGCGATCGTGGCGCGGACGCTCAGCGCGGCGGCCACGCCCCACCGGTCGTTCCGGGCGCGGAACGTCTCCAGCGCGCGCCCGACCAGGTCGGCGGTGACGTCCAGGTCGCCGAAGCCCCGGTGCGCGAAGCCCAGGAACCACCGCGTCCACGCGCGCGTCCCGGGGTCGTCGATCTCGGTCTCCGCGGCGCGGACGGCCGCGCCGCGCGCCCGCTCGTCGGTGCCGTCGCTGGTCAGCAGGGAGAACCCGGCGAGCCAGACCCGCGCCTCGACGGCGCCCGGCAGGTCGCCGCCGCGCGCCAGGGCGCGTTCCAGGGCGCGGCGGGCCTCCAGCACGCGCCCGCGCAGGAACCAGTACCAGGACAGGGCGTTGACGAGGCGGAGCGCCTCGGCGGGCGGCGCGGAGTCGAGGACGGCGCGCAGGTTGGCGTCCTCGGCGTCCAGGCGTTCCAGCCACTCCCGCTGGTCACGGCCGTACAGGCGGGGCGCGGCGCGTTCGGCGAGCGCGACGTTCCAGGCCAGGTGGCGGCGGCGGATCTCGTCGGCCTCGCCCGCCTCGTGGAGGCGCTCCAGGGCGTAGGCGCGGACCGACTCCAGCAGGCGGTACCGCGGGCCCGCGACGACCAGCGAACGGTCCACCAGCCGCGCCAGCGTGTCCAGGACGTCCACGCCGGGCGCGGCGCAGACCTCCTCGGCGGCGGGCAGCCCGCAGCCGTCGGCGGGCACGGCCAGGCGGCGCAGGACGACGCGTTCGGCCCCGGTGAGCGGCTCCCAGCTCCAGTCGATCATCGCGCGGAGGGTGCGCTGCCGGGCGGGGGCGTCGCGGCGGCCCGCCACCAGCACGCCGAACCGGTCGTCCAGGCGGGCGGCCAGCTCGTGGACGCCGACGGCCCGGACGCGCGTGGCGGCCAGCTCCAGCGCCAGCGGGATGCCGTCCAGGCGGCGGCAGATCGACGCGACGGCCCCGGCGTTGTCGCCGGTCAGCGCGAAGCCCGGCGCGACGGCGGCGGCCCGCTCGGCGAACAGCCGCTCCGCGTCCGGCGGGTCCAGCGGCGCGACCGGCCACAGCGCCTCCCCGGAGATCCCCAGGGGTTCCTGGCTGGTGGCGAGGATCCGCAGGTCCGGCGCGGCGCGCAGCAGGTCGGCGGCGAGGGCGGCGACCTGCTCGACGACGTGCTCGCAGTTGTCGAGCAGCAGGAGCAGGCGCTTGCCGCGCAGCCGTTCGGGCAGCGGGACCCGGTCGTCGCGGGCCCCGAGCGCGTTCGCGACGACGTCGGCCGCGCCCGTCCGCGAGCCCCGGTCCAGCCCGGCCAGCTCCACCAGCCACGCCCCGTCGGGCGGGTCCAGGGCGCGGGCGGTCTCCAGGGCGAGGCTGGTCTTGCCGACGCCGCCCGGCCCGACCAGCGTGACCATCCGGGACGTGCCGAGCAGGGCGCGCACCCCGGCCACCGCGCCGTCGCGGCCGATCAGGTCGGTGACGGGGGCGGGCAGGTTGCCGCGCGGCCGCCCGGGGGCCAGCGACGGGTCCTGCCGGAGGATCGCCTCGTGCAGGGAGGCCAGCTCGGGGCCGGGGTCGAGGCCGAGCTCGTCGGCGAGGCGCTCGCGCAGCTCGGCGTAGGCGGCGAGGGCCTCGGTCTGGCGGCCGGAACGGTACAGGGCCCGCAGGTGGACGGCCCGGAGGCGCTCCCGCAGGGGATGGCGCTCGACCAGGTCGGCGAGGTCGGCGGTGAGCGCGTCGTGCTCGCCGAGGGCGAGGCGGGCCTCGGCGCGGTCCTCCAGGACGGCCAGCCGCTCCTCCGCCAGCCGCGTGACCTCCGCCCGCGCGAACTCCGCGTCGGCGAAGTCGGCGTAGGGCTCGCCGCGCCACAGCTCCAGGGCCTCGCCGAGCAGCGCGGACCGTTCGGCCGGGTCGGCGGCGGCGCGGCCCCGGGCGGCCAGCTCACGGAACCGGACGGCGTCCACGGCGCCGCCGCGCAGCAGGTAGCCGGGCCGCTGCGACACCACCAGCGCACGCGCCCCCGGCTCGGCCTCCTCCAGCGCCCGCCGTAGCTGCGACACCCGCGTCTGCAACGTGGCGAGGGGGTTGCGCGGCAGCCGCTCGCCCCACAGGTCGTCGATCAGCCGGTCCGCCGAGACGGGCCGCCCCTCGTTGGCCAGCAGGTCGGCCAGCAGCGCCCGCACCTTCAGGTCGGGGATCCGCACCGGACGCCCGTCGTCGGTCCACGCCGCGACCGGCCCCAGCACCCCGAAACGCATGCAGGCAGGTTAACGCCCCAAAGCCGACCCAAAGCCGACCCAAAGGATTCCTGAAGCGCCGCTCGGCAGAGTCGGGGCCATGACGAACACCAACCGTGAGATCCGGCTCGCCGCCCGCCCCGCCGCCAAGGCCGGGCCCGAGCACTTCGCCCTCGTCGAGACCGCCGTCCCCGAACCCGCCGACGGCCAGGTCCTCGTCCGCAACACGTGGATGTCCGCGGACCCCTACATGCGCCTGCTGATGAACGCGGACGCCGAGGCGGTCCTGCCGCCGTACCAGGTCGGGGAGCCGCTGTTCGGCTCGGCGGTCGGCGAGGTCGTCGCCTCGCGCTCCCCGGAGGTCCCGGTCGGCGCGACCGTGACGCACTTCCTCGGCTGGCGCGAGTACGCCGTCCTGGACGCCGCCGAGGCCACCGTGGTCGACACCGGCCTCGCCCCCGCCCAGGCGTACCTGAGCGCGCTCGGCACCACCGGGCTCACCGCGTGGGCCGCGCTCACCGAGGTGGTCCCGGTCCGCGAGGGCGACGTGGTCTTCGTGTCGGCGGCGGCCGGGGCGGTCGGCAGCGTCGCCGGGCAGATCGCCCGCAGGCTGGGCGCCGCCAGGGTCATCGGCTCGGCGGGCGGTCCGGACAAGACCAAGAAGCTCGTCCATGACCTCGGCTACGACGCCGCCCTCGACTACCGGAAGGGCGACCTGGCCGGCCAGCTCGCGGAGGCGGCCCCGGACGGCATCGACCTGTACGTGGACAACGTCGGCGGCGACCACCTGGAGGCCGCGATCGAGGCCATGCGGACCGGCGCCCGCGCCGTCCTGATCGGCGCGATCAGCGGCTACGACGCCGCCGTCCCCGGCCCCCGCAACCTCGACAAGATCGTTCAGCGGCGGCTCACCCTGCGCGGCATGCAGGTGAGCGACCACTTCGACAGGTTCCCCGAGTACATCGCGCAGGCGGCGGGCTGGCTGGCCGACGGCTCCCTGCGCACCGAGGAGACGGTCCTGGAGGGCATCGCGAACGCCCCGGCCGCCCTCCTCGGCCTCCTGACCGGATCGAACACCGGAAAGATGCTGGTGAAGCTCTGATGACCACCCCGAACCCGAACCCCACGGCGTTGCTCGTCGTCGCGCACCCCCGTCCCGACTCCCTCACCGCCGAGGTGGCGCGGCGGACGGCCGAGCGCCTCCGCGCCGACGGCCGCACCGTGGACCTCCTGGACCTGCACGCCGAGGGCTTCGACCCCCGCATGACCCCCGCGGACGAGCCGGACTGGGCCGACCCCGACAAGCGCTACTCCGCCGAGACCCTCCGCCACATGGACCGCGTCACGGCCGCCGACAGGATCGTCGTCGTGTTCCCCGTCTGGTGGTTCGGCCTGCCCGCGATCCTCAAGGGCTGGTTCGACCGCGTCTGGAACCACGGCTTCGCCTACGGCCCCCGCGACCTGTCCGGCAAGAGCATGGAGTGGATCGCCCTGGCGGGGCAGACCGCCCGCGGCTACACCGAATCGGGCCTGGACAAGGTCATGGAGACCCAGCTCCGCGTCGGCATCTCCGAGTACTGCGGCATCAAGGACACCGGGTTCCGGATCCTCTACGACTCGGTCGACGGGGCCGCCGCGCTGCTCGACGAGCTGTGACACCAAGGACGAACCGCTCAAACCATGGACGCGGCCGCCCCCGGTCCGCTAGAGAATCGAGGTATGACAGCTTTGGTGTTGGGCCCGCTGCTCCGCCACGTCGGCGAGCACACCGCGACCATCTGGGTGGAGACCTCCCACCCCTGCAGGGTGCGGGTGCACAACGAGGAGCACGGGCTCGACGCGGCCACGCGGACGTTCACCGTCCACGGCCACCACTACGCGCTGGTCGAGATCGACGGCCTGGAGGCCGGGGCGCGCATCCCCTACGCGGTCGATCTCGACGACACCCGCGTGTGGCCGGAGGGCGTCACCCGGTTCCCGCCGGCGCAGATCCGGACGCTGGACCTGTCGGACGGGCTCCAGATCTCCTTCGGATCGTGCCGGCGGGCGCCCGACACGGCGCGGGCGTTCGGGGAGGACGCCCTGGCGGCGCTGGCGCACCAGCTCGCCGACGGCGGCGAGGGGTGGCCGGACGCGCTGCTGATGGTCGGCGACCAGGTGTACGCCGACGAGCTCAGCGAGGAGATGCGCACGTTCATCCGGGCGCGCCGCACCGAGGAGCCCCTCGACGAGCTCGCCGACTTCGAGGACTACACCCACCTGTACAAGCTGGCGTGGAACGAGGACCCGGCGGTGCGCTGGCTGCTGGCGACCCTGCCCACGTTCGTGATCTTCGATGACCACGACATCCGCGACGACTGGAACACCTCCTACGAGTGGCGGGTCCAGATGTGGCGCGAGCCCTGGTGGCGCAACCGCATCGTCGGCGGCATCGCCTCCTACTGGGTGTACCAGCACCTGGGGAACCTGTCGCCGCAGGAGCGCGCCGCCGACCCGATGTACCGGGCCGTCCGCGAGGCGTCCGCCGACGGCGGCGACGGCGGGAAGATCCTCGACGAGTTCGCCGAGCGCGCCGACAAGCAGCCGGACACCGCGCGCTGGAGCTACGCCCACGAGTGGGGCGACGTCCGCCTGGTCGTCGTGGACAGCCGCTGCTCCCGGCTGCTGACGCCGGACCGGCGCGGGATGCTCGACGACGCCGAGTTCGACTGGCTGGACCGGCAGTTGCGCGGCGACGTGGACCACCTGCTGATCGCCAGCTCGCTGCCGTACCTGCTGGCCCCGGCGATCCACCACGGCGAGAACTGGAACGAGGCCGTCGCGGGCGGCGCGTGGGGCCCCCGGATGGCGCGGTTCGGGGAGAAACTGCGGCAGGGCGCGGACCTGGAGCACTGGGGCGCGTTCGACCGGTCGTTCCGCGAGGTCGCCCGGGACGTGATCGAGGTCGGGCGGGGCGAGCGCGGCCGGGCCCCGGCCAGCATCTCGTTCCTGTCCGGCGACGTCCACTACTCCTACCTGGCGCGCGTCACCGACCCCGGCACCGACTCGGTCATCACGCAGGTCGTGTGCTCGCCGCTGCGCAACCCGCTGCCCGCCCCGTTCCGCTGGGCCAACCGCCTCGCCGTCGCCCGGCCGACGGCGGGCCTCCCCCGGCTGCTGGCGCGGTGGGCGAAGGTGCCCAAGCCGCCGCTGCGGTGGCGGATCACCGAAGGCCCCTGGTTCGACAACGCCATCGCGACCGTGGACCTGCGCGGCCGTTCCTGCCGGATCCGCTGGGAGACCCCCTCGTCCGAGACGACGCTGACCGGCATGGGGGCCGTCGACCTGACCTGAGCCGGGCCGCCGGGTGCGTCCGTTCCGCCCCCTCGCCGGAACGGACGCACCCCGGCCGGGCCACCGGCGCCGGCCCCCGCCCCCTCGCCGGGAGCGCGCGACGCCGGTGGCGTCCCTAGCGGGCCATGCGGCCCAGCAGCTCCTGCGCCTCGGCCGACGAGGCGGGAAGCTCCTCCGCCCAGATCAGGAAACCGTCGCGTTCGTGCCGGTAGGAACGTTCCCGTCCGCCCACGGCGGCCGGGGCCGCGCCGAGCGTGCGCTCCAGCGACCGGTGCAGCGCGTCGAGATGGTCGGCCAGGTCCGGGCCGGACCGCACCAGCGCGGCGGCCCGGCCCATGCCCACCAGCGTCAGCGTCTCGCCGCCCCGGAACACCGCGCGCAGGTCGTGCGCGACGACGATCGCGCGGGCCAGCCGCCGCCACGGCTCGGCCTGGGCGGGCAGCTCCACCACGACCAGGCGGTGGGTGTCGCCGACGGCCGTGCCGGGCGCGCCGCCGAGCGCCCCCGCCGCGCGGTACACCTCGGCCATCCGGGACCGCAGGTAGGGCATCGTCGTCAGCCCGGTCAGCAGGTCCTCGCAGGTCTGCGCGGCCAGCTCCATCAGCCCCGGGTCCACCCGGCCCTCGGCGGCGCACCGCACCAGCGACAGCGGCGGGTCCGGCCAGTGCAGCTCGGCGAACGGCGCGCCGAGGTCGTCCAGGGTCTCGCCGAGCCCGATCCCGGCCCGTCCGCGCGCCCTCCCCAGCCGCACGCACGCCACCGCCATGCCCTTCCCCAGGCACACCGCCGCCGTCACCGACTCCACGGCCGGGGTCCAGCAGTCCCCGGGCACCGCCCAGCCGGCCGCCAGGCTGCGTTCCCGCCACCGTTCCCGCAGTTCGTCCGGCTCGTCCCGCGTAGTCACTCCTGCCCCCTCGATCCTTCTGACCTGGACGGACCCTCTTTCCGGCCCGTGCCGTCACACCTATGACGGCGAAGCGGTTTAGCCATGACGCGGTTTGCGGAATCATTTCCCGCGACACTCGGTGTTCAAGTCATCACCAAGAGCGATCAAGGATCGGGGCGAGGAGGGCGTGCGTGGGCAAGGCCGCGTCGGGGACCGCCCCCACGGGAACGGCACCGGAACCCAGCGACGCCGTGCTCATCGCCCGGATCCGGTCCGGGGACCCCGAGGCGCTGGGGCCGCTGTTCGAACGGCACCGGGCCGCGGCGCGCGGGCTGGCCGGGCACCTGATCGGGGGCGACGCCGCCGACGACGCGGTGCAGAACGCGTTCGAGCGGGTCCTGGACGCGATCCGGCGCGGCGGCGGCCCGCGGTCGGGGTTCCGGCCGTACCTGCTGACGGCGGTCCGCAACAGCGTCTACGACATGTACCGCAACGACCGGCGGCTGCACACCACCGACCGGATGGAGCCGTTCGACCCGGGACTCCCGTTCGACGACCCGGCGCTGGAGGGAATGGAACGCACGATGATCGTGCAGGCGTACCGGTCGCTGCCGGAACGCTGGCAGACCGTGCTGTGGCACACCGTCGTGGAGGGCGCCCGGCCCGCCGACGTCGCGCCGCTGCTCGGCCTCACCCCCAACGGGGCCGCCGCCCTCGCCTACCGCGCCCGGGAGGGCCTGCGGCAGGCGTACCTCCAGATGCACCTGGCGCGGGAGCGGACCGCCGAGCACGCCGCGCCCGGCGTCGCCGCCGGGGCCGCCGTGACCGTCGACGCGCGGTGCCGTCCCGTCCTCGACAAGCTCGGCGCGTACGTGCGCGACGGCCTGGCCAGGCGGGACGCCCGCAGGATCGAGGAGCACCTGGACGACTGCGCCCGCTGCCAGGCGATCCACGCCGAGCTGGTCGACGTCAACACCACCCTGCGCGAGGCCCTGGGCCCGGTCGTGCTCGGCACGGCCGGCGTCGCCTACCTGGCGGCGGCCAAGGCGGGCGTCGCCGGTGGCGGGATCTTCGGCTGGTTCCGGCACCTGCCCAAACGGCAGCAGCAGGCGCTCGGCGCCGGCGCGGCGGGTTTGGCGATCATGGTCGGGACGGCGCTGGCGATGGTCCCGACCGGCGGCAAGAAGCCGATCACGCCCGCCGCCCGGCCCCCGGTGGCCGCCCCGCCCGCCCCCAAGCCGCAGCCCCCCGAACCCCGGCCACCACGGCCACGCCCCCCGGAACCGAAGCCCCCGGAGCAGAAGCCCCCGAAACCCTCACCCCGGCCGAACGCGCCCCGCCCCGCCCCGCCGCCTCCCCCGGAGCGGCCCGCCCGGCTCACCGCGAGCATCGGCGCGGTCGGGACGCTGCTGCGCCAGCAGACCGGGATCGTGGCGATGGCGGTCCGCAACGACGGCACGGGACGCTCCGAGAACGTGGTGGCCGACGTTGACCTGCCGCCGGACGTCGCCTACCGGGGCGCGGCCTCGGGCCGGAACTCGGCGGCGTTCACACCGCTGCGCCCACCCGGAGACGGCTGGAACTGCCGCCCCCGCAAAACCCCGACCACCCCCGCACCCGACGCCCACCCGACGGGCACCCGCGCGCCTGGCGCCAATGCCACCGGCATCCACGTGCCGGGTGCCGATGCGCCGGGTGCCGACGTGGCTGACGTGGCCGACGCCGGGCACCGCTCGGACCCGCGGCGCAGCCGTGTCCGTTGCACGCACGCCCCGATCAAGCCCGGTGACACCACCTCCGCGTATCTGGACGTCCATGTCGGCGACGCCGCGCCCTACGCCACCCCGCCGCGGGTCACGCTGCGCTCCGGCGGGCACCGGGTCACCGCGCGGGCCGACCGGGGCGTCGCGCCCGACGGGATGCCCGCCCGGTTCGCCGTGGACGGCAACGTCCGGACCGTGCAGACCGGCAACGCGCTGCTCACCTGCGACCCGGAGCGGCCCGGCTGCCGCGCGGCGCTGGACCGCCGGGGGCACCGCCGCGACAACGACTTCTGGGAGATGGTCCCGGCCGACCGCGACGACGACCCGAAGACCGCCTCCTCCAGCGCCGCGCGCCTCGACCTGCCGCCCGGCGCGAAGGTGCTGTGGGCGGGCCTGTACTGGTCGGGCGCGGCCCCGTCCGGGCGGGGCGACGACCCGGTGACCGCGAGGCTGCGCGGGCCCGGCGGCGGGTACCGGGCGGTCCGGCCCGCCGAGACGCGGCGCGACCGGCTGCCCGGCTACCCCGCCTACCAGGCGTTCGCCGACGTCACCGCGCAGGTCCGCGAGCACGGCGGCGGAACGTGGTGGGGCGCCGACGTCCCCACCCGTGACGGCTCGGCCACCCACGCCGGCTGGAGCCTGGTCGCGGTGGTCGCCGACCCCGGGGCCCCCTACCAGCAGGCGATGGTGCTCGACGCGGTGCGCGCGCTCGGCCCGCACCGCGACGACCACCGGCGGTTCGACGTCCCGGTGAACGGCCTGCTCGCCGCCGCCCGCCCGGCCCGGATCGGCCTGGTCGCCTGGGAGGGTGACGCCGACCTGTCCGGCGACCGGCTGCTGCTGGACGGGCAGCCCCTCACGCCCGCCGCCGGGGACCGCGACGCGGGCAACGTCCTGGACGGCTCGTCCGACGGCGCCGTCGGGCCCGGACTTACGTTCGGGATAGATGTGGATTACTTCACCGCGGTGCTGGACGGGCACGCCACGCTCACGCTGACCACCCGGCGGGACGCGCTCCTGGCGGGGGTCGTCACCGTCACCGCGCCGATGCGGAGTTGAAAGGGGAGGTCCGGGAAAGACCACCGGGAACCCCGGCCGCACCCCCAGTCGTAAAGATCATGACGAAGCATTAGGGACAGTCCGGAACGCCTGGTAGCGTCCGCGCTGTCGTCGTCCGGCGTGCCGGTGCCGCCCGCCCTTCCGGGGCGGACCGCGGGATCCGGTCGGAAGTCGGCGCTCGGCGACGGTCGCGCACGGGCGGCCCGCATGAAAGAGTGGCGAATCGCCGTATTGGCCTACGGGGCAGACGGGCTTCACTACGCTATAGAGACCCGGGTCCTCCGCCGGTCCGCGTCCCGCTCCCCGGCCCGGCCGTGGAGCGGACACCGGGGAAGATCCGCGTTGAGGAAAGGCGGTGTCGCATGGATCGCTGCGCGCTGTTCGTAGACGCCGGCTATCTGCTGGCGGACGGCGCCATGGCGGTGCACGGCACCCGCCATCGCGAGACGGTCTCCTGGGATTTCGGCGGGCTGCTGCAACTGCTGAGCAACCTCGCCCGCGAGCGCACCGGCATGCCGCTGCTGCGCTGCTACTGGTACGAGGCGACGGTCGAGGGACGCCGGGCGCCCGAGCACGAGGCCCTGGCCGACCTTCCCGGACTGAAGCTGCGCCTGGGGCGCATCCGCCCCGGCCGCCGCGAGGGCGTGGACACCGAGATCCACCGCGACCTGATGACGCTGGCCCGCAACGGCGCGCTCGCCGACGCGGTCCTGGTCAGCGGCGACGAGGACCTCGCCCAGGTGGTCGCCGACGCGCAGGACCTCGGCGTCCGCGTCACCGTCGTGCACGTCGCCGTCGACGGCAACTGGACGATCTCCCGGGTGCTGCGCCAGGAGTGCGACGACCTCATCGAGATCGGCTCGGGCCATCTGCGCCCCTACGTGAACCTGCTGGCCGGGGTCGAGAGCGCCTCCTCCTCGTCCTCGTCGTCCACCAGCCCGCTGTCCAACGGCCACGGCGGTTCCGGCAGCTCGATCGGCACGCTGCGGTCCGCCCCGCACAACGGCCCGCCCCCGGCCACCCCCCTCACCGGCCAGCCCCCGGTGGGCAGCCCGGCCGGCTCGGGCCTGGCGCCCAGCCAGTCCCCGCCGCCCGGCCTGGGGTCGCTGGGCTCGGGCTCGCTGGGGTCCTCGTTCGCCGCCGGCATCGACACCGGCCTCGGCACCACCGTGGGCGGCCCGAACGCCACCTCCTCGTCCTCGTCGCCGGTGTCCAACGCGACGTCCACCCCGCCCTCCGCCGCGACGCAGGCCCCGCCGCCCTCCGGCCCGCAGTACTCCCCGCCCCCGTCGGCGAGCCCGGTGAGCCCGTCCACGTCGTCGAGCCCGGTCCCGGCGACGCCGCACGGCCCCTACACCGGGCCGCAGCAGATCTCCCCGGCCCCGGTGCAGCAGAACACCCCGACCCTGTCGGACGCCGTCAAGGCCGCCCACCAGGAGGGCCAGGACTTCGGCGAGTCCGTCGCCCGCGACGCCCCCGCGCTGTGGCTGGAGGCGGTCCTGGCGCGCAAGCCGCGCATGCCCTCCGACCTGGAGGCCCGGCTGTTGCAGGGCTCCTCGCTGCCCATCGACTTCCTGCTGCACGACGAGGTCCGGCACGCCCTGCGCCGCGGCTTCTGGGACGCCCTCGAACGCTCCCGCAGGTAGCGGGGCATATCCCGGCAAAAGATGAACGATCATCCGCGATTACCCGGTTCGACCGACGGGCGCCGGGTAGCGTGGAACCGTGACGCATGTGACGGAAGACGATCTCGACGACCTGGAGTTCGACACCCTGCGCACGGGCGATCACATCGCGGCGGCCCGGCGGTTCGCGCAACTCGCCGACGAGGTGTCCGGCGGGGTCTCCCGCGCCAACGTCCTGCTGCGCGCGGGCGAGCAGTGGCAGCACGCGGGCGACCACGACCAGGCGGCCCGGTTCTACCGCCGCGCCCTGGAGGACGGCGGCGAGACCTACGGCGACCCGCGCGCCTACCTCGCCGACGCGCTGTTCGAGCTGGGCCGCGCCGATGAGGCGCGGGCCCTCCTGGACCAGATCCGCGCCGACGCCCCCGACGACCCCGAGGTCTACCGCGCCGTCGCGGAGGTCCTGTACGCCCAGGGCGACCCGGTCGGCGCGCACGAGTGGGCCACCAGCGGCGTGGACCGGATCCTGGCGCTCCGCGACCGCGCCGTGGGCACCGGCATCGGCGGCGGGCCCGAGCCGTCCCCGGCGGACGACGTCTCGCTGACCTCGGACTCCGACGACGTGGCGCTGGCGGAGGACAGCCTGGAGGCGCTGCTCCGGCTGCGCTACCGCGCCCGCGTGGACCTGGGCCGCCCCGAGGACTCCTACGACGCGCTGCTGGACGACCTGCTGAAGAACGCCTGACGTCCCCGCGCCGCACCGTACGGACGGTCACAGCGTCGCGATCAGCTCGCTGAGGGACTGGGCCGCCGCGGCGGGGGGCTCGTGCTCGACGACCGTCCAGCCGCGCAGCCGCGCCTCGCGGACCGACCGCTCGCGTTCGGCCGACCCGGCGGTGCGGTCGGCGTGGGTCCACAGATAGCCGCAGGGGGCGTCCGGCCAGTCCGCCGGGACCGGGGCCGGCGGCTCCCCGTGCCCCTCCTCGTGATCGTGCTCGTGGCCGCGGCGCGGCCGGGGCAGATCGGCGTCCACGAACACGTAGCCCCCGACCCCGCGGTGGGCAGCGCGCTGGGCGAGCGCCACCGCGGGCAGCAGCGGGCCCGCCGCGCCGTGCCCGACCAGGACCAGGGGCACCGACGGGTCGGTCGCCGCGATGACCAGCGAGGCGCGGGCCACGTACCGGGGGCCGGCCGCGTCCGGGACGTCCGGCGCGATCACGTCCAGGCCGTAGGAGCGGAGCATCTCCGGGAGGTCCCCCCAGCCGTCGGCGGCGCCGTGCGGGGAGTGCAGCAGCACGACGGTTCCGGGCGTCACGTCCACACCTCCCAGGCCCGCCGGGTCCGCTTGACGGTGCTCACCGTACACGGGGCGGGCGCGGCGACGCGGGCCCCTGCCCGAACGACACGGCGCCACGCATAGGGTTGGCGGGTGTGAGCGAACGTGATGACCTGCTGAAAGAGATCAAGGACAAGGCCGTCGTGCACGGCGACTTCGTGCTGTCGTCGGGGCGGCGGGCCTCCTGGTACGTGGACCTGCGCCGGGTGACGCTGGACGGCGCGGTGGCGCCGCTGGTGGGCCGGGTGATGCTGGACGCGACCGCGGACCTGGACTACGAGGCCGTCGGCGGGCTCACGCTCGGCGCCGACCCGGTGGCGACCGCGATGCTGCACGCCGCCGCCGCGCGCGGGCGCAGGCTGGACGCGTTCGTGGTCCGCAAGTCCGACAAGCAGCACGGCCTGCAGCGCCGCATCGAGGGCCCGGACGTCCGGGGCCGCCGGGTCCTGGCGGTGGAGGACACCTCCACGACCGGCGGCTCGGTGCTGACGGCGGTGGAGGCGCTGCGGGAGGCCGGCGCCGAGGTGGTGGCCGTGGCGACCATCCTGGAGCGCGGGGCGGCCGAGCGGATCGCCGCCGAGGGGCTGGAGTACCGGCACCCGTTCAGCGTCGCCGACCTCGGCCTGGACTGACCCGGCCTGGACCGGCCCGTCCCGGACCGACCCGTCCGGACCGACCCGTCCGGACATCCGACGGCCGCGGGGGTTCCCCGCGGCCGTTCGTCGTCGACCCGGCGGGCCGCCCGCGCCCCGGTGGCCCCGGCGCCCTCTCATTTCTCCGGCACGAACCAGGTGCCCCGCTGGCCCGCCTGGCCGCCCTGCTTCACCTGGCCGTAGACGACGACCCGGACGGCCCCCGCGTCGGCCGCGACCACGTCCAGCGGAGCCTCGTCGTACTGACGACCCTCACCGGGATTGAGCGGGCCGCGGTGTAGCACGTCCTTGGTGTCCGAGACCGTGACGGTCACCACGACCGGCCGGGAACTGACGTTCCGGATCACCAGGGGGGTGGCCGCCGTGGCGGTGGAGGTCGAGGTGGAGGTGGCGGCGTTGGTCCCCCCCGGCTCCGTGGGCGTCGGGCCCGGCTTGGCGTCTTCGGAGGTGAGCGCGTTGAACAACGACATTCCACCTACCACGACAAGCGCTAATGCCAGTGCCACGGCGACAGCCGCGATCAATATGCGCGCGAGACCCCTAGGGTCCGACCGATGACGTCCCACACGGGGAGATTAGCGATAAGTCTCACCGCTGAGCGACGCACGTGACTCTTCAGAGTCATTAATATTCGCTCCGTTACCCTTGTCCTTCCGCCCCTTCATGACCTCCCGGATGATCGGGATGACGGAGAGGATGAGGATCACGGCGACGCCCGGCAGGATGTACTTGTCGATGTCCGGCACGCTCGCGCCGAGGAAGTGGCCCAGCAGGAACAGCACGTCGGTCCAGATCACGCCGCCGATGACGTTCCACATGAAGAACCGGCGCGAGTCCATGCCGAGCATCCCCGCCAGGGGGTTGATGAACGTCCGCACGATCGGGATGAAGCGCGCCAGCACCACGGCCTTGGCCGGGCCGAACTTGTTGAAGTAGTACTCGGCCTTCTCCACCCACTCCTGCTTGAAGATGCGGGAGTCGGGCCGGTCGAACAGCTTGCGGCCGTACTTCGCGCCCAGCCAGTGGCCGAGCTGGGCCCCCGCGACGGCGGCCAGCGGGCCGCCGACCAGCAGCGCGGGCAGTGACAGCGGCTGGAACTCCTGGCCGTTGACCGTGCTGACCGCGGTGAGGATCCCCGCCGTGAACAGCAGCGAGTCCCCCGGCAGGATGCAGCCGAACAGCAGTCCGGTCTCCGCGAAGATGATGGCGATGACGCCGATCGTGGCGAAGGTTCCGAAAAGCTGCAGCCACGCGGTGGGGTGCAGCCACTCGGTGATGTCCATGGGTATGAGCGCGAGATCCACGTTGTGAGCGTACCCGGCGGGCGCGCAGCTTTCCGGGAGAAGTACGACGTCCGGCCCCTCTTCGGCGGGGTCCGGGGGCCGTTCGCGAGCCGTTCGGCGGCGGCGCGCGCGACCCGCCACGGGGGCCCGCTGGCCTGGCGGGCGAAAAGCGGGATACTGGCCGTGGACACGGCATGACCTGCACGGCCGGTACGCCCGGCGCCCGCCCGGGAGCGCGGCGCCGGAACGTGGCGGCACCACTGCGTTCGGAAAGGATGCCCACATGCCCATCGCGACCCCTGAGGTCTACGCGGAGATGCTCGACCGCGCCAAGCGTGACGGCTTCGCGTACCCCGCCATCAACGTGACCTCCAGCCAGACGCTGAACGCGGCGCTGCAGGGCTTCGCTGAGGCCGAGAGCGACGGCATCATCCAGGTGTCCACCGGCGGCGCCGAGTACCTGTCCGGGCAGTCCGTCAAGGACATGGTCGTCGGATCGTCCGCCCTCGCCGAGTACGCCCGCGTGGTCGCGGCGAAGTACCCGGTGAACATCGCGCTGCACACCGACCACTGTCCGAAGGACAAGCTGGACGGCTTCATGCGCCCGCTGATCAAGATCTCCCAGGAGCGGGTGGCGCGCGGCGAGGAGCCGCTGTTCCAGTCGCACATGTGGGACGGCTCGGCCGTCCCGCTGGAGGAGAACCTCCAGATCGCCGCGGAGCTCCTGGAGGAGTGCGCCAAGGCGAACATCATCATGGAGATGGAGATCGGCGTGGTCGGCGGCGAGGAGGACGGCGTCGCCAACGAGATCAACGAGAAGCTCTACACCACCCCCGGTGACGCCCTGGCGACCGCCGAGGCCGTGGGCGTGGGCGAGAAGGGCCGCTACATCCTGGCCGCGACGTTCGGCAACGTGCACGGCGTCTACAAGCCGGGCGCGGTCAAGCTGCGGCCGGAGGTCCTGAAGGAGATCCAGGAGGCGGTCGGCGCCAAGTACGGCAAGGAGAAGCCGTTCGACCTGGTGTTCCACGGCGGCTCCGGCTCCACCCTGGAGGAGATCCGCGAGGCGGTGTCCTACGGCGTCATCAAGATGAACATCGACACCGACACCCAGTACGCGTTCACCCGCCCGATCGCGGCGCACATGTTCGCCAACTACGACGGCGTGCTGAAGGTGGACGGCGAGGTCGGCAACAAGAAGAAGTACGACCCGCGCTCCTACGGCAAGGCCGCCGAGAACGCCATGGCCGCCCGGGTGACGGAGGCCTGCGAGCACCTGCTGTCGGCGGGCAAGAAGATCAAGTAAGGGGATCGGTCAGCCGGTCCGGAGGGCCCCGTCGCGCGCGGCGGGGCCTTTTCCGCGCCCACCGCGTTGTCTGACGAAACCCGGGTACGCTCCGAACGTGGCCCTTCCCCGCACCTACGAGTCCCTGGACTGCTCGGTCGCCCGCGCGCTGGAGGTCATCGGGGACCGCTGGACCCTGCTGGTGATCCGCAGCGCGTTCCAGGGCGTCCGGCGCTTCGACGACTTCCAGGAGACGCTCGGCATCGCCCGCAACGTGCTGGCCGACCGTCTCACCCGGCTGTGCGACGAGGGCCTGCTGCGGCGCGTCCCCTACCAGGAGCGTCCCGAGCGTCACGAGTACCGCCTGACCCGCAAGGGCGTGGAGCTGTGGCCCGCCCTGGTGTCGCTGATGCTGTGGGGCGACCGCTACTACGCGCCGGAGGGGCCGCCCGTCCTGGTCTCCCACAAGGGCTGCGACGGGCATGTGGCCGACGGCCTGGTGTGCTCCTCCTGCGGCAGGGCGCTGGAGCCCCACGAGGTGGAGCCGGTCCCGGGCCCGGGAGTGCGAGACTGATCCGCGCCTGAGGGTTGTTTCACGCAACTCTTTGCGGTCCAATAAGTTTTATGACGCAACTCGCTGAGGGCAACGGCGCCCGCATCGGGGACGGCGGCTGGGCCGCGACGCTCGACGACGTCCGCATCCGCCCCTACAACGTGACCGACGACGCCCGGCTCCGCCGCATGTCGGCCTGGCTGTCCCGGGGCAGCCTCTACACCCGCTTCTTCTCCGGCACCCCCGCCATCCCCGAGCGCTACGTGCGCTCGCTGGACGGGCTCGACCACTGGAACCGGGAGGCCCTCGCCGCGCTGCTGGACGACGACCTGATCGGGATCGCCGAGTACTTCCGCGACCGCGGCCGGCCCTGGCGCGCCGAGATCGCCATGCTGGTCGTCGACCCCTGGCAGCGGCGCGGGCTCGGGGGGCTGCTGCTGGACTGCCTGTCGGCGCTGGCCCTGCGGCGCGGGATCACCGAGTTCGACGCCGAGGTCGTGTTCGACAACCAGGGGGTGATGCGGGCGATCCGCCGGCGGTGGCCGGACGTCCGCTCCCTGAAGACCGAGGGGTCCGCCCATTTCCGGCTTCCGGTCGCGCCCCCGGGACCAGTCCGTTCGGGTCATGCGGAAGGGCGGCACCCGGGTTGATACGCACCACGCGAGCGGACTTACCATGGCCCGCATGACCCAGAACCTGCTCGGCGGACCGCCCCCGACCGAACTGCCGGACAACACCGAGGCCCGCACGGCCCTGGAGAACGGCGTCGACCCGATCGAGGTGGCCGCCCGCCACCCCGACTACCCGGGCGCGTGGGCCGAACTGGCCGACCGCGCGTTCGCCAAGGGCAGCGTCATCGACTCCTACGCCTACGCGCGCACCGGCTACCACCGGGGGCTGGACCAGCTGCGCCGGGCGGGCTGGAAGGGCCACGGCCCGATCCCCTGGGAGCACGCGCCCAACCGCGGCTTCCTGCGCGCCCTGAACGCCCTGGGCCGCGCCGCCGCCGCGATCGGCGAGGAGGACGAGGCCGAGCGCTGCAAGGCGTTCCTGCGCGACAGCAGCGCCGCCGCGGCGGAGGCCCTCGCGCAGTAGTTCTTCGACACGCGGTCGAACCCGTCCCGCCGGGCGCTTCCGGCACCGCCGCCATGACGCGCCCATGGCCGCGCCGCGCGCGGCGTGTCGCGAGCCCTCGGGCGGTGTCCTCCCCCGTCGCCCCGGTCGCTCCGCCCCGGGCGCTCCCCGGTCCGGACACCGCCGCTCGCGACATGCGGTTTCTTCCGCGCCCGGGTCCGGGTACGATTTGATCGCAAGAGGCCCCTTCGCACTTGCGATCAGGGGCCTTCGTCGTGGGAAGGAAATGTGGCATGCCGGCCATCGTTCTTGTCGGTGCCCAATGGGGAGATGAGGGCAAGGGCAAGGCCACCGACCTGCTGGGTGGCGACGTCGACTACGTCGTCCGCTACCAGGGTGGCAACAACGCCGGCCACACCGTGGTCATCGGCGACAAGAGCTACGCGCTGCACCTGCTGCCGTCCGGCATCCTGTCGGACGACGTCATCCCGGTGATCGGCAACGGCGTGGTCATCGACCCGTCGGTGCTGCTGGCCGAGATCGACGGTCTCCAGGAGCGCGGCATCTCCGCCGAACGCCTGCTGATCTCGGCGAACGCGCACCTGATCATGCCGCAGCACCGGACCCTGGACAAGGTGACCGAGCGCTACCTCGGCAAGGCGCGGATCGGCACCACGGGCCGCGGCATCGGCCCGGCCTACGCCGACAAGATCAACCGGATGGGCATCCGGGTGCAGGACCTGTTCGACCCGAACATCCTCACCCAGAAGCTGGACCTGTCGCTGCGCGAGAAGAACCAGGTCCTCACCAAGGTCTACAACCGGCGCCGCATCGAGACCGGCCCGATCGTCCAGGAGTACCTGGAGTACGGCGAGCGGCTGCGGCCCTACGTGGCCGACACCACGCTGATCCTGAACAGGGCCCTGGACGAGGACAAGGTCGTGCTGCTGGAGGGCGCCCAGGGCACCCTGCTGGACATCGACCACGGCACCTACCCGTTCGTGACCTCCTCCAGCCCCACCGCGGGCGGCGCGTGCGCGGGGTCCGGCGTCGGCCCCACGAAGATCACCAAGGTGATCGGCATCCTGAAGGCCTACACCACGCGCGTCGGCTCGGGCCCGTTCCCGACCGAGCTGCTGGACGAGTGGGGCGAGTACCTGCGCACCAAGGGCGGCGAGTACGGCGTCACCACCGGCCGCGACCGCCGCTGCGGCTGGTTCGACGCGGTGATCGCCCGCTACGCCACCCGCGTCAACGGCATCACCGACTTCTTCCTGACCAAGCTGGACGTGCTGTCCGGCCTGGAGCGGATCCCGGTGTGCGTCGCCTACGAGGTCGACGGCGAGCGCGTGGCCGAGATGCCCACCACCCAGACCGGGTTCCACCACGCCAAGCCGGTCCTGGAGTACTTCGACGGCTGGCAGGAGGACATCACGGGCGCCAAGACGTTCGAGGACCTGCCGAAGAACGCGCAGGCCTACGTGCGCGCCCTGGAGGAGATGTCGGGCGCCCGGATCTCCGCCATCGGCGTGGGACCGGGCCGCGAGCAGACCCTCCAGCTGCACCCGCTGGTCTGATCCGGACGGACGCAGGGGGCCTCCCGCGGGGGAGGCCCCCTTCCGTTTCCGGGGTCCTCACCTGTCGGCCGCACGTCGTTCGGCCACGGCCTGTAGCGTGCCGGGCGTGAATCTGATCGGGGGGTCCGTGGAGATCCATGGACATCGGGGCGCCCGCGGGCTCCGGCCGGAGAACACGCTGCCGGGTTTCGCGCACGCGCTGGCGCTGGGCGTGGACGCCGTCGAATTCGACGTGGGCTTCACCGCCGACGGCGTCCCGGTGGTCAACCACGACCAGGTGCTGTCGCCGGTCAACGCCGCCGACACCGGCCCGGCCGAGCCCGGCGACCCGGCGTTCCCCTACGTGGGCCGGGCGATCCGGGAGCTGACGCTGGCGCAGTTCCGGACGCTGGACATGGGGGTGCGGCGCCCGCCGGACGACGAGGACCCGTTCGTGCTGACGCAGCTGCCGCTGCCCGGGACGCGGCCCCCGACGCTGGACGAGGCGTGCGCGCTGATCGGGGCCGCGCCGGGCGTGCGGCTGGCCGTCGAGCTCAAGACCGATCCGGGCTGGTCCGGCGCCGAGGTGGAGCGCTTCACCGTCGCGGTCGCCGAGGTGCTGGCCGAACGGGGCCTGGCGGCGCGGGGGCGGGTGCTGGCGTTCGACTGGCGGGTGCTGGTCGCCGCGCGCCGCCACGCCCCCGATCTGGGACGGGTCGCGCTGGTCGAGCGCAAGACGCTCGTCCCGGGCACGGACTGGCTGGCGGGGCTGTCCCCGGCCGAGCCGGCGAACGCGGCGCTGGAGATCGGCGCGACCGTCCTGTCCCCCGAGCGCCATCTGACCACGCCCGGGTTCGTCGCGGCGGCGCGCGCGGTGGCGCTGCCGGTGGCGGTGTGGACGGTGAACGAGCCCGCCGAGATGGACCGGTGCGTCGACCGCGGCGTGGACGCGATCGTCACCGACTACCCCGACCGGCTGCGGGCGGTGCTGGCGGCACGGGGCCTGCCGGTGCCGGCGCCGTTCCGGACCCCCGTGCCGGCGCCGACGGCCTGAGCCGGAGGTCAGAGCCAGCCGTTGCGGCGGAACCCCCGGTACAGCGACAGGCACGCCAGGGCGATCACGCCGAGGACCATGAAGTAGCCGTACCGCCACTGGGTCTCGGGCATGAAGTCGAAGTTCATCCCGTAGATCCCGGCGATCGCGGTCGGCACCATGAAGATCGCGCCCCAGGCGGAGATCTTCCGCATGTCCTGGTTGTCGGCGACCGTCACCTGGGTCATGTGGGCGTGCAGGATCGGGTTGAGCAGCTCGTCGTAGGACTCGACCTGCTCGCGGACGCGGGTGAGGTGGTCCTCGACGTCGCGCAGGTACTCCTTGATGTCGTCGGGGACGAACCGGCGCCCGGTGAGGTTGCGCAGCGGGCCGGCGAGCGGGCCGACGGCGCGCTTGAGCTGGATCACCTCGCGCTTGAGGCGGTAGATGCGGCGGGCCTCGTCGGTGCGGTCGGGGGCGAAGACGGCCTCCTCGACCTCGTCGATGTCCTCCTGGACGGCGTCGGTGACGCACACGTAGCCGTCGACCACGCGGTCGGCGACGGCGTGCACGACGGCGGTGGGGCCGAGGCGGAGGCGCTCGGGGTTGGCCTCCAGCTGGCGGCGCGCCGGGCCGAGCTCGCCGTGCGCGCCGTGCCGCACGGTCACCACGAAGTCCTCGCCACAGAAGATCATGATCTCGCCGGTCTCGACGACCTCGGCCTGCGCCGGGTCGCGCTGCACGTAGCCGACCGTCTTCATCACGAGGAAGTGGACGTCGTCGTAGCGTTCCAACTTGGGCCGCTGGTGGGCGTGGATGGCGTCCTCGACGGCCAGCGGGTGCAGGCCGAACACCTCGGCCAGCTCGGTCAGCTCGGTGGACGAGGGCTCGTGCAGGCCCACCCACACGAATCCGGCGCTGCCCTCCTCGGGCGCGGTGAGGCGGCCGTCGCGCACCAGACGGACGGCGTCGGCGACCGAGTCGGTGTTGACGCGGTGCCCGTCGATGTAGGCGGCCCAGTCGATCACCGCGGTGTCGCGGCGCTGCTGCTGGGCGGGGACGGCGTGGGGCCGGCTCCGGGTCTTGAACAGGGACATCGTGCGGGCCGGGCGAACGCGGGTCATGGCCATGAGGGGCTCCTAACCCCCGGCCACGAGCATGCGAGGACGCGCTCGACCCGGCTGAGCGGTGGTCAGCCCAGGGAGCGCGTGAGGGATGTGGCCGGGCGCCTGATAGAGGCGAACGGGTGGGCAGTCCAGTCCGGACTGTGAGGGTTTTCCGGCGAAGCGCACGTATCGCCAGGACTCATCCCGACCACCTCCTTCCGTACTGGGCGACAAGGCCACAAGCACAAAGCAGCCTACCAGTCACCATTTACGACGCCTCGGGCAACGCGGGAGTTCACACGATCTTCGCGTCCCCGTCCCGGAACGCGCGGCCCCCACCGGAGACAACGCCGTCCCTCCCCGAGGATATGCCGACCCCCGACGCGGCGTGGCCCACTAAGCTCACCTCACGTGCGAGTACTCGTCCTTGGATCGGGTGGCCGCGAGCATGCGCTCGCCCGCGCCCTGCGCCGCGACCACGTCGTCTCCGCGCTGCACTGTGCCCCCGGCAACCCCGGCACCGCCGCGATCGCCGACAACCACCAGCTCGACCCGACCGACCCGAACGCCGTGGTCGAGCTGGCCGAACGCCTGGCGGTCGACCTGGTCGTGGTCGGCCCCGAGGTGGTGCTGATGGCGGGGGTCGGCGACGCCCTGCGGCGCGCCGGGATCGCCTGCTTCGGCCCGGACCGCCAGGCCGCCCGGATCGAGGGCTCCAAGGCGTTCGCCAAGGAGATCATGAAGGCGGCGGGGGTGCCGACCGCCGACGCGCGGGTCTGCGAGACCGCCGAGGAGGTCGGCGCCGCGCTGGACGCGTTCGGCCCGCCCTACGTGGTCAAGGACGACGGGCTGGCCGCCGGGAAGGGCGTGGTGGTCACCGAGGACCGGGACGTCGCCGCCGCGCACGCCGCCGCCTGCGGGCGCGTGGTCATCGAGGAGTACCTCGACGGCCCCGAGGTGTCGCTGTTCGCCCTGTCGGACGGCCAGCACGCGGTGTCGCTGCTGCCCGCGCAGGACTTCAAGCGCGCCTACGACGGCGACGAGGGGCCCAACACCGGCGGCATGGGCGCCTACACGCCGCTGCCGTGGACCCCGCCGGGCCTGGTCGACGAGGTCATGCGGACCGTCGTGCAGCCCGCCGTGGACGAGCTGCGGCGGCGCGGGCTGCCGTACGTGGGCGTGCTGTACGCGGGGCTGGCGCTGACGTCCAAGGGCGTCCGGGTGGTGGAGTTCAACGCCCGGTTCGGCGACCCGGAGACGCAGGTCGTGCTGGACCGCCTGGCCACGCCGCTGGCCGGGCTGCTGCACGCGTGCGCGATCGGCGGGCTGGACCCGGCGTTCCGCCCGATCTGGCGCACCGGCGCGGCCGTCACCGTGGTCGTCGCGGCCGAGAACTACCCGGCCGCGCCGGTGAAGGGCGACGTCATCACCGGGATCGAGGAGGCCGAGGCCGTTCCGAACGCGTACGTGCTGCACGCCGGGACGCGGCGGGACGAGGAGGGCCGGCTGCTCGCCAACGGCGGCCGCGTCCTCAACGTGGTCGGCACCGGCGCGGACCTCGCCGCGGCCCGCCGCGCCGCCTACGCCGCCGTCGAGAAGATCGGGCTGCGCGGCTCCCACCACCGCGCCGACATCGCGCTGAAGGCGTCCCAGCACGCCTGAGGATCCCCGGACGGCCCCGGCCCGCGCGGCCGGGGTCTCCCCGGTGCGCGGAGCATCGCGGGCCACCTGGGAGAATCGAGGCGTGATTGAGCGCTACACCCTTCCGGAGATGGGCCGCGTCTGGAGTGACGCGCACAAGTACGAGCTGTGGTGCAAGGTCGAGACCCTGGTGGTCGAGGCCCACGCCGACGCGGGCACGATTCCGGCGGAGGTGGTGGAGCCGATCCGCGACGCGCCGCCGCCGACCCCCGAGGCCGTGCACGAGATCGAGGCGGTCACCCAGCACGACGTGATCGCGTTCCTGTCGGCGTGGGCCGACAACACCGAGCCGCGCGAGGCGGCCCGGTACGTGCACTTCGGCATGACCTCCTCGGACCTGCTGGACACCGCGCTGGCGCTCCAGCTCGTCGAGGCCACCGACATCCTGCTGGACAAGGCCGACCGGCTCGTCGCGACGCTGCGCGACCACGCCCTGGCGCACCGGGACACCCTGCGGGTGGGCCGCACGCACGGCATCCACGGCGAGCCCGACGTGTGGGGGCACCGGGTCGCGGACTTCGCGTTCGGCGTGGCGCGGTCGCGGGACCGGCTGCGGCGGGCCCGCGAGGCCGTCGGCGTGATGGCGATCTCGGGCGCCGTGGGCACCTACTCCAACATCGACCCGGCCATCGAGCAGCGGGTGGCGGCCGAGCTGGGCCTGCGGCCCGCCGACGTGTCCACGCAGGTGGTGCTGCGCGACGGCATCAGCGAGTGGGTCTCGGCGCTGGCCATCATGGCGACGGTGCTGGAGGCCATCGCGCTGGAGGTGCGGCACGGGCAGCGCACCGAGGTGCGCGAGCTGTGGGAGCCGTTCGGCAAGGGCCAGAAGGGCTCCTCGGCCATGCCGCACAAGAAGAACCCGATCATCTCCGAGCGGCTGGCCGGGATGGCGCGGATCGTGCGGGCGCAGACGGTGCCGGTGCTGGAGGGCATCCCGCTGTGGCACGAGCGCGACATCTCGCACTCCTCCACCGAGCGGATCGCGCTGCCGGACGCCTCGATCGCGCTGGACTACATGCTCAGCCTCACCGACCGGCTCATGTCCGGCCTGGTCGTGGACGCCGCGCGGATGCGCGAGAACCTGGAGTCCACCGGCGGCCTCATCTACACCTCCACGGTGCTGCTGGAGCTGGTCGAGGCCGGGATGTCGCGGGACGATGAGGCGTACCCCCTCGTCCAGAAGGCGGCCATGGAGACCTGGGAGACCGGCGTGCCGTTCCGGGAGACCCTGCGCGAGCACGCCGCCGAGGCGAAGCTGACGCTGGACGAGGAGCGCCTGGACGAGGTGTGCCGCCCCGAGCGGTTCGTCGAGCGCCTCGCCCCCATGTTCGAACGGCTCGCCCGGCTGAGCTGACCGCCCCTTCCCCCCGGAGGACCCCCGCGATGGCGACCCTGACCGAGCTGAACGTCTACCCGCTCAAGAGCGGCGGCGGCACGGCCCTGCGCACGGCCGAGCTGACGGCGACCGGCGTGCGCTGGGACCGCGAGTTCATGCTGGTCACGCCGGAGGGGCGGTTCCTGTCGCAGCGGGAGCACGCGCGGATGGCGCTGCTGCGCCCGGCGTTCGACGGGCGGGAGCTGACCGTCGGGGTGGCCGACCCGGCGCTGGACACCGGCCCGCTCGTCCACAAGCCCGTGGACGACGGGCCGGTGCTCGACGTGACCGTGCACCGCGCGGAGTGCCGGGGGATCGACCAGGGAGACGAGGCGGCGGCGTGGTTCGGCGCGCTGCTGGACGCCGACTGCCGCCTGGTCCGCTTCACCGGGCGGCGGGAGACCTCGCGCGGCGGCGCGGTCGTCGGGTTCGCCGACGGCTACCCGCTGCTGGTGATCTCGCGGGAGTCGCTGGACGACCTCAACGGACGGCTGGACGACCCGCTGCCGATGAACCGCTTCCGCCCCAACCTGGTGGTCGAGGGGCTGGGCGCGTTCGGCGAGGACCGGGTGCGGCGGCTGCGGATCGGCGAGACCGTGATCGAGATGGTGAAGGCGTGCGCCCGCTGCGTCATCACCACCACCGACCAGGACAGCGGCGAGCGCGGCCGGGAGCCGCTGCGCACGCTGGCCCGGTACCGCACGATCGACCGCGGCCTCCGCTTCGGCCAGAACGCCGTCCCGCGCACGCTCGGCACCCTGACCGTGGGCGACGAGGTCGAGGTCCTGGAGCCCGCCTGACCGGGGTCCTCGTGTCCGGGGCCCTCGTGCCCGGGGCCCGCCTGGCCGACGACCTCGCGGACGCCCGCCCGCCGGACCAGCGCCGCCAGCGGCGCCGGGTCGTCGTGCCGCTCGACGGTCAGCTCCGCGTCGGCCCGCACGACCAGGTCGCGGCCGTACGGCGGCCGCCCCCGCTCCGACATCCCGTACGGGACCAGGTGCCAGTGGGGAACGGGCTCGTCGCGCGGGGAGGCGCTGATCCCGTCGAGGGGGTCAGGTCCGCGAGAGACCACCTCAGGACCGTTCCGTAATGCGGGGGTGGGGTGTCACCATGGATTCGTCGGCAGGAGGCGTCGGTGGCGTCCCCGCCGGGGGCGTCTTCCATGGGCGGTCACCTTGGACTCCCCCGAACGACCACATACGGCTTATCAAGAGCACAGTGCACTTGATCGGAACTTTCCGGACGACACGGAATCCGACGAATTCGGGGACGGCGCGAACTCCGGGGCCCCCGGCGGACATCTAAATGATCAGAACGCGGCAAGGCGTGCGCGCACCGGACGCCCCACCCCCGGCTCGGTGGTTTACTGGGGTCGCGTTGATGTTGAGGGGACGCCGAAGGCGCGCTCGGCCCCCGTGACCCGCCGTCGCCGTGCGCGGACGGGCAGGCGGTCCCCCACGAACGACCGACAACGTATCCGCAGCTTTAAGGAGTCAGACGGCATGAGCATGGGCCAGGACGTTCGCTATCGCGTGCGCGGCGGGCACCGACTGCAGGGCACCGTCTTCATCCAGGGCGCCAAGAACGCCGTCCTGCCGATGATCGGCGCTTCGTTGATGGCGAGCAAGGGCCGCACGGTCCTGCGCAACGTGCCGATCATCGAGGACGTGCGACGGGCGGTGGAGCTGGCCCGCGCGGTCGGCGCGAAGGCCGAGCTGCACGAGGCCGAGCGCACGCTCGTGATCGACGCCTCGACGCTGTCCAGCCCGGTGCTGCCGGCCGAGATCGCCGCGCAGTTCCGCGGCTCGTTCCTGTTCGTCCCGGCGCTGCTGCACCGGCTCGGCGAGGCCGTGATCGAGGGCGTCGGCGGCTGCAACCTGGGCAGCCGCAACCTGGACTTCCACTACAACGGCTTCAAGCGGATGGGCGCCACGGTCACCGAGCAGGTGAGCGACAACGGCGACGGCATCATCCACATCAAGGCCGGCGACCTGCGCGGCGCCACCCTGTACTGCGACACCCCGTCGCACACCGGCACCGAGAACCTGATCATGGCGGCGGCGCTCGCCAAGGGCCAGACGCTGATCAAGAACGCGGCACTGGAGCCCGAGGTGCTCGACAACATCGCCATCCTCCAGGCGATGGGCGCGCGGATCAGCGGCGGCGGCACCGGCTTCATCACCGTCGAGGGCGTGGACGAGCTGACGGCCGTCGAGCACACCGTCATGCCGGACCGGATCGACGCGGGCGTGTTCGTGATGGCCGCCGCGATCACCGGCGGCGAGCTGAGCCTGGTCGGCGCGAACCTGGAGCACCTGGGCGTCGCGGGCGACAAGCTGGAGCAGATGGGCCTGGAGTTCCACCAGCAGGGCGCGGTCCTGCAGGTCCGCCGGGAGCGCCCGCTGCGCCCGATCAACGTGATCACCGACGAGTACCCGGGCTTCGCCACCGACCTCCAGTCGCCGATCATGGCGCTGTCCTGCCTGGCCGACGGCCCGTCCTACATCTACGAGCGGATCTTCGACGGCCGGTTCAAGCTGGCCGGGGAGCTGGCCCGGATGGGCGCCGACATCGAGGTCAACGGCAACCGCGCCAAGGTCAACGGCCCGGCGACGCTGCGCGGCGCCGAGGTGGAGGCGCACGACCTGCGCTGCGGCTCGGCGCTGGTGCTGGCGGGTCTGGCCGCCGCGGGCGAGACCACGATCACCTCCGCCTACTACCTGGACCGCGGGCACTCCCACACGGCCGAGCGACTTTCTCAGCTGGGCGCCGACATCGTCCGCGAGATCTCCTGATCAACTACGTTCGGTACGGGGAGTAACCACCCCGGTAAAAGAAATTCACCAACATGCCGGGGGCGTCGCCCCCGACGGCCGGATCACTCGACTTTCGGGCGACCCGGCGACGGGTCGGTCGGATTTCGGCCAACCTGTGAACCAAACGGACGCCGCAGGGGTCTCCTCAGTGCGCATCAGCGCCTTGGGGCGGCCCCTGCGGTGTTTTCGGGTCTTGTTTTTCTACTTCGGACGTCCCAAGATGCAGGATCAAGGCTGGCCGAATGGTGACAAATTACTGACCAGGGGGTCGCGTAGGTTACTTTTTCGCCGCACTCTTGATTCGATTTCGCGTCTGGGCGTCACACAGGGTCGCCCTGACCCGATCTGCCCACTGAGGAACGAATCGCACGGGAACTGCGGTGCTGGGTCAGAAGGCAGGGGCGACAAGCCATGAGTCAACCGTTGGGCGGAGCGTGCGCGAACGCATGGCCGGGGCAGGACCCTCGCCACCCTTGCGGGTGGGAAGCGAGCGGCCGATGACGGCCGCCAGGACGGGGTCGGTGACACCCGACCTCACGATCGGTGTCGTGGGACCGCATGACCTGGTGGAGCGGGTCATGTTGATGGGCCACGGCCCGACACCGGTGCCGAGCAGGCTGGTCGCGGCGGCCTACCGGGACGAACAGGAGGCGGCCGACAAGGTCGTGCGGCTCGGGACCGGGGTGGACGTGTGCCTGTTCGCCAGTCCGGTCCCCTACGACTTCGCGCGGAAGGCCGGGGTGCTCACCATGCCCGCGACCTTCGTGCCGTTGAACGGCGCCGCCCTGCAGGGCGCGCTGTTGCGGGCCGCCCTGGACGACCGGTTCGACCCCGCCCGGGTGAGCATCGACGTGCTCGGCCGGGCCGAGGTCGAGGAGGCCTACGCGGAGATCAGCCTGGGCACCGACCAGGTACACCTACGAGAGGAGGCCGCCGGGCCGGGAACACTGGCGGCGTTCCATGAGCGGCTGTGGCGACGCGGCGCGACCACGGTCGCGATGACCTGCGTCCACGCCACCGCGGAACGCCTTGAGATGGCCGGGGTGCCCACCATCCGGGTCCGGCCGACCGGGGCCGCCATCCGCGGTTCGCTGCAGACGGCGGCACTGCTCGGCGCGCACCACCGGCTGGAGGAGTCGCAGCTCGTCGTCGTGCTGGTGGACGTGCCGACGCTGCGCGAGACGCCGCGCCGGGTCACGCCCCGGTACTGGCGTGACGAGCTGAAGCTGGCGCTGCACCGGGTGCTGCTCCAGGAGGCCCACCGGATGAACGCGTCGGTGTGGCCGCTGGACGACCACAGCTACCTGGTCATCGCCACGCGCGGATCGGTGACGGCGACGACCGAGGGATTCCGGACGCCGCCGTTCGTGGAGCGGGTGCGCGAGGAGCTGGGGCTGGCGATCGAGGTCGGCATCGGCATGGGCCGCACCGCGCACGAGGCCGAGTCGCACGCGCGCGCGGCGCTGGCGCGGTCGCAGAGCTCGCAGCGGGCGCAGGGGTTCGCGCTGGACCGCGACGGCCGGGCCCTGGTGCCCGCGCCGCGCACGCCGCCGCGCACCCAGCCGCAGGCCAAGCCGAAGGGGCTGGAGATCCTGGCCCGGCTGGCCGACAAGCTCGGCGACCAGGAGCAACCGCTGATCGTGGACGCGGAGAACGCCGGCAAGATGCTCGGCGTCACCCCGCGCACCGCCCGGCGGCTGCTGCGCACGCTGGTCGAGGAGGGTCTCGCCTGGCCGCTGCCGCCGAACCGGACGCCGCAGCCCGGCCGTCCGCGGCAGCTGTACCGGCTGATCGTGGAGAAGCTGGGGCCCAAGGCGACCACCTAGGACGCTCGTTCGGCCGAGGTTGTTCCCGCGCTTGCGTGGCCGGGAGCGGCCTCGGCCGATCGGAAGGCATCCGGGTGGGGCGGCGTACGCTCGAATCCACGAGCGCGTGAACCATCACGGGCCGGACCTCACGGGATCCCGGCATGGACGATCACCCGCCGCCCTCTCGGCCGCTCTCCACCGCCCTGCCGGCCCGCCCGCGCCGCGGCGACCGCGCGCGGGTCGCGCTGGCCGCCGTCTCCTCCGTCGTGGTGCTGGGCGCCGGGGTGGCGGTGTCGGCGATGGTCGGGTACACCCCGCCCGGCATCGACATGCCCGCGTTCCTCCAGGCGTCCCCGGCCCCGGAGCCGCAGCCGTCGGCGAAGCCGAAACCTGCCCGCAAGAGCGCGGAGAAGCCACGGCGGACGGGCTCGCCGGTACGTTCGGAGCCGCCGAGGCAACGCGCGCCGATGGCCGCTTCGCCGGAGCGCCCGCCCGCGAGGACGCAGCGTCAGCGGTCCAGGCCCGCGCCTCCGAAGCCCAGGCCGCCCAAGCCCAGGCCCCCGAAACCGAAGCCGCCGAAGCCGACCACGCCTCCGGCGACGACGCCCCCGACCACGACGCCCCCGACCACGACGCCCCCGACCACGACGCCCCCGACGACGACACCGCCGACCACGACACCGCCGAACCCGGTGCTGCCGTCGTCGCCGCTGCCGGGGACGAGCGGGAGCGCCACCCCCTGAGCCGGGCTCAGTTGCGGTGCGGGTAGGCCCGCGCGGCCTCCAGGAACGCGTCGTTGTCCTCCGGCGACCCGATGGACACCCGCGCGCCCTCGCCGGGGAACGGCCGGACGCTCACGCCCCGCGCGTCGCACGCCGCCGAGAACTCCATGGTCTGCTCGCCCAGCCGCAGCCACACGAAGTTCGCCTCGGTCGGCGGGACGGTCCAGCCGTCGGCGAGCAGGGCGTTGCGGACGCGCTCGCGTTCCTTGACGGTGCCCTCGACGCGTTCCATCAGCTCGTCGACGGCCTCCAGGGAGGCGACGCCGGCGGCCTGCGCGACCGAGTTCACGCTGAACGGCAGGTAGGTCTTGCGGATCGATCCGGCCACGGCCGGGTGCGCGATCAGGTAGCCGACGCGCAGGCCCGCCAGCCCGTACGCCTTGGAGAACGTGCGCAGCACCGCCACGTTCGGGCGGTCGCGGCGCAGGTCCAGGCCGTCGGGCACGTCCTCGTCGCGGATGTACTCGCGGTAGGCCTCGTCCAGCACGACCAGCACGTCGCGCGGCACGCGGTCGAGGAACGCCTCCAGCTCGGCGCGGCGCACGACGGTGCCGGTGGGGTTGTTGGGGTTGCAGACGAAGACCAGGCGGGTGTTCTCGTTGATCGCCTCGGCCATGGCGTCCAGGTCGTGGGTCTCCTCGGCCAGCGGCACCTGCACGGCCGTGGCGCCCGACAGCGCGACCAGCAGCGGGTACGCCTCGAACGACCGCCACGCGTAGACGATCTCCACGCCCGGCTCGGCGACCGCCTCGATGAGCATCTGCGCCACGCCGACCGACCCGCAGCCCACCGCGACGTGGTCGGCGGGCACCCCGTGCTTGGCGGCGATGGCGTCGATCAACGCGGTCGCGCTGTTGTCGGGGTACCGGTTGACGTTGCGCGCGGCCTGCTCGATGGCCTCCTGCACCGACGGCAGCGGACCGTGCGGGGACTCGTTCGACGACAGCTTGAACGAGCGCCCCTCGGGCGACACCACGACCTTGCCCGGCTTGTAGGCCGCGAACCGGTCGAGGACGGAGCGGAAGCGCGGGGTGATGGCCTCGGACACCGTTGTCCTCCAACGAGATGGGACGGGGCGGGGATGGTGGTCCAGCTTACTCAGCGGCCGTCTGCCGCATCAGCCAGCAGACCGCCACAATGCGGATGAACTCCCAGTCCCGGGCGCTGTCGGGCCACCAGCCACGCTGGAAGGCCTCGTCGGCGAAGCCCTCCAGATAGCCCATCAGCGACTCGGGTCCGGTGTCGGGCAACAGGTCCCGAAGAGCCGCGACATGCTGGTCCACGGCCGCCGCCAGCCCCGGCGAACAGGCCATCTCCGCGACACCGGCGTCCCCGATGTCACGGACGAGCAGCCCCAACTCCTCGGACAAATCACTCATAAGGGGAAAAGTTAGCAATGCGCAGGTCATGCCCGGTCCCCCCGCCAGGACACGATCCGGTCACGCCGGTCCGCGGGGGCGCAGCATGGGGGGATGGAGCTGTTCGGCGTCGCCCCGCCGGTAGAGGCGGGCCGGACGGCCGCCGTCGCGGGTGGTCGTCCCGCCGGTGGGGATGAGGAAGCGGTCGGTGCCGGTGACCTTGCGGTGGAAGTTCCGCGGGTCGAGCGGGGTGCCCCAGACGATCTCGTAGACGCGGCGCAGCTCCGCGACCGTGAACTCCGGCGGGCAGAACGCCGCCGCCAGCGACGTGTACTCCAGCTTCGCGCGGGCCCGCTCCACCCCGTCGCACAGGATGCGGCGGTGGTCGAACGCGGCCCTGTCGCGGTGGATCAGGGTGTCCACGTCGGCCCACAGCACCTGCGCACGCGACGAGGCGGGCAGGTCGGGGGCCAGCCCCAGATAGGCGACCGACACCACGCGCTGGCGCGGGTCGCGGTCGGGATAGCCGTAGGTCGCGAGCTGCTCCAGATGGATGCGGACGTCGGCGAGGCCCGCGCGTTCGGCCATCAGGCGGGCGGCGGCGACGGGCAGGTCCTCGTCCAACTGGATGAACCCGCCGGGCAACGACCACGCGCCGTCGTAGGGATCCCGGTCACGCCGCCACATCAACGCGCAGAGCCGCTGTTCCCGCACGGTGAGCACGACGAGGTCGACGGTGACGGCGAGACGGGACACGGACATGCCCTAAACCTAAGGCCTTCCGGGGTGTCCAGGTCCTGTTCCACACGGCGCCCCCCACCGAAACCCGAACGACGAAGCCGCCAGGGGCGCCGGGGACGGCAGAACGGGCCGTCCCCCAAGGGAACGGCCCGTCCACCCCGCATCAGGCCTCGATCTGCTTCTCCAACGGCTTCCCGGCCGGCTTCTCGGCCGGCTTCTCCCCCGCGCCGTTCTGCGGCTGGCCGTTGCCGCCCGCCAGCAGGCTGCGGGCCAGGCCCAGGCCGGTGCCGCCGAGGGTGAGCGCCTTGGCGAGCATCTCCTCGACGCCCTGCGCGCCGTTGAGGACGACCATGTTGTCGACGTTGCCGAACACCTTCGCGCCCGCCTCGACGATCTCGGGCCAGTTCTCGGCGAGCTGCTGGGCGATGACGGCCTCCTGGTTCTGGGCCAGCGCCCGGGCGCGGGCCTCGATCGCCTCGGCCTCCGCCAGGCCCTTGCGGCGGGTCGCGTCGGCCTCGGCCTCACCCAGGATGCGGGTGGCCTCGGCCTCCCGCTCGGCCTTCAGCTGGACCTCCTTGGCGGCGGCCTGCGCGAGGGCGATGCGCTGCTCGCGTTCGGCCTCGGCCAGCTTCACCTGCTCGTAGGCGCGGGCGTCGGCGGGCTTGCGGATCTCGGACTCCAGGCGCTTCTCGGTGCGCTCGGCCTCCAGCTCGGCGTTGCGGGTCTCCTTGAGGATGACCTCCTGCCGGGCCTGCTGGGCGGCCTGCTGGACCTGGCCCTCGTACTCGGCCTTCTTGATCTCGGTGTCGCGGATGACGGCGGCCTTGGCGCGTTCGGCCTCCTGCTCGCGGGTGGTGGCCTGCTGGTCGCGCTCGGCCTCGGCCACGCGCGCCTCGGCGGCGACGCGCGCGGCGTGCGGGCGGCCCAGGTTGTTGATGTAGCCGGTCTCGTCGTCGATCTCCTGGATCTGCAGCGAGTCCACGACCAGGCCGAGCTTGCTCATCTCGTCGGCGGCCGAGGAGCGGGTCTCGCTGGTCAGGCGCTCCCGGTTGAGGATCAGGTCCTCGACGGTCAGGTTGCCGATGATCGACCGCAGATGGCCGGTGAACAGCTCGTGGATCGCGCCGTCCATCGAGCCCTGCTGGTCGAGGAAGCGCCGCGCCGCGTTGGCGATGGACACGAAGTCGTCGCCGACCTTGTAGATGACCACGCCGCGCACCTTGACCGGGATGCCCTGCTGGGTGACGCAGTTGACCTCCAGGTTCGCGGCGCGGCTGTCGAGCCGCAGCCGCCGCGCCACCTGGAAGCCCGGCAGCACCGAGGTGCCCTTGCCCGTCACGATCTTGAAGCCGAGGCTGTCCACCCCGTCGATCGGCTTGGAGCGCGCGCCGAGCCCGGAGATGATCAACGCCTCGTTGGGTTCGGCGACCCGCCAGACCATCTTGAACAACACGATCAGGACGACGATCGCGGCGACGACCGCGCCCGCCATCATGAGTAGGGACATCGACTCTCCTCCGGGCTGGGGTGTGCGCGGGGTGCGGGCCCGGGACTCTCACCCGGTATGTCGACCACCGTGTCATTAGGACGTCGCGCGGACCAGCCCGGTTCAGCCCGTCTCAGACGAGCGCGGGGGCGACGTACACGGTGCGCGGGGGGTGGTACTCCACGACCCGCACGATCGCCCCGACCGGGATCTCGTCCTGTGGCACCACGGGGTGGGCGTAGAACGCCTCCACCCCGCCCCGGACCGGGATCATGACCTCCCCGACCAGCCCGGGACCGATCTTCCCGGTCACCCGGCCTTCCTTCCCGATCAAGGGCCCTCCCCGTCTCGCACGCGCCGTGGAAGCGAACGTAGAGCGAACGCTATCCGCTGCACCCGTCCCCTTTGAAGCCCGGCCGCCGGAGCGGCGGTCCGCGCCGCACCGCCGGGTCGTGCCGCGGCCGCGGAACGCCGACGGCGTGCCGAACGGCGCGCACGGCCATGACCGCGTCGTTCACCGTCGTCCGGTGGCGGGGCCGTCAGGGCAGGATGCGGCGGGCCTGCTCGTCGGCGAGCCTGGCGATCTGCTCGGCCTCGGTGCGGGTGGCGGCGGGGCCGTAGAGGCTGATCGTGGCCAGGTAGCGGCGGCCACGCAGCACCACGTACCAGGTCTTGGCGTTGGAGGCGCCCGTCGTGGTCGAGACGCCCACGGTTCGCGAGCCCTCGCCGAGGGTGCCGGGCGGCCGTTCCACGACGGTGTGCTCCGACCACTGGGAGCCGACCTGCGCGCGGAACGTCTGGCAGCCCGCCGGGACCCGCGCCTTGACGTGCTTCTCGGTGGTCTCGTCGTCCATCGCCAGCAGCGTCTCGGTGACGGTCTGCCCGTTGCCCCGGGTGAACGTCGCGATCGCGACGGGCGTGGCGCGGTCGATCTCGGGGCCGGCGGCGGCCCGGCGGCAGCGCGGGTTGTCGACGCGGACCTGGCGTTGCAGCTGCTCGAAGTTCTGGATGGCCTTGCGGGTGCCGTACTCGCCCGCGTCGGTCTCGCCCGCCCGCTGGTAGCCCGGCAGCTCGGCGAGCAGGGCCTGGCGGAGCTGGTCGGAGGTGTAGCCGGTGCCCGCCAGGGCGGCGCGGCCGGTGGCCCGCGCGGGCTCGGACCGGGTACCGCCGTCGTCCCCGCAGGCGGTGAGCAGGGGGAACGCCAGCACCAGCGCGGTGATCGGGAAGAGCCTGTGCGCCATGCGGCCGACCCTACGGGGCGGTCCGGGGGTTCCGGGGCGGGCGACACACCTTGGGGACGAGCCGGTCGTGCGAGGACTCCGAAGTGGGTAGGGGGCCGGTTGCGCTCCGTGGTCGGGCGCCGGGACTTCCGGAGAGCATCGGGGGAGAGGGATGGTCCGAAGGATCTTTGCGCTGGTCGCGCTGGTCGCGCTGGTGGCGGCCGGGTGCGGGGGGAACGAGAGGAGCGCCGTGACCAGCGGGGCCGGCGGCTCGCCGCCCGCGACGGCGTCGGGCGGGACGACGTCGGCCTCGCCGGCGGCGTGCCCGTCGGAGCAGAACAAGAAGTTCGCCAAGACGCGGTTCGCGGCCGACGCGGGACTGGCGTTCGGCGCGTTCCACCGGTGGATCTGGAAGCCGTACCAGGCGGGAACGTTCCAGTCGGGGGCCGAGGGCCGCACCGCCGCGATGGTGAAGGCCGCGGCGGCGGGCGCGTTCGCGCTGAACCGGCTGAACGCCGCCCGCAAACTCGTCGATGACGACCCCACGCTGTGCAAGGCGCTCAAGCAGCCGCTGGACGCGCTGTGGAACAGCGTCAACGGGCTCACCGAGAAACTGCGCTCGGGCAACCTGAACCCGGCCGAGATCGGCACGGTGGGCGGGGCGATCGACGCGTTCCGCGACCGGTCCGAGCAGGCGGGAACCGAGATCAAGGACCGCGAGCCGCCGTCCCTCGGCAACTAGGCCGTGTTTCAAAGCCCTGGCCCACGGCGCTCGCCTGGCGGCTCGCACCTCACCAGGGCTTGGCGAGCGCGACATCGCTTCGCGATCTGACCTGCGGGATCGATGGCGTCGCGCGTCCGCCGTCGGTCCCGCGCCCGTCCGGGCGGGGCCGGTCAGGACTGGTTGGCGCGCTCGTTGTAGGTGCCGGTGTAGTCCTGGCCGGACAGCTTCTGGATCTCGGTGATGATCTCGTCGGTGATGACGCGGCGGGCCTTGGCGGGCGGCAGGTCGCGGTAGTGCGAGAAGTCGACCGGCGCGCCGATGCGGACGGTGGGGCGGGGGCCGAGGAACCGCGGCCACTTGGCCCCGATCGGCTGGATCCGCTCGGTGCCGGTCAGGCCGATCGGCAGCACGCGGGCGCCGGAGGCCAGCACCAGCCAGCCCGCGCCGGTGCGACCCCGGTACAGGCGGCCGTCGGGCGAGCGGGTGCCCTCGGGGTAGATCGCGAACGCGCCGCCGTTGTCCAGGATCTCCACGGCCTGCTCCAGCGCGCCCATGGCGGCGCGCTGCGCGCCGCGCTGCACCGGGACGTGCCCGAGCGTGGTCATGAACCACCGCGCGAACCGGCCCTTGAGCCCGGAGCCCTCGAAGTAGTCGGCCTTCGCGATGTAGGTCACCGGCCGGGGGATGGACAGCGGGATGATGAAGCTGTCGATGAACGACAGGTGGTTGCTGGCCACGATCAGCGGCCCGTAGTGCGGGACGTTCTCGACGCCCTCGACCCGCGGCCGGAAAAGCAGTCGCAGGATCGGCGCGACGACGCGCGACATGAACGTGTAGAACACCCAGCCTCCTGAATTCCGCACCGACACTGTAACCGCTGCGCCGAACGGCCTCGGTTGCGACGGCTGTCTTTCCGCCGTCCGGGTGTGTCACGAATTACGTTCACGCAGGTCGCGCGGCGGGCTCGTGAGATATACCACGCCATCTCGCGATCTTAGCGACTTCTCGACGGGTCGAATCCGCCCACCATTTCTTACCCAATAGTAAGTTTCTCGACGGTAGCTTTCCGGCGCATTACCGAAGGCGCAGGTCACCCGCCGACGCCCGGAGACGGCCGCCGGGGGATCACCGCGGCCGGGTTGGCAGACCCGACGCGGTGGGGGATCCTGGGAGGTCACCGGAAGCGGGTAGCGGGGTCCTGATACAACCCGGGGCGGGAGTTGGCCAATGGACTTCGACGTACATTTCATGCACCACGAGCGCTGCACCCTGGTCCGCGTCCAGGGCGAGCTCGACGTGGTGTCGCGCGAGCGGTTCGAGGAGGCGCTGTCCAGTGTGATCGATACCGGCGCTCCGACGGTGGTGGACCTCAGGCAGGTCACGTTCTGCGACTCCACCGGGCTGAACGCCATCGTGGCGGCCAACAAGCGGGCCGCCGAACGCGGCATCCCGATCGCGTTGCTCTCTCCGCCGCAGCGGGTGGCCCGGGTCTTCCGCATCACCGGCGTGGACCGGTACATCCCCGTGTACGAGACGCTGCGCGAGGCGATCGGCGCCCTCCCGGTGCCGACCGCCGACTGAGGCCCGTCCGCGGTCCCCGGGCCGGGATCAGGAGCAGCCCTCGAACTGCGGCACGTTGTAGTTCGACTTGAGCTTCGCCTTGGCGAACCACTTGTCCAGCAGCTTCACGGCGGTCCCGGTCCGGTACATCTCGGTGAGCGCCCGGTTGACGGCCTCGCACCCGGCCAGGTCGCCCTTGCGCAGCCCGACGCCGTACTTCTCGTCGGTGAACGGCGCGTTGACCATCTTCACCGGCGCCCCGGTCCCCGCCATCCCGGCGAGGATCAGGTCGTCGGTGGAGATGGCGTCCAGCTCCCCGGCGGTGAGCTTGCGCAGGCACTCGCCGTAGTTGGCGGCGTTGACGCGCGTGGCCTGCACCTTGCGCTCCTCGACCACGCGCCGCCAGGAGTTGGAGCCCTCCACCGCGCACATCTTGCGGCCGCCGAGGTCGCGCACGTTGTCGATGCCGTTCTCGCCGGCGCGGACCAGGGTGTCCTGGTGCGCGACGTAGTAGGGGCCGCCGAAGGTGACGACGTTCTTGCGCCGCTGGGTGATCGAGTAGGTCGCGAAGACCAGGTCCACCTCGCCGTCGCGCAGTGCCTGCTCGCGCCGCGACGACGGCGTGGTGCGGAACGTGATCCGCTCCGGCGGGACGCCCAGCTGGCCGGCGACGTAGGTGGCGACGTCCACGTCGAAGCCCTGGTAGCGGCCGTTCTTCTTCTCGCCCAGACCGGGCTGGTCCTCCTTGACGCCGATCACCAGCGAACCGTGCTTCTCGATCTTGTCGAGGATCGATCCGGGTCCGGGGTCGGTCAGCGCGCAGCCGGCGACCGCGCCGGTCGCGGCGAGCAGCGCCGCCGACAGCACGGCCGGCGGGAGGACGGGACGGGGAACGCGCATCGTGGGCTCCTTGCGGTCAGCGGAACTCGGCCAGCCGGGGCCGCACCCCGGCCAGCACCAGCACGGCGATGCCGACGGCCGAGCCGAGCGGCACCGCCTGCCAGCCGTCCAGGCCGCCCTCGGCTCCGGTGATGGCCCGGTCGAACGCGCGCCGGTGCTCGCCGGCCAGCTCGACCAGCGCGGCGTCGAAGGCGTCGAAGTCGCGGATGGCGCCCGAGTCGCGCCCCATCCGCAGCCTGATCGCCCCGGCGCGGTCCCCCTTCTGGACCATCTGGCGGATGCGCTGGTCGTTGCGCAGCACGGCCCGGTAGTCCCGCAGCGCCCGGCCGAGCGCCCCGGTCTGGGCGGTGGTGCGGGTACGGCGGGCCTGTTCGCCGAGGAAGCCCAGGAACTGCGCGGTCCGGGGGGTGCCCCGGTAGGCGTTCAGGTCGCGCTCCACGGCCGGGTAGTAGCTCTCCAGGTTGACCGGCCTGCCCGGGTCGGGGTCGACGTACAGGACCGACAGCGCCTTGTCGAGGTAGATCTGCTCGTAGGTGTCGGCGCGCTTCGGGTCCAGCAGGAACCGGCTCTCGTCCGCGAACGCGCTGTGGCTGAGCGCCCGCGCCCGCGACAGCGCCAGCAGCGAGTCGAACCCGTCCACCTTGGCCCGTTTGAGATGCCCCGCCTGCGCCGACAGCATCATCGCGCCCGCCGCGACCAGCACGACGGTGGCGATCGTCGCCAGCGCGAGCGCCGGGTTGACCAGGCGGCGGAAGCCCCGCGCCAGCCACAGCTGGAGGCCGAGCAGCACCAGCAGCGCCGCCACGCCGGTCACCAGCACCCAGTTGCGGCCGTTGAGGACCGCGCCGCGCTCGTCCTCGTAGGACTGCCGGACGATCGCGCCGCTGTCGAGGGTGACGTTGTACGCCTTGGGCAGCACTTCCAGCTTCATCAGGTCGGTGGCCTGCCGGTACACCTCGATGACGGCGTCCCGGGGCGGGCCGGCGGGCCGGCCGTCCTGCGCGGCCAGGGTGAGGGCCTCGCCGACCAGGCGTTCGTAGCGGCCGAGGCCGTCCAGGATCTCCCGGACGTTCTGCTGCCGCCGGTAGTCGCTGCCGGCGAGCTGCGCCGCCTTGATCGCGGCCTGGCCCGCCTCGGCGCGGCGCTGCTCGTAGCGTTGCAGCGACCCCTGGCGGCCGATGCCGAGCGAGTGCTCGCGGCCGATCAGCAGGATGTCGGCGACCTGCGCGTCCATGTCGCTGAGCGCGAAGTACAGGTCGCCGGTCGCCACGACGCTGGGACCGGCGTCGCGGCCGATGGTCCGCACGCCGTCGCGGGCGTTCTCGACGGCGCCGCCGACCACCGCGGCGACGACCGCGACGGCGGCGATCGCCAGCGCGGTCAGCAGCCGGATCCGCCCCGGAACGGTCCGCAGCCAGCGGCCCCGCGCGAACGTGACCAGGCGGCTCACCCGCGCCTCGGGCCGCTTGGCCGGCGGCTCGGGACGCTTGGTGGGGACCGCCGGATGCCGGGTCTCGGTTGCCGGTGTCGTCATGGCGCCGCCTGGTCTGGACTGGGGAGCGTGAAGATCGGGAGCTCGCGAGCGGTCCCGGAACCGGCGGGGCGGGACCGGTCGTGCCGGAGGCGTGGCGATGGGCGGGTCATCGGTGTCCCTCCTCGGACGGGAGGACGGCCGTCAGGGTGATCGTGGTCCAGGCTCCCACGTGGATGCGGTCGCCGTCGCCGACGCGGACGGGTGTCCCGACCTCGATCGGCTGGGTCGCGTCGTTGACGGTGGTGCCGTTGGTGGAGCCGGGGTCGACCAGGTCCCAGGTGCCGTCGGCGCGGGCGCCGAGCACCGCGTGGGTGTGCGAGACGCCGGGGTCGGCGGGCGGTTCGCCGAGGTCGATGTCGGGGTCGATGCCGCGCGAGAGGCTGCGCCGCCCGATGAGGACCTTGCCGCCGTGCAGCGGGATCTCGCGCCGCACCCGCGCCTCGGGGAAGCGCAGCGCGGGCGCGTCCGGGCCCTCCTGCGCGAGCACCCGTTCGAACTGGGCGCGGTCGACGGTCACCACGGCGATCCACCGGATCGGCTCGGGCGGGGCGGGCGGCGGGATCGTCCGCAGCTCGAAGTCGTAGCCGTCCACCTCGCAGAACCGGCCCGAACGCGGCGTCTCGCACATCGGGCACGACTCGGCGGGCGGCCGGGGCGGCAGCACCCTGGGCGGCCGTTCGCGCCGGCCCGCCGGTTCGCCGGGCGCGTCCCCGACCGTCTCCCCCGCGCCGGAGGGCGCCGACAGGTCGGCGCGCCGGGCTCCCTCCACGAGCTCACCGCACACCTCGCAGAACTGGTCGTCGGCGGAGGCGTGTCCGTTGGGGCAACGCGGCATGGCTCAGCTCCCGGTGCTCGGGGGGCGGCGACCACCGGTCCGCACGGTGCGGACCGAGCGGGTGTCGAGGGACATCTCGGCGGCCTTGTCCACATCCCGCTTGAGCCGGACGGTACCGGACTCCTCGTCCACGATGTCCACCACCTGTTCGAGGAGTTCGGAGATCTGCCGGTTGCCGACCTGGCGGGCGAGCACCACGGCGCGGCCGAGGCGGGCGGTGGCGGTCTCCTCGTCGCCCCGGCGGCGGGCCTCCAGCCCGCTCTGCACGGCCTCGGCCAGCTCGGACTGGCCGGTGTGATGGGCGACGCGGCGGCTGATGCGGGTGGACTTGGCCTCGTCGTCGGTCCACTCGGCCAGGACGTTGGCGGGGCCGACCAGGCGTTCGCCGCCGTCGGGGTCGGGGACCACGAGCCGCACCCAGGCGGCGCGCATCTGGCGGCCGACGTCGCCGGGCTGCACCTCCACGCACAGGTGGTAGTCGCGGTCCTCGTCGCCCCACGCGCCGATCGGGTAGTCGCCGGTCTGGGGGCCGGAGACGGCGCGGCGGTCGGTGAGGTCCTCCACGACCGGCTCCATCTGCTTGAGGAAGCGGATGGTGGCGTTCTGCGGCGTCCACACCCGCAGCGCGACGTCGCCGACGGTCTTGTCCATCGCCCGCCCGGCCATCTCCCGGAAGTGCGCCTGGAGGTCGTCGGGGTGGCTGACGTCGAGGAACGTGCCCAGCAGCGCCGAGGAGATCTTGCGGAGCTCGGCGACCTCCCAGTCGGTCCCCACACCGAACGCGTCGCAGGTGAAGCCGCCCTCGCACTCCTTCAGCGCCTGGTCGAGCTGCGCGGCGGACTCGTGCTGGTTCTTGCCGTCGGTGAGCAGGATCGCGTGCCGGATCGCCCCCTGCTCGGCGAGCAGCCGACCGGCCAGCCGCAGCCAGGAGCCGATGGCGGTGCCGCCGGCCGCCTCCAGCTTCTTGACGGCGGCGAGCGCGGCCTTGCGGGAACCGGCGTCCATCCTGGTCAGCCGCTCGTCCGGCGGGTAGATCATGCGGGGTTCGTTGGCGCCGGCGACCACCGCGAACCGGACGCCGTCGCGCAGCTCCCCCAGCGCCGCCGCGGCGGCCTTCCGCGCCGCGGCGATCTTCCCGGAGTAGGACATGGAGCCGGAGGTGTCGACGATGACGACCTCGGCGGCGTCGGCGGGCGCGCGCACCCGCGGCCCGGTCGCGCGCACCGTGACGATGGCGTGCATCTCCCGGCCGCCCGCCGGGAGGTAGGGGTTCTGGTCGATCTCGATGTCGAAGTCGGGGGCGGTGGGCTCGGGGAGGTCGCTCATCGGGGGGTCTCCCTGGTCGGTTCGTCCGGTTCCGGGTGTCGGGGATAGGGGACGAGGGCGACGGTCACGTTGTCGTGGCCTCCGGCGTCCAGCGCGGCGCGGACCAGCGCGCGGGCGGCGGCCAGCGGCGCGCCCGCCGGGTCGGGCACGGTGTCCAGCACCGCGGCCAGGTCGGCGGGCTCGGGCAGGTGGCCCCACAGCCCGTCGCTGCACACCAGCAGCACGCCCGGCGCGGTCGGGGTGAACGTCGCCACGTGCGGCTCGACGACGTCGGCGTCCGCGCCGAGCCAGGCGGTCAGCAGGTGCGCGCGGGGGTCGGCCCACGCCTCCTGCGGCGTCAGCGCGCCGCGCGCGACCATCCGCACCGCCCAGGTGTCGTCGCGGGTGAGGAGGCGGTCGTCGGTGGAGCGCAGCCAGTAGGCGCGGCTGTCGCCGACCCAGGCGACGGTGACGCTGTCGGCGGTCGCGACGGCCGCGACGAACGTGCAGGCGGGCGAGGCGTCCCCGGCCGCGCCGCGGGACGCGTCGGCGGCCAGCCCGCGGACCGCGTCGGCGGCGCAGCGGACGGCGGCGCGCAGCGCGGTGGGCGGGTCGGAGCCGACGGCGACGCGGCGGGTCAGCACGCGCGCGCCGGTCTCGGCGGCCGTGATCGCGGCGCGTTCGGAGCCGGGCGCGGACGCCACGCCGTCGCAGACGACCGCGCACACCGTGCCGGGCAGCGACGCCATGGCCACGGCGTCCTCGTTGCGGTCCCGGCGCAGGCCGACGTCGCTGACCCCGGCGGCGCGCGCCGGGCCCCGGACCGGGCCGGTCAGGGGGGCGGCCAGCTCGATCTCGACGCGTTCGCGGCCGCCGGGCTGGCGCAGCCCGCACGTCTCGCAGAACCCGTCGTCGATGCCGGTCGCGCCGCAGTCCACGCAGCGCCGCGGCGGGTCGCGCGGCTCGTGGACGACCAGCGACGCGGGCACCGGCCGCTTGGGCGAACGCGGCTCCCCGCAGCCCTCGCAGAAGCGGTCGCGGGCGTCCAGGGGCTCGCCGCACGCGCCGCACACGACGACGTCGAACCGGTCCTCGGCGTGCGCGCCCATGGTCAGAAGAACGTTCTCGGGCGGACCGCGTTGGCGCGCAGCACCAGCGTGTGGCGTTCGCCGGGATCGCCCGCCAGCCGGGCGAGCAGCCGGTAGGTCTCCTCCAGTCTGCGGCGCATCGCGGGCTCTCTGAGAGGGACGCCCAGCAGGTCGCCGGGCGTCTTGCCGGTCCACCGGCCGCCGGCGCGCTGCCAGGCCAGCGCCGCCTCCAGCACCTCGGCGGCGAACCGGGCGTAGCGTTCGGTGTCCAGCCGCAGCGTGTGCAGGCGGCGCGCGGCGGCGCCGAGGATCTCGGCGCTCAGCTCGTCCGGACGGCGGCCCCGCACCGCCGCCGCGACCGCGCCGAGCTGCGCCGACACGTAGTGCGTGGAGATCCGCGCCACCCCGTCCAGCTCGCGGATCGCGCCCTGCCGGTCGTCGGCCGCCAGCCGCGCCCGGGCCAGCCCGAACGCCGCGCTCACGAACGTCGGGTCGGTCCGCCACACCAGCTCGTAGAAGCGCTCGGCCTGCTTCAGGTCGCCCCGGCCCTCGTAGCAGAACCCCAGGCCCAGCTTCGGCGCGGTCTCCCCCGGCATCAGCTCGTACAGCTCGTCGAAGATCCGCACGGCGGCGTCGGCGTCGCCGCCCGCCAGCTCCCACACCGCGCGCCACCAGTCGATGCGCCAGTCCTCGGGGTGGTCGGCCTCGTACTCGTTCAGCAGGCGGTCGGCCTCGGCCAGCTCGCCGAGCCCGATGTGGGAGCGGATCAGCGCCAGCCGCACCTCCGGCGAGTCGACCGGCGCGGCGGCCAGCGCGGCGGCCAGGTCGTCGGGGTCGCGGGCGGTCAGGCCCGCCAGGAACGCCGCCGCCGGGTCGGTCCCGTACACCAGCGGGACCGGCAGCGCGGCGGCGGCCTCGGCGGGCTCCAGCGGGGCCAGCACGGGCGTGCCGCCGTCGCCGCCGAGCGCGTCCATGATCTCGGTTCCGGCGGAGGCCTGCTCCGGCCCGAACAGCGCCGACGGGCCGGGGCGCGGCTTGCCGTCGTCGGTGGACAGCACCTCGCGCAGCACCCCGGTGAGCTGCGCGCCCATCTCGGCGGCGCTCTGGAACCGCCGCGCCGGGTCGGGGTGGCAGGCGCGGCGCAGCAGCCGGTAGTACGACTCGTGCCGCATCAGCAGCGGGACGTCCTTGCGCGGCGGCAGGCTCCGCAGGTGGCGGGTGGTGTAGCCCTTGAACGGGAAGCTCAGCACCGCCAGGGTCCGGCCGACCGTGTACAGGTCCGAGCTCACCGACGGGCCGTGGTCGGCGATCTCGGGGGCCTGGTAGCCGGGCGTGCCGAAGATCGGGCTGTCGGTGTCGAACGCGCGCCGCACCCCGCCGAGGTCGATCAGCTTGAGCTGCTCCTCGGACTGGATGGCGTTGTCGGGCTTGAAGTCGCAGTACAGCAGGCCCATGTTGTGCAGGTAGCCGAGGGCGCGCAGCACCTCCAGCCCGTAGGCGATCACCTGGCCGAGCGGCAGCGCGGCGTCCTCGCCGTTCCCCTTGCGGTGCCGCAGCAGGATGTCCTTCAGCGACTCGCCGCCGACGTACTCCATGACGATGTAGCCGGAGCCCTCGTGCCGCACGAAGTTGTAGATCTTGACGATGTTGGGGTGCTCGACCTCGGCGAGGAAGGCGCGTTCGGCCGCCGCCGCGGCCATCGAGTCGGTCGCGCCGGTGTCCAGCAGGCCCTTCAGCACCACCCAGCGGTCGGAGACGTTGCGGTCCCTGGCCAGGTAGATCCAGCCGAGGCCGCCGTGCGCCAGGCAGCCCAGCACCTCGTACTGGCCGCCGATCAGGTCGCTCTTGTGCAGCTTCGGGGAGAACGAGAACGGGTGGCGGCACGACCGGCAGAACCCCTCGGTGCGGCCCGGCCGCCCGTCGCGGCCCCGCCCGACCTCGTCGTCGCAGTTGGAGCAGAACCGGCGGTGCTCGGGGACCTCGGGGTTCTCCAGCACCGCCGACTCGGGGTCGCGGGCCGGGACCGGCGGGACCTCGACCAGGCCCGCGCCGAGCATCCCGCGCCGGTGCGCGCCGGTGGAGTCGGTGCCGCGGGTGCCCCCGGTACGGCCGGAGCCCGCCGTCCCGGGGACGGTGGGGCGCGACGGCTCGGGGCCGCGCGAGCGCGACACCCGCGACGGGGCCGGGGAGGTCGGCGCGATCTGCCAGGCCGACCCGGTGTTCATCGAGGCGATGCTGACCGCCCCGCCGACGACGCCGGTGACGAACGCCCCGGTCACGGGGCTGGGCGGGTGGACCCCCTCGTTCCGCTCCCCGCCGCCCCTGGCCCCGGCGGGCGGCACGTACCCCGTGGCGGGTTCCGGCGGCCGGGCCGGCGCCATGCCGCAGGTGTCGCAGAACCCGTCGTCCCGGACGGCCCCGGAGCACCCGGTCTGTGCGCATCGGGTCATCGCCGACTCCCCGCCTCCCTCGCCCGCGCCCTGATCGCGCGCTGGTAGTCCGTCACCGCGTCGGCGGCGCGTCGCAGGTCGCACGGCGCCGTCCACAGCGCGTCCCGGGCGGTCTCGTACGCGCGGGCGAGCCCGTCGTCCTCGGCCAGCCCGAGACGGGCCGCCTTGGCACGGTACGCCTCCAGCCGGCCGCGCAGCTCGTCGCGCCGCCCGAGCGGCTCCTCACTGAGACGCCTCGTCCGGTGGGCGAGTTCCAGGGCCTGGTCCACGGCGCGTTCGAGGTCGGCGACGCGGCCGGCCAGCGCGGTCCAGTCGGCCCGGCCGCGCGCCGCCGTCAGCTCGCCGAGGCGTTCGCGGAGGCCGGCGGCGTGGTCCGGCGGCTCGGGCGGGTCCGCGCCCTCGATCCTCAGCAGGGCCCGGTCGCGGACGGCGGCGGCCCCCTCCTCGGCCTCGGCGACCGCCGCCACGCGTTCGGCCAGGCGGGCGGCGCGCTCGTCGAACGCGTCGCGCAGCGCCACCGCCTCGGCCAGCTCGGCGTGCCGGCGTTCCAGCGCCCCGCGCAGCCGGTCGAGCCGGGAGGTGTCGGCCCGGCCGTCCCGGACCAGCGACAGCGGATCGGTCCGGGTGAGGCGGCCGATGGCGGTCAGCTCCCGGCCGAGCCGGTCCAGCTCCGCATCGCGCAGGTCCTGCAACTCCCGCACCAGCCGGGCCGCCGCGCGCCACGCCTCCTCGGTCTCCTCCAGCGGCACCAGCAGCGCCGACCACGCCGCGTCCGCCGCCGCGACGACCTCGGCGGACCTCTCGTAGGCCGTCTCCATCATCCGCACGGCCTCGTCGAGCGTGACGCGTTCGCGGGGAGGGCCGAGCAGGGTGCGGCGCTCCAGCGGGACCTCCCCGCCGGGGACCTCCACGGACGGTCCGGTCAGCAGGGCGCTCAGCTCGTCGAGCACGGCCGTGCCGGGGCGGGGGTGGGCGGCGCGCAGCGCGGCGGCGGCCTCCAGCACCCGGCCGTAGGCGTCGAACAGCTTCCACAGCAGCGCGATGCGGGCCCTGGCCTCGTCCCAGCGCCGCCACGTCTCGCCGGTCAGGTCGGCGCCGTCCAGCAGCCGCCGCCCGTCGTGCCGCTCCAGCTCCAGAAGGGAGGCGGAGATGCGATCCCGCTCGTCGCGCAGCCCCGCGAGGGCGTGGTCGACGCCCTCCCGGCTCATGGGCGCGGCGGCTCCGGCCCCGCTCTCGTCCACATCAACCCCGCGTTCGATGCTGTCGTCCGCCCGTCGTCCGCTCGTCGGCGCCGTGCCCCCCGTCGTCGTGGTCTCCGCCTTCAGAGTCGGTGGCGCGCCCTCTACTCAGTGTGATCGGTGACACTTTTCGAGACAAGACGATTCCTGTACACGGCGGTACGCCATCCGCGCGCTGAACCGCCGGGAGCCACGTCGGACCCGCCTTCTCCCCCGCGCGGAACGCTGGCCGTCATCGGCCACCGGTGACCATGGGGAATGAGGCGCGCATCACGTCATGTGCGCTTGTGCGAGGGGAACGTCCTGGTGTGAAGTGACGTTCCACAGACGACGACCGTCTCTTGAGAGGAGTTGAGAGTCCGCAGTGTCGGACCCCAGTCATAGACCCGGTGCGACATGGTGACCGCGGTCCTCGGCGTCCTCGCCGTGCTGCTGCTCACCGCCGCGACCGGGTACTTCGTCGCGCAGGAGTTCGCTTTCGTGGCCGCCGACCGGGCGCGCCTCACCCAGGCTGCCGACAGGGGGGACGTCGCCGCGCGACGCGCCCTCAAGGTGATCGGTCGGCTGTCGTTCATGCTGTCGGGCGCGCAGCTCGGCATCACGATGACCACGCTGGTGGTCGGTTTCATCGCCAAGCCCGCGCTGGCCGAGCTGATCGAGCCGCTGCTGCGGGTGACCGGCGTCCCCGCCGGCGCGACCGGCGCGATCGCCCTGGCCACCGGCTTCGTGCTCGCCACGCTGATCCAGATGCTGCTGGGCGAGCTGTTCCCCAAGAACCTGGCCCTCGCCAAGGCCGAGACGCTGGCCCGCGCGCTGGCCGCGTCCACGCTCGTCTACCTCACGGTGTTCGGGCCGCTGATCCGCTTCTTCGACCGCGCCTCGAACCGGCTGCTGCGCGCCGTCGGCATCGAACCGGTCGAGGAGCTGCACAGCGGCGCGACGCTGGAGGAGCTCGGCGAGATCATCGACCGGTCCCGCGACGGCGGGCACCTGCCCGCCGACCTGTCGGGGCTGCTGGACCGGGCGCTGTCGTTCGGCGACCTGACCGCGGACGAGGTCATGGTGCCGCGTCCCCAGGTCAGGGCCCTGTCCGGGGGCGCCACGGCGGCGGACCTGGTCGCGTTGATCAAGGAGAGCGGCCACACCTCCTACCCGGTGTACGACACCGAGGTCGACGACGTGATCGGTGTCGTGGGCGTCCGGGAGGTCGCCGACGACGGGCTCGCGCCGGGCACGCCGCTGCGGGCGATCATCCGGCCCGCGCTGCTGGTGCCGGGCAGCCAGCCGCTGTACGGCGTGATGGAGCAGATGCGCGAGACCGGCGAGGAGTTCGCCTGCGTGGTGGACGAGTACGGCGGGCTCGCGGGCATCCTGACGTTCGAGGACATCGCCGAGGAGCTGGTCGGGGAGATCGCCGACGAGACCGACGTCCGGGAGGCCGCCCCGACCGCCGCGCCCGACGGGTCGTGGCTGGTCGACGCGGGCATGCGGATCGACGAGATCGGCCGCATGACCGGGCTGGAGCTCCCGGAGGGCGAGGCCTACGACACCCTCGGCGGCCTGGTCATGGCGGAGCTGCGGCGGCTGCCGAGCCCGGCGGACCGCGTCGCGGTCGAGACCGACGACGGCCGGGTGGAGATCGAGGTGCTGACGGTGGTGCGCCGCGTCCCCGGGCAGGTGCTGCTGCGCGCGGTCGCGGACGCCCCCGCCGAGGACGCCCCGGTGACCGGCCCGGTGAGGGAGGCCGCGTGGACCCGCTGACCTCGTTGCTGATCACCGTGCTCCTGCTGGTCGGCAACGGGTTCTTCGTGGCCGCCGAGTTCGCGCTGGTCGCCGCCGGCCGGAGCCAGCTGGAACGCGCCGCCGCGCGGGGCAGCCGCCCCGCCGTCGCGGCCGTCGCCGGGAAGCGCGAGCTGTCGCTGATGCTGGCGGGCGCGCAGTTCGGGATCACGATGTGCTCGCTGGGGCTGGCGATCGTGACCGAGCCCGCGTTCGAGCACTTCCTGGAGCCGCCCCTGCACGCCCTCGGCGTCCCCGAGACCGGCGCCAAGGCGATCGCGCTGGTCACGGCGCTGGCCGTGATCACGTTCCTGCACATGGTGGTCGGCGAGATGGCGCCCAAGTCCTGGGCGATCGCGCACCCCGAGCGGTCGGCGCTGATCCTGGCGCTGCCGTTCCGGGCGTTCGCGAAGATCTCCCGTCCGGTCCTGTCCGCCCTCAACGCGGTCACCAACGGCCTGCTGCGCCTGATCCGCGTCACGCCCCGCGACGAGCTGGACGAGGCCACCGACCCGGCCCGGCTCAGCCACCTGCTGGGCGAGTCGCGCCGCCTCGGCCTGATCGGCCGGCACGACCACGAGCTGCTGCGGCGTTCGATCGCGGCGCGCGAGGCCACCGTCGGGCCCCTGGTGGTGCCGACCGCCGAGGTCACGACGGTCCCGGCCGCCGCGACGGCCGCGGAGATCCGCCGCGTGGCGACCTCCAGCGGACACAACCGCCTGGTGGTGCTGGACGGGTCCGGCGTGCCGGCGGGCATCGTGCACGTCCGCGCCGCGATCACCTCGGACTCCGGCGCCCGGCCCGCCGCCGAGCTGGCCCACCCGGCGCCGCGCCTGACGCCGTCCACGACGGTGCTGGACGCGGTCACGCGACTGCGGCGGAGCCGTTCGCAGCTGGCGGTGGTGACGGGTGAGGGCGGCGGTTTCGCGGGAATCGTCACGCTGGACGACCTGCTCGCGGAACTGCTGGCCACGAACCCGCACTAGCCATGATCAACCGGAGGGTGCCCCGTCGCGGGGCACCCTCCGCACCTGTGAGACGTTAGATCGGGGCGGAACCGGAGAAACCACCCCCCGAACCACTCGTCGGGAATGGAATCGCGCGGTGTCGAACCTCGAACAGGACCCACTGAACGATCTCTACACGCGTCTGGAGGCCCAGCTGCGCGACCGGGACCTGGCCCCCGTCGGCTGGTCCCCCCACCTGGCGGCCCTGGCGGCGGCCCGCAGCGACCCGCGGCTGTCGGCGCTGCTGACCGGGTCGCGGGACGACGTTCCCCTGGAGCTGGTCGAGTCCGCGGACCCGGCCGCCCAGGCGCGCGCCCTCGTCGAGACCCTCCTGTCCGAGGGCAGGCGCGTCCTGCTGCTGGCCCCCACCCCGTCCCAGGCGGCGCAACTGGTGGAGTCGGCCGCGGAGACGTCCTTCGCCCTGGCCGTGCTCCCGGAGGCGCTGCCCGAACGCCCCCCGGCCCCCACGCCGAAGGGCCGAGGGGCGCACGGGTCCAACGGGACGGTGGAGTTCCGCGCCCTGGCGTTCCCCGAGAACGCCACACCGCTGGACCCGGAGACCGCCCTCCCCGAGGACAGCGCCACGAGCACCGCCCCCGAGAACACCCTGGACACGGACGAACAGCCCGGCCCGGCCCCGACGCCCGAGCCCGCCGTTCCCTCCGCCGACGCGATCCCGGTGGACTTCGCGGCCGCCGCCGAGCGGACCCCCACGAGCGGGCAGGCCGCCACCGTCGGGACGGAGCCCTCCGCCCCCGCGGACGTCACCATGCCGCTGGACGTGGAGCCCGCCGCCGTTCCCGCCGCCGGCGAGGCGACACCGCCCGAGTCCGTCAGCCCCGCGACCAGCACGCTGCCGGTGGACTCAGCGGTCGCCGCAGCCGAAGCGGAGCCCTCCGCCGCCTCAGGCATCCCGCTGCCACCGGAAGCCGCGGGCACCACCATGCCGCTGGACACGGAAGCCACCGCCGTCCCCGAGGCCGAACCCGTCGGCCCCGCGACCGGCACGCTGCCGGTGGACCCGGCGGGCACCGCCACCGAGCAGACCGAGATCCCCGGCGTCCCCGCGACCGGCGAAGCGGAGCCCTCCGCCGCCTCGGGCACCACCCTGCCGCTGGAAACACCGGTCGCCACCGAGAGCACCCTGCCCGCGGGCGCCCACCCCATACCGGCGGAGACAGACCTCCCACCGCACGCCGCCCCGCCCCTGGACGACCAGGCTCCCGCCGAGCAGGCCCCCGTGGACGACGGAACCTCCGTCCACGCCGTGCCCGGCGACGTCCCGCACATCACCGAACCGCAAGGCACCGTCCTGCCTCCGGACGTGGAAGCCACCCCCGTCCCTGAGGCGTCGGCGGTCGAGCCCGCCGTTCCTCCGGCCGACCTCCTGCCAGACGAGGCCCCGAACGTCCCCACCGACACCGCGGCCGCGCCTGTCAGCCCCGCGGCCGGCACACTGCCGGTGGACCCGGCGGTCGCCGCAGCCGAGCAGACCAAGGCCTTCGACGTCCACACCGACGAAGCGGAGCCCGCCGCGTCGGCGGCCGAGTCCGTGAGCCCCGCGACAAGCACACTGCCGGTGGACCCGGCGGTCGCCGCCACCGAACAGACCGCGGCCCCGCACATCACCGAACCACAAGGCACCGCCCTGCCTCCGGACGTGGAAGCCACCCCCGTCCCCGAGGCGTCGGCGATCGAGCCCGCCGTTCCTCCGGCCGACCCCCTGCCAGACGAGGCCCCGAACGTCCCCACCGACACCGCGGCGGTCGAGCCCGCCAGCCCCGCAGCCGACACGCTGCCGGTGGACCCCACGACCGGCGGGGCCCCGGACGTCCACGCCGGTGCGGTGACCGATCCCGTTCCGGCAGTCGACGAAGTGGAGCCCTCCGCCGCCTCGGGCACCACCCTTCCGCTGGAGACGCCCGCCGACGAGACCGCTCCGTCCGCCGTCGGGGAGACGGCTCCCGAGGGGACACCGCCCCTGGACGGCCGGGCCGTCGAGCCGGAAGGCCCCGCGAACGCGGTGGTCCTCGCCCCCGCCCCGGAAACGCGCACGCGCGGGGCCGTCGTGCGGGCCGTCGGGGACACCTGGCGGCAGGTGTGGCAGAACGAGAGCAAGCTCCTCCAGCGCGGGCTCGTCCAGCTTGAGCAGTGGCCCCGGGACGTCGCCGCGCTGGAGGCGCTGCGCGGGCGGCAGGAACAGGCGCGCGCCGTCGCCGAGTCCGAGATCGTCTCCCTCGCCGAACGCGTCGAGGACGCCCGCGCCGCGCTGGCGGACGCCGAGCGGACCGTCACCGAGGCCGGGCACGAGGCGGACCGTCTCGCCGCCGGGGTCGAGGCCGCCGTCGCGGAGATCGCCGAGCCCCGGGCGGAGGCCGCGCGCCTGCAGAAGGCCTCCGACGCCGCGGCCGCCGAGGCCGGGGAGTTCACCCGCACCGCCGACGCCGCCCACGCCCGGTGCACCGCGCTCGTCGAACGCACCGGCCGGGCCCAGGCCGAGCTGGAGGCCGCGCGCCAGCAGGAGGGGATGCTGACCGGCCAGCTGGAGAAGGCCCGCGCGGAGCTGCCCCAGGCCGTCGAGGAGGCCGAACGCCTCATCGCCGCGGACGCCGACGCCGTCGCCGAGGGCCACGCCAGCTACTACCGCCTCGTGTCGGCGGAGTCGGCGCTGGGCGCGGTGCGGCAGAGGATGTCCGTGGCGCAGCGGCTGCACGTCGCCGCGCCGCCACCGGATCTCAAGCGGCTGCGGGCCGAGGTGCGGGCGCGGACGCGGGAGGCCGACGAGGCGGCGCAGCGGGCGCGGCAGGTCAAGGACGCCGCCGAGCAGGCGCGGACCCGGCGCGCCGGGCTGGAGCGGTTCATCACCGAGGGCGGGGCCGGGCTGGAGGCGGCCCGGGAGGCGCAGCGGCGGCTCGCCGCCGAGCTGGAACGCCTGTCCCTCGAACGCGAGGAGGCCACCGCCCACTACCGCGAGCAGGCCCGGCTCGCGGCCGAGGCCGTGGACCGCGCGACGCAGGCGAGCGCGGCGGCCCGGTTCGCCGCGCAGAACGTGCGCGCGCTGGAGGACCGTCTCGGCGCCCTCCGCGCCGAGCACGACGCCGCCCGCGCGACCGCCGAGCAGGCCCGCGCCAACGCGCAGGCCGCCGCCGACTACCTCGCCGAGCTCCAGAAGACCCTGGAGGAGCGCCGCGCCGCCGCCGAGCGGCAGCACGGCACCGACGAGACCGAGCTGGTGGCCCTCGTCGAGGCCGAAGCGGGTTCCCGCGCCCAGGTCACCGAGATCTTCGGCGACGACGTCACGTCCGACCCGGAGGTCCTCGCCGGGCACCGGGAACGCGCCATGGCCCGCGTCGACCGCCTCACCGCGCTGCTGGGCACCGCCGACCACCCCGCGCCCGGCCCCGCCGCCGACACCCTGCTCGCGACGGCCGACCTGGTCGGCGGCACCCCGCTCGGCGTCGGCGCGGCGCTGCCGGAGCCGGAGGCGATGTTCGACGTGCTGATCGCGGTGGGGCCGCTGACGGAGGCGGAGTTCCTGATCGGCGCGGTCCGGGCCCATCGCTGGACCCTGGTCGGCGACCCCGGCGAGCGCCCGCCCGTCTACGCCGAGTACGCCGGGGCCCTGTCGGAGGAGGAGCGCGAACGCCTGACCCGCGGCGCGTTCGCCGCCCTGCTCAGCGGGGACTGACGCCCGCCGAGAGGTCTCCGCCACGTGGAAGGCGATCTGCCGGAACCTCCACCCGTCGCCGGGCGAGCCGGCTGCGCGCCTCGTCCAGGTCCCCGGGGGTGAACGACGGGGCGAGGTCGGCCGCCCCGCGATCCGGTCCCCGATCTCCGCCAGCCGGTCGATCAGGTGGTCCGCGACGCGCCGGACCGCCTTGTGCGGCGTGGGGAGGCACCCGTCGGCGAGGAGCGGCCGCCCGTCCTGGGCGGTCCAGATCGCGGCCGGTTCCGGCACGTGGTCCACCATCCCGGTCACGACCAAGGCGGTGGGACGGTCGTCGACGCGCGGCGTCCCGTCACTCATGTCCGGGCTCCCTCCGGACAGGCGAACGCCCCGCCGAGGTCGGGTTCGGCGGGGCGTTCACGCTGGGCGCGGATCGTTGCGCCGGAGGTCGAGACGTCCTGGTGAGAGCGGTCTAGTCGTCCTTGATGAGGAGGTCGAGCAGCCAGCCGACGATGGCGACGACGATCGCGCCCCAGAACGCCGACCAGAACCCGGCGACCTCGAACGCCAGGTTCAGCCGGTCCGCCAGGTAGCCGGTCAGCATGAGCAGCAGCGCGTTGACGACCAGGCCGATCAGGCCCAGGGTCAGCACGTAGAACGCGCAGCCGAGCGACTTGACGATCGGTTTGATCAGGCCGTTGACCAGTCCGAAGATGACCGCGACGGCGACCAGGGTGAGCACCCGTTCACCCGTGGTGTCGCCGCCCACGGACAGTCCGGAGACGAGGATGGTCGCCACCCACAGCGCGGCGGCGGTGGCGGCTACCTTGAGAAGAATCCACACACCACGATCATGCGCCGGTCCGGCGGTCGTGGCCATCCCTCTGCGATGCGATATCGCCGGGCCCGTCATCCTCCCGAAGGACTGCTCGGATCGCGCCGGGGGCTCAGTCGGCGCGGTCGAAGAACGGGGACGCGGCCTTCACCTGGGAACGCGGCGTGGCGGCGCGGGCCGGGGCGTTCGGGGCGGGCCGGGAGGCGACCGGACGGCCAGGAGCGGGAGCGGGAGCGGCGCGGCCGGGCGCGGGGGCGGCCGCCTGGCTGCGCCGGACGCGGGCCAGTTCCTGCTGGAGCTGGCGCTTCTCCATCTCCAGCGTGGTGAGCGACTTCTCGTGCTTGGCCCGCATCTCCTTCAGGTCGCGGCGGGCGCGGATGGTGCGGCCCGCGCCGATGAAGGTGACCATCATGCCGACGATGAAGACGGTCGCGACGGCGCCCCCGGCCAGGAAGACCTGCCACTGGTGGGCGACGCCGGGCACGGCCTCGCCGAAGACCGTGAGGGTGGTGGGCGCGGAGTTGGCCATCACCACGCCGACCGCCGCGGCGACGGCCGCGACGGCCAGGACCAGACCGACGAACAACAGCATGTGCGGTTCTCCTCTCCGTGGCTTCCGGAGACGGTGGCGGGGGCCACCACCATGCCAGAACTTCTGTGGATCATGCTGGTTCATCCCGGTATTCGCAGTTGGCGGCGGGTTTGCCGGGGAGGGCGAGCAGGCATGATGATCGTTGCCGGAGAGGCCGGCGGGCCGCCGCGGCGGCCTGGACCCACCGGGAGTGAGCATGACCGTGCGGGCCGTGGTGTTCGACATGGACGGCGTGCTGATCGACACCGAGCCGGTCTGGGAGGAGGTCCGGCGCGCCTACGTCGCCGAGCGGGGCGGCGAGTGGCGTCCGGACACCCAGGAGCGGCTGATGGGCATGAGCACCGCCGAGTGGTCCGCCTACCTGGGCGAGGACCTGATCGGCGGGCTGGCCCCGGAGCGGGTCGCCGCCGACGTGGTCGAGCGCATGAAGGCCCGGTACGCCGACCACCTGCCGCTCATGCCGGGCGCGGTCGCGGCGGTCGAGCGCCTCTCCGGCGACGCCGTCCTCGGCCTGGCCAGCTCCTCCCCGCGCGCGCTGATCGACACGGTGCTCGCGGCGATGGGCGTGGCGGACCGGTTCGCCGCGACGGTCTCCACCGAGGAGGTGGAGCGCGGCAAGCCCGCCCCCGACGGCTACCTCGCCGCCGCCGAACGCCTGGGCGTCCCCGCCACCGGATGCGTGGCGGTCGAGGACTCCAGCAACGGCCTCCGCTCCGCCCACGACGCGGGCATGACCGTGATCGCCGTTCCGCACCCCCGCTACCCGCCCGCCGAGGACGCCCTGGAACTGGCCGCGCACGTCGCCGGGGACCTCGACGAGATCACGTCGGAGCTGCTCCGCGGGATCGCGGCGAGGAGTCGTCCACAGCCTGCCGGCTAATCGCGCGGAACGTCACCGCCGGTTCGTACTATGGCCCGGTGACTTCCCCAACGCGTGCTCCCGAGGTGTCCGAGGCTCTTGAGGCGCTCCAGCGCGTCTTCGGCTACGACGCGTTCCGGGGCGAACAGGCCGCGATCGTCGACCACGTCGTCGGCGGCGGCGACGCCCTGGTGCTGATGCCGACCGGCGGCGGGAAGTCCCTGTGCTACCAGATCCCCGCGCTGGTCCGGAAGGGCACCGGCGTGGTGATCTCCCCGCTGATCGCGCTGATGCAGGACCAGGTGGACGCCCTCCAGGCGCTCGGCGTGCGCGCCGGCTTCCTGAACTCCACCCAGGACTTCGACGAGCGCCGCGTCGTCGAGGCCCAGTTCGTCGCGGGCGAGCTCGACCTCCTCTACCTCGCCCCCGAGCGCCTCAACCTCGCCGCCACCGTCGAGCTCCTGCGCCGCGGGACGATCTCCCTGTTCGCGATCGACGAGGCGCACTGCGTCTCCCAGTGGGGCCACGACTTCCGCCCCGACTACCTGCTGCTGTCCCACCTCAAGGACCACTGGCCGGACGTGCCGCGCGTCGCGCTGACGGCGACCGCGACCCCGACCACCCGCGAGGAGATCGCCACCCGGCTCGGGCTGACCGACGCGCGGCACTTCGTGGCGTCGTTCGACCGCCCGAACATCCAGTACCGCATCGAGCCGAAGACCGACGCCAAGCGGCAGCTCCTCCAGTTCCTGCGCACCGAGCACGACGGCGACGCGGGCATCGTGTACTGCCTGTCCCGCAACTCCGTGGAGAGGATCGCCGAGTTCCTGTCCTCGAACGGCATCGAGGCGCTGCCCTACCACGCGGGCCTGGACGCCCCGGTCCGCGCCGCCAACCAGTCCCGCTTCCTGCGCGAGGACGGCCTGGTGATGGTCGCGACGATCGCGTTCGGGATGGGCATCGACAAGCCCGACGTCCGCTTCGTCGCCCATCTCGACCTGCCCAAGTCGGTCGAGGGCTACTACCAGGAGACGGGCCGCGCGGGCCGCGACGGCCTGCCCTCGACCGCCTGGCTCGCCTACGGCCTCAACGACGTCGTCAGCCAGCGCAAGATGATCGACGCGTCGGAGGGCGACGCCGACCATCGCCGCCGCCTGTCGATGCACCTGGACGCGATGCTCGCCCTCTGCGAGACGGTCGACTGCCGCCGCGTCCGCCTGCTGGACTACTTCGGCGAGGAGTCCAGTCCCTGCGGCAACTGCGACACCTGCCTGACGCCCCCGGAGACCTGGGAGGCCACGATCCCCGCGCAGAAGGTGCTGTCCACGGTCGTCCGCCTGGACCGCGAACGCCGCCAGAAGTTCGGCGCGGGCCACATCATCGACATCCTGCGCGGCAAGAAGACCGCCAAGGTCATCCAGTTCGACCACGACGAGCTGAAGCCGTTCGGCCTCGGCGCGGACCTCAGCGAGGCCGAGTGGCGCGGCGTCGTCCGCCAGATGCTGGCCCAGGGCCTGGTCGCCGTGGAGAGCAACTACGGCGCCCTGGTCCTCACCGAGGCCAGCGCGACGGTCCTGCGCGGCGAGCGCCAGGTCCTCATGCGCCGCGAGCCCGAGCGCGCGAAGGTCGCCAGGGAGGCCAAGGCCGCCAAGGAGCGCAAGGCCCCCGTCGACATGCCCGCCGAGGCCGCGCCCCTCTTCGAGCGGCTGCGCGCCTGGCGCGCCGCGACGGCGAAGGAGCAGGGCGTCCCCGCCTACGTCATCTTCCACGACGCCACCCTCCGCGAGATCGCCACGGCCCGCCCGACGACGCTGCCGGAGCTGGGGGGCATCAGCGGGATCGGCGAGAGCAAGCTGACGAAGTACGGCGAGCAGGTCCTTGAGACGCTGGCGGAGTTCACCGGAGCCGCGCCCACCGGCGCCGCGCCGCCGGACGCGCCCGTCCAGCAGCCTCTGGCCACCCCCGCGCCCCCGCAGCCCTCCGATTCCCCGACCACGGAGGAGCTCGCGCACGCGCCGTCCGTTCCCGCCGCCCGTCCGGGCGCGGACGACGACTTCCCGCTTCCCCCGGAGCCCGACTTCTACGACGACCCCTACGCCTAGGGCCTGTTATCACAGTGGGCCTCAGCCGCGCACGCGAGCGCGTTACCTGACCTGCGGGCCCGACGCCGCAGGCGAGGGCCCGCAGGTCAGATCGCGAAGCGATGTCGCGCTCGCCAAGCCCTGGTGAGGTGCGAGCCCCCAGGGCGAGCGCCGTAGGCCAGGGCTTTGAAACACGGCCTAACCCGCCGCATCAGCCGGGCGTGTCCCGCCGTCCGTGGGTGCGGGGAACGAGAGCGGAGACGCCCGCGTCAGCCGGTGTCCCTGCGGACGGCCGGGTATACGGTCGCGGCGGCCTGACGAAGCGCACCCGAGGCGTGTCCCGCATCGACAGGAGCGCTGACGTTCCGGCCCCGATTCGGGGTGCGCATCGACCCATAGTCGGGGCTTCCTGGCTCCCCGGCGAGGCCGGGGCGGCGTTCACTTCCTCTTGCGAAGGTGGGTGCGCTTGCCGTCGGGGTCGAGGATCGTCAGGATCTCCGCCGGGCCGTCGTGGGCTCCGAACGCGTGCGGGACCATCGTGGAGAACTCCGCCGCCTGACCGGCCTCGACCAGGATGGTCCGGTCGCCCAGCAGCAGCGTCACGGTCCCCGACAGGACCGTGAACCAGTCCCGCCCCGGATGGACCTTCAGCTCGTCGACCCCGCGCCGCACCGGTTTGGTCATGCGGATCTTCGCCACGGTGAGGCCGTGCGGGCCGGTGTCCCGGTTCAGCGTCCAGGCCGTGAACCCCCGCGCCTCGTCGTGCTTCGGCCGGATCACCACGTCCTCGTCGCCGGCGGGCTCCACCAGCTGGTCGAGGGTGGTCTCCAGCGCCTGGGCGATCGCGACCAGCTGGTCCAGCCCGATCCGCCGCCCGCCCGTCTCGATCCGGCTCAGCGTGGAGGGGCTCAGCCCGCAGCGCGCCGCCAGGTCGTCCAGCGACCACCCCTTGGCCAGCCGCAGCCCTCGGATGCGTCCCCGGACGAGTACATCGACCTCTTCTTGCGCCATACGCAAGATGATATGACCTACGCGCAAGAAGCTCATACAGTCGTGACATGACTTCCCAACCGCACGGACACCAGAACCCTCACCACGGGCACGGCCACCACGGGCACGGCCACCACGGGCACGGCCACCACGGGCACGGCGCGGCCGACGACCCCGGCCTCGCGGAGATGCTGGATCTCGACGCCGAGGTCCTGCACTCCCTGCTGTCGGAGACGACCGGACGGCTGGCGGGGTCGGCGGGCGACCGGCCGCCGCGCCGGATCCTCGACCTGGGCAGCGGCACCGGCACCGGCACCGTCGCGCTGCTGCGGCGCTTCCCCGACGCCGAGGTGATCGCCGTGGACGCCGCCGAGCCCATGCTGGAACGCCTCCGGCACAAGGTCCAGGACCTCGGGATGGCCGACCGGGTCACCACCGTCCAGGCCGACCTCGACGACGCGTGGCCGCCCGTCGGCACCGTCGACCTGGTGTGGGCGTCCGCGTCCGTGCACCATCTGGCCGACCCCGGCCGCGTGCTGCGCGAGGTCTTCGCCGCGCTCCGCCCCGGCGGGCTGCTGGCCGTGCTGGAGCTGGACGGCTTCCCGCGTTTCCTGCCCGACGACCTCGGCCTCGGCCGTTCCGGGCTGGAGGCGCGCTGCCACGCCGTCCTCGCCGAACGGCGCGAGCGGCATGGCCCGCGCCTGGACATCGACTGGGGCCCGTACCTGACCGAAGCCGGTTTCGCCCTGGAGGACAGGCGCGTCCTGAGCTTCGAGCAGGCGTCCCCGCCGCCCGCCGCCCACCGCTACGCCCGGGAACTGCTGCGCAAGTTCCGTTCCCACCTCGGCGACCGGCTGGCCCCCGACGACCTGGCCGCCCTCGACGCCCTCCTCGACGAGGAGGGCCCGCACAGCGTCCTCCGCCGGACCGACCTCACCGTCCGCGCCACCCGGACGGTCTGGACCGCCGCACGCCCATAAGCCCGCACCGGCACGGGAAAATAATTCGGAGAAACGTTTCCCCGACGCGCTGAGCAGCGACGACACTCCGAAAAGCAAACCCGTCCGCTTTCCTTCGACGGCATCGTTTTCGCAGGTAGGAGCCGTATGTGAACACCGTGTTCGCGTTTGCTCGCCCGGTGTCGCCGACCCCAGGATGAAGTACCGGCAATTCACGCCCCCGGCGGGCTTCTTCGGCATGCCCGCCAACGAGGAGGAACGGCCATGACCATTCTGGTGACCGGAGCGACGGGACAGATCGGCAGGCGCGTCGTGGACCGGCTCGTCCGCGCCCGCGTCCCCGTCCGGGCGATCAGCCGCGCCCCCGAGAACGCCGCCCTCCCCCGCGACGTGCGGGTCGTGCGCGGCGACCTGACCGACCCCGACTCCCTGGACGGAGCCCTGGACGGCGTCGAGCGCGTCTACCTCTTCCCCGTCGCGGCCACCGCCAAGGAGGTGGGCCGGAAGTTCGCGGCGGCGGGGTGCGGCGCGTCGTGACGCTGTCGTCCGGGGCCGTCGAGGGCGGCTACGACACCGACTTCCACCTCCCCGTCGAGCAGGCCGTCGAGGCGTCCGGGCTGGAGTGGACCCATGTGCGGCCCGGCGAGTTCATGCTGAACAAACTGTGGATCTGGGGGCCGTCGATCCGCGCCGAGGGCGTCGTGCGCGACCCGTTCCCCGACGCGACCTGGTGCCCGGTCCACGAGGACGACATCGCCGACGTCGCGGCGGCCGCGCTGCTGGAGGACGGGCACGCGGGCCGGGCGTACACGCTGAACGGGCCCGAGTTCCTGAGCGTCCGCGACCAGGTCCGGATCATCGGGGAGGCGCTCGGCCGGGAGGTCCGCCTCGAACGGGTCACGCCCGGGCGGGCCCGGGAGATCTACCGGCGGCAGGGCGGGTTCGCCGCCGACAACGCCGATTTCCTGCTCGGCTTCAAGGACTACTCGGGCGCCCCGGCCGACCCGGAGGACCGGGGCGCGCTCGACCTGTCGGCGTTCGGGCCGCTGCCGACCGCCGAGGCCGTGACGGGGCGGGCGCGGACGTTCGCGGAGTGGGCGCGCGACCACGCCGGCGACCTGCGGCCCTGACGAAAGTCGGGGGCGGTGGCCGACGTTCGCGCACTGCGGCGGGCGAGGACCGGTCCCTAGCGTTCGTGGTCGAACGGAGGGGATCCGATGATCACACTGCGGGGACTGACCAAGCGGTACGGGGACACCACCGCCGTCGACGGCCTGACGCTGGAGATCGGGGCCGGGCGGGTGACCGGCTTCCTCGGTCCGAACGGCGCGGGCAAGTCGACCACCATGCGCATGATCGTGGGGCTGGACCGGCCGACCGCGGGCGAGGCGCTGGTCGGCGGGCGGCCGTACGCGACGCTGCGGTGGCCGCTGCGGGAGGTCGGGGCGCTGCTGGACGCCAAGGCGCTGCACCCCGGCCGGTCCGCCCGCGCCCACCTGCTGGCGATGGCGCGCGGCAACGGCATCCCGGCGCGGCGCGTCGACGAGGTGCTGGAGACCGTCGGCCTGACGGCGGTCGCGGACCGGCGCGCGGGGACGTTCTCGCTCGGCATGGGGCAGCGGCTCGGCATCGCGGGCGCGCTGCTGGGCGACCCGCGGGTGCTGCTGTTCGACGAGCCGGTCAACGGGCTGGACCCCGACGGCGTGCTGTGGGTGCGGCGGCTGATGCGGTCGCTGGCCGCCGAGGGCCGCACGGTGTTCGTGTCGAGCCACCTGATGAGCGAGATGGAGCTGACCGCCGACCGTCTCGTGGTGATCGGCCGGGGGCGGCTGCTGGCGGACGCGCCGACCGCCGAGATCATCGCGGGCAGCTCCCGCAACGTCGTGTGCGTGCGCAGCCCCGAGGCCGCCACGCTGGCCAGGGCGCTGACCGAACGGCTCGGCGCCGAGGCGCGCCGCGCCGGCGACACGCTCACGGTGTCGGGCGTCGCGATCGAACGCGTCGGGCTCCTCGCCCACGAGCTGAACGTCCCGCTCCTGGAGCTCAGGACGCAGGCCGCCTCGCTGGAGGAGGCGTACATGGAACTGACCGGCGCGAGCGTCGAGTACGGCGTCTCCGACAGGGCGGGGGTGTGACGGTGGAGATACTACGCAGGGCCTTCGCGGCCGAGTGGACCAAGCTGTGGTCGCTGCGTTCCACCTGGTGGACGCTGGCGGGCGCGTTCGCGCTGATGGCGGCGATGGCGTTCACCCTGGCCACCAGCACCGTGCACAACAACACCAACGACGTCCCCGGCGACGACCTGGGCGTCGTCGTGGCCAGCGAGACGGCGGTCGGGGCGGTGGACCTCGTGCAGTTCGTCGTGCTGACCCTCGCCATCCTGACGATCACCGCCGAGTACGCGACCGGGAGCATCGGCACCACGCTGCGGTGGGCGCCGCGGCGCGGGGTGGTGCTGCTGGCCAAGTCGGCCGTGCTGGCCGCCGTGGCGTTCCCCACCGGGATGCTGCTCGGACTGCTGGGCACGGCGGTCGCGGCCCCGCTCCTGGGCGGCTGGGGCCGCTTCTCGGTGGGCGGGACGCTGGCCGACTCGGCGGCGATCGGCGTCTACCTGGCGCTGACCAGCGTGCTGGTGCTGGGGATCGGAACGCTGCTGCGCAGCACGGCGGGGGCGGTGACCACGGTGTTCCTGTTCCTGATGGCGTTGCCGATGCTGATCGACGGCTCCAGCACGGCGCTCGGGCGGTGGGTCTCCGACGCGCTTCCGTCCTCGGCGGGCCGCCACTTCATGAACGGCGGCGGCGACTCCTACGGCCCCGCCGCCGGGCTGGCGCTGCTGGCCGTCTGGACGGCGGTGTTCCTGGTCGGGGCGCGGACGGCGCTGCGCCGCCGCGACGCCTGAGCGAACTTTCAGGAAACCCCCAGTCCTCCTTCAGCCGCCTCCGGTTGGCTGGGGACGCATGAACGTCAACAAGAAGATCGCCCTGGGGGCGGCGGCGACGGGCCTGCTCGGCATGGGCCTGTACCTGACCGTTCCGGCCGCCGCGAGCGGACCGGCGTCCGAGGTCACCCCCGCCGCCGCCCCGCGTGGCGACGGGCAGCGGTGGCACCATCGCGGCGGGCTCGGCCTGCACGGGGAGGCCACGGTCAAGAACCGCGACGGCGCGTTCAAGCTGCGGACCTGGCAGCGCGGCCAGATCACCGCCAGGTCCGGCGCGACCGTGTCGGTGAAGAGCGAGGACGGCGTGACCTGGCAGTGGACCACCAACGACCGGACCCGCTTCGGCAAGCGCGGTGAACGCTCCTCGCTGTCGGCGTTCGCCGTCGGCGACCGCGTCGTCGTGATGGGCGAGCGCTCCGGCGACACCCGCACCGCCGCGTTCCTGCGTTCACCGCGCCGCCGCTGAGGCTCAGTCGAAGTCGTAGACGGTGACGGGGACGTCGCGTTCGGCCAGGCGCCGCTCGACGAGGGGCTCGACCGCGGACCACTTGCCACCGCCCAGCCCGACGCCGATGCGCGGCATGTGCACGGACGCGCCGAGTTCCAGCGCCCGTTCGCCGAGCTTCTCCAGGCACCGGTCGAGCGCGTCGTACTGGACCCGCACGCCCTTGCCGCCGCGTTTGTAGCCGCGCTGGGCGACCATGTTCGCGACCCACACATAGGGCTCGACCCGCACGAACTGCACCGCGCCGAGCCCGAAGTCGTTGCGCGCCCGCTCCCGGTGCCACGCCCGGTAGGCCGCCTCGGGCTCCTTCCAGCGCCGCGACACCGCCAGCACGAACCCCTTGCCCCAGCCGCCGAGGTCGTTGCAGACGTGCGCGACGACCTTCACGCCCTTGGCCTGCGGCGACGTGGCGTCACCCCGCACGTACCGAACCGCCTCCATAGGACGGAACATAACGCCACGCACCGGCAGAACGCACCCGGTTAACCCTTGAGCTGGGCCATCTGGATGAGGTTGCCGCAGGTGTCGTCGAAGGTGGCGATCACCGCCGCCCCCACGTCCAGGGGCTCCTGGGTGAAGCGCACGCCGAGCCCGCTGAGCCGCTCGTACTCGGCCTGCACGTCGTCGACGGCGAACGACGTGAACGGGATCCCGTCCTCGACCAGCGCCTCCTTGAACGGCCCGGCCGCCGGGTGCCCCGACGGCTCCAGCAGCAGTTCCACGCCGTCGGGCGCGTCCGGCGACACCACGGTCAGCCAGCGGGCCCCGCCCGCGGGCACGTCGGTCTTCTTCACGAACCCCAGCACCTCGGTGTAGAAGCGCAGGGCCTCCTCCTGGTCGTCGACGAGGACGCTGGTGACGTAGATCCTCATGGTCGTTCCCTTTCGGTCCGGCGCAGCCATCGGTCGGCGATGCGCTCCAGGGGCGCCGTGTTCAGGTGATGGAACTTGTACCGCCCCTCGCGCCGCACCTCGACCAGCCCGGCGTCCTCCAGCACGGCGAGGTGCTGCGAGATCGCCTGGCGCGAGGACGTCAGACCATGCTTCATGGTCAGCCGCGCGCACAGCTCGAACAGCGTCTGCCCGTCCCGCTCGGCCAGCTCGTCGAGGAGCTTGCGGCGCGTCGGCTCGGACAGGGCCTTGAATACGTCGCCCACACGCCCACTATAGGCAAGCCTTCACTTGCCTGTCAGCCCCCGACCTCGTAGATCCTGGTCTTCAACTGCTCCTCGGCCCAGTCCAGACCGGCGTCCAGGTCGAACCAGACCCGGTCCCGCCGCGCCCCCGGCCGGTCGAGCCCGGCCGCCGCCCACGTGAAGACGCCGTTCAGCACGGCCTGCCGGCCGTGCGGCGGCCGCACCGCCAGCACGAACGCCACCACGAACCCGGTCCGCGTCACCAGCACCGGGTCCCCGTCGCCCTCCTCCCTCCGCGCCCCGGTCAGGCACCGGGCCCGCTCCCGCAGCAGCAGCCATTCGAGCACCGACCCGGACACCTGACGGTTCAGGATGTCGGCGATCTGCTCCCGCACGTACGCGCCCGGGTTCTCCCCGAGCCACCCCATCCACTGGTCGGGCTCGTCCAACGCCGAGTAGTCGTCCCGCACCACCGCGTACCGCGGGTTCTCGTGGAACTCCCCGGTCAGCCGCCCGTCGTCGCCGACCTTCCAGCCACCCCGGATCGCCTCCGGCGGCACGTGCCCGTCCGGATCGTCGACCCACGCCGAGTCGATCTCGTACACCCACCCGCCCGGCTGCGCCGCCGCCGCGGCCACCAGCTCCTCGGGCGGCCCCTCCGCGAAAGTCCCCATCGTCACCCCTCAAAAAAGCCGACGATAGCGACAAAACCCATATGACCGCGCCCGCCCCGACCACACCCCCATGAACAACCAGCCATTCCCAACACAACACGACCACTTCCGGCAACCCTTCTCCTCACTCACCGCAAGTCTGTTGACGGGTGACTTGACAGTGCGTTACCTGTGGCCTGGTCCCCGTGATCCGCCGCCCCCACGGCCGGAGGTCCCCACCTCGTGTTGCGAACGAATCGCCCCGAAGGCGATGGCGAGGCGGCCCGTTGAGCCGCGCCGAGCACGCCGCGGCCGAGCTCCCGCGCGTCAGGAGGCTCGCCGACCAGTACGGCCCGGCCCTGAACAGGGCGTACACGACGCTGCTGGACGGGGCCCTGAGCGGCCCGGCCGCCGACCGGCTGTTCACCGGCATGGCCGCACGGCATCGCACAGCCCGGACGGCGTTCTACGAGGCGTTCGACCAGGTACGCCGGCTGGCCGCCCAGGCCCCTCATCCACCCCGCGTCCGCGAGCCCCACGTACCCGGCCCTCCAAGCGGCCCACGCGGCGGCGACATCCGTTCCGGATCTCCGAACCTGCTGAACACACTGGCCACCGAACTGTCCCAGGCCGGCGCCGCCTGGCAGAACGCCGGTAGCTCCTTGGCACGCGTCCTGACCGGACTCGGACTCGACCCCGCCCCCGGCACCCGGATCAGACAGGCCGGACAATGGCTCTCCGGCCAACACCAAGACCTCGAACACCGCCGCGCCGAACTCCTCAAAGAGGAGCAACTGCACACGGCGCTCGCCACCGTCCGGACCGCCCTGTCCCGACACGACGCTCCTCCCTGGCAGGGCTACTGGCGCAGCTACCTCCCCGGCGTCTGGGACTCGCTCAAGGACATCGGACTGGCGGGCCTGGCCGGCAACCCCTGGACCGCCCCGTACTACCTGATGATCGACCCCGGCGGATGGCGAGAACGCGGACCGATCGGCCAGTTGAAAGGACTGTACGAAGGCGTCCAGGACCCGGTGGCACTCGCCAAGGCGGTGATCGACTGGGAGGAGTGGAAACGCGACCCCCTCCGCGCCTACGGCCGCCTGGGCCCCAACATCGTGCTGACGGTCCTCACAGGCGGCGCGGGCGCGACGTCCAAACTCGGAACAGGCGTCCGCACCCTCAGCGGCAAAACCCACCCCGCAGGCAAACCCCCCGGAACCGATCTGGCCAAAGCAGGCAAGGACCTGCCCCCCACCCCCCTGAAGACCGCCAAACCCACCCCACCCCCCACCCCAGGCGACGTCCGAGTGGCAGGCCCGGGCAAAAGCCCGCCCGACCGCAAGGTCGCCGGTAGCGGTGGTTCAGCCGAACAACGGCCAAAGGTGGGATTCGGCCGGCACTCCGATGAAGAACTGCGGGAGCTCGCCACGGCCTCGGGCGGCCTGCGCGGTGTCTACGAGCAGCACGGCGCCGGGCTGCTCGGCACAGTGATCGGCGCCGAGGCCAAGCAGCTCACCTCAGGCCGACGCGCCCATATCGTCGAACGGGTCAACGGACTCGGGCTGCCCCGGCGAGAGGCGGCCGAGGCCGCGATGCACGCGGCACAACGCGCCTGGGGCCAAGCGGGGCAGATCGCGTTGCCCAACGGCGACATCGCCGTGGTGCCGGGTCACCCGACCGTCCCCGACACCTTCGTGGTCTCCAAAGACGGAACGGTGACCATGCGCAAATCCACCCGCTGGTACGACGAGGAAGCCAAGGAGGTCAGGATTGAGTTCCTGGACTGAGGAGACCGACACGATGCCGGGTGACACGCCACTGACCGCGCTCGACTACGAGCTGTTCATGCTGCACGCGATGGTGGATGCCCCACCCGACCTCGTCGAAGAAGCCTTGGCCGTGGTCGGCGCGAACCGGAACACCCTGGAGGCTTCCTACCAGCGCGTCCTGGCGGAGAACTTCATGCTGCGCCCCTCCTTCGCCCCGATCAGCGAGATCCTCGGTCCACCCCTGCACGAGGAGCAACGCCACGAGGCAGGCCGGCGATTCACCGTCCGCACCTTCGCACTCCGCCTGTGGCCCGACTTCGCCCTAGAGGTCTACGGCCGCTCCGACGGCATGGTCTGGGACGAACGCTTCGTGCGAACCGCGACGAACATCCCGCTCCCCGCCGACCCCTCTCAGCTCAAACCATGGACGGCGACCAAACCCGAAATCGAGAGCCGTTTCGGTCCCCTGGAAGAGATCGAACTGTGGGCCCCCTACGCCTCCTACTCCCTCACCCACCAGCCACCAGCCACAGCCCCCACCAGGTACAACCTGGTGTTCTCCCGCTCTCTCCTCCAACGCGCCGAACCACACACCTCGTCCGGGTGAACGCGACGAACAGCCCGACAACCAATCCCTGAGGATGACGTAAGACGCTCTAGGCCCGGGTAGCAAACCCAACCCGGGCCGCACCTCGATGATGGCGACCAACCAAGAACACTGCCGGAACGAACTGCTCATCCACGCAGCCACAGCAGCCGAAGCATTCAGCCCTCGTGGAAAGCACAAAGGCCACTTCCGAATATTGGAAGTGGCCTTTGCGCTACTGCGCACCCGTAGGGATTCGAACCCCAAACCTTCTGATCCGTAGCAAGACTAGGAGCGTCCAGTGCCGTCTACACACGTCCCCTGACTTGGCCGCGTCCCTCCGCACGCCCACCGCCGTGCAAGGTCATTCAGCATGGTTGTTAGCGCTCGCGTTAGAACGCTAGCCGTCCCGGAGGGTGCGTCCGCGTGAACGGCGAGACGATGTGACAGAAAATTTCGCGCGGGCGTGCCCTCCCGCCCGTGGAGGCTGGGGCTGCGAAGCCCCCGCTTCGCTTTCGTCCAGCTAGCGGAAGATCCAACTGCTGAGCCGCCATGACCACCCAGTGCGTTTTCTAGCCATAGACTGACCAATGGGCTTCGGAATGACATCTATACAACTTGCCATTCTCAGCGGCTATAACGCGGAACAGATGTATTCAATGCTAGCGAAGTAGGGTTTTTGTTCTCATTCTGATACTGCTGTCTATTGCGCTCTGTAGCGCCTGACTCCTGTCCAAGGAACTTGCGATCTCTGGCCAGGAACTTGTCACCCTCGCGACAATGTCTCTTGCACATCCAGGCAAATCTATGCTTTTCACTCCTAGTCGCTGTTGTAGGCGAGCGAAGGTGGCAAGTGAGACATCATGAAAGGCTCTCGATCCGCCGAACTTCAAGCCTAGGTCTTCAGGAGACTCTTTGAATTGATAGGCTGATGTGCACAACAGATCGTAGGCTGGGGAAAGAGTTGGTTTTTGCGGATCGCGATATATAAGTGACCAATTCTTGAGATGTGCGTCTCCATTAGAGATGAGAATGCAGAATGTCAATCTTCTGGTAAACTCCAGGAGTGCAGCTTCATCGTGACCACGATATATTAGGCTAGCCACTGTCTCGAAGTTTCCGTCATACTTGCGCGAGGGGTACAGGTTCCTAACCTGAGCCAGATCTTCGATATGAATGCGCTTCCGTTGATCGTCTCGATCAAATCTGCGGATTGCGAATGCGTGTTCCTCCTCTCCAGGCCAAGCGCTTTCCGGAATACCATCGAACTTGTCGCGCGTTATCAGCTTGATCTCGGGAACCGCGATGCCAACGGCTCCAGCGAGGGTCATCATGGCGAACTCGTTAAGAGGAACATCGCGATAAGTCCTATCCGGCAGTTTGACGATCCAATCACCCCCTTCGCCATACGCAGGCATAGTAAGGCGGTCTCCCTTGCGGATCATGGAAAACTTCATCGCAACGCCGGCTAGGGAGAACCGGATTCCGTGGTCTGCTGTTTCGGGGCCAGTCGAACTGGCAACGTCTTCCCATGGGACATCATCTGGGGACTCATCTCCCGGCAGAACACGCACGGCTCCAGGGAGATCGTGCCCTACCTGCGCCAACAGTTCCATCTCTCTCTGAGAGGAAACACCCCGATCTTCTGCAATCCACTGCCTGAGGCGCCCCTCTGGAAGGAGATTCGAGAACCATTCGGGAAGCTTGAGCTGGCTAGAATGTATTCGATTCAGGTTCTGTTCAAAAACGAGACCGAGGATTGGTCGATGAGGGTCGTGGATATAACTCTGATCTAGAATGAATCGAGTCCGGTCCACTCTCTGATATAGAGAACCAACTTTGACGTCTTGGAGCCAAACACCATATGCCCGGAGGTCAGAAGAGGACATCTTCTCTGTCCTCCTCGTCCTCTGCAAGCTCGTCCTCCAGAATGAGTCTATTCAGAGATGGAGTATTCTCCAGATCCCATTCACACATCCGGTCAAGAAAGTTGCGAAGGTTTTGACCGATAAGCTCTTGGCGGGTTTGGATGAAATGCTTAAAATCCCTGGCCTCATATGCCCCTCTGACTTGACTGCTTAGATTGTGCGAGACGAGCGCATCCTGCCATGCCTCTTCCTTGTCAGGCCTCGGGAAGCGAAGGATAAGGTCGTCCAGCGTACCGTTTTCCTCATCATCAATGGGAGCAAGCAGGATACGGTTGGCGGCCCAAGGCCGCTGCGCGACAGGCACCACCCTGTTAGGTAGAACCGTTTCTAGGGCGAAAGACGCAGTTGCTCTATCGACTAGGCATGTCGCCAAGCGTTCAGGGGTGATCTCATCAAACTCTGTCAATTCCGCATTCCACAGCTTGGGCTTGAGACTCCACCAAGAACAGAGGATTATGCGTCCCGCACCTTCGTTGCTCTTCAAGCGTGTGATGCCCGGAGGTTGACGAACATCGGTCTGGACTGCGTCGAGTAGAGCCGACAGTGAACCATTGAGATCACCTGGTGTGATCTTGCCCGCCAGCGTACGCATGGCACCGGTGGCACTTCCCTTGAAGATATACGGGCCGACCATGGCGGCCCGCCAGAACCACCGACGCAGGAGTTGCTGGTCTCGCTCATCGATTTCAGGAAAATGTGCAAAGAATCGAGCTAGGACAACGAGCAGGTTACGGTAAGGCAGGAAGGTGAAGTGCGGAACTCCTGCTTTCTCTTGAAGAAAACTCACTGCTAGGTCGATAGCTTGTGCGCCAGCAGAGTAGGCATCTTCGCGGCTCTCACCGGGAAATTCCGTGGATTTGTTTTCCTCGTCGAACTCCGGACGCGGGTTCCGAGCGATGTTGCGCCCACGGCGAGCTAGGATGCAATAGAGGATAGTGTCATCGTCGATGCGGCCGAAGTTGCGCTCAGCCTCAACCTTCTCGGCTATCAATTCTATGGAAAGAGAGCCGCTATAACCTGCCTGTGTATCCTCGTTAGTTGCGGTCAGGCCCGAGAAAATCTCGGCCCTACTCAGTCGCTTCCCATAGCTATTCACCCTGGAGAAGATGTCCTGTAGAACCGAAACATCGGCATCGGATACCTGGTATGCCGGAACTTGAAATTGCCTTAGACTTTGATTAATCTCGTTTGCATATTCGACGTACTCTACGACTTCGGGATACCTTGCAAACCAGCTAAGGATTCTCTTCAGGTCAAAAAGAGTAGGAAGGGGAATGACCAGCGGACTCTCTTCGGAGGGTGACTGGCTAAATTGTCGTCGCTCCAGGTCGTAAGATAGCGAAAATCGAGGGTCTTCTTGCCCCTTGGGGTGGAGGGCATTGGCAAGGCTCACAATTCGCTGCTGGCCGTCTACTACCCAGAGAGCCTGATCCATCTTCTCTACCGGGAAGTGCAGGTTTCCGAGGTTAACTTCTCCTTTTGGTGCGGATCTCACCCAGAAGAGGAGATTGCCGACTGGGTAACCTTTAACGATGCTATCGAAAAGGCGCTTAACGTCTTCTTGGCCCCAGCGGAAGCCGCGCTGGAAGTGGGGCACTCGAATTTTTCCGGTCCACGCCAATTTCATAAGCTGGTCGACCTCGAATGTTGAGGCCGTCGGGCGAGTATTTAGTCCGTCACTCACGGTTCTGGCTCTGCTCCCAATATCGACGCTGCTAGCTCAGTGAGAACCTGGCCTGGCAGCACTCGTTTCGCGAATACTTGGTGATTCAGGTGCGAGTGTCCCGAGGGCACACCACAGGTTTCCCCTCCAGTCTGGACCATCATGCCCGGATCTGCTCGGCTTTACTTGCCGCGCCCTCTGACCGCAGGTCGGCCGGGGTGGGTCGACCCGGAGAGGCCGCATGCCCGGCCCGGACCGACCGGCGGCAACCGCGTAGCGGGCGCCCTTGAAGACGTAGAGAAAGTTCTCATCCGGCGCTCTGGTTGCTCTGGTCCCGCTGGTCAGTTCAGGAGTCTGCGGAGGGTGGCGCGGGTTTGGTCGGCGAGGCTGACGGCTGCTCCTAGGCGGTTGTCGATGGTGGCCGTCACTCCGGGCGGTGGGTCCTTGGTCAAGGTGCTGGAGTACTCGTCCCAGTGCGAGAGCTTCCAGCGGTCGCGCGGAGCGTCGCGGGTCTCGATGTACTCGTGCATGGTGTCGAGATCGCTGTTGATCCAGAGGGCGGCGATCTCCACGCCTCGGCCCTGGCAGCGGTGGGTGAGGCGTTCCAGCCATCCGGGGGTGTGCAGCTCGGTGATGAACGGGGCTGCCAGGATCATCGATACGCCGGTGTCGATGTTGCCGTAGGCCGCGTTCAGAAGGCATCGGTACTCGTGTGGGCGGACCTCGGCACGGTAGAGGTCGGTGTGGCGGTCGTGGGGATCACCGCCGATGGAGATCAGTAGGCGCTCGGTCATGCGGCGGGTGAGAGCGTCCTTGTCCAGGACCGCCCAGCCGGTCAGGTCGGACAGGAAGCGGGCGAACTCGGTCTTGCCCGATCCGGCGTAGCCACCGACCAGGACCAGGACCGGGCTGGTTCCGGCGGTGGACATAGCGCGGGCGTGCATGGCGCTGGCAATGCGGGCCTGCAACGCGTTGGCCTCAGGGAAGAACGGCGACAAGTCGATGGGGACCGTCTCGGCGGACGCTCCGGCTCCTCGTGCCCATGCCGCCTTGCGCTCCAGAACGGGGAGCGGGACGCCGTAGGCGCGGGAGATGAAAGGAAGCCAGTCGTCGGGGATGCGGTCGCCGCGTTCCCAGCGGGAGATCTCGTGTCGGGTCAGGGTGCTGGAACCGGATAGGTCGCACAGCAGAGCTGCGGCGGCGCGTTGGCTGAGGTCGCCGCGTAGGCGGGCGAGGTACTTGCCGAACTCTCTACGTCGCTGAGTGGTCATCGAAGTGGCCTCCCGGATCAAGTCTGGCCCCCCGCTGGCCACCTGTCAGGCTCCTGTGTGAAACCAGGGACGGCGCGAGGTTGGGGAGCACAACTCAACCCGCCGTTCGAATCCGCGGGACATGTCCCGGGCTCGGCGGCCAGATACGAGGACTCCTGGTGAACGACACCCGCGCACAAGCTGAGGACATGGTTTTGGCACACCTTCGTGCCGACTTCCCCGGCCATTCGATCTGGCGGGCGACCCGCTACGACGGCAAGCCCGGGGACTGGGTCGCGACGCTGCACGACCCGGCTGCCGGGATCGAGCCGACCGTGATGCGCTCGACGCCTTCGGAGCTGCGGGCGGCGCTGATCAACGAGCGTGAGCGGGCGCTCGCGCGAGACGAGGAAGCCCGGTGATGGAACGCGAGGGTAGGACCGTTCCTTCACCAGAAGGGGCCGTTCAACCCCGAGTGGCTCAGGGAGGCCGGACGGAGACGGCGCGGCCGGCGGGCATGCCCGGCGTTCTGTCGGTCGTGTCGCCTCTGTCTCGGAGGTGGTCTGCCTGGCGGGCGCGGCGGCTGCTCAACCGGCTTGAGCGAAGGCTGCACGCTCACGGCTGGGCGACGCAACGCCGCTACGCGGAGACGCCGGTTCTCCTGCGTGTCTTCCTGCCCGAGGTGGCGATCGTCGGCGAGAGCATCGCGGCCGTCCGGGACGTCGACGGTTGGAGCTACCAGGCGAGTACGGGTGAGTGGCTGTCTTCTTGTGCTGATCCGGAGTTGGCCGCGACCAAGGTCACGGCGCTGTTCGCTTGGGCGGGGCTCTGCTCACCCCCGAATGCGGGGCACTTGTGATGACCATTGATCAACGGGCGGCGGCCCTGGAGAGAGAGTTCGGCCATGTGCTGTCGGCCTGGTACGGACAGGCCACAGGCAAGTGGTGGGCGCTGGTCAGAGCAAGACGGGGCCTGCGTCTGGTGGAGGCGGTCAACCCTCGGGAGTTGCGTGATGCGGTGGTTCAGGTGGACGGGTGGCCCTGGCCTCCGGCGACCCGCCGTCCCAGACAGAAGAGGTGAGAGGTTGTCCCTCGAACAAGAAGCCCGCGCGCTCACCGATCAAGCCGAACGGCTTCTTCAAGCCGTTCGGGAGTCTGGAACGCCGACCGACGCGGCGGCAGGCATGGTCATGGAATACATGATCGACGCTCTCAGCGACTGCGGCGAGGGTCTGAGGATGCTGGAAGATCGTCTCAGCAGAACCCGGCGCACTCGTTCCGGCGCGGAACTGCGCGAGTTTGATACGGCCCTGGTGGACTTGGGGATCTGCCAGCAGACGATGGAGGGCGTACAGCGCCTTCTCGGCAACGCACGCGGCGGGCTGCTGCGCATCGAACGCGGCGAAGTGAGCTGATCAGAAGCCCACGGCTCGAACGATCCGCTTCGCCGACTCCATCGGCTCACTCTCATCGGTGCGGATCGTCAGATCGAACGTCACCGCATCGCCCGCCGCGCGTAGATCGGCGTCGGCCTCGTCCCATGCCTCAACGCGGCGGGCGGTGTCGGTGTCGCCGCGCTCCTTCGACCGTTCGGCCGTGATCTCGCGCGGGACCCACAGCCGCACGCGCGTCCACGCAAGTGGGACCGCCGAACACAACTCGCGAATCCCCTGGGTGTCGCCCATATGAATCACTGGCGCCCGCCCGGCCTCGACCAGGTCCTCAACATCTTGGCGGTCAACGGCGTAGCGGTTGCCGTAGCGTTCGGTCTCCACGGCCAGACGTCCCGCGTCGCGAAGCGCCTGCAAGTCCTCGGACGAGACGTACCGGTAGCCGGTGCCCCGGCCGCTGCCGGCCTTGAGCTTGGTCAGCAGCGCGAACCGCTCGTCAAGCTCGGACAACGCGGCGGTGACGGTGTCCTTGCCGCTGGCCGGTGGGCCGTACAGGATCACGCCTCGGGGAGTCACCCGAGAATCTTACGAAGCGCCTCCCGCGTCTGGTCGGCAATGCTGATCGCCGCACCCTGGCGGTTGTCGATGGTCAGGTGAACGCCGGGCGGCGCGTGCTCAGTGTCGATGCCCTGGATGTACTCGTCCCAGTTCGCGAGCTTCCACGCGTCGCGCGGCGCATCGCGGAACTCGATGTACTCCCGCATCGACTCGACATCGCATCGGACCCAGATCGCCGCAACGTCCATGCCTTTGGCATTGCACCGGTTGGTGAGGCGGCTCATCCATCCCTCATCGTTCAGTTCGGCAATGAACGGCGCGGTCAGGATGGTGGAGATCCCGCAGTCGATGTTGTCGTTCGCGGTGTCCATCAGGCACTTGTACTCAAGTGGCCGCACCTCGTTGAGATACAGCTCGCTGTGGCGGTCGTGCGGGTCACCGCCGAGGGAGACAAGCAGACGCTCTACCAAGCGGCGGGTGAGGGAGTCCTTGTCCAGGAACGCCCAACCGGTCACGTCTCCCAGAAACCGTGCGAACTCGGTCTTGCCCGACCCGGCGTAGCCACCGACCAGCACAAGCACGGGCCTCTTCACGCCGTCAGTGAGCATCCGGCCGCGCCATGCGCTGACGACGCGGTTCTTCAGGACCTCTCCGGCGGCGGGATCATAGTCCTGGGTTCCGTCGGTGACATGGTCGAGGCCGCTAGAGATCGCGGAGGCGGCTTCCTCGGTCACTGCAGGGTTGGTCGTCGGAGTCGGTACGGGAAGCACGGCGGACGGGGCCTCCTGCTCACTGGGCAGCGGCAGCCGGAACCCGAGGTCAGGCTCGGTGCTCTGGTACATCAGACAGTAGGCGCGCCGGTAGTGCGGCCCCGGATAAACGCTGCCGGTCTCGTGCGACCAGATCGTTTGGAAGTTGCCCGCGATGCGGAGGTTGGCGCGGTCGGCGACCTGGCGCAACTTGTCCCCGGCGGCTTCAAGGCTCAGACCGTGCGCCTCACGACGTTCCCGAAGCCGCTCGGGCCGCCAACCAGGCCGCTGCTTGGTCGTGGTCATCTCTCGGCCTTTCCGTTCACCGCAGGCTCGACGACTGGCCGCCCGGCCTGCGTGGGGGATGTGAAAGCGGATGTGTAAACCGGTGTGCAAGAACCCGGTGAGCTGCCTGTGATGGGCTTCACACGCCTCCTGAGCTGGAATTTCCGTGTACCGAACAAGCGGACGGATCACCACAGGAGGCGGTCTCCAATGACGGAGAACAGCGAACGGGCGCGGACTCCTGAGGATCTGGTCGGGCTGATCCTCGCAGAGCTGGACGACCTCATCTGTCGGATCGATCAGCTTTCGACGGTTCTTGAAAAACACTCTCTTCGAGACGAGCGACCCGGTCCCCGAGGTCACGAACCGCCCCAAGGATCTCCGCCAACTGCTTCGTAAGGACGTCGTTCCCGGCGGACGCGGCGGGCTCGTTGACGTCGGCCTGGTCGCGGACGAACACTCCCTTGCCCTGCTGACCGATCACCAGTCCCTCGGTGCGGAGAACGCTGATCGCAGACTTCACGACTCCGGTGGACGCGTCGTAGTCACGAGTGAGCTGGGCGATCGACGGTAGTGCGTCGCCGGGGGCCAAGCGACCGTCCCGGATCTGTTGCCGCAGGTCATCGGCGATCTGTAGGTAACCGGGCCGCCCAGTCTTCTTGACCATCGTCCGCCTTCCGTCGTGGCTCAGCTCCTCCAGTTCAGCACAGCTCGCCAGCTAAGTGAACCAGGAAGACCTTGACAACATAGACGTCTAAGCTGACTATGTTGTCTAAGTATTTCACCTGCATCTGGAGGTAGCCACATGCGCTCCATCCCCGTCGACACCACCGCCCTGACGTTCGTGTGCGTCGCCCCGCCCCGCCCCAAGCTGGCCAATCAGGAGACCGGAGAGGTCAAGATCGACCGCGACGGTAAAACCGTCTTCACAGCCGGCCTGTCGGCCGCCGACGAGATGGGCCGCGTCGAGCTGGTCAACGTCTCGCTCTCCAAGGACCCCGAGATCACGGTTGGCCAGATCGTCCGGCCGGTCGGCCTGGTCGCCGCGCCCTGGGACCGCGAGATCAACGGTCGACTGCGCTGGGGCATCGCCTACCGCGCGGCTGACATCGTCCCGGCCGCTCTGTCGTCCGCCCCGCCCGCCGACGCCGACGGCTCCGCCTCGGCGAACGCCGCTTGAGGGGACCCCTGATGACGAATCTCGACGCCTACCTTCTCCTCGTCCTCCTGGTCGCCGTCACGGTCGGTCTGTGGGCTTGGCGGCGCTGGCACCCAGTCTCGTTCTGGTACGGCGTGGGCTTCCCGGCTCGCGTGGTGCTGGTCTACCTGACCTGGTCCAACGTCGCGGCTGGCTGCGGGCTGGCCCACAAGCGGCGGCGGTGGCGCTTCACCTTGGACGCCGTCCCACTGGCTGGTGCCGCCGCCCGCAACACCGTCGCTGTCGTACAGCACAAGCGCCGGATGAGCCGCGTCGATGTCGACAAGGCTCCCCGTCTCGGCCTTCCTCGGCCGACCCGGCTGGGCTGGCGCGTGCGGCTGCGACTCAGCGACGGGCAGGTTCCCGCCGACTACGAGAAGGCGGCCGAAGGCATCGCCCACGCCTGGCGGGTGCACTCGGTGCGCGTAGTCGACGTTCGCCCCGGTCGCGTCACCCTGTGGGCCACCATGCGCGACCCGCTGACCGAGGTCACCGTGACCCCCGAGACCGGTGACCTGCTCAAGGTCCGTCCCGGCAAGCTGGAGAACGGTCAAGACTGGATCATCGACTTCCGGGTCGTGCCGCACTGGCTGAACGCCGGGGCCACCCAATCGGGCAAGTCCAACCTCGCCAACGCGATCATCAAGGCCCTGGCCCCACAGCCGGTCGCCATCGTCGGCTTCGACCTCAAAGGCGGCGTCGAGTTCACCCCCTACGCTCCCCGGCTGTCGGCGTTGGCCACTACGCGCAAGGAATGTTGCGCCCTGCTGGATGACTTGGTCCGCGAGCTGGAGGATCGCATGGCGCTGTGCCGCTCCCACGGTGCACGCAACGTGTGGAAACTGCCCGAACCTCTGCGTCCGGTCCCGATCATCGTCCTCATCGACGAAGTCGCCGAACTGTTCCTCATGGCCGACAAGAGCGAGAAGGACGAAGTGGTGCGCACCGGGACCGCGCTGCTGCGGGTCGCCCAACTGGGCCGCGCGTTCGCCGTCCACCTGATCGTGTGCGGCCAGCGCATCGGCTCCGACCTGGGTCCCGGCGTCACCGCGCTGCGGGCGCAGCTCTCTGGGCGGGTCTGCCACCGCGTCAACGACCCCGAAACCGCCAACATGACCCTTGGCGACATGGACCCGGCCGCCCTGGACGCCGCCCGCGCCATCCCCGCCGAGACCCCCGGCGTGTGCATCGTCGCCGGTCAAGACGGCGCTTGGTACCGCGCCCGCTCGGTCTACGTCTCCGAGGAAGCCGCCGAAGCCGCCGCCTTGGGCTGCGCCTACCTGACCCCCGCCTGGGACACCGTCATCGGCTCGGCGCTCACGACCGACCCCGGCTGGCCGACCGCCGCCTGACCTGCCGATCTTCCTCCCTTCTCCGCTCGGCGTGAGCCCTGATCGCGCCACGTCCCTACCCGATCCATGCCTGAAACCGGCTCTGGAGGCACCGTGACCGCCCGAGTGATCACCCTCCGTCCCCGTCCCATCCCCGGCTCCGCGCTCGTCCCGTCCCCGTCCCCCTCGTCGTCCTTGGCCGTCCTCACCCCCGTCCGGATCGACTGGGACGCCGTCCGGAGCCTGTATGTCGCCCGCTGCTCCCGCTGCGTCGACGCCTTCGCCGCGTTCTCTCCTGACCAGGTCGACCGCTGGGCCGCCGCGCACCGCTGTGACGTCGAACTGGTTGCGCTGCTGGCCTCGCTGAATGTCCGGGACACCGCGTGAGTCGGCGCGTGTGGGGCGGCGTGGTCGACTCCGCCCCGGTGCTGGTCCTGGCGGCCATCGCGGCCGCCGGGTCCTTCACCCACATCCGCGACACCGCAATCGACCACGGACAACGCGGCTGGATGGCTTGGGCCGTGGCGGTCTGCATCGACCTGACCTGCGTCATGGCCGCTCGCGAACGCCAGCGCGACAAGAAGACCGGCCGCCGTTCCTCCGGGCTCTCCTGGCCAACGCTGGTGCTGACCGGCGGCGTCCTACTCTCCTTGGCGGCGAACCTGGCTCAGGCTGAGGCGACCGTCTGGGGCTGGATCGTCGCCGGCACCCCGGCGGCGGCGTTCCTGGTCGCGGTCTCCATGCTCGAACGCCGCGCCACTGGCGTCCGTCCGGCGGAACAGGCGGTTCCGGCTCAAGGCGGGATGGCGCCGCCGCCGTCCTTCGGCCGTCCTCCGTCCCCGTCTCGGCCGTCGCCCTCGTCCCGCGAGGTTCAGGACGTCCCCCGTCCCGAACTCACGGCCGTTGTCTCTGGCCGTCCCGACCCGGGCGAACAAACCGCTCTCCCCGTCCCTGAGGGCGGGGCCTCCCCGTCCGCTGAGGGTGGCACGCCCGAACCGGCCGCGCCGCTGGTGGCCTTCGCCCGCCGCGTCGCCGCCGAACACCAAGCCACCCACGGACGCCCCATCACCCGCGACGCCCTGCGCGCACGCCTCGGGGTGTCCAACCAACTCGCCTCCGAACTGCTCCGCCAAGTCCGCGACCACGTCCCCGCCTGACCCGACACAGGAGATCCGTCATGTCCGAGCAGAACCCCCCGTTCACCGCCCGCGACCTGCTCGCCCGCCACCGGACCATCGCCGGACTGCGCGCCCTGGCCGACTTCCTGGAGGCCAACCCCAACGTCCCGGTCAACCGGCACGGCGTGCGTTACTACGTCCACTCCGACCGCGACCGGCCCGACGCCTGCGGCCGGGCCTTCGTCGACCGCGTCGCCGCCCTGCTGGACGTCCCGGTCCGCGACGACACCGACCAGGGCGGCCACTACGTGGCCACGCGCGACTTCGGCGACGTCCTCTTCGAAGTGGTCCACATCCCCCAGCGAGCGCGCACCCTGCACGACGCCCAGTGGAGCTACGCCGACAACATCACCCTCGACGACCAGGGCGGGCGGGCGGCCTGATGACCGACCGACCCGCGCCCCGGTTCTGGTACCGGTGCCGATCCTGCGGCCACTCCCGCGCCTCGGACTGGCCCGACCTCCCGGCTGACCTGACCGGAACCGCCTGCAACTCCTGCGGTTCCGAAGAGATCACGCTCTACGAGCTGGCCACTCGGGGCGTGCTCCGTCTGCCCCGTCCGCTGGTCCCGCCCGTGCGGCGCTTCGTGTGCTGCCACTGCGGCGGGGGCGGCCTCGACTCCCTCGGCGCCACCTGCCTGCACTGCCACGGTGCGGGTTTCTGCTGAAAAGGGAACCGACATGCTCCGCAGACTCGGCTACTACGCCCTCGCGATCACGCTCATCTTCTTCGCCCTGCGCGACCCCAACGGCGCGGCCCGGGTGGTCAAAGCGACGTTCGGCTTCCTCATGACCATCGCCGACGGCCTGAGCCGCTTCGCCTCCGCCTTCTGACCCGTTTTCGTCCCGCCCTGGCGCGGTTCCCCGCGCCGCGTCAGGGCTCCCCTCTGGGCCTTCACGGACAGGAGATCTGCCCCGGTGTCCCTCGCTCCCGTCGTCTCGCTGCACAATCCGGCCGCCGTCCGCCAGATGGCAACCCGCCTCAACGGGACCGACTTCGCCCGCTGGGCCGCCCGGACTCGCGCCCTGGGTGGCTGTGTGCAACCGATCCGGCTGCGGGGCCGTGTCGACCACATCGACGCCCTGACCGGTGATCTGCTCCACCGCTACAGCACCGACGTCGAACCCGGCGGCGTCCTGCGCGTGGCCTGCAAGACCCGCCGCGCCTCCCGCTGCCCGTCCTGCGCCGAGACCTACCGGGCCGACACCTACCAACTCGTCCGCGCTGGTCTCGTCGGCGGCAAGGGAGTTCCGGAGAGCGTCGCCGCGCCCCCGGCTGCGTTCGTCACCCTCACCGCGCCGTCCTTTGGCCCGGTCCACACCCGGCGACAGAAGAACGGCCGTGTCGTCCCCTGCCACCCGCGTCGCAACGCCGGTACCTGCCCGCACGGGCGGGCGCTGTCGTGCACGCTCCGGCACGACGAGAACGATCCCCACCTCGGCCAACCGCTGTGCCCCGACTGCTACGACTACACCGGCTCAGCGCTGTTCAACGCCCTCGCCCCGGAACTGTGGCGCCGCTTCACGATGGCGCTACGGCGGCGCATCGCAAGAACCGCGGGGCTCACCCTGGCCGAACTGCGCGACGTGGCAACGGTCTCGTTCGCCAAGGTCGCCGAGTACCAACGGCGCGGTGTCGTCCACTTCCACGCCGTCGTACGCCTCGACGGACCGGACGGGCCGTCCTCGTCCCCGCCGCCGTGGGCCGCCTTCGACGTCCTGGCCCACGCCGTCGACCACGCCGCTCGCACGGTCTCGGTTCCAACCCCGACCGCGCCCGATCTCCCGTCACGGTCGCTGACCTGGGGGACACAGGTCGACGTTCGTCCGATCACCACCGACGGCGGACTCAGTGACCAGGCGGTCGCGGGCTACATCGCCAAGTACGCCACCAAGGCCGCCGAATGCGCCGGCACCCTCGACCGCCGCATTCACCCCTCCGACGACCTGGCGGCGCTTCCTATCACCGATCACGCCCGGCGGCTCATCGCCGAATGCCTGCGCCTGGGTGGACTGGAGGAGCTGGCAGAACTGCGGCTGGCCGAGTGGGCTCACATGCTCGGCTTTCGCGGCCATTTCTCCACCAAGTCCCGCCGCTACTCGACCACCCTCAGCGCGCTCCGCCAAGCCCGCACCGACCACAACCAGCACCAACGCGAGATCACGACTGGCCGCCTGCCCTTCGAGGACGACGACCAGGTCCTCACCGTCGCCCATTGGCGCTACGCCGGTCGCGGGCTCTCCCCCGGTGACGCCCTCCTCACCGCCGCCCTCACCGGAACTCCCCTCCCACCGCTGATCACCGACCGAAGGGACGCCGCATGACCCGACTCCTGCTCACCGTTCCCGAAGCCGCGAAGGCGCTCGCGATCTCCCGCAGCAAGCTCTACGAGCTGCTCGCCTCCGGCGCGATCCGCTCAGTTCGCATCGACGGTTCCCGCCGCATCCCCTACTCCGCCCTCACCGACTACGTCGACACCCTCACCGAGATCAAGGAGGCTGCCTGATGTCCCGGAAGACCGCCCTCGCCACCCCCGACGAACCCGACCAGCCCAAGGGCAAGAAGACCGGCAAGACCAAGCCCAAGCTCCGCGACGGCGTCGTGAAGCGTGGAAACACCTGGTCCTACGTCATCCGTGTCACCGACCCCGAGACCGGGCTCTCCAAGCCCAAGTGGGTCGGCGGCTTCGCCACCGAGGACGACGCCAAGGAAGCCCGCGACGAAGCTCGCGTCAAGGCTCGGCGCGGCGAGTACATCGACCGGAACCCGATCACCGTGGGCGAATACCTCGACGAGTGGCTTGAAGCGCACGCGGTCGAGATCAAGCCCAAGACCCTCGCGGACTACCGCCACCTGATCGAGCGGCACGTCAAGCCGAACATCGGCGGCATGAAGCTCCAAGCCGTCCGCCCCGCTCAGATCACCAAGTTCTACCGCGACCTCGTCACGAGCGGCGGGCGGCACGGAAAGGGGCTGTCCCCGCGCACCGTCGCCTACGTACACGCCGTTCTTCGGAAGGCGTTCGGGGACGCGGTCGTCGTCGACCAGATCCTTCCGTCGAACCCTGTCGAGCGCGCGAAACGTCCTCGGCAGCAGCGTCCCGAACCGGGGAAGGTCTGGACGCCTGCGCAGCTCCGGACGTTCCTCGGCCACGCCGCCGCTCACCGGCTGTCAGCGTTCTTCCACCTGGCGGCCTACACCGGAGCCCGGCGCGGGGAACTGCTCAACCTGCGATGGCGAGACATCGACTTCGACGGGGCAGCCATCCACATCAAGGGGTCGGCCGCGTTCATCGCCGGTCAGCGCGTCGAGGGGACGACCAAGAGTGGCCGGTCTCGCGTGGTCAGCATCGACCCGGGCACGGTCAAGATTCTCAAGTCCCATCAGGCGCGGCAGAACGCCGACAAGCTCCAGGCAGGTGAGCACTGGAAGGGCGGCGACAAGGTCGCTGACCGACACGTCTTCACGACCGGATGGGGAGAGCCCATCCACCCGGACACCGTCTCGTCGCTCATGGCTAACCTGATCAAGAGCTACAACGAGCCCGCTGAGGCGGAACCGCCCGCTGAGCCACTGCCGCACGCCCGGCTTCACGACCTCCGGCATGTCCACGCCACGACGCTGCTCCTGGCGGGCGTCCCGGTCCATGTGGTCGCCGCCCGGCTCGGGCACGCGGACCCGTCGATCACGCTTCGGGTCTACGCCCACGTGATCAACGAACAGCTCGCGGAGGCGGCGGAGATCTTCGCGCGGCGTCTCGATGAGGCGTCTTAGGAGGCGCTGTTAGCAAAGGCGTTAGCACAAAGGCCACTTCCAATGATTGGAAGTGGCCTTTGACCTGTGCGCACCCGTAGGGATTCGAACCCCAAACCTTCTGATCCGTAGTCAGATGCTCTATCCATTGAGCTACGGGTGCTCGCTCCAGGTGTGTCGCCTGGGGCGGTGTCGCGTTGAGAGTCTAGCAGCTCCGGGCCGGTGGTCCGTTCCCCGCTGTTCCCTCGCGGCAACGGGTTCAAGTCTAGGACACCTGGAGGAGTGCTTCGAACGCGGACGCCGGGAAGAGGTTCGCGGTGCTGGGAACCGTTCGCGGCAGGTATGCATCCAACCTCCGTACGTGACGCAAGTGACCGGTGGGACGACACCGGTTGCGACCCCCGCTCTGCAAGGAGATACCCCCTATGCGCATGTCCACCAAGCTCGTCGGCGTGCTCGCGATCGGTGGCGTGATGCTCACCTCCACGGCCTGTGGCCCGCTGTCGGCCGTCACCGGTGGCGGCGACAAGGCGTCCGCCTGCAACAACATCAAGACGGAGCTGGAGACGCTCAGCCAGAACGCCAAGATGCCCAAGCCCGACCTCAGCAACCCGTCGGCCGGGCTGTCGCAGCTGAAGCAGCAGACCGCCCAGATGGCGCAGCAGTACCAGAACACCGCGTCCAGGATCCGTTCTGAGGGCGACCGGGCCGGCGGCGACGTCCAGAGCGCCGCGGGCAAGCTCGCGGGCGACCTGGACAGCATGGCCAACATGCTGCGCAACTCCACCTCCGGCGGCGCCACCGGCATGAACTCCTTCTCCCAGATCACGCAGAACGCCGCCGACCTGGGCAAGGCGTGCGGCTTCAGCGGCACCTTCCGCTTCGGCTCCTGACCTGGACCGGGGGTGCTCCACCGTGCGGAGCACCCCCGGCTCGCCATATGCTGTCGTTGCGCTTTGCCGGTTGGCTCGCCGACCGGTAACCTGTGCTGAGCCTGGAGGATTCGCCTAGTCCGGTCTATGGCGCCGCACTGCTAATGCGGTTTGGGTGCAAGCCCATCGAGGGTTCAAATCCCTCATCCTCCGCCACTACCAGCGCCTCCGCTGAGGATCACTTCCTCGGCGGAGGCGTTTCTGGTCTCTGGTGTGGTCGCCTCCCCATCATGGGTGGCGAAGGCGCTACGCGGGCTTGCTGTCGTTTGCGCGCCTCGTAATGTGATCTGAGGCGTGGCGGGTTTACCGGTTCGTCTGGGTGGAGAGGTTCGAGGCTCTCAGTAGCGCTATGGCGCGGGTGCCTATGCGGAACGACTGGTCGGGGCGGCAGGCTCCGTCGAGAGGTACTTTGCGGCCGCGTGTTGCGATCGCCAGCACTGCGTCGCCTGTGAGGACTGAGGCGACGGCTCTCAGCATTTCCGGGACGCCGGCGCCGTCGGTGCCCTGCCAGGTCGTCTGCTCGCCGTAGGGGATGTCCGTGATGACGATGTCCGGTGTGGTCTCGCCGAGTGCCGTCTTCAGGGTGGCCGGGTCGAAGACGTTCGCTCGGTGGGCTGTTGTCGGCAGCCGTCCGCCCTGTGCCGCCAGGCTCGCGCCGAGTCTGCGCGCTGCCTCCGCGGCCTCCAGGTAGGACGGCTTGCCGAAGCGCTCCGCCCGGTCCTCCAGCGCTTTCGCTCGTCCTTCCAGCGCGTCGGGATCGAGCAGGCCGAGGTTCTCGCGGGCCAGTTCCAGGGCCTCGTCGTCGATGTCGCCGGCCACCAGCGAGGTGATCTCCGCGCGGTGCAGCAGTCCCAGGGTCGACAGCAGGTATCCGCTGCCGCAGCAGGGGTCCCAGACCACCGCGGGAGCGTCGCCGCCGCGCAGCGTCCGGGCGCGCAGGAAGATCTCCGAGGCGAGCCGGACGGGAAAGGCGGGGAAGCCGGGTGCCGAGCGCAGGACCGATCCGCTCGCGAGATCGGTGTAGTCGCCCTTGACGGCGACGTGGGTGTAGCCCACCGCTTCCCCTCTCCGGGACTCGTCCTGGAGATCGAGCTTAGTCGCGGGTCCCGGCCTGGTGGGCTGCGGGGAATCCGCGCTGCCGGGCGGATTCGTAGAGCATGAGGGTGCCGGCGGACGCGGCGTTGAGCGAGCTGGCGGCGCCGCCGATGGGGATGCTGACGATCTCGTCGCAGAGCTCGCGCCAGCGGGCGCTCATGCCGAGCGTCTCGTTGCCGACGACCAGGAGGACGGGTCCGGTCAGGTCGCAGTCGGTCACGGGCGTCTCGCCGTGCTCGTCGGTGCCCACGATCCTGATGGGCAGGCCGCTCTCACACTGGGCGGTCACCCAGTCCAGCACCTTGTCCGGGGACGGGCTGCGGACCACGGGCAGGCGGAACATCGACCCCGTGCTGGCGCGCACCGCCTTGGGGTCGTAGATGTCGGCGGCGTGGCCGGACACGAGCAGGCCCGAGGCGCCGAACGCGTCGGCGGAACGGACCAGCGTGCCGATGTTGCCCGGGTTCGTCGGCCGGTCGAAGGCCACGCCGAGGAAGTCGGGCCCCGTCGCCAGGCGGTCGAGGTCGTCCGGCCTGGTGGCGCCGACCGCGATCAGCTCGGGGGCGGACTCGCGTTCACCGAGCTCCCGCAGGAGTTCCGGATCGACCGCGACCGACGGGACGCCGCCGTCCCGCAGAAGGCCCTCCGCCCAGGTGGACAGCTTCTGCTCGGCCGGATAGAGCAGGCGGCGCAGCGGCCATTCGTGCTCGACGGCCAGGGAGATCGGCCGGACTCCGTGGATCAGGAACTCACCGAGCCGCTGGCGCTTGTTCCGGTTGGTGAGCAGCGCCTGCCACGTCTGGAACTGGTCGTTGCGGCTGCGGACCCGGTCGGGCGCCTTGGTGCGCCGTGCCCCCTTGGACGCCCCGTGACCGGCGCCCCGACCACGTTGCGGCCCGCCCTGATTCCGTCGATCCAGCATGGAACGACACTAGCAACGCGCTGATCCCGCCCTCGTCGGCGGAGCTTGTGACTTCAGCGGTTCGCTGATTTTCGAAGGAGTTCCTTGGGGGCGAATCGCGTCCGGACCGCCCTTGGGAAACGTCATGGGATCGTCTGCCCTTTGACTGCGGTGCACTCTGTATCCCGCTTTGCAGGCGGTCAGGCTTTGGCGGGGGTCGGTTTCGGTGGGAGGACGGCGATGGCGCCCGCGATCACCGCGGTCGTGAGACCGGCCGGTTGCGGGACGGTGCCGGCGAGGCCGAGGGGCTGGGTGGTTCGGGGTTGGCGAGGACGCCGAGGATGAAGACCGGGCTCAGCAGGAGCATGAAGCGGCCGGGCACGAACGCGACCAGCAGCGCCAGGAGGGTGAACAGCACCGGGCCGGGGCCGTCCCAGTCCAGGGCTTCGGGGGCGGCGTCGCCGATCGTGGCGGGAGGGAGCCCGAGGGGTCGGTGTCGTGAAGTCTCCATGACCCGCAGCGTCGGCTTGCCCTGGTGGGCCGGCGTTCCCTGGAGGAGGTGCTTCGGTGTGCTCCCCGTGGGGTAGCGCGTGACGTTGACGTATTTGCTCTCCGTTTTCGGCCTTGACGCAAAAGGGCGAGTTCTGTTGTCCGTAGACCTTGCTGTCAGTGCGGGCCGTTCGAGGAGAATGTATAAAGACCGCACTGACGATGGCGGCGTGGTCGGGTGGAACGGAGGGGGCCGACCGTTGGATGAGTTGCAGTTGTCCCATCGTCATCTGCCGGGCGGTGTCACGGTGGTGTCGGTGGCCGGCGAGGTCGACCTGCGCACCGCCGACCGGCTGCACGCCTACTTGCAGCAGGCGCGCCGGAGCCCTGCCGAACATCTGGTGCTGGACCTGACCGACACCCCGCTGCTGGACAGCACCGGTCTGCAGGTCCTGGTCAACGCCCACCTGTACGCCACCGCGCACGGCGCGACCATACGCGTGGCCGCCCTGGCGCCCATGGTGCAGCGTGTGTTCGCCATCACCCGGTTGGACGCCCACATCGGTGTGCACCCCACCGTCGAGGACGCCCTCCTGGCCGCCCTGACCGGCCGGCGGCCCGGCGGCGGAAGCGACGACGGGAACGGTCTCGGCGGCAACACCGCACATGGTGAATCCGCCTGATCGCCGGTTGTCGGCGGATGCCCGCGACCGGGGGCATGGACGTCGGTTGGCCGGTGGTTCGGCCTCTGCCCGGCCGGTTCTCTCCGTGCGGTGTTGCGGTCAGATCACGGTTGTGCGAGGGCGGATAGGCCTCCGGCGCCACGAGAAAGATCATTAACGTTGCGTTCCCTCCGCCGTGGAGGTTTCCGCCCATGCCCCTCGCCAGGTCCGGACGGCCGCGCTGACCGGTACGGTCGCCGCGCTCACGCCGGCCCTCACCGCGCTCCCCGCCAGGGCCGCCGAGGTCGGCCGGAACGTGCTGCTCGCCCCCGCCGACCAGCCCCCGGTCGGGCATGCCTGGTCCAAGCCCTACATCGATCCCTACTTCGACCCGTCGCGCACCGGGCCGTCGTGCTGGCAGTACGGGATCGCCACCGGGGCGCAGGCGTTCGAGCAGCGGTGGAAGAGCCGGCTGGCGACCTGCGCCGAGCGCGACAAGCCGGGCGAGGGCCCCGACGGCTCCAGCTACGTGACCGTCATCAGGAAGGTGGGCACCGCCGACGGCGTGGACGTCTGGCGGATCACCGGCGGGCCCAACCCCTACGTCGGTCTGGACAGCCACGTCCAGGTCGCGGTCGTCCGCCAGGGCCGCGCCGTCTACGCGATGAACCTGCTCGACTACCGCAACGGCGAACCGGCCCCCGTTCCCTTCACCGCCGCCGTCGTCAAGATCAAGCAGAGGCTCGCCGCCTACTACCCGTGAGCCCGGGACAGCGGCGGCGTGTCGCCGCGGGTGGTGGTGAAGCGTTTGCGGTACTCGCTCGGCGTGGTGCCCAGGTGGTGGGCGAAGGCGCGGCGGAGGCTCTCGTCGCTGCCGAGGCCGCTGTGCCGCGCCGCCGAGGTGATGCTGTGGCCGTCCAGGAGCAGTTGCTGGGCGCGGTCGAGGCGGACGCGTTCGACCCAGCGGCCGGGGGTGGTGTTCAGCTCGGTCTGGAACAGCCGGGTCAGATGGCGGGTGCTGACGGCCGCGGACGCCGCCATGGCGGGCACGCTGTGGTCGCCCGCCGGGTCGGCGAGCACCGAGGCGACCAGCGAGCGCAGCAGGTCGCTGCGTGCCGGCGGGGTCGCGAGGGCCGTGGAGAACTGCGACTGCCCGCCCGGCCGCTGCATGAACACGACCAGTTCGCGGGCGATGTCCCGGGCGACGTCCGCCCCGTGGTCGTCCTCCACCAGCCCGAGGGCCAGGTCGATGCCCGCGCTGATCCCCGCGGAGGTGACGTACCGCCCGTCGCGGATGTAGAGGGCGTCCGGCTCCACCCGCACCCGGGGATGGCGGCGGGCGAGCGTTCTGGCGTGCCGCCAGTGCGTGGTCGCCCGGCGCCCGTCGAGCAGGCCGAGGGCGGCGAGGACGAAGGCGCCGCTGCAGACCGAGGCGACGCGTGTCGCCCGCTCGGCGAGGGAGCCGGCCGCTTCCAGCAGCTCGTCCTCAAGGGGCTGCCCGGCCAGCCGGTCGGCGCCCGCGACCACGAGCGTGTCGACGGGCCCGGCGTCGGCCACCGCGGTCGCGCCGGCCAGTGCCAGGCCCGAGGCGGTCGTCACGTCGCCGCCGTGGGGGGAGACCAGCGCCAGCCGGTAGGGGAGGCCGAGCCGTACGGCCTGGTGCAGCACCTCCGCCGGGCCGCTGACGTCGAGCATGGTCACGCCGTCGAACACCAGAAAGGCCACCCGCTGCGTCATGTCTGAATCCGTGGTTCTCCTGGCAGAAAGGACAAGGCGCCAGGCTATGCCATCGGGCGAGGGTGGAGGTGTTCACCGAACGGGCACAGAAGGGCACATGTGATGAGCGAGACGATCGCGGACGTGCGCGTCCCGGACAGCGCGCTGGCCAGAGAGGCGACCGAGCTGGTGCGCGAGGCCGCTTCGCCGCTGCTGTTCGACCACTCCCGGCGGGTCTTCCTGTTCGGGGCGCTGCGCGGCCGGGAGCAGGGCCTGGATTTCGACCCCGAGCTGCTGTACGTGGGGGCGATGTTCCACGACCTGGGCCTGACCGAGCGCTTCCGCCGCACGGACCAGCGTTTCGAGATCGACGGCGCCGACGAGGCCCGCCGTTTCCTGCGGACGCACGGGATCACCGGTGAACGGGCCGACCGGGTCTGGACGGCCATCGCCCTGCACACCACCCCCGAGATCCCGTTGCGCATGGCGCCCGAGGTGGCCCTGGTGACCCGCGGCGTGGAGCTGGACGTCCTGGGCCTCGGCTACCACGCGATCTCCGACGAGCAGCGCGCGGCCGTGGTCGCGGCGCATCCGCGCCCGGACTTCAAGAACCGGATCCTCGCCGCCTTCACCGACGGCGTCAAGGATCGTCCGCAGACCACCTTCGGCAACGTCAAGGCCGACGTGCTGGCCCACTACGTCCCCGGTTTCACGCGCGGGGACTTCGTGGAGGCCATCAAGGGGTCCGACTGGCCCGAATGACCGTGGGGGCGGGTCAGCGGACGAAGAGGCGGCCGAGCTGGTGGTCGACCAGGCTCACGGCCTGCTCGGGCGTGTGCTGCCCGAGCAGGACGCTGGCCTGGAGCCCCTCGGCCCCCGCCACCAGGAACGCGGCCTCGGCCGGGGCGTCGATCTCGGGGTGCACCTGGCCGAGTTCCCGCGCCTGGGCCAGCAGGTCGGCGATCAGGCGTTCCAGGGCGGGCGGTGCCTGGCGGACGGTTTCGGCCAGGTCGGGGTCGGCCAGGAAACGCACGAAGTACGCCACGTACACCAGGTGCCGGTTGCGGCGCTCCTCGTCCAGGGGGAGCAGTTCCAGCAGCACGCCGCGCACGACCGCGCGCATGCCGGGGTCCTCGCCGAGAAGCTCGATGCGTTCCCGCGCGATCCGCTCGCCTTCGGCGTTGAGGATCTCCAGTGCGCCGAGCAGCAGTTGGCGGCGGGTGCCGAAGTAGTACTGCAGCAGCCGCGCGGAGACCCCGGCCTCGGCGGCGACCTGCCGCAGGGTCACGTCCTCCAGTCCGCCGCGGGTGGCCAGACGCCACACCGCCTGCGCAATCTGGCGGCGGCGCGCGTCGTGATCCACCTGTCGGGGCATGCGGGGTCCGTTCCTCCTGTCCCGCATGCGGTGAGCCCGGCACGCGTTGTGGTGCGATCGTACCAAGCCGATGTTATGGTGCGATCGAACCACAAACGTGGAGACCTCTTCTCAAGGTGGGAGCCGACTCATGAAACGCGTCACGAGCCTGGTCGTCGGCATGGTCCTTTTCGTGCTGGGAGTCCAGGGCGGCATCCGGTTGCTGGCCGACCGCGACAACGCCGGGATCCTCGACTGGATGCCCGGCGGGTTCCCGGTGCGGCTGTCGTCCTACGCGCTGATGATCCTCGCCGGAGCCCTCCTGGCGGGCTGGGGCAGCAAGAAGGCCGCGTAGGTCGGGGTCCGCCCCCCGCCGTCCCGCTGCGTTCGGTCAGTTCGTGGTGGGGCGTCCGCTGTCGAGGGCGTGCGGGCCGGTCTGATGGACGTGCTCTCGTCCGAGCAGATCAGGCGGCTCGGCGACATCGGCGAGACGCTGTTCGAGCACCTCGCGCCGGACGTCCTCGACGGCTCGCCGGGACCTGTCTCCGAGCGGTGATCTCGATCGGGGGCGACTCCGCCGGGCCTCCCCTGGCGCGCCGCCCCGCGTTCAGTGCTCGGGCACTATCTCCGCTGCTCTCGATGGGTGCCGTGCGCCTCTTCTTCGGCCGAGGGGCGAACTCTATGTTCCTGAAGCAGGACAGAAGCCCCACGCGGACCCCCCGAAGAAGAGGTGCTCTTCCCATGAAGCCTGCCATTCGCATGCTCGCCGTCGCGGGCGTCGCTCCGGCCGCCCAGGCGTCGTGCAACCCCAAGAAGCACAACCCGCGCATCTGCGTCACCCGCTCGGCAAGAACCTGCAGGCCAGGATCACCCACCGGGGGAAGTTCAGCGGCCCGGTGTCGGCGTCCTTCACCGTCAAGAAGAGCGACGGCTACCACGGCAAGGGCAAGAAGACCCTGAGCAAGAGGCTCTCGGTCAAGTCCCCGAAGGGCAAGAGCGGCGTCTGGTACCCGCCGATGTTCAGCTGCCCGAAGAACGCGACCCACACCAGCGTCTCCTACACGTGGAACCGGCGCGGCGTGGTCACCTCGACGCCCGTGGTCAAGTGCCGGTAGCACGTTCCTTCGGTGGGGTGCGCGGCCCGGCGGTGTGAGGTCGCGCCCCTGGTTCCCGCATCACGGCCTCCGCGCACCCCGGCCCCGCCGTGGCCGATGACCATGGTGGTCAGCCCATGTTCGTGGGCCGCGGACCGACCAGGAGATGGTCACGGCGCGGGTGCCGTGAGGGCCACCAGGTGCGCTCGCCGAGCAGCAGCAGGAGCGCGGGCAGGATCATGACGCGGATGATGACGGCGTCCAGCAGCACCGCCACGGCCAGCGCGAAGCCCATCTGCTTCATCTCCATGAGGTGCAGCGAGACGAAGCTGGCGAACACCGTCACCATCACGAACGCGGCGCTGGTGACCACCCCGGCGGACCGGCCGATGCCGTCGAGCACGGCCTGCCGGGTCGACGCCCCGGCCAGCACGGCCTCCTGGACCCGGCTGAGCACGAACACCTGGTAGTCCATGGACAGGCCGAACAGGATCACGAGCAGGAACAGCGGCACCCGGGAGCCGATCGAGCCGGTGGAGGTGAAGTCGAGCAGCCCCTCGGCCCAGGTGTTCTGGAACGCCAGCACCACCAGCCCGAGCGCGGCGGCGGCCGACAGCAGGTTCAGCACCACGCCGACCAGGCCCAGCACCAGCGAACGGAACGCCCCCACCGTGACGACCAGGGTCACCACCAGCAGACCCGCGATGACCAGGGGGAGCTTGCCCTTCTGGTGCTCGGGGTAGTCGGCGTAGCGGGCGACGTCGCCGGTCACCGCGACCTCCGCCCCGGCGATCCGGCCGGTGATGGCGCGGGCGTGCTCGGCGCGGAGGCCGCGCAGGGACGAGCGGGCCTGGCCGGTGAAGGCATAGTGCGGCACCGGCAGCTCCAGCATGCTGGTCCGGCGGTCGGGGGAGGTGCGCAGCAGCGCCGTGCCCGCCAGGCGCGGGTCGTCCTTGAGGCGTGCTCCCAGGTCGCGCAGGGCGGCGGTCACCTCGTCGGCGCGGGCGGCGTCGGCGCGCACGACGACCTGGTGCGTGGCCTTCAGCTCCGGGAACGCGGCGTTGAGCCGGTCGTAGGTCCGCATGGCGGGGACCGCGCGGGGGTGGCTGTCCTTGCCCATGTCGGTCAGGTTGAGGCTGAGCAGCGGGGCGGACAGGGCGAGCATGAAGAGCGTCGCGGCGCTCAGCATGATGACGGGGTGCCTGCTGGTCAGGCCCAGCAGGGCCCTGGTCAGCCGTCCGCCGCCTCCGTCCTTGGCGCGGCGCCGCCAGGGCGCTCCGCCGCTCCGGGGCGCAGGCGCGGCGCCGGCGGCCTTGCGGGCGGCGCGGCGGGCCGCGCGGCGCTCGGCGCGCCGGCCCAGCGTGGCCAGCAGGGCGGGCAGGATGGTCAGCGAGCTGAGCACCGCGACCAGCGAGACGACGATCGCGCCGGTGGCGATCGAGGAGAAGATGACGTCGTCGGCCAGGTACAGGGTGGCGCTGGAGACGGCGACGGCGATGCCCGACAGGACGACGGCGCGTCCCGAGGTGGCGGCGGCCAGCTCCACCAGGGCGCGGGAGTCGAGGCGTCCGCCGGAACGGGCCCGTTCCTCGCGTTCCCGCTTGAGGTAGAACAGGGTGTAGTCGACGCCGACGGCCAGGCCGATCAGCAGGATGACGTTGGTGCCGACGCCGGCGTCCGGGAAGACGTGCGAGGCCAGCATCGACAGGCCGATCGCGGCGACGATCGAGCTGAGCGCCAGCAGCAGCGGCACGACGGCCAGCGCCACCGACCCGAACACGACCAGCAGGGTGACCAGCGTGACGGGCAGCGCGATCATCTCGGTGCGCGCCAGGTCGTCGCTCCGCAGCGCGTCGAGGCCCTTGCTGATGGACGGGCTCCCGGTCTCCTCCACGCGCAGGCCCGGATGGGCGGCCTGGACCCGGTCGGTCTGGGCGCGCAGCGGCTCGACGTGCCGCTTGCCGTCCAGTTCGACGCCGTTCATGGTGATGTCGACCCGGACGGCCGTGCCGTCGGCCGAGGGCACCGGCGCGGCCACCGACCGCACCTCGGGCAGGGTCCGCATCCGCTGGACGACGTCGCGGGCGGCGGCGTCGGCGGCGGTCCGGTCGAGCGGGCCCGCCTTGGCGGTGATCAGCACGCGTTCGACGGGCCTCTGCTGGAGCCCGCCCTCGGTGGCCAGCGCCTCGGCCCGTCCGGCCTCGCCGATGCGGAAGTCCTCGGTGGTGGCGGGATTGCCGCCGATCGCGATCCCCAGGCCGAGGCACAGCGCGACGAAGAGGAACCAGCCGGCGATGGCCCGCCAGGGGTGCCCGGCGCTCCACCGGGCCATTCTCACAGGGACGTCGATCATGCCGTTCATGCTGGTCACCGGAGGACTCCCGAGGACAGCCTCGACCGGTTGAACCTGTTGTCCACCGGTCGGTGGACAACGCGGCGCGGCGGGCCGGGCGGTCAGGGGTGGGCCGGGTGTTTCGGCTCGTTCAGGGTCTCGCCGGGAGCGCCCTGGGCGAGCAGGCGGCCGTCCTTGAGCAGCAGGCAGTGGTCGGCGTTCCCGGCCGCCTCGGCGTCGTGGGTCGCGTGGACGATCGTGACGCCGGTCGGGACGAGCTGGTCGAAGATCTCAAGGATCCGCCGCTGGGAGTCGCGGTCCAGCCCGGCGGCGGGTTCGTCCAGGAGCAGCAGGTCGGACTGCTGGGCGAGCCCCTGGGCGATGAGGACGCGCTGGTACTGACCGCCCGACAGCTCGCCCAGCCGCGTCCGGGCGAGGTCGGCGACGCCGACGCGTTCCATGCAGTCCGCGATCACGGTCCGGTCGCGCCGGGTGAGGGGCCTCCACCAGCCGCGGTGCGCCCAGCGGCCCATGGCGACCGCCTCCCGCACCGTCATGGGCATCACGGCGGGGACCGCGGTGCGCTGGAGCACCAGCGCGGGCCGCCCCGCGCAGGAGGACTCCACCTCGCCCGCCGTGGGGGCGAGGATCCCGGCGAGCACGCCGAGCAGGGTCGACTTGCCCGAGCCGTTGTGGCCCACCAGCGCGGTCACGCGGGAGCGCGGGACGCGGGCCGTGATGTCGCGCAGCACCTTCGTGGCGCCGTAGCCCGCCCGGACCCCGCGCATCGTGATCGCCGTCTCGCCCACCCGCTCCACCCCTTCTTGCAAATGATAACGGTTTTCATTATACGATGCCGGGCATGGAGTGGCTTTTCACCCCTTTTGGGGTGTCGTTCGTGGAACGGGCGCTGTGGGGCGGGCTTCTCGTCTCCGGCATCTGTGCCCTGGCGGGCACCTGGGTGGTGCTGCGCGGCATGGCGTTCCTCGGCGACGCGATGTCGCACGGCATGCTGCCGGGCGTGGCGGCGGCGTCGCTGCTGAACGGGAGCCTGTTCGTGGGCGCCGTGCTGAGCGCGGTCGCGATGGCGGCGGGGGTGACGGCGCTGTCCCGGTCGCCGCGCCTGTCCCAGGACACCGGCATCGGCCTGCTGTTCGTCGGGATGCTCGCCCTCGGCGTGATCCTGGTGTCGCACTCGCAGAGCTTCGCGGTGGACCTGACCGCCTTCCTGTTCGGCGACGTGCTGGCGGTGCGCCCGCGCGATCTGGCCGTGCTGGCGGCGGCGCTGGTCGCCGCCGCCGTCCTCAGCGCCGTGGGGCACCGGTCGTTCGTCGCCCTGGCCTTCGACCCGCGCAAGGCGCGGACCCTGGGGATGCGGCCCCGGCTGGCGCACGCGCTGCTGCTGTGCCTGCTCACCCTGGCGATCACCGCGTCCTTCCACGTGGTGGGCACCCTGCTGGTGTTCGGGCTGCTGATCGCGCCGCCCGCGGCGGTCGTGCTGTGGGCGCGCAGCGTCCCGGCGGTCATGGCCGGCGCGGCGCTGCTCGGGGCCGTCTCGACCGTCACCGGGCTGCTCGTCTCCTGGCATCTGGGCACCGCGGCCGGAGCGACGATCGCCGCGACCGCCGTGGCGCTGTTCTTCCTGTCGGCGCTGGGGGCGGGCCTTCGCGACCGCCGGCCGCGCGCCTCCCGACGAAAGGAACCCGGGTACTCGTCATGATCTGTGGCAGCACCGGCCGCGCGCGACCGCTCGCGGCGCCGGCCGCCGTCGCGGCGGCCATCCTGCTGGCGGGCTGCGGTGGCGCCTCCCGGCCCACGGGCACCGCGGACGCCGGGCCGACCCCGCACGGGTACGTCGCCGGAGCCGAGGAGGCGGCCGAGGCGCAGTGGCGTCTCGTCCTGGCCGAGGAGGGCGGGAAGGTCCACGCGCTGGACCCCGCCACCGGCGGGACCGTCCCGGTCGCGGAGGCCCCCGGCCTCAGGGCGATGGGCGGCGACGGGCGCTTCGCCTACCTGACCGTGGGCGACGGCCTGCGCGTCGTCGACAGCGGGGTCTGGACCGTCGACCACGGCGACCACGTGCACTACTACCGCGCCCGCACGCGCGTGGTGGGCGACCTGCGGAACGCCGCGGACCCCGACGTCGCCGGGGACCCCGCCCTGACCACGCTGTCCACGGCCGGCGGCGTCCGCGTCCTGGACCGGAAGGCCCTCGACGCCGGAAGGATCGGCGAGGCCGCCAAGGTCGGGGGACGCGTGGCCGTGCCGTACGCCGAGCACCTCCTGGTCGCCTCCCCGGGGCGGGGGGACGTCACCGTCCACGACCGCGCCGGCCGCCACGTGTCGCGGCTGCCCGAGCCGTGCCCCGACCCCCGGGGGCAGGCGACGACCCGGCGCGGGGCCGTCCTCGGCTGCTCGGACGGGGCCCTGGCCGTGACGCACGAGGACGGGACGTTCCGCGCGCGGAAGATCGCCTATCCGGGCGAGGTGCCGGACGCCGAACGCGCCCGGGAGTTCCGCCACCGCCCCGGCTCGACGGTCCTGGCGGCCAGGGCCGGGGACAGGGGCGCCTGGGTCCTCGACGTCGCCGCCGGGAAGTGGCGCAGGGTCGGCGACGCCCCCGCGCTCGCGGTGAACGCGGTGGGCGAGGACTCCCCGGTCCTGCTGCTGGGCCGGGACGGCACGCTGCGTTCCTACGACCCCGCCTCCGGGAGGGAGGAGGCGCGCAGGAAGCTGCTGGAGGAGCCCGGGGGCACGCGGCCCGGACCGGTGATCGAGGTGGACACCGCCCGCGCCTACGTCAACGACCCCGCCGGAAAGGCCGTCCACGAGATCGACTACAACGACGGCCTGCGCCTGGCCCGCACCTTCAAGCTCCCCTTCACCCCCCGGCACATGGTGGAGACGGGCTGGTGAGCGCCTCCGCATCCCGCGGCAGGCGGCGCGCCGCCGCGCTCCTGGCCGCACTGTGCCTGGTCCTGCCCCTGGCGGGCTGTTCGGCCGCGGGCTCCGGGGGGTCCGGCGTGGTGGTCACCACCAACATCCTCGGCGACGTCGTCCGCAACGTCGTGGGCGACCAGGCCGAGGTGACGGTGCTGATGAAGCCCGACGCCGACCCGCACTCCTTCGGCGTCTCCGCGCAGGAGGCCGCCCGCATCGAGAACGCCGCGCTCCTCGTCCACAACGGCCTCGGCCTGGAGGAGGGCGTGGCGCGCAACGTGAAGGCGGCCGGCGCCCAGGGCGTCGCGACCCTGGCGGTGGGCGAGCGGGTCGATCCGATCCCCTACGCCGAGGGGAGGACCGCGCGGCGGCCCGACCCGCACTTCTGGACCGACCCGGTCCGGATGCGCAAGGCCGTCGACCTCGTCGCCGAGCAGGTCATCGCGCATGTCGACGGCGTCGACGCGGGGAAGGTCCGCGCCAACGCGGCCGCGTACGGCGGGCAGGTCACCGCCCTCGACTCCTGGATGAGGGGCGAGTTCGCCACGATCCCGTCCGGGCGCCGCAGCCTGGTCACCAACCACCACGTGTTCGGCTACCTCGCCCGGCGCTACGGCTTCCAGGTCGTCGGGGCCGTCATCCCCAGCGGCACCACGCTCGCCTCGCCGAGCGGCTCGGACCTCAAGTCGCTGGCCGACGCGGTCCGGCGGGCGGGCGTCCCCACCGTCTTCGCCGACTCCTCCCAGCCGGACCGGCTCGCGCGGGTCATGGCGCGGGAGACGGGGCTGGACCTCAGGGTCGTCCCGCTCTACTCCGAATCCCTCACCGGCGCCGGCGGCGGCGCCCCCACCTACCTGCGCATGATGCGCGCCAACACCGAGGCCATCACCGCCGGTCTGTCCGCGCGGTGACCCGACCCCCACAGGAACAGGGAACGAGAATGAGGCACTCCATGCGAACGCGGCCGCTCACCAGGGCCGCACTCCCCGCGGCGATGACGGCGCTGGGCCTCACGCTGGTCGCGTGCGGCCAGAACGGCTCCGTCGCGCAGGACAGGACGGCGGCGCCCGCCGCGGCCAAGGTGAAGGACCCGCTGGTGGCGACCTACGACGGCGGCCTGTACGTCCTCGACGCCACGACGCTCAAGGTCGTCCAGACCATCCCCCTCGCCGGGTTCAACCGCGTCAACCCGGCCGGGAACGGCCGCCACGTCATGGTCTCCACCGCCACCGGGTTCCGGGTGCTGGACGCCGTCGGCGCCCAGCTCACCAAGGACGAGTTCGCCGCGCCCAAGCCGGGTCACGTCGTCCACCACGCGGGGAAGACCGTGCTGTTCTCCGACGGGGCCGGGAAGGCGATCGTCTTCGACCCCCGCGGCCTCGGGAACGGGCTGCCGCAGGCGACCACCCACACCACCCGGCACCCGCACCACGGCGTGGCGATCGCGCTGGCCAACGGCGAGCTGGTGGTGACGCACGGCACCGAGGAGAAGCGCACCGGAATCCAGGTCCTCGACAAGGGCGGCAAGGAGGTGGCCCGCAGCGAGGACTGCCCCGGCGTGCACGGCGAGGCCACCGCCAAGGACGAGGCCGTGCTGATCGGCTGCGAGAACGGCGCGCTGCTCTACCGGAACGGAAAGATCACGAAGGTCAAGGCGCCCGACGGGTACGGGCGCATCGGCAACCAGGCCGGGCACGAGGAGTCCCCGATCGTCCTCGGCGACTACAAGACCGACCGCGACGCCGAGCTGGAACGCCCCGAGCGGATCTCCCTGATCGACACCCGGACCGGCGGCCTCAGGCTGGTCGACCTCGGGACCAGCTACACCTTCCGGTCGCTGGGCCGCGGCCCGCACGGGGAGGCGCTGGTGCTGGGCACCGACGGGGCGCTCCACGTCATCGACCCCGAGCGCGGCCGGGTCACCGGGAAGATCAAGGTCATGGGCGCCTGGCGGGAGCCGCTGGAGTGGCAGCAGCCCCGGCCCACCCTGCACGTGCGCGACCACACCGCCTACGTCACCGACCCCGGCGGCCGGAAGGTGCACGCCGTCGACATCGAGGCGGGGAAGGTGACGACCACCGCCGAGCTGCCCCAGGCCCCCAACGAGCTCACCGGCGTCTGAGCCCCCGTCCGCCGGGGGCAGGAGGGGAGTTGATGATGACCGTCGTCTTCGGCAGGGCCTCCCTCGCCGGAGGAGGCCGCGTGGGCGCGTCCCGTGGCCGGTGACGCCGACGCGCTGCGGGCGCGCGGCGTCCCGGCCACGCCGCGGCGGCTGGCGGTGCTGGCGGCGCTGGCCCGGCAGGACGGGCCGCGCAGCGCGCTCGCGCTGCACTCCGCCCTGTGCGCCGACGGCGCCGACATCAGCCTGACCACCGTCTACCGCGCGCTCGCCACCCTGGCCCGGGCCGGTCTGGTGCACGCCGTGGACCACGGGACCGAGACCGTCTACCTGGCCTGCGGCGACGAGCGGCACGTCCATCTGGTGTGCCGCGTCTGCGGGCTGGTGGCGGAGGCCGAGCCGGTGCGGCTGCGGGGCCGATCCGCCGGACGGCCGGAGACCCGCGCCTTCCTGATCGAGGAGGTCCACGGCGTGTGCGGCCCCTGCCGCACCGCCCCGCGGACGTGACCCCGCCCCCTGACGCCGCCGACCCTCCGGTCACCGGCCTCGACCCGACCCGAGAAGGAGCACCCGACCATGACGAAGGACGCGGCCACCGGCGAGGCGGGCCGGGCCGAACGCGGCGAGGGCTATGCCGTCAACGCCCCCTACTACGACCTGATCCTGCCCCGCGACCACTGGGACTCCCTGGCCGGCGCGCTGCGCACGCTGCTGCCGCAGGCGCGCTCGGTCGCCGAGGTCGGCGCGGGGACCGGCCACTTCACCGAGGCGATGCTGGGCTTCCTGCCCGCCGACGCCGAGATCTTCGCGATCGAGCCGACCCGCGTCATGCGGGCCGCGCTGGTCACCCGGCTGGCGCGCCTGCCCGGCGCGCGGCGGCGCGTGACCGTCCTGGACCAGGACGCCCTGACCGCCCAGCCGCCCGTTCCCCTCGACGCGGTCGTGCTGCTCAACCTGGTCATGCACTTCGCACCGGATGAGCGCCCCCGGCTGTGGCACCGGTGGGCCCAGCGGCTGCGGCCGGGCGGCGTGCTGGTGGTCGAGACCCAGTACCCGCAAAAGGCCGAGCCGGTGCCGTCCACCACGGTCCCCGGCCGGGTTCTGGGCCGCCGCCGCTATGAGACGGTGACGCGGGCCGACGTGGTGGGCGACGACGTGGTCCGGTGGGTGAACGCCTACCGGACCTGGGAGGGTGACCGGCTCGTCGGCGAGGAGGTCGCCGAGTTCGACTGCCATGTCGTCTCTGACGAGAGGCTGGCCGGGGAGCTGGCGGCGGCCGGCCTGACGGCCGTGCCGGACGCGCCCGCCGGCGTGCACGCCTGGCGGCGCTAGGCGCCGGCCGGCGTCCGGTTCTGGCGGGCGGTCACGATCAGCCGCTTCCGGTCGGACCCCTTGGGGTGGCAGGTGATCAGGGTGATCATGCTCTCGACGGCCCGCCGCCGGGGGTGGAAGGGCACCGGGGCCAGGGCCGACCAGGCGTTCGCCGGGCCGATCCGGACGGCGGTGACCGAGTAGTCGCGGGAACGCCCCCCGGAGCGCACGGTGATCCGGTCCCCGCGGCGGAGGCGGTCCAGGTCCGCGAACGGCGCGCGGCCGGTCGTGCGGTGGCCCAGGAAGACCGCGTTGCCGACCTGTCCCGGCATCTGCGTGCCCGGGTAGTGCCCGACGCCGCGCCACAGGGTCCGGCGGTCGACGCCCTCCCTGGCCTTCACCGACAGCCCGATCCTGGGGATCCTCATGTGCGCCACCACGAACGCGTTCGAGTCGGTCCGGGTCGCGTCGACCCGCGCCGGAGACCAGACCACTCCCGTCGCGAACCCGGCGAGCACCGCCGCGGCCACCAGACGACGCCGTCGAATCACGATCCACCCCACCATCCGCCGAACGACCGGTCGTTTCCTGACAAGGGAGAAGGGACGAGACACCCGAGGGCGGCAGGATCGCTGTCTGCCGCCCTCTCCCGCGGGTGCTGTCGTCGAGCGGGAGGCGAAGGTCGTCCGCCCGTCCCGCTCCGGTACCGCTACGGCGCCGGAACGCGCGCCGGGAAAACGCCTTACAGGATCTCCTCGCCGCCGACCTTCATGCCGGGAAGGCCGTTGATCGGCAGGCGCGGACGGCCGGCGGGCTCACGGCCGGGGGCGGCCTCCTCGGGCACCGGCACGCCGATGCGCTTGGCCAGGGAGCGCAGCAGCTCCGCGGGCTTCATCATCGCCTCCTCCTCGCCCCCGCGCAGGGCCATGCGCCGGGTCGAGGGCAGCGCCGCGCCGGCGCGCTCCCTCACCCCGAGCTTGCCGAGCAGCCGGCCCTTGGCGCTGCCGAGCAGCCGGCCCTTGGCATTGGCGACCAGCCGGTCCTTGGTCTTGGTGACCAGCTTGTCGACCTGCATGCCCTTGGCAGGGGTCGGCAGGGCCCGCGTGGTGTCCGCGGTGCTCTGCGTCGTGGACTCCAGCCGCCTGGTCGAGGGCAGCGGGGACCGCTTGGTCGAGGGCAGCGGGGCCTTGACCGCCGACAGCGGGGCCTTGACCGCGGACTGCTTGGCCTTGGGCGCCGGCTTCGGGGCCTTGACCTGGGACTGCTGGACCTTGGGCGCGGGCGGCTTGGCCTTGAGCGCGGGCTGCGGGGCCTTGGGCGCGGGCTGCGGCGCCTTGGTCAGGGGCAGCGGCGGCGAGCTGACCTCGGAGCCGGACGGCCCCCAGGGCCGCGGAGCGCCGATGGTGGAGTTGGTGACGGTCGCGGCCCCCTTGCAGACGGCCTTGGCGGTGCCCACCACGGCCGCGGCGTTGCCGCACACGTTCACCGGCGCCGAGACCGGGGCGTAGGCCTGGTTGCCGCCCAGGACGCTGACCTTGCCCGAGGTCTTCATGCCGTCGCCGACGCCCTCGTTGTCGACGTGGGAGCTGCCCTTGCAGAGCGCCGAGGCGGTGCCCACCACGGCCGCGGCGTTGCCGCACACGTTCACCGGAGCCGAGACCGGGGCGTAGGCCTGGTTGCCGCCCAGGACGCTGTACTTGCCCGAGGTCTTCATGCCGTCGCCGACGCCGTGGTTGGTCACCGTGGCCGAGCCGTGGCAGGCGGCCTTGACCGCGGCGGCGATCCCCAGGGAGTTGCCGCACACGTTGATCGGCGCCGAGATCGGGGCGCGCAGCTGGTTGCCGCCGCCCACCGAGAGCTTGCCCGAGCTCTTCATGCCGTCGCCGTGGCCGACGTTGGTGACGTGGGTGCTCCCCAGCGTGCTGGAGTTGGCGCTCCCCAGCACCCCGGCGGAGTTGCCACTGATGTTCACCGGCGCCGAGACCGGCGCGTTGAGCTGGTTGCCGCCCAGCACGCTGAGGTTGCCGTTGGTGATGTCGGCGGCGGCGAGCGACGCGGTCGTGGAGCCGATCACGACGGCCCCGGCGGCCACGAGGGCCGCCCTGCTGGTGTGCTTGACCCACATGTGCACGATGTGCTCCTGGTTCTGTGGATGGATTGGTTGGATCGTCCGGACGGGGAGGTGCTCTCCTCGGTCGGGACGGTCACCGCAGCGCGGCTGCGGTATCACGGGAAGGTCGAAAGGTCCGGCGGCCACGGGACGAGCGGGCCGCGGAAGGCTGACAGGGCCCGGCGAAGGCGGGCGTCAGCGGGTCGTCAGTCGGGGACGACCAGCGGGATGCGCGGGTTGACCAGGCCGATCAGCGAGGCCAGGTAACCGGCGGACACCCCGGCGAAGGAGCGGGGCATCAGCGGGGCGTCGGGCGGCGTGCTGGCCGCCCAGCCCGTGCCGAGGTCCGCCTGCGCCAGCGCACCGCGCGGGTGGGCGGGCGCGACGGGGTCGTGCCGCACGGGCGACATGGGCTCCGAGCATTCCGGAGGAGCGCAGTGCTCCCCGGCGGCGTCCCGGACGGCGTGCCCGAAGGCGAGCGCGTGCGAAGGACGTTCCCGCATGCCGTCGCCCCGCACCGGCGTCCCGGTCACCGACCGCGACATCACCGGCCCGTCGTCCGGCGCCGCCGGCACGACGGTCGCCGTTCCGGCGGCGGGGAACGCGGTGCGGGCCGAGCCCGGCGCGCCTGAGCCGAGCCCCGTCACGGGCCAGACGGGAAGGAGCGCGGGCCGGACGGTCGCCGGCGGCGCGGCCTTCTGACGGCCCTGCGCGTCGAGCAGGACCAGGCCCGGAGGCAGGCTCCGCGTGACCTTCCCGACGGAACGGTCCAGGCCACGGGCCGGGGCGACCATGCGGGCCGCCCGCGTGACGACGACGCCGTCGACCCGCCGGGTGGTGGCGATGACGTGCTCCACCCGGGTCAGCGCCGCGGTGGGACGCGGCCCGGCGGACGCGCCGCGGGACACGTTCACCTGGGCGACCCGCTGCGCGCTCGCTCCGGGGGCTCCCGTCGCGGGCGAGGACGGCACGGGATCCTGCGCCGCCCGCGCGCCGGGCTGGTCCAGGGAGACCACCAGCAGCCAGCCCGCCATGACGCCGACGGCCACGAACGCGAGGCGGGCGAAGAGGTGGACCGCGGCGCGACGAAACCGCCCCGGAGGCCGCCCGGCCTCCAAGGAAGTGTCCGTCGACGCCATTTTCCCGCTCCCCTATCCCGCTGCCGTTCGGGCGGCCGTCCGTCACCCCGTTCTCATAGGGACCGGTCGAACCGTAGCACCCGGTCCGAGAAGATCAATCAAATGCGGGTGACCGGCGTGTCCCGTATCCGACTTCGGCACTTCGGGCGCCGGACCGCGCCGACCATAAAGAGGCGCCACCGGCGTGCGCGAACACGCGGTCGCGACCGTCCACAACCATTCCTACCCAGGGACCTCCGGCACTGTCCGGGGGCTTGGGCGCGTCTTTCCGATCCCTCGGCCCGCGCCTTGCCTCGACCGACCCGCCCCACCTCCTCGATTGGCCCCTCATGGCCGACTCACAGCACGTTCCTGGCCTCCCGGCCCGCCGCACGGGACACCAAAATCCGTTAACGCCGGGTTTGGCACGACAACGCACAAAAGGGGTCACCAGCAATCAACAATTTCTAGGCAAAATGCGTTTGCGGGACGAGCGTTCCGCCAAAAGATCGGATGCGATTGGCGTGCTGGCTCAGGCCGCATGGGTCGGTTGGAGTTAGTTCTGCTGTGTTCTCTTCACGAATGGAGACGAAATGTTCAAGCGACTGGCCGCCGTAACCCTCATCGGCGGAGCTGCTTTCTCGACGGTCACTGCCGCACCGGCCGTCGCCGAGGAGCGTGCGGAAAACATCCAGATCATCGCGATCCAGACCTGCCGTAGCGTCGACATCGCGGGCCTCGGCGCCGCGATCCACAACATCCTCGGCACCACCTACGAGCACGGCCCCTGCATCAACGGCTCGTTCGCGGACCGCTGACCCGGCGGGTCCCCGCACGATCCAGGGGGGTGGCATCCATGGTGATGCCACCCCCCTGTGCCGTCCCGGGACGCGGGTGAAAAGGCTGAGGGGCGTGCGCGACGGCCGGATGCCGCGCACGCCCCTCGCGTCCGTCGCCCGTCAGACGGTGACGGGCTTGGGGACGGCGGTGTCACGGGTCCCGGCGTGCAGGGCGATGTGCCGCGCGACGCGGCGGGCGCAGAAGTCCGCGCCGTGGACGAAGCGCATCACCGGGCCGAAGCTCGCCGCCGCGCTCAGCCCCGTGAAGTACAGGCCCGGCACCGACGCCTGGAAGTTCGCGTCCAGCCGCGGCGACCCCGCGACCCGCCGCAGCCGCTGGCGCAGGTCCGGGGACAGGACGGTGACGCGGTCCAGCTGGGGGCGGTAGCCGGTGGCCGCGATCACGTGGTCGGCCGAGTGGATCTGCGGGCCGTTGGGACCGAGCGTCGACACCATGACCTTGCCGTCGGCCTCGGTGGCGCCGGACAGGTGCTGGTGCAGGTTGACGGTCACGCGCTCGTCCATGCGGTCCCGCAGCCACCAGGAGCCCGCCGGTCCGAGGGTGGTGCGCACCAGCTCCAGCCGGGCGCCCTGCGGGAGCAGCCGGGTGACCTGGGGCGCCTCGGACCAGACCCAGGTCCGCCAGCCCCGGCCCAGGCCGGAGTGGGGTCCGCGCAGCAGCGTGTCGAGCCGCGAGGAGGACTGCCGCGGCGGCGCGTTCCAGGCCAGCCGGGGCGTGCGGGCGACCAGGCGGGGCCGCGCCCCGGCGTCGGCCAGCAGCACGGCGGTCTCGATCGCCGACTGCCCGGCGCCCACGACGATGACGTCCCGGTCGGCGAAGACGCCGAGGTCGCGGTGCTCGGAGGCGTGGGTCAGCGCCCGCGGCGACAGGTGCGAGACGACGTCGGGGGTGTGGGCGAAGGCGCCGACCCCGATGGCGACGACCACGGTGCGGGCCCGGACCACCTCCTCGGTCGCCAGCGTGACCCGGTAGCCTCCCTCGTCCTGCGCCACGTTCGTGACCAGGGTCTCCTCGGGGCCGGGGGCGAGGTGCTCGGCGAACCAGCGCCCGTAGGACGTGAACATGTCCAGCGGGATGGGCCGGCCCATCGTGTCCCACTCGGAGTGACGGTCGAGGAAGGACCGTCCCGGGTGGGGCGAGCCGAGGCTGGAGGCGAACGGTTCGGATTTCAGGAACATGCCCACCGGCATCCGGTTGTCCCAGAAGTGCATGGGAGTGCCGATGATCCGCGTCCGCAGGCCGAGGGCCTGGGCGTGGGCGGCGACCGACAGTCCGTAGGGACCTGCGCCGACGACCAGAACGTCGATCATGGACTGAGTCAAGGCTGATGCTCCAATCAGAGATGCGCGGCGTCGGTGTGCGAGGGCGGCCACCCGTGGGATGTCGCGGGCTGGTTGCCGGGCGATTTTCCGGTGGCGCGGACGCCTGTCGGCTCTGTCCTATCGGGGACGGCGAACCCGGCGCCCCAGTTTGGAGGTGGCCGCGACGATGTTTTGCCAGGCCAAGGGCAACAGCGGCATCAGATCGTCGGCGGCCAGCCAGGCGAGCTCGTCGGCCTGCCGCAACCGGCCGGGAAGGGTGGCGCAGCGGACCGGGCGGACGACGGCGTTCTGCAGGTAGTGGTTCTCGACCAGCAGGGTGCGCCCGTAGGCGGGCCGGATCGGCGGCACGGGCCGTCCGGACAGGTGGAGGTGCTGGACGCGCGCGATGTCCAGCCCCTGGAGGTCGTGGAACAGCCGGAACTGGGCGCCCAGCCGGGGGTTGAAGTCCACCAGGTGGTAGGTCCGGGTGTCCCGGTCGTAGCGGAAGTCCAGGTCGACGACGCCGCGGTAGCCCAGCTGCTTGACCAGCGCGCACGCGTGCTCTTCGAGCTCGGGGTTGGCGACCCACTGCCCGACGACGGTGTGGCCGTTCTTGGCGGGGCGCGCGAGCAGCTTGCGCCCGGCGCCGCCGAACAGGCAGGTCGAGGACTCGTCGAAGTACCCCTGGTAGAACCAGTCGTCGCCGTCGCCGCCGACGATCCGTTGCAGCACGACGGGTCCCGCGAGCGTCAGGGCGGCGGTCCCGTTCTCCCCGCCCAGCCGCAGCGCCTGGGAGCGGTCGCCGACGACCAGGGTGCTGGGGCAGCCGACGGGGAGCTGCCACGGGCGCGCCCACTTGGCGATGAGGGGCAGCCCGAGCCGGTCGATGGCCTCGTCGATCTCGCGGAGGTCGCCCGCGACGCGGCTCGGCGGGTGGGCGATGTCGTGGCGGCGGCACAGGTCGGTCAGCTCCGCCTTGTCGGCGACCCGGCGGGGGAGGTCGGGCGGCGGGGCGGGGAGGACGAAGTCGTCCTGGAGCAGGGGGGCGTGGGCGGCGGCGAACAGCGCGCTGGCGTCGTCGACCGTCACCAGCATCGCGCGCCGGCCGATGTCGCGGGCGACGGACCGCAGGTGCGCCAGGAGCTTCCCGGGGGCGTCGGACTCCACGCACCAGGGCTGCCCCCGGTGGAGGTGGCGGGACCACGCGGTGGGGTTGGCGCGCGTCTCCAGCAGGGCGTGGACCTCGACGCCGGCGCGGCCGAGGGAGCGCGCCGCTCCCAGCGTCCCGTGGTGCAGGGGATAACGCCGTGTGCGCAGGATCAGCACCGGAAGGTCGACGTCGAGTTCTAGCTGCGCGGAACGACGGGAAGCCACAGAACGCCCAACCACCTTCACTCGGGTTTGAACAAACCTTGGATCAGTTATGAGAAAAGAAGATCTTCGAGGTTGTTGTGTAGATCATGTTCGCCGGTCACGGACGCGGGAACACCCTATACATGGGGACCGGCGATATCCACTGCACCGTTCGGCGGTTTCTCGCCGGGCTAAGGCATGCGGCCTGTCGCCGAGCAGCGAGAACAGCCTGCGCAGGCGCTATGATAGCGACCTGTCTGATCACGGCCAGCGCCTTTTCTTATCGCTTTCAGGAAAATCGAGAAATGGTTCCCCTGGGGGCATTCCTCGGTTCCGGGAGCGAGGGCGTGCGGCGCATCGACGCGTTCCAGCGCTGGCTGGACTCACCGGTGCGGGTGGGGCACACCTACCTGCCCGGCGAGGACTGGTCGGGCATCGAGGGGCCGGCGTACATCCTGGAGCCCTGGGCGCGGTGGCGGAGGGCCGACCCGGACCGGCTGCTGGTGCTGAACGTGCCCATGCTCGCGGCCAACGAGGACGGCCAGCCCGACCACCAGGTGGCCTCGCTGCTGCGCGCCGGCGCCGCGGGCGGCTTCGACTCCCACTTCCAGCGGCTGTCGGCGCGGCTGGTGCAGGAGGGCATCGGCGACACGATCATCGTGCTGGGCTGGGAGATGAACGGCGCCACCTACACCAGCCGGTGCCGGCCGGACCCCGAGGCGTGGAAGGCGTACTGGAGGCGCATCGTGCAGGCCATGCGCTCGGTCCCGGGGGCGCGGTTCCGTTTCGATTTCGCGGCGACGCGCGGGATCGACGCCATCCCCTGGGACGCCTGCTATCCGGGCGACGACGTGGTGGACATCATCGGTTCCGACGCATATGACCAGCCCGCGGGTCGCGACTTCCACTACTACATCAACGAGCCCTATGGCCTGAAATACCACGCCGAATTCGCCGCCGCCCGGAACAAACCCCTCTCATTCCCCGAGTGGGGCCTGTTCCACAACGGCGACAATCCCGCTTACATCGAGGGCATGCATTCGTGGATCACTTCCCACAACGTGGTCTACCAAACCATTACCGACTACTGCCCGCACGGCGTGTGGAGCTGCTCGCGCAACCCCGCGTCCACCGACGCCTACCGCAGGCTGTTCGGCGGCAGGGGGTTCCCGGGGACGCCCTCGTCCCCTCCGGCGACCGCGGCGGGCTGCGCGAGCGGCACCGCCGCACCGCCCGTCCCGCCCTCGCAGCCCTCTCCCTCCCAGCTCGCCCCCTCGCCGGTCCCGTCCCCCGAGCCCAGGCCGGATCCCGGGACGCCCGCGCCGGCGACGCCACCGGACACGCCGCCTCCCCCGGCCGAGACCCCGGCGGCCTCCGCCGCGGGCGCCCCGCCCTCCGCGGAGCCCGCCCCGGCGCCGACCCCGGTCGGCGCCCCGACGGGGCATCCCGCCGAGAGCCCCGCCACTCCGGCGCCGTCCGCGGCGCCCTCCCCGACGCCGCCGGCCACGCTCCTGGTCACCTCGGCCAGCAGCGACAGCGTCGCCTCGACGTCGAACGCGCCCGACGCCTCCGCGGCGGCGGCGCCCTCGGCGTCGGCGAGCCCCGGGTCCGCCAGCCTCGCCGCCACCGCCCCGGCCAGCCCGGCCGGGTCCGCCACCGGGACGAGCGCGCCGGCGCCGGACGGCACCGCCTCGACCAGCCCCGGGATCGCCGAGGCCACCACGCTCCTCCCGACCGCCATCGCCTCCAGCGCCACCAGCGGCAGCCCCTCCCAGCGGGAGGGCAGCACCACCACGTCGGACGCCGCCAGCCACCGGCGGGGGTCGGAGACCCCGGGCGCGAACAGCACGCCCGGACCGGCCTGCGAACGCAGCTGATCGTGGGCGTCGCCGTCGCCGACCAGGGCCAGCCACGCCCGGGGGCAGCGGGCCCGGACCGCGGGCCACGCCCGCAGCAGCACGTCCTGGCCCTTCTGCCGGGTGAGCCGGCCCACGCAGACCGCCAGCCGCGCGTCGGGGGGCAGGCCCAGGGCGGCGCGGGCCTCGCGGCGCCCCTCGGGCGGGCACGGCCGGAACCTGCCGAGGTCCACGCCGTTGCGCACGAGGTGGAACGTGCCGTGGATCCCGGCGCGGCGCCCCTCCTGGAGCTCGCCGCTCCCCACGCAGACCACCGTGTCGGCGCGCGCGGCGGACCGGCGCTCCCACCACCGGCTCAGCGACCGCTGCGCCCCGGTGGCGGCCAGCCACGACCAGCCGTGCGGCTGGAAGACGACGCCGCGCCCGGCGGCCACCCCCGGCAGCCGCCCGGCCAGCCCGGCCTTGGCGGAGTGCAGATGGACCACGCGCGGATCGAAGCGGTCGATGATCCGGCGCAGCCGCCACGCCTCCCCGAGCAGGTGCGGCCCCGGGGACCGGCGCGCGGGCCAGGGGAACGACGCCACCTCCAGCTCGCGCAGCCGGGCGGCCAGCGGGCCGTCCGGCGGGCAGGCCACCGCCACCCGCCATCCGCGGCGCGCCTGGTCGTGGGCGGCCTGGGCGACGTAGGCGGCCACCCCGCCGTGGTCGGGCTGGCTGACGTGCAGGACCGCGAGGTCCGGCGGCCGTTCAGGCATCCGCGGCTCCCCCGCCGTTGGCGGCGACGACGCGCCGCTGCTTGAACGCGCGCAGCCGGGCGTGCCCGTGGGCGCCGGCGGCGTAGAGCCCGCCGACCGCCGACCGGCACAGGATCACCCGGTGGTTGCGGGTGGGGGTCGGCTGCCACTTCCACTTGTACTCCTCCTGCCCGCGCAGGAGGCTCAGCCGCGGCACGCCCAGGTCGTGCGCCAGTTGCAGGTCGTACCGCAGCAGCATCAGCGACACGTCCATGCCCGAGCGCAGGGCCGGGTCGCTGCCGTACAGGTAGGCCCCGACGAAGTCGCGCCCGATCAGCAGCAGGTCGCTGGCCACCAGCTCCTCGCCGCGCCGGTACCGCACGATCGCGGCCTGCCCGTCGCGGATCATCGCCGTGGACGCCTCGGCCAGCATGTCCCGGAAGCGGGCGCGGGTGTGCTCGGGGTTGACGCCCCGCCCCCGCCACTGGCCCAGGTGCAGCTCCAGCAGGTCGCCGACGGCCTCGGCGGCGGCGTCCGGCGGCACCCGTGTGACGTCCAGCCGGTGGGAGTCGATCCGGCGCAGCCGGGTCCGCAGCTTGCCCGCGGGGCGGCCGCGGAACCGCGCCAGGAAGGCGTCCGTGTCGCCGGCGGGCAGGTGCAGGCAGACCGAGGAGGGCATGCGGCGCACGTCGCGGGGCCAGCGCCGGGCCAGCAGGTCGACCGCGGCCCCCGGCGGGACCTCGGGGAAGTCGAGGGCGTGCCATCCGGGCCGGTCCAGCAGCGCCCGGACCAGGTGGTCGACGGCCTCGTCGGCGTAGCGGTCGTCCACCAGCACGTCGGTGAAGTCGCTCTGGCCCGCCGACAGCGGTCTCCAGACCGGGCGGCGCCAGTTCGACGAGGCCGCCAGCGGCGCGGCCGCCACCAGCTCGTCGTCCCGCCACACCAGGACCAGGCGGAGGTGGCCCGGCCGCCCGTAGTGGCGCCACCACGCCGTCACCCAGCCGAAGGACTGGAAGGGGGTGGCGGTCGCGCTGCGGCCGTAGAGGTCGCGCCACCGCTCCTCGATCTGCGGGAGCGCCTCGTCGTCGCTGCGGACCTGCGTCGTCCAGGTGACGGGGGGCGTGTGCCGGAGGCCGGTGCTCATCGCCTCACCTCGGCGGGTTCCGCGTCGGCGCCGGACCCGTCGACGGAGGCCGGGAGGGGGCCGCCGGTGGCGGGGGACGGGACGGCGCGGTCACCGGAGGACGCGCGCCCGGCGGAACCGGTCACGCGGGCGCGCTGGCGGATCGCGATCTGCGCCATCCCCGCCAGCAGGACGCCGGAGGCGCCGCCGACGGCGACGGTCACCGGAACGCTCGGGGAGGACGGCTCCGTCGGGGCGATGGCCTGGCTCATCGTCGCCACCCGCACGCCGGTGTCGTGCCGGTGCGCGCCTCCGTACCGCACCAGCGCGTCGGCGGCGGCGTTGGCCAGCGTGACGGCCTCGCTGGCCGTGTCCGCCGAGCCGCTGATCTGGACCAGGGGGACGTCGGGAGAGGTGGACACCTGGATGCCGGACCGGATCTGGTCGGTGGTCGTCCCGCGCGGGAGCGGGCTCGCCCAGGCCAGGGTCGAGGGCAGGGCGGCCACCCGCCCGTAGGCCTGGGCGAAGTTCACCGCCGTCGCTCCGCCGTCCTCGCTCTCCGCCACCACGACGACATGGGCCGTGGCGGTGTAGGTGGGGGGCTTGAGCAGGCCGTAGGCCGCCCCCGCCAGCAGACCGGCGAGCACGATCCCCACCATGCGGCCGACGTCCCGGCCGAGGAACCGTCGGAGGGCCCGGAGGCAGTGCCTGAGAAGCTGCATGAGTGACCTTTCAACGTGTGGGACGCGGCGACGACGCCCGGGGCGCTGCGGCCGTGGACGGAGCGGCGATCGCGCGGTACAGACGGGTCATCCGGTCGGCGACGGCGTCGATGGAGTAGCGGTCGACCGCGGCGGGCGGCGCCAGGCGCCCCGGCGGGCGGCGGGCGAGCCGCCCGATGGCCTCCCCGTAGGCGTCGGGGCCGCTGGGCACCCGGTGGGCGCCGGCGGCGTGGTCGGCGGGCAGGTCCTGGAGCGCGGGGCAGGCGGTGTAGAGCACGGGAAGGCCGCTGGCCAGCGCCTCCAGGACGCTGAGCCCGAAGGTCTCCTGCACCGAGGGGGCGGCGAAGACGTCCAGCGCCGCCAGCGCCCCGGGGACGTCGTCGGTGCCGCCCGCGAACAGGACGCGGGAGGCCGCCGGCGACCGCGCGGCCAGGCGCTCCAGCTCCCGCCGCCGGGGGCCGTCGCCCACGACGACCAGCCTGGCCGCGGCGGTGTGCTCCAGGGCGGCGATGAGCACCTCGGTGCGTTTGGTCGGCACCAGGCGGCCCACGGTGCCCACGACGAAGTCGTGCTCGTCCAGCCCCCAGCGGCGGCGGGTGCGCGCGCGCAGCAGCGGGTCGAAGCGGAACGCGTCCGCGTCGATGCCGTTGGGGATGGTCACCACGCGCGCGGGGGGAACGCCCCAGTCGTCGAGGCGCTCCGCCACGGTGGGGGAGACCGCCACCGTGACCTGCCCCAGGCGTTCGCCGGCCCGGTACAGCAGCCGCACGGCGGGGCCGGTGGCGCGTCCTTCGAGATGCCCCTCGCCCAGCGAGTGCTCGGTGGCGACGACGCCGCGCACCCCGGCCAGCCGCGCCGCCAGCCGCCCGAAAACGCCGGCCCGGTACAGATGGGTGTGGACGATGTCGAACCGCCCCTGGCGGATCAGGCGGACCAGCGCCGGCAGCGCGGTCAGGTCGCGGTTGCCGCGCATGGCGAGCCGGTGCACCGGGATCCCGAGGGACTCGATGGGGTCGGCCAGGGTGTAGGGGCCGGTCAGCACGGCGACCTCGCACGGCACCGGCAGGCGGCGCAGCAGCGCGAGGAGCTGGCGCTCGGCCCCGCCGTGCCCCAGGCCGGTGATGACGTGCAGCACGCGCGGTGTCATATCCGCGTCCTCCAGCGCAGCCGGTGCCGCAGCGCCTTGGCGGTCAGCCGCAGGCGGTGGTCGCGTTCCCCGACGTAGGTCCGCGCCAGCGCGTGGCGGCACGGGTGCTCGTCCCAGATCGCGCATCCGTAGTCGTAGCCGGCCTTCTCGACGGCCTCCGCCTCGCGCGCGGTCAGGACGCCGTAGGGGTAGGCGAAGCCGCGCACCGGCCGGTCGACCATCCGTTCCAGGGCGTCGCGGCTGCCGTGCAGCTCCTCGTGCAGCTCGCTCTCGGTGAGGTCGGGCAGCCGGCGGTGCCGCAGGCCGTGGGAGGCGACCTCCATGCCGACGTCGGCGACGGCCCGCAGCTGCTGGTGGTCCATCAGGGGCTTGCGCGGCCCGTCGTCCCACTCGTTCCGCCCGGCGACGTGCCCGGCGACCATGAAGACCGTCGCGGTGAAGCCGTACCGCACCAGGAGCGGCGTGACGCGGGTGGCGAAGTCGGCGTACCCGTCGTCGAAGGTCAGCGCCACCAGTCCGCGGGCGGACCCGGCGGCCTGGGCGTCCAGGAGCTCCCGCACGCTCACCCCGCGCAGCCCGCGCGCCTGCAACCACCGCATCTGCCGGTCGAACCGGTCGGGGGACACCGTGATCAGATGCGGGTCGTGCTCGTAGGTGTCGACCGAGTGGTACATCAGCACGAACGGCATGGTGGCGATGCCGACGGTCATCACACTCTCCTCGCTTGGGAGTCGCGCGCCTTGCGGAAGCGGAGCGCCGCACGGCAGCAGCGAGCGAACATCGAACGGCTCGACGGATCGCCGGCCGCCAGGACCAGCCCGAACGCCGTCACGAGCACCACGGCGCCGACGGCGAGCTTCACCAGGGGGAACACCGAGGGGGCCAGCACGGCGGCGACCGCGGCGGCCAGCGCCCCGGCGGCGAGCGCGGCCAGCGCCGCGCGGGCCAGGTCGGCGCCGATCCGCCCGAGCGGGATCGGGACCACCCGCCTGCCGACCTGGCGCAGCAGGAGCAGCGCGGTCAGCGTGATGCCCGCGGCGTTGCCCGCGGCGAGCGCCGGGGTCCCGGCCGTGGCGGCCAGCAGGACCGCGACCGTCCAGGTCAGCCCGAGGCCCGCCGCCATGGCCAGGGCGGGCGACCACATCGGCCGGGCCTGGGCGAAGAACACCCGGGCCAGCACGCCGAGCGCCGCCTGCCCCCACAGCCCCAGCGCGTAGATCCGCAGCACGTCGGCGGTGCGGGCGGTGTCGTCGGCGTCGAAGTGCCCGTGCTGGAACAGGAACCGCACCGTGGGCTCGGCGAACGCGACCAGGAAGGCGACGGCGCACAGCACCACGCAGCTGACGGCCTTCAGGTCCGTCTGGACGCGGTGGCGGATCTGCGCGGTGTCGCGGTGGGCGGAGGCGCGCGCGAGGCGGGGGAAGGTCACCGTCACCAGCAGCAGCGACAGGACCATGGGCACCTGCGCGATCTTCTGGGCGTAGTTGAGGTGGGAGATCGCCCCGGCGGGCAGGCTGGACGCGAAGAACCGCTCGACCAGCACCTGCCCCTGCCTGGTCAGGGTGTAGACGACGATGGGGACGAGCGCGGCCGTCGCCAGCGTTCCGGGCTGGAGCCGGGGGGCGCCGGCGGGGGCGTCGGGGGACGCGGAGGCCGTCGCGTCGGGCGCGGCCTCGTCCGGGTGCGGCCTGGCGCGCAGGCGGCGGTAGAAGGCCGGTGCCTGCACCAGGATCATGAGGACGCCGCCCGCGGCGACCCCGGCGGCGGCGCTGACGATCCCCAGACCGTCGGCCAGGAGCGTGATGGAGGCGAGGATCCCCAGGTTGTAGGCCAGGTAGATGGCGGCCGGGGGGCCGAAGCAGTGGTGGGCCCGCAGGGTGGCGTTCATGAACCCGGCGATCCCGAAGGTGAGGATGGTCACCGCGGTCAGCCGCACGCACGTCACGGCGGGACCGTGCGCCGCGATGCCGGGGGCCAGCAGGTCGACCAGGAGGGGCGCGGCGGCGACGGCGGCGACGGCCGCGAGGGACAGCACCAGGGCCAGCCTCGGCAGCACGAGGGACACCAGGGGACGCACGCCGTGCGGCTGTTGCAGGGCGCGGGTGACGGCCGGGACCATCGCCAGCGCCATCGCGTCCTCGATCAGCAGCGGGGACACCGACTCGGGGATGCTCCAGGCGACGAGGAAGGCGTCGGTGCTGCTGCTGGCGCCGAACCGGTGGGCGATCAGCAGGTCCCGGGCGAACCCCAGCACGGTGCCCGTGCCGATCAGCGCCGCCGACAGCAGCGCGGCGCGGCCCGCGGAGTTGCCGGCCCGGGGGCGGGTGGCGGTCACGCTCACCGGCGCGGGCGGGGGATCGGGCCGGGGCCGCCGGCGGGGGCGAGGCGGGGCGGGCGCCGGGGCGTCCGGTCCGGGGCGAAGGTGTGGAAGGCCGCGTTCACCGCCAGTCCCAGCATGACCGCGAACAGGACGCTGGTGGGTCCCCCCAGGTCGGAGTAGAGGAAGTTCACCATGATGCTGACGGTGAAGCCCGCGCCGACCAGCCAGCGCGGGTCGTCCGGGCGGGGGCGCGCCCCGAGGGCGCTCGCCAGCCCCACCAGCAGCCCCAGCAGGGCGGTGACGCCGACGACGCCCTGCTCGGCCAGGACCAGCAGGTACTGGTTGTGCGGCGACAGCAGGGGCTGCCGCTGGTAGCCGTGGACCGGGTCGGCGGTCTCCCCGGCGAACGACACCGCGAGGGAGCTGTGGGCGTCGCGGTACCCGGCGAAGTTCTTCACCCCCACGCCGGTCAGGGGACGGTCCTGCCAGATGGCCACCGCGGACTGCCACAGCCCGTAGCGGTCGCTGACCGACTGGTCGGGCTGGTCGACGGAGGCGACCACCGACCGGGCGCGCTCGGCCAGCGTCGCCGAGCCCACCCCCAGCCCGCCGACCACGATGATCAGCGCGGCGGTGACCAGCAGAACCGTGCGCAGCGCCAGCCGCAGGCTGACACAGACCATGATCGTCAGTACGCCGATCCCCACCGCGATCCAGCTGCCCCGGCTCAGCGACAGCAGTAGGCCGGCGGCGAGCACGCCGAGGACCGCCCACGCCGCGACGCGCGCGGCGCCCCGGGCGAGCAGGGCCACCGCGACCACCACGAACGCCGCGAACCCCGCGACGGTCGCCATCCCCATGACGTCGGTGGCGCCGAACGTCCCCACCGCCCGCACGTCGCGGCCCGCGTAGGAGGCGCCGGTCCCGGTGGCCGCCTGCCAGATGCCGTAGCCGGCCTCGCCGACCCCCACCACCGCCACCGCCGCGGCCGTCACGGCGAAGTCCCGGCGGTCGCGCACCAGCAGCGTCACCGCCAGCGGCACCAGGACGAAGATCTGCAACACCCGCAGGTAACCGGGGAGGCTGTCGAGCGGATGGGGCGAGCAGGCCGTGGACAGGGCGGCCGCGCACGCGACCGCCCCCAGCAGCGCCATCGCCGTCCCGGACGGCCGCGTCCGGCCGGTGACCGCCAGCGCGGCGGCCACCGCCACCAGGCCGACGCTGGCCAGGTCGCTGACGGTGGCCTGCACGCCGTCCGCGGAGCTGGCCGTGCCGGGAGGGATCGCGACGCACAGGACCGTGGCGGCGATCAGCCAGCTCGCGCGGGGGGCCGTCCCGCCTCCGCCGCTCCCGGCGCCCGGAGCGGGCGGGGCGGGCGGGGCGGGTCGGGGGGTGCCGGGACCGGGGCCGGTCCCGGTGAGGTGGGGGGCGGTCATCGCTGCCGCCCGCACATGGCCAGCGCGGTCCAGACCAGGACCTTCAGGTCCCGGGCGAAGCTCCAGTTCTCGATGTAGTAGTTGTCGAAGCGGGCCCGCTGCTCGATGGAGGTGTCGCCGCGCAGCCCGTGGATCTGGGCCCATCCGGTGACGCCGACCGGGACGCGGTGGCGCCGGCTGTAGCCGGGGTGGGAGGCGCTGAACCGCTCGACGAAGTAGGGCCGTTCGGGGCGGGGGCCGACCAGGCTCATGTCGCCGCGGATGACGTTCCACAGCTGGGGCAGCTCGTCCAGCGAGGTGCCCCGCAGGAACCGGCCGACCGGTCCCATGCGGACGTCGCCCTCGACCGACCAGCGGGTGTCGGACTCGTGGGCGCTGTCGGGCTGGAGGGTGCGGAACTTCAGCAGGACGAACTCCCGGCCGCCGGCGCCGAGGCGCCGCTGCCGGAAGAGCACCCCGGGTCCGCCCTCGGCCCGCACGGCCACGGCGCACACCGCCATCACCGGCCACAGCACCGCCAGGAGCAGGAGCGCGGCCAGCAGGTCGAAGGCCCGTTTGACGCGCCGCACGTGGCGGGCGCGGTGGAGGGTGTTGAGCGGCAGGCAGGGCAGTCCGGCCAGGTGGTCGAGGCCGTCGCCGGGGGGCAGCGGGGATCCGAGGCTCGGGAACAGGAGGGTCTCGACGGAGCCCTGCGAGGCCGCGGCCAGGACCTCGGGCGCCTGCTGGTGGGGGATGTCGTCGGCGACGAGCACCAGGACGTCGGCGGCGGCCGCCGCGGCGAGGGGGACGCACCGCGTCCCGTCGCCGAGGACCGGCACCGGGGGGCAGCCCGGGACGGGGTCGGGCGGGGTGGAGCCGAAGACCAGCTGGCCGATGGGGGTCACCCCGAACTCGGGGTGTTCGAGCAGCGCGCCGGCCACGTGCGCGGTCGCCGTGCCGCCGCCGACCAGCAGGGCGCGGCGCTGGTAAGTCCGCCGGCGCCGGTAGGAGCGGACCAGACCGACCAGGAGGGCGTGCCCGCTCACCGCGAGCACCGCGCAGACGCCCAGGGCGAGGAAGGCGACCGGCGCCTGCGACGTGCTCGCCAGCGGCGCGCCGGTCAGGAGCGCGCCGAACACGACCAGGGCGCACAGCCTCCGCACCAGGGGGACCGCCGTGTCCACCAGGCTCAGCGCCCGGCGCGCCCGGTACCGGCCGGTGAGCGCCTGCACGCCGACCACCGCGGACGCCGTCAGGCCCGCGTGCGCCACCGAGCGCGTCAGCAGCCACGAGGCCGCGAAGACCGCCGCGGCGTCGGCGCCCGCGCCGCCCGCGGCGTGGCCCGCGACCAGGACCGCCCGAACACGCCGCGCCCGCGTCGGCGGCAGGTCGTCGGCGTGGACAGCCCCCGTCGCCCCGTCGGCGGGAAGAGACGAGCCGCCGCTTCCCTGCGGAATTGTCGGCGCACTCAATCCCTGGGCTGCCATTTCGGTGTCCTTCCCACGGTTGAACAACCGCAGCGCTCCACGTGGAGTGGCCAGGCGGCTGCACGGGCGCTTCGCAATCATCCCGCCGTTTCGACTTGATCTGGACAATGCTGGAAAACGCACCAAATCAACGAGGCGGTTAACGTCCACCAGCATGACAGACCGACCGGGGTCGGCTCATTCTTTTTAACGAACGACGAGTCAGTTTTGGGTAAGTAGAAAACCTTTCTCGCGTTTCCTTGGAAGGTATGATGCACATCCCCCGGTAAGGGAGGGCAACATCCACCCAAACTTGCCGAAGGCGAAGTTCGGCGACCCCCGGGCGGCCGGGTTACTGCAATTCCAAAAAAATCTTCAAGAGTCGCAATCACGGCGTGGCCGAGGTCGTTTCGGGAATGCTGCATCAGCGAAAATGATTCATGCGCCGACAGGCGTGATTTGCGTCTTGTCCGCAGAGAAGGAGAGGAAGAACCATGAAGGGTCTGGCCCGTACCGGCCTCCTGGCGTTGGTCGTCGGCGGCGCGCTGATGAGCGCGACTCCCGCGATGGCCCACGGAGACGACAACGACGAGTACCAGAGCAACTCTCAGATCCTCGGCGTCCAGACGTGCCGCGACGTCAACGTCGGCGTGATCGCCGTTGTGATCGACAACATCCTGGCCACCAACAAGGAGCACGGCCACTGCGCCAACGGCTCGGCCATCGACGACTAACACGTCGCGAGTACGGTCCACGTACTCGGAGGGGAGAGCCGGTTCCACCGGCTCTCCCCTTTCGTTTCCCCCTCACGCGGTGGGGCCGGGCGGGCTCAGCCCTCCCTCTTCGGCCCGTACAGCCGCAGGAGACCGAGGTAGTCCCCCCAGCCCAGGGTCGACGCGCCGGTGTCACACGCCTTGATCACCGGCGCCATGGTGAGCGCGGAGTGCGCCTTCCCGTCGGTGTGGCCGAGCCCGAGCAGGTGCAGGGCCTCGTGGGTCGCCGCCGACGCCAGGTCGTAGTGGTTGGCGGGGCAGCGGCCCTTGCTGACCCCCGAGAGCCACCACGGCCTCCCCTTCGCCCGGAGGAGGACGTCGCCCTCGACGGTGTGCCGCCACACCTGCCAGGCGCAGGACACGCCGAGCACCCACGGCTCGACGCCCCGCATCTCCCCGAGACCGATCACGCTCTGCCCGTCCCGGCGGGAGCAGGAGCCGTTCGCGCCGATATTGGGGCGGGCGTCCGACTTGCCGAGAAACTCCGCACGGATGTTGGGCGCGGGCGTGAACCTCTTCTCCGGCGTGCAGTCGGTCACGGCGTTCACCGCGTTCGAGACGCCCCGGACGATTTCCCGCGCGAAGTCGCCTTCGTCCAGTCCCCCCTGGCCGTCGAAGTAGTACTTCCACCTGATGGTGCTGGATCTGCGCCAGGACAGTTTGGTGGAGGCCCACGACGAGTCGTTGCACGCGTCGCGTTCGGCGAGCCGGTCACCGGGTTCCGGCGACTCCTCCTCCGGAGGCGTCCCGCTTTCGAGCAGAACGGCGTCCTCCGACGGGTCGTAACCGGCCCGGACGGCATCGGCGTCCCGCAGGCCGATCACGCGTGCCGAGACCCATCCGTTCTCGCGCGGCACGGTCATGGTGACGCCGCCGCCGATGTCGATTCCCTTTCCGCGCATATCGCACCGATCAACCGGTATCCGGCGCGGCAGCGCGTCGAGCTTGGCGGGCGTTCCCCCCTGCGGGCACCAGGACGGAACCGCCCGATGCGCCGGCTCCATCGCGTGCCCCGGAGGCCCGGCCCCCACCAGAACGGTCGCCGCCGAGGTGAGGGCGACGCCGAGGGAGCAGTACCGGTTTCTGTCTTCCATGGCTCTGTTCACTGGTTCCCGCCCGACTAGGACAATTGGACGACCACTTGTACGAGCCATGCTTTCTGGAATCGAACTTCGCTAAACACATTCCGGAGTAAAGATTGACCCTCTCCACGGAGTGCCACGGTTGCCCGATTACCTCCGCCGACCGGGTGAGCCCTTGTCAGCCACCCCGCCCGACATGAAGCGCGGCATTCCCGATCACCTTTATCCACGCCACCCTGAATCGAATGGGACGCCGGTCGGCCGGTCGTGGATGAAGCTTTCCGTCGGAAACGGAGAGATTGACGACGAGATGGGCCCGAAACCCCTTCTCGATTCCCTTTCCGTCCGCGAAGGCCAGGCGCATGCGCCGCCCCGCCGGGGCGGTGAACCACCTGGTGTCCTTCCTTCCCAGATGAACGGCGATGTCAACCCAGCGCCCCCGGCCGACGCCCCGGGAGCGGAAGAATTTCACGGTCCGGGCCGGATGGCTGACGAACTCCAGGATGTCGGGGTGGTCCGCATGCCATTCGAACAGGTCGACCTCGTTGTTCCCCCGCCGCCAGGTCCACATCCCCGGCCAGGAGCCCCTGCGGGCGCCGGGCAGCCGGACCCGGGCGACGACCAGGTCACCCTGCCGGACGGCGAAGCCCTTTCCGCCCGAGCCGCACGAGTCGCCGGTGGTGATCAGCCCGGTGCGCCACCGCCCGGCGCCGGCGGGGGTGGCGGTGATGTCGAGCGCCCCGCGCCGGACGCGCAGCGCGCGGCGGTCCAGCCGGTCCAGCTTGTAGCGGCCGGAATTGTGGAGGCAGTCGGAATACGCCGCGCTCTTCCATCCCCATCGCTTTCCCCGGCCGACCTCCAGGGAATTGAACCGCTCGTGGAAACGGACTCGACCCCGCCATTTGACGAGCGTCGCCGGGGCGCCGGGGCGGCGGTCCTCCGACAGGGCGTACGGCGACGGCGAGACGCTCGCTCCGGGTGTTTTCGGTGGCGTTCCCTCCACGCTCCGACGCGTCACGTCATCGGAGACACAACCTTTGGAGACGGCGAGCAGAGTGCCCGCGCCGGCCAGAATTCCCATCGCGCACCGAAAAGCGGTCTTCGACAATTACTCATCCTTCCGGCGCATCTGTTTCCGGGACCTGAACGTGGGGAGGCGAACGGACCCGCCGCGGTGCGGGGACCGAAACCACGGCGAGCCCTCCGGCGGGCGGTACTGACCGGTCGGGTCAGGCTAGCCCGGCGCGCCACTTCACCCCGGCACGGCGGAAGCGCATTGCCCTTCTTTTGGGAGAGGAATTCCACGAAAGGGGAAGTGGAACCGGACGTCCTTTTTCGGCGGCGCGGAGCCGCGGGCGGGCGCCGGCGGGTGGCCCCTGGGGGCTAGCACCGCCCGGTGAGGTTGGCCCTCTGGTGCCTGTCCGCCCGGCACCGGGGGTCAGCACAATGTGCTGCGCAACCAGCGACGAAGGGACACCATGCGGAAGATCGTCCTCACCTGCGCCGCCGCCGCGATCGCGATGGGCGTGACGGCTCCGGTCGCCGAGGCCGCGCCGAAGACGAAGGGGAACTGGAAGCTCACCGCGACCACGCCGAAGGGCGTCGGGTACGTCAAGGCGTCGGGCAAGTGGGAGTGGAAGAAGAAGACCAAGTCCACCAGGATCACCGGGACGGTGCGGAACACCCTGGTCCCCGACCCCAACGCCGCGTGGGTGGTCTTCCACCTCGACTCCCCCAAGGGCAAGCCCTGGAAGAAGAGCCGCTCGTCGCACGGCCCGGCGGCCAAGATCGACTACACCTTCAAGGACCCCAAGGGCACCCGGAAGGTCTACGCCAAGAAGTGCATCACGCTGACGCTCGAGGACAAGCCGTTCCAGAAGATCGTCTGCTCCAAGCTGGTCCGGATCAAGTAGGGGCCTGACCGCTCTCCCGCGCCGCGTCGGCGGATGGCCATCCCCCCGGCCGTCCGCCGACGCTCCGTTCGGGGATCGGAGCGGGTTCGCTTCCCCGGGAGGCGGGCGCCGGCCGCCGGCGGGGCAGCAGGAACACCAGGACCGCCGCGGTCACGGCGGCCGCGCAGGTGACCAGCGACGCCGCCGCCAGGGCTTCGCCCGCACGGGAGGGGGCGGTGAACGTCCCGAAGAACACGGCGCCGACGACCGCCACGCCCAGCGCGCCGCCGACCTGCTGGGCCGTGGACAGCACGCCGGAGGCGACGCCGGCGTCCCCGGGGGCGATCCGGCCCAGGACGGCGTTCAGCGCCGGGGTGATCAGCATTCCGCCGCCCGCGCTCTGCAGCACGAGGGTCGGGATCACCGCCGCCGGGGTGTAGTCCACGCCGCCGGACAGCAGGAGCGCCGTGGACGCGTAGCCGAGGGCCAGCACGATCGCGCCGATCTCCAGGACGCGGCGTCCGTGCACGGGGACCAGGCGTCCGGCCAGCAGGCTGAAGACGAAGAACGTGACGGCCGCGGGGGTGTACACCAGCCCGGCCTCCAGCGCCGACAGGCCCAGCCCGTCCTGGAGCGAGACCGACAGGACCAGGTAGTAGGACGTCACGGCGGTGTAGACGACCAGGACCAGGGGCACCCCGACGGAGAACGCCCTGGTCCGGAACAGCGCGATCCTGACCAGGGGGTCGCCGCCGCGGGCCGCGATCCGGCGTTCCAGGAGGACGAAGGCGGCCAGGAACGGGACGCTCGCGGCCAGGAGCGCCCAGGTCCACGCGGTCTCCTGGATCAGGGGGAACACCACCAGGAACAGCGCCGCGCTGAGCACCGTCACACCGCGCAGGTCGAGTCGGCGGGCGCGCGGCGCGGTGGACTCCGGCAGCCGGCGGGCCGCCAGCGCCATCGCGGCCAGGCCGATCGGCACGTTGATCCAGAACACCGACCGCCAGCCGGTGCCGAGCACGTCGGCCCCGATCAGCAGGCCGCCGACCAGCTGCCCCGCGATGCCGGCCGTTCCGAGCGCCACTCCGAGGGCGCCGAAGGCGCGGTGCCGGTCCCGTTCGGGGACCAGCACGGTGAGGAAGGCGTACACCTGCGGCAGCATGAGCGCCGCCCCCAGTCCCTGGGCGAGGCGGGCGGCGACGAGCAGGGCGGCGGTCTGCGCCAGCGCGCAGACGACCGAGGAGGCGGTGAACGCGCCCAGGCCGGCGAGGTAGGTTCGGCGGCGGCCGTACAGGTCGCCGAGGCGTCCCCCGGTGATGAGCAGCACCGCGTAGGTGAGCTGGTACCCGGCCAGGATCCACTGGAGCTGGCCGTCGCTCGCGCGCAGGTCGGCCTGGATCTCGGCCCCCGCGACGATGACGATGAACGAGTCGAGGGTCGCCATGAACGCCCCGACCAGCACGGTCGCGACCGGGCGGGTCACGGCCGCGCCCCCTCGGCGTCGAGCAGGCGGGCGAGCCCCTTGACGATCTCGGTGGCCAGCACCGCCTGCCCGGCGGCGGCGAAGTGGATGCCGTCCGCGCTCAGCAGGTCGGGGCGGTCGTTGACCGGGTGGTCCCACATGTCGACCAGGACCGCGCCGTACTCGGCGGCCAGCCCGCGGACGATGTCGTTGACCCGGCGCACCCGGTCGGTCCAGTCGGGGTAGCGCGGCACGACGAACGCCCTGCCCAGGGTGAACGTCGTGAGCTGCGCGCCGGTCCCGGCGGCGGCCTCGAAGAGCCGGGCCAGCTCGGCCTCGATGAGGGTGTGGTCGGGGTCGCGCCGGAACAGGTCGTTCGCCCCGCAGGGCACGTGGACCAGGTCGGGGCCGAACTCGACGAGCCGGTCCATCTGCGAGAGCAGCGTCCGGGAGGTCGTCGCGCCGATCTCGGCGGTGTTCAGGTAGGCCAGGTCGGGGTGCACCCGGCGCAGCACGTCGGCGACGCGGTCGGGCCAGCCCAGGCCGGCGTATCCGGGGCTCGGGTCCCCGGTCCCGGCCGACAGGCTGTCGCCGACGCTCGCGAAGCGCCGCCAGGGCGCGTGCGCGAGCAGGCCGGCGGCCGCGGCGGCGGGCAGGCAGTGGGGATCGGTCTCCTCGGTGAGGAAGGGGGTCGCTGTGGTCACCAACAAAACGTACGATCGTTCGTACGTATTTTTCAAGAGTAGGTTGGAGTCGCTGTGAGCACCGACCAACGCCTGGCGCGCGGAGCGCGCACCCGAAGAGCGATCACCCGCCATGCCGCCGACGTCGCCTCCGTCGAGGGGCTGACCGGCCTGACCCTCGGCCGCCTCGCCACCGACCTGGGGCTGAGCAAGAGCGGGGTGGCGACGCTGTTCCGCACCAAGGAGCAGCTCCAGCTGGCCACCGTCGAGACCGCGCGGGAGACGTTCCTCGACGCGGTCGTGCGGCCCGCGCTGGAGGCGCCGGAGGGGACGGCCCGCCTGCGGGCGCTCGTGGAGCGGTGGCTGTCCTACGCCGAGCGGCCGGTGTTCCCCGGCGGCTGCTTCTGGGCGGCCAACCTGCCCGAGTTCGACAGCCGCCCCGGCCCGGTCCACGACGCCCTGCGGCGGCAGCGGGAGTCGTGGCTGTCGCTGCTCGCCGACCAGTTCCGCCACGCGGCCGGGGCGGGCGAGACCGCCGAGCCGGACGTCGGGCTGGCGGTCTTCCAGATCGACGCGGCGCTCAACGCCGCCAACACCGCCCTGCGCCTCGGCGAGCCGGACGCCGCGGACAGGGTCCGCCGCGTGGTGGACGGCCTCCTGCGCCGCTGACCCCGCCCCCGCGGGGGTCGCGGGTCAGGCCGTGTGGCGGAGGGCGAACGCCAGGGAGTCGGCGAAGACGCGTTCGACCTCGGCCCCGGGGACGCCCAGCCACATGTGGTCGGCGCCCGGGACCGTGTCCAGGGTCGCGTCGGCCCCCGCCCTCCTCAGGGCCTCCGCCAGGTGCTCGCTCTGGCGGTGGGGGACCAGGCTGTCCTCCGTTCCGTGGACGAGCAGGAACGGCGGGGCCGACGCGGTCACGTGGGTGACGGGGCTCGCCTCGCGGGCCCGGGGGGCGCGCGCCACGGGGGCTCCCAGGAGGCGCGCCTCGGGGGTGGCCGGGTCGTTCGTGTACGACTCGCCGTCGGGGTGGTGCTCCGCCAGGGCCGGGAGATCGCTGTGGCCGTACCAGGCGACGCACGCCCTCGCGGGGGTCGTCAGCGCCGCCAGGGACGCCAGGAGCGCGCCGGCCGACTCGCCCCACAGCACGGTGCGGGCGACGTCCAGGTCCAGGTCGGTCCTCGCCGCCAGCCAGGTCCGGGCCGCCGTGACGTCCTCCAGCTGGGCCGGGTACGGCGCCCCGCCGCTCAGGCGGTAGTCGACGCTCGCCACCGCGAAGCCCGCCCGTGCCATGCGGGCGAACGGGCCCGGCGTCCAGTCGCGCGTCAGGGGGCTCATCACCGAGCGCCTTCCCGCGCGCCAGGCCCCGCCGTGGACGTAGAGGATCACCGGGAGCGGCGCGCCCGCGTCCGCGGGGAGCCACAGGTCCAGCTCCAGGGGACGGAAGCCCGGGACGAACGCGTAGGGCGCTCCCCGGTGGAGGACCACCCCGTCGGCCGGACGCTCGGCCGGGGGCAGGGGCAGGCGCGCGGGGTCCGGGGGGAGCCGCAGGGCCGGGAGGTCGGGATGCATCAGTCCGCCGTCCTCCACTCGAAGCCGGGCAGGAAGCGCACGTCGAACTCCCGCTGCGCCCGGCCGAAGTCCGCGGGGGCCGGGATGTACGGCTCGGCGGGGAGGCCGAGGGCCTCGGTGGGGGTGCCCAGGTTCTCGAAGAAGCGCTCGTAGGTGCCGGACGGGCCCGCCGCCACGCCGACGATGCGGCTGTGGTCGCGTTCCACGCGGTAGGCGTGGGCGCAGTTCTTGGGGACGAAGCCGAAGTCGCCCGAGGTCAGCAGCTTCTCGTGCTGCTCGCCCTCCAGGTCCTCGACGAACAGGCGGACGGCCCCGTCGGTGACGTAGAAGACCTCGTAGGTCTCGGGGTGGACATGGGCCGGGATCAGGTCGCCCTTGGGGCCCTCGACGGTGAAGAAGTTGAAGGTGTTCTCGGTCTGCTCGCCGCCGCAGTAGACGGTGACCAGGTCCGTGAACAGGTGCGCCCGGTCCCCCAGGCCCTTCTCCACGAAGTAGGGCCGGGTGGGGTCCGGGGGCAGGAACGAGCGGGCGCGGTGGGGGGTGGCGTACTCGATCGTCATCGGCGCTCTCCTGGGGGGCGGCGAAATTTTTGTCAGGTTACCTGACAATCGTGGCGCGGATATCCTCGGTGGCCATGTCCGCACGCAACCTGCCGCAGCTGTTCGCCGACGCCCGGCGCTGGTTCGAGGACGCCCTGCTGGCGAGCATGCGGGAGGCGGGCGAGCGGCCGGTGACCGTCGCGCAGGCCTCGGTGTTCGGGGCGCTGGACGCGGAGGGGACCCCGGCGTCGGAGCTGGCGCGGCGGATGGGGGTGACCCGGCAGACCGTGCACCAGGCCGTGCACGGCCTGATCGCGATGGGGCTGCTGGAGCAGGTGCCCGATCCGGCGTCGGCGCGCAGCCGGCTGGTGCGCATGACCGCGGAGGGCGAGCGCGTCCACCGGCGCGCCCGGGCGACGATCGCGATCCTGGAGGGCGCGCTCGCCGAACGGATCGGGACCGCGGCGGTGGACGCGCTGCGTGACGCGCTGACCGTTCCGTGGGGGGAGCCCCCGCTCGTCCCGGCTCCCCCGTCGGACCGCCGGGAACGGTCACGGACGGGACCGGCGCGAGGGCTCAGCGCAGGGCCGTGAACGTGGTGCGCAGGCGGCGCAGGTCGCGGAGGCGCTGTTCGTAGGTCGCGCCGACGACCAGGGTGAACAGGCCCAGCGCCGCCACCGGGACCCAGCCGGGCACCCGGGTCAGGAACTCGGTGACCAGCGGCGCGACGGCGTTGCCCGCCACCAGCAGGACGGTCGCGCCGCCCAGCAGCAGCGGGGCCTGGAGACGCAGCCGCACGCCGGCCAGCGTGACGGCCAGGGCCGCCAGGGCGAGCAGGAGCGGGCGGGGGCCGTGGCCGGGCCAGGCCGCGACGAGGCTCGGGACCAGCGTCGCCGCCAGCGCCGGGCCGTGGCGTTGCCAGGAGGACGAGGGCGCGGCGCGGCGCAGGCCGAGGCCCAGGAGCACGGCCGAGACCGGAGCGGCGTACGCCTCCACGGCGGTGACGCCGATCGTGGGCAGGAACGTCCACCACGCCGCGCCCAGCGCCGCCACGCCGGCCCAGCCGACCCGGCGGCGCCCGGGGCGCGTCGCGACGCCCAGCCCCAGCAGGCCGGTCAGCGCGAACGCCAGGGCGAGCGGGCCGGGCCGGTCGTGGGTCATCGCGAGGGCGACCGGGACGAACAGCCAGGCCACGGCCTCCCCCAGCGTGCTGCGGGCCCACAGCGCGACGGCCGTTCCGGCGGCGGCGGCCGCCAGCAGCGCGAACGCGGCCTGGTGCGGCGTCAGCCAGGGCAGGCTGAGCGCGGCCGTGAGACCGCCCAGGCTGAGGACCGCGAACGCGACCGCCGGATTCCGCAACCGGGGGACGGCGGCGGCGACGACCGCGCCGAGCAGCAGGTGCGCGGCCAGGACCAGCGTCTCGGCCCCGGCGTCCGGGGCGGCGGCGAACGTCCAGAGCGCGACGGGCGGCACCGTCGCGGCGGCCGCGACCGGGACGCGGGGGGAACGGTCGAGCGCCGCCCACAGGCCGAGCGAGGCGGCCAGCGCGAGCCCGGTGGTCCACGACGGCGCGGCCGTCAGCGCGGCCAGCGCGACCAGCGGCGGCGTCGCCGGGCGGTACGGCGTCCAGGCTCCCGCCGCCAGCAGCGACAGGACGACCGGCGTCGCGACGAGGAAACCTCCCGGCGCCCCGTGGACGAAGGGGCCCGCCAGCACGGCGGACACGTCCAGCGACGCCTGGACCGCGGCGACGGCGAAGGCCGGCAGCGTGCCCGCGGCGACGGGGACGGCCACGGGGGACAGCCGCCCCCCGGCGTTCGGAAGGGTGAGCGCGGCGGCGGACACCAGGACCGCGGCGATGGCCGGGGACGCGGCGGACCAGGCGTCGGGGAGCGCGAACGCCAGGGCGGCGGCGCCGGCCAGGCCGGTGACGGCGGCGATCTTCGCGTCCAGGCGCAGCGCCCACCCCAGGGCCGTGGCGGCGGCGCACGCCAGCAGCGCGACGCGCGGTTCGACGGCGAACGCCGCCAGCGTCCCGAGCAGGCCGGTCAGCAGGCCGAGGAGGGTGGCGGCGCCGCGTTCGGGGCCGGACAGCACCTCCCGGACGGCCAGGTTCGCCAGGGACAGCAGCAGGAGCGTCACCGCCGCGCCCGCCCCCGGGACGTCCAGCGCGACCAGCGTGAACAGCGGCGGCGTCTGGCCGGCCAGGACCGCCAGCGGGGCGGGCAGCCGTAGCGGTGCGTACCGGGCGTAGCACGCCCATCCGGCGGTGACGGCGGTCGCCGCCCCGGCCGCGTACCAGGGGCCGTCCACCGCGCCCAGGCCGAGCACGTTCCCGGCGCGCGCGGCGTAGCACTGGAGCACGACCAGCAGCAGGCCGACGACCGCGAGGGTCTCGGCGGTCGCGGTCAGCCCCCGCCGGGTCAGCGGCCGGGCCGCGCCGAGCGCGACCGCCGTGAGCGTCAGCAGGATCAGCGCCCGCGCGCCCATGCCGAGCGACCCCCAGCTGATCGCCGTGAACGCCAGCGCCGCGACGCCCAGCAGCGCCCCGCCGAGCGCGAGCAGCACGTTGCGCGCCCCGAGCCGCGACACCTCGCGCGGCGCGCGGGACGCGTCCGCGGCCGGGACGGCGCGGGGCTCGGACGGGGCGGAGTGCAGGGCGGCGAGCAGCTCCACGCGGTACCGGGCGAGGTGGCGGATCTGCTCGTCCACACGCCACAGCTCCGCCGCCCACGGGCCGGTGAGCGCCAGCTCGCAGCGGGGGCACGACGGCCGGGCGGGCAGCGGCAACGCGGTGCCGCACGACGGGCAGGAAGGGCGCATGGCACCAGGCTCGCCGCGGCGGGCCGCCGTGCCATCCGCTCAGGTACTCAGTTCCGGCTGAGTGCCCGGGTCACGGTTCGGTCGCGGTGTCAACCCGCGGTGATCGCCGGGCGTCCTCTCTGCGCATGTCAACGATCAACGCCCCCGAGGTGATTCCTTGAGCCGGACCCTGTCCGTCGGCCCCCTGTCGATCGGTGTCGCGGGTGCGCTGCTGCTGTCGTCGCTGAGCGCCGCGCCCGCCGTCGCCGCCGGGGGCGACCCCGTCACCCCCGTCATCACCCTCGCGGCCGCGCCCACCTCGGTGGACCCCGAGCACCCGACCGCCGCGATCTCCGGGAAGGTGACCGCCAGGGAGACCGGCGCCGCCCTGCCGGGCGTCCCGGTCGACCTGAGCACCTCCTGGGGCGACGTCACCGACGCCACCACCGGCGACGACGGCTCCTTCACCGCCACGCTCAGCCCGACCGGCGAGCAGGGACCCGTCCCGGTGACGGCGCACGTGGTCGCGGCCGAGGGCCACTCCGCCGGGCAGTCCGAGCCGGTGTACGTCGCGGTGCGGCGCGGCACGCCCGAGGTGACGCTGAAGGCCGACCGGTCCAAGGTCGACGAGGGCCAGCCGGTCACGTTCACCGGAACGGTCGCCCACAAGGGCACGCCGCTGGCGAACCTGCCGCTCACGCTCGACTCCAGCCGCTTCTCCTGCGGGAACGGCTACATCCACCCCGTCCGGTTGAAGACCGACGCCAACGGCGAGTACCGGCACACCGCCAAGGCGCTGTGCGGTACGGACTACACCGTCGTCACGGCGGGCCGGGGCTTCTACGAGAGCGGGCGCAGCGCGGCCCTCCCGCTCGCGGTGCGGCAGCGGTCGGTCCTCTCGCTCAGCGCCTCGCTGAGCGCCTACGGCGAGTTCAACGCCAGCGGCGGCATCACCGTCCCCACCACCTCGCAGAGCATGAACGGCAAGAAGGTGGTGCTGGAGCACTCCTACGACGGGAAGACCGGCTGGAAGGCCGCCAAGACGCTGACCGTCAAGGACGACCACTACTTCTCCACGAAGTTCCGGGTGAACAACTCGGGGCACTGGCGGGTCCGGTTCGCCGGTGACGCCTCCGTGATGCCCGCGACCAGCCCGGTCCGCAAGACCTGGCGCTGGAACACCCGCATGTCGAAGATCAGCGTCTCGCCGAAGTCGGTCCGCAAGAACCGGTACACGACCGTGCGCGGCACCCTGACGCGGTACTGGCCGAAACTCGGCCGGCACAGCGCCTACGGCGGCAAGAAGATCCGGGTCATCTTCCGGTTCAAGGGCAAGAAGACCTGGTACCACGCCGGGTGGGCGACCACCGACGGCAAGGGCCGCTACACCCGCAAGCTGCGCGCCTACGGCGACGGCTACTTCGCGGCGGTCTTCGCGGGCACCTCGGACACCTGGGCCTCCGAGACGCCGAACGACGGCTACGTCAACACCTACTCCCTGCGGGGCCCCGGCGACGCGTCGCCCCTCACCGTCTTCTCGGTGCAGCCTCCCCCGAACCTGCCGTAACGGCGTCCCTCCCGAACGGGCCGTCCCCTCCGCGCCGGGGGGCGGCCCGTTCCGCGTTCGCGCGGCCCGCCGTGCCAGGGACTACTGCACCGGGAAGTCGAAGTACCGGTTGGGGAACGGCTCGTTCTTCAGCGTGAAGTGCCACCACTCCTTGGAGTAGTTGGCGAAGCCCTGGCGTTCGAGGGTGGTCTTCAGCAGCTTCCGGTTCGCCTTGGCCTGTCCCGTGACGCGGGGGTCGGCGGTGTTGGCGAGGGAGTCGAAGCAGTCGTAGCCGGTGCCCATGTCGACCGAGTTGTCGGGGAAGCGCCGGGCCTGCGGGCCGGTGCAGGGCTGGAGGGGCTCGCCCGGAACGTAGGGGCGCTGGGCGCGCGCCGGCAGCTTCACCAGGGTGAGGTCCACGGTGCTGCCCCGGCTGTGGCCCGACTTCTTCGCGATGTACCCGCCGGAGAACAGGCGGGTCTTGCTCATCCACGGGTAGAACTCGCGCTTCATGCGCTGGTCGTCCACGTCCTCGGCCCAGCGGACGAAGTGGTTGACGGCGCGCTGCGGGCGGTAGCAGTCGTACACCTTGAGGGTGTAGCCCTTGGCCACGAGCGCGCGCTGCGCCTTGGCCAGGGCGGTCGCGGCCTTCTTGGTGAGGAGGCACTTGGGCGCGCGGTAACCGTCGATCGGGCGGCCGACGAAGTTGTGCGCGGTCTGGTAGCGGATGTCGTGCAGGACGCTGGGGGCGACCCGGCGCAGGTCGACGAAGCCGTCCGGGAGGGCGGGGGCGGCGGTGAGTCCGGAGGCCAGCAGGGGGACGGCGGCCAGGGAGTTCAGGAGCATCGGGTTCCCTTCCACACAAGATGATCTTCCGCGCGTACCCCGCCGAGGGTAGGGACGGCGGGGGGCCCGCGCCACCGTTTCCGGCGGGTGGCGGGAAACGCCGGTCGTCCCGATGTCATGACGCGGCCCCCGGAGGCCCCGCGGGGCGTCACGTTCCGTTAGGAATGGAGTCGGAGAGTGGCCGCCGGGCGGCTGCCTCGACCCGTCTTCCGTGGAGCAGAGGAGAACCGTGCGCATGACCGGTACGCGACGCAAGCTGATGATGACCGCGCTGTCGGGCGCGGGGATCGCCGTGGGTTCGGTGGCCGCCGGCGGTGGGGCCGCGGCGGCCGACGGCCACAGCGTCGTGGTGGAGGTGCGGGACACCTTCGTCACGACGAAGGTGAAGGACGCGACGTCCTACACCTACGACCCCGCGCTCGTGCCCGCCGGGGCGCGGGTGAAGGTGCGGTCGGCCAGCGTGCGCGGGCAGCGCAACGTCACCACGCTGTGGCTGGGCGGCCTGAAGCCGCGGACCCACTTCATGGCGCATGTCCACGTCGGCCGGTGCGGGGTGGACCCGCTGGCGAGCGGCGGGCACTACCAGCACCGGGTCGGTGGCCCCGTCGACGCCGAGAACGAGGTCTGGTTCTCCGTCCGGACCGACGCGAGGGGCAACGCGCGGGCCTCCGCCGCGCACAATTGGACGTACGAGCCGGGCCGGTTCCCCGAATCGGTGGTCGTCCACGAGCACGGCCCCCAGGCTCGGAGGATCGCCTGCGCGAGCGTGCCGTTCGCTTCCTGACCCCCTGGAGGAGAGCCGATGAGGGACCCCGCCGACCCGCGTGCCCGTCTCGCCCGCTGGGCCCGCGAGCGGGCGGTGGCGCTCGGCTACCTGGGCGCGCTCGGCGTCGCCGAGGCCGGCTACCGGCTGCTGGGCGAACGCGAGCGCGCGGCGGTCGCCGCCTGGGCCAGCACGAACCTGGACAACCTCGTCACCCACGCGCCCGCCGCGCTGCCGCTGTCGGCGGTGGTCCCCCTCGAACACCCGCTGCTGTGGCTGGGGCTGGCGGCGGTCGCGCTGCCGCCGGTCACCGCCCGGCTCGGCAACGCCCGCACGGCGCTGCTGTTCGGCCTCACGCACACGGTGGGGACGGCGGTCAGCCAGGGCATCGTGTGGTGGCGGGTGACGTCGGGGGACCTGCCGGACTCGGCCCGCCAGATGCTCGACACGGGCGCGTCCTACGTCGTCGCGCCCGCGCTGCTGACGGCGGTGGCGTTCGCGCCGTGGCGGTGGCGGATCCCGGCGGGCGCGGGGCTGGCGGTGCTGCTGCCGTTCCTGTTCGACGGGCTGGCCGAACTGGAGGTGTCGGCGGTCGGGCACACGGTGTCGCTGGCGTTGGCCGTCCCGCTCTACCTGGCGCTGCGGCGTCCCCCGGGCGCTCCGGCGGCCGGGCCGGGGGACGGCGCGCCGCTGGCCTCCGGGCTGCGCGGGGCGGTCTAGGCGTCGGCCCTGCGGAGCAGGCGGGGGCGGACCCGGCCCAGCCCCTGGAGGATGCGCGGGCGCAGCGGGGAGACGTCGTAGTCGCGGGCGTCGGCCAGCTCCGCCGCCAGGGCCTTGTCGACCAGGACCGAGCCGGGGCGGGCCACGGCGGTCAGCCGGGCCGCCAGGTTCACCGGGGTGCCGAACACGTCGCCGTGCCGCATGATGATCTCGCCGTGGGCCAGGCCGACGCGGACGCGCGGGAAGTCGGGGTCCTCCTCGCAGCGCTCGGCGATCCGCAGCCCGATCTCGGCGGCGGCCGCCGCGTCGCCGCTGACGAACAGCACCTCGTCGCCGAGGGTCTTGACGATCCGGCCGCCCAGCTCGGCCACGACCTCGGTGGCGGTCGCCTCGAAGCGTTCCACGAACACCGCCAGCTCGTCGCCGTCCATCCGGCGGCTCATCCGCGTGAACGACACCACGTCGGCGAACCCGACCGACTGGTGGGCGACCCCGGCGGCCAGGTCGGCGGTCTCGGAGATCGTTCCGGCGGCGGCGCGGAGCCCGGCGGCGGCGAGCTGGCGCCGCCAGCCGTGGACCAGCAGCCGTTCGAACGCCGGTTGCAGGTCGCTGGTCGCCTTCAGCGCGGCGCGCACCGTCTCGGGGGTGGCGGGCCCGTCGAACGCGTTGCGCTCGCTCAGGCTGCGCAGCCACACGTCGCCGAGCCAGCTCGCCAGGCGGCCCATCGTCTGACCGACGCCGCGGGCGAGCTGGAGCACCATCTCCTCGTCCACGACCTCCTCGGTCAGCAGCTCCCTGATCTCCAGCAGGGCGGCCAGGTCACCGTCGGTGAACGCGCGCTCGTCGTCGGGCGGGGCGGGAAGCCCCAGCGCCTGCCAGATCCGGCGCGCGTACTCGGGGTCCATCCCGGCGCGTTCCTCGATCTCGTCACGCGTGTAACGGAGCGGAGAGCCGAGCAGCGTCTCCTCGATATCCTGGGACAACCGGGGATCCGCCATGGGCACCTCGTCTGCGACATCGATCGATGGCGCAATCGTGCCGAGTAAGATCGCTGGCGGTCAAGAAGGACGAAACCGGCGGGCGGGGCATGGCCGAGTACCGAATCGACGACCTGGCCCGCGCGGCCGGGACCACCGTGCGCAACATCCGCGCCTACCAGGACCGCGGACTGCTGCCGCCGCCCCAGCTGAAGGGCCGTGTCGGGATCTACGACGACTCGCACCTGGCGCGGCTGCGGCTGATCGGCCAGCTGCTCAAGCGCGGGTACACCTTCGCCGTCATCAAGGACCTGGTCGGCGCGTGGGAGACCGGCAAGGACGTCAGCGAGGTGCTCGGCCTGGAGAAGGTCCTCACCGACCCGTGGTCCGACGAGATCCCCGGCACCGCCTCGGTGGAGGAGCTGGTCGCGACGTTCGGCGCGGGCCTGGCCGAGGACGAGGTCGCGCGGATGCTGGACCGGACCGTCGCGCTCGGGCTGATCGAGCCGGAGGGCGACCACTACCGGGTGCCCAGCCCCCGGCTGCTGCACGTCGGCGCCGAGCTGGTCGCGGCCGGGATCCCGCTGGACGCGGTGCTGGACATCGCCGAGCAGATCCGCGCCGACTGCGAGGTGATCGCGGGACGGTTCGTGAACCTGGTCCACGAGCACGTGTTCCAGCGGCTGGAGACCGACATCCCGCCGTCCGGCGAGGACATCGGGGAGATCGCGGCGGTGGTGCGGCGGATGCGGCCGCTGGTGCGGATGGTGGTGGACCCGTTCATCGCGCGGGCGATGGAGACGCGGGTGCAGGCGGCGCTGGGCGCGCAGCTGGAGACCATCCGCGACCATCTGGCCCGCGAACGGGCCTGATCACACCAGGGTCACGCCCCACTCGACGGCGACCGTGCGCTCCTCCCCGGTCTCGTCGATGAACGTCAGCTCGGCCTCGCCGGGCAGCCCCAGGAACCCGTTCCGCAGGTTGATCGTCAGCGCGCCGCTCGCGCCGGTGCCGAGGTCGCCCTCCTCCTGCGACACGGTGACCTTGTCGCTGGAGGACACGACCCGCCAGTCCACCGGGCCGTTCTTGGCGGTGATGGTGACCTGCGCGGTCTTCTTGTTGCCCAGGTCGACCTCGGCCGGGGCCACCACCAGCGTGCCCGGCTTGGGCGGGGCCGGCGGCCTGGGCCTGCCGGGGACGACGGGGGTGGGGGACGGGTCCGTTCCGGGGGTGCCGCCGTCCCCGGGGGCCGCGGGGGTGCGGCGGCCGTGGGGGCGGACGGCGGGCGGGGCGTGGCCGGGGACGCGGCCGACGGGGCTGCGCAGGGCGTCGGACGCGGGCGTCCGGCTGATGACGGGGGTCGGTTTCGGCCCGGAGTTCCAGTGGACGGTGCCCGCCGGAACGGTGATCATCAGGGCGGCGACCAGCGCGGCGACCAGCGCGCCGGCCATGCCGCCGCCGGTGAACAGCCAGCGGCGCGTGAACGGCGACGCCACGTCCGGCTGCACCGGCATGCCCTCGGGCGTCAGCGTCCCGCCGCGCGCGGCGATGTCGACGCGGTACCCGGCGAGCTCGGGGTCGGTGGCGGTGTGCAGGACGCGGTGCCGCAGCGCGGCGGGCAGCACCGGGGCGGGTGCGGCGGCCGGCAGCGCGGCGGCCGGGACCTCCGCGCGGTCCCGGCAGCGGGGGCAGGCGGCGCGGTGGCGTTTCAGGGCGGCGGGCTCGGCCGGCGGCGGGCCGCCGGTGACCAGGCCGGCGGCGCCCGCCGGGCCGGGCCGGGGCGCGGGCGGGACGGTGGCGAGGGTGTCCTCGGTCTCGGGGGCGGGCAGGGCGGCGCAGCGCTCGGCGGCGCGGTCGAGCTCCCCGGCGAACGCCTCGTCCAGCGCGGCGCGGGCCGCGGCGCGGCGGGCGGCGGCGCGGCGCGTGGCGACGCCCCACACGTGGGCGAGCTCGCCGGCGGCCAGCCCGTGCCGCAGCGCCAGCAGCAGCGCCTCCTGGTCATCGGCGTCCAGGCGGCGGAACGCCGCGTCGGACAGCTCGCGCAGCTCGCCCGGCGGCACCTCGGCGACCGGCGAGAACTCGGCGTCGGTCTCCCAGAACGGCGCGTCCGCGCGGCCGTGCTGGAGCACGCGGCGGCGGGCCGCGCCGTACAGCCAGGCGCGCAGGTCGCGGTGGTCGCGCATCCGGGGGGCGCGGCGGGCGGCGTCGATGAACACGTCGTGCACGATGCCGGCGGCGGGCCTCGTCTCCCCCGTCACCGACAGCACGTAGTCGTACAGGCGCCCCGCGTAGGCGTCGTACAGCGCGCCCAGCGCGTCCCCGTCGGCCTCGGTCAGGCCGACGGCCAGCGCGCGGTCGGTCTCCGCGGGATAGGGGCTCCACCTGGGCATCTGCGCTCCCCGAGCCGATCCGGGAGGGACCCGGCGGCTCGTCCGGACAATTCGGTTCACCCTGCATACACCCCTGCGCCCCGTCTGCACCACAGGGTCATCCGAAAACGCCATGAACACTGACCTCGCGGTGAGATCCCGTTAACGCCAGTACAGGAGCTTGGCCGAGCCGGTGAACGTGCCCGGGGTCGCGCCGTACTGGACGAGCTGCACGCGCAGCCGCCGCCCCTCGCCGATCGCGTCGGCGGGCACCGAGTACAGCACCGCCGTGCCGCCGTCCGCGCCGACCGTGAAGTCCATCGGCGGGCCCGCGTCGAACCGGGCGGTGTTCTGGGCGTCGACCTCGACCGTCCGGATCTGGCCGCGCGTCCCGGCGGGCAGCCCGTCCAGGGTCAGGCCGACGGTGAGGCCGTAGCGGGCGGGTCCGTTGAGGATGCTCGGCCCGCCCTCGTCGATGTGCTGGCCGGTGCCGTCGGCGTACTCGCGGTCCCAGAACACCGTGATCCACTCGTGTGGCGGCAGCGCCTGCGGCTTGGCCGTCCCCACCGAGACGTAGTCGGGCAACGGGGATCCCTTCTCAGTCGATCCGGAGCACATCGCGCCCGTCGGGCCTCCCGGCTCCGAACTCCTCCAAAACAACCACACCCTCCGCACGAACACAAAAGGCCCGCCTCACCGGGCCGCGGGGGCTCCCGCAACGGCCCGGAGGCCGGGAAACGAAGACCACCCGCGGATTCCATGTCAGGGGGCAACGAACGGCCTAGGCTGAGCCGACGGAGGGATCCATGACCACCCCAGAATTCCGGGCGCGCCTGGAGCAGCACATCACCGACCTCGGTGACGCCCTCGGCGCCGCGCTCACCGACGCCGCCGAGGCGACCGGCTTCGCCCTCACCGCGCACGCCGCCCTGGACTCCTGCCTCGACCACGACGACGACGCCGCCCGCCAGGCCCTCGACGGGCTGAGCGCCGAGCAGCTGCGCGCCGTCGAGGACGCCGCGGTCGCCCTGTCCCTGCACGCCTCCCGACTCCGCCACACCGCACCCCGCCCCGACACGGAAGACCCCGAATCGGAGGGCCCCGACCCCGCGTGACCAGGCGGGCCGCGCGAGGGACGCGGCGGGTCGGGCAGGGGCCATCCCCGCATACGCGGGGAGCACGGCGTGCTGGGACCAGGTGGTGCCCCACACCAGGGGTCATCCCCGCGTGCGCGGGGAGCACCCTCGTTGACCTGCGCCGCTATCCGCAGCGAGCCGCGTTCGTGGGCACTTTCATGTCGGATCAGGCGACCTCGGCGCGGGCCTGTTCCTGCAGCAGCTCATCCGTCATCGCCACGATCTTCGGCACGAACTTGCCCTTCCCGCAGATCACCCCCGTCGCCTTCTCACCGGGCGCGAGGGTGGTGGAGGCCATCTCCCCCTCATAGGCCGCGAGCGCTTCGCTGCTCTCGTGCTTCTGGCCCTTGGTGTCGGTGATCGAGAAGTACAGCGGGTTGACCGCCAGGTTCTTCTTGCGCTGGTTGGTCACGGTGACCTTCACGCAGGACAAGGCTCCAGCCTCGCCCAAGACCGACTTCTTGGCCGTCGTCTTCTTCGCGGCGAGCTTCACCGTCACAGGCTTTCCGGCCTTGCCGTTGCTGTTGCCGGCGTTCTTGTCGGCGGGCTGGACGGCGACGGGCTCGGTGCCGGTCTCGCATCCCGTCGCGAGGATCAGGGCGGCGACGAGAGTGGCGGGGGCCACTAGGCGTGTGATCACAGGGGCTCCTGATGGTCGGGGCGGGGGGATGAGTGTGACGCGCGGCACTACAGGCATGTTCACGGGCCGTTCGGCAGTTTGTGACCATTTGAAAACTTGACGGTCGTCGGTCGTTCAGACGAACGGCCCGCTCCTCCGTATGGAGGGGCGGGCCGCCCTTTTGGTGCCGACCGTGGTGCGGATGTTGGGGACAGCGCATCAGGGGCTGGCACACGTCGGAACGTGGCCCCGGGGACGCATCACCACTCCGAGGCCGTGGAACGAAAGGGGCGACGGCCAGCCTTCTCCGGGATCCCGCACCGCCGCCCCGGCTCTACGCCAAGACCACGCTCGGCGTCTGGTCCGGGGTGCGCGACAGCCAGCGCCGCACCGCCCGCACCGCGTCGACCGGACGCGTCACCGGCGCCGGCGCCTCACCCCAGCTCGTGTGGAACCAGCTCCTGCCGCCCACGCTGTCGCGGCAGGTGATGACCGTGCCGGGATGCGACCCGCAGCAGCCCACCACCTTCGGGTTGGAGACGCGCAGCCCGTCGCGCGTCAGCTCGGCCACCAGGCCGCGCGTCGTCAGCTCCCCGGCCAGGGCTTCCAGATCCGTCGTGCTCATCGTGATCCCCTTCGTGGCTGTGGCTGCACGGCCGGTACCGGCGAGGCGCTGCCGGCACCGACCGCGCGGGGCAGGGCGGGCGCGCCGCCCCGTGTGTCGATGCCGTGCCACTGCTCGACCTCGCGCATCGCGGCTTCCAGCCCGTCCGGATGTGCGTGCTCCAGGACCGGCGCGGTCAGGCCGCGGGCGGGCAGCGCCCAGTAGCGCCGGGTCTTCGGGCCCCACCAGACGATCCACGCCGGGTGCGCCTGGTCGAGCTGGAGCGCGACGGCGCGGCACTGGTCATCAGTGAGGCGCCGCCCCAACCACTGCCCGGCCGCGGTCCTGGTCACGGCTTGTCCCACGCGTCGCGGCGGGGACCGTGCCGGTCGGCGATCCGCTGTTCCAGCGTCTCGACCTCGACGATCAGCTCGCGCAGGATGTCGAGGTTCTCGGCCCGGACGGATTCCACGATGCCGCGCGGCCGGTCTCGCTGACCGTCTCCCCCTCGCCGGGCGACCCAGGGAATCCACCGGCCATCCCGAGCGATCCTCCAGTCGGGATGGTCGGCACACAGCCGCTCCCGCTCCGCCCTGCCGCGTTCGTCGTCGTGGACTACCGTGCTCATAAGTCGGACCTCGATTCCGGCCGAGGCCCCGGACCCCCTGGTGCGCGAACACCAGACCGGGGCCGCCTTCGTCTCGCGTGCAGGAACGCCGGCCGATCGGCTGCTCCTTGTTCCTCGCCGACCCGCCCGATCTCGTAGTCCCACGCCGTCACGTAGCCGCCCCGCTCACGCCGGACTTCTTGGTGGAGCGTCTGCGAGATCGGATTGTCGATGACCAACGAGTCATGCCGTGGCGTTGCCGACATCCCTCGCTTCTCAAGGAGGGTGGCAAGCTGGTGGAGTCCCTGCTCGCTCATGGCATCGAGTACAGCGATGATCGGAAGCGACCGGGAGATGACATCTGGTGACATCGAGAGAGAGCGCGATGCCGACGACCGTGACGATCACCGGCACCCGATCTACCGGGCACCGCCCCCTCACCGACTACCGCGAGATCTTCGAGGAGTTCGTCCGGCCATTCGCCAGATCATCAGACGTGCGGTTCTACCTCGGCGGTGCGGCAGGCATCGACTCGCTCGCGCTGCTGTGGCTGGCCGGGGAGACCGATGTCGCACTGACTGTCGCGGTCCCGGCCAAGCTCGGCGACCAGCCCGCCGACGCCCGCCGCGCCATCGCCACCGCCCGCGAGACCGGCCGCGTCGAGCTGGTCGAGCTCGGCGGGGAGACCCGCACGTCGGGTTACCACTCTCGCAACCGGTGGATGGTCGATCGGTCGAAGTTCGTCATCGGGTTCCCGCGCGCAGGCACCACGACCAGCGGTACGTACTACACCCTCGACTATGGCGCCCAGCAGGGAAAGCCGCGGCTTGTAGTGCCGATTTAGCGTGACCAGTGGTGTACTGCGGGTATGGATCGGTCGCCGTCCACCTGCGCGCACACGCTCCGACGCCTACGGACGGCCCGCGGCTGGTCCTGGTCTGATCTCGTCCACCAACTCCAGGATGCCGCGCGGGCCTTGCACATCGCCCGTATCGCCGCCGCCCAGCCTGGCAGCATCCGCCGCACCGTCGCCCGCTGGGAGGCAGGTACCAGTGGCCCCGACGAGCAGTACCAGCTACTGCTGGCCTACGCCTACGCTCGCACCCCGACCGGCGCCGTGGCGCTCGGCCCGGGTTCCGATCTGGCCGAGCTGCTCGACGGCCTTGCCGCGGCCGGGGTCGAGGCCGCGCGGCTGGACGAACTGACCGCCACCGTCGCGGCATCGATCACCCGCCACGGCATGAGCCTGTTTGCGTTTCTCGGCGGCGCCCTCCAGAACGACCTGTCCGCAGCGCTCGCCGACCCTGACCGCGTGGATCTGTCCGTTCTCGACGGCCTGGCCCTCGCCGCCGAGGCCGTGAACGCCCAGATCGGATCGGTGCCGTTCGTCCGGCTCCATCTCGCGCAGGCCGCGATCGTGGACTCCTGCCGTCACCTCCTCCACGGAGAACAACCCGACGTCGTCCGCACGCGCCTTCGGGAGGTCGCCAGCCGCGTCTACGCCCTGGCCGCCCGGATCGCGTTCGAGACCCACGACGACGACGCCGCGCTGACCCTCTACGGTGACGCGGTCGCCACGGCCACCGCCGCGGCATCGCACCGGGTGCGCCTGAGACCTCGGCCGAGCAGCTTCACGAGTGCGTCGATCTGGTCGCCGCGACCCGCGCCCGCGTGCCTGCGCAACGTCTCCGCCAGGCGCGCCTGGAGCTGCGCCCGTGGCGGGAGGAGGCTTTCGTGGCGGACTTGGACGACCACATCCACAGCGCGCTGATCGGGATCTAGCGCAACGTCCGCAGCACCCAAGGTGCCGCCTGGGGTGCGCAGGTCAGTCGACCCGGACGACGTCGAGCTCACCGTTCGCGTAGCGGCCGCGGACGGCGCGCTTGTTGAACTTCCCGACGCTGGTCTTCGGTACTTCCTCGATGAGGGCCCAGCGTTCGGGGAGCTGCCACTTCGGGACCCGGGCGGCGAGGTAGCCCTTGAGCTCGGCGGGGGTCGCGGTCGCCCCCTCGCGGAGGACGACGGAGGCCAGGGGGCGTTCCTGCCAGCGGTCGTCGGGGACGCCGACCACGACGGCCTCGATCACGTCGGGGTGGCCCATGAGGTGGTTCTCCAGCTCGACCGAGGAGATCCACTCGCCGCCGGACTTGATGACGTCCTTGGCGCGGTCGGTCAGCACCAGGTAGCCGTCGGCGGTGAGGGTGCCGACGTCGCCGGTGCGCAGCCAGCCGTCGTGGAAGCGGGCGGGGTCCTCGTCGCGGTGGTAGGCGCCGGTGATCCACGGGCCGCGGATCTCGACCTCGCCGACGGCCTCGCCGTCGCGGGGCAGCACGCGGTCGTCGTCGCCGACGATCCGGACCTCCAGCCCGGCGATGATCCGGCCCTGGGTGACGCGGTACCGCCAGGCGTCCTCGCCGGTCGCGTCGGCGGGCGGGTGCGCGACGGTGGCGAGCGGGGAGGTCTCGGTCATCCCCCACGCCTGGATGATCGGGACGCCGAGCTCGTCGAAGGCGCGCATCAGCGACTCGGGGACGGCCGAGCCGCCGCACTTGACCAGCCGCAGGCTCGACAGGTCGCCGCCGTGTTCGCCGTGGTGGCGCAGCAGGTCGGCCCAGATGGTGGGGACGGCCCCGGCGACGGTGGGGCGTTCGGCCGCGATGAGCCGGGCCAGCGGCTCGGCCTGGAGGAAGCGGTCGGGCATGACCAGCGAGGCGCCGGCCATGAGCGCGGCGTAGGGCAGGCCCCAGGCGTTGGCGTGGAACATCGGCACGACCGGCAGCACGCGGTCGCGGGCGTCCAGGCCGGCGGAGTTGCCGGTGCAGACGACCATCGAGTGCAGGTAGGCCGAGCGGTGCGAGTAGACGACGCCCTTGGGGTTGCCGGTGGTGCCGCTGGTGTAGCACATGGCGGCGGCCTGGCGTTCGTCGATGTCGGGCCAGTCGAAGGCGGGCGGCGCGGCGGCGAGCAGCGTCTCGTAGTCGTGGAGCCGCTTGCCCGCGCCCGCCAGGGGCGCGGTGTCGCCCTCGCCGACGACGATCACGTGCCGCACGGTCTTCATGCGGGGCAGGACCGGGGCCAGCAGCGGGATCAGGGAGGCGTCGGCGATGACGACGTCGTCCTCGGCGTGGTCGGCGATGTAGGCGATCTGGTCGGCGGCCAGGCGGAGGTTGAGGGTGTGCAGCACCGCGCCCATGGAGGGGACGGCGAGGTAGGCCTCCAGGTGCTCGGCGTTGTTCCACATGAACGTCGCCACGCGCTGGTCGGCGTCCACCCCCAGGCCGCGCAGGGCGCCCGCCAGGCGCGCGACGCGTTCGCCGACCTCGGCGTAGCTCCGGCGGCGCGGCTCACCGCCGGTCCAGGTGACGACCTCGGCCGACCGCCCGAAGATCTCCGTCCCGTACCGCATGATCGACGTGATGGTGAGGGGGAAGTCCTGCATCGTGCTCCACACGGCGCACCTCCGGCTCGGCGGACCTTGAACCGGATTCTGTCCGTTACGCGGGTTTTTGTCAGCACCCCGGGCCGGCGGGCGGCCGCGCGCTTTCGCGATCATCAATGGCTCGCCGGGGAGAACGTGAGCAATCCACGCGTTTATGTCCCGCCGCTTCGGCCCCTTCCGGCAATGGTCCGTCCCGGCGCGTCCCGGCGGTGGGGGGAAGAGGGCCGATCAGCGTTCGGGGAGTTGTGGAGGGATCTTGAAATCGGTGCCCAGGCCCGTGTCCTCGCGCAGTTTCGCCATCGCCCGGGACACCGTGCTCTTCACCGTTCCGACGCTGATGCCGAGGGCCTCGGCGATCTCCGCCTCGGGCATGTCCTCGTAATAGCGCAGGATCACCGCGAGGCGCTGGCGCTCGGGCAGGCGGCGCAGGGCGCGGTGGAGGGCGTCGTGCAGCTCGCTGCGGCGGGTGTGGTCGTCGACGGGGCTGTCGGGCAGCTCGTCGGTCGGGTAGATCTCCAGCTTGCGGCGGCGCCACCAGGAGATCTGGGTGTTGACCATGGCGCGGCGCACGTAGCCGTCCATGGCGGCGCGGTCCTGGATGCGGTCCCAGGCCAGGTAGGTCTTGGCGAGAGCGGCCTGGAGCAGGTCCTCGGCGTCGGCGCGGTCACCGGTCAGCTGGAGCGCGGTGCGCATCAGGACGCGTTCGCGGGCCGTGACATACTCACGGAACTCCTCATGCCGCGTGTTGTTCAAGAGACCACCGAGCCAGGGGTTCCGGGGCCCCCGCGGAGCCATGCCGTTGCGACCGACGTGGGAGGCCGTCACGGCCCTCTCCACGTTTGACGATCGCACGGAGATCGTAATTTCGGGTCAACATAAAAGGCATTTTAGCGTCAACCGGGAGAGAAGAAATATACCGAGTGGCACAAACCTCTACCTCGTTCTGACTTATCGCGACAAATCCGTCGACAGACGTGTGACCGCGCGTGACTCTTGACTCACTGTCCTCACACCAGTGACCCACGGGTGAAGAGCCGAGTCGAAGGGCCGCCGATGCCGCCAGTCCGTGACCGGGAAGCGCGCCGCCGTCGCCGGCGGGCGGTGCTGGAGGCGCCCGCGCCCGGCGGTGTCCCGGAGGGGGCGCGTCCGCCGCTGCGGGTGCTGGCCGGAACGGTTCTGGACGCCAGCCCGCATCTGCTGGTGCTGCGCACGGCCGCCGGGGAGACCCGGGTGCCGATGACCGAGGCCACCCGGATCTGGCGCGGCGGGAGCGGGGGCCTCGCCGCGCTGCGTCCGGGGCGCCGGGCGGTCGTGCGGGCCGGGGGCGACGGGCCGGCGGCCGACCGGGTGTGGGTCGACATCGGCCGGGTGACCGGCACCGTCCTGACGCGCGGGAGGGACACCGTGGAGGTGGACATGGGCCCGCATCGGGGACGCGCCCATGTGGTGATCCCCCCGCGCGTCCTCGGCCGGGTGCTGGTGCGCCATCCCCGGCTGGAGCCGGGCTACCTGATCGACGTGGTGTGCGTGACGTCGCCGGACGGGCCGGTGGCGGTGACGCCGGGCACGTCGCAGCCGGGCTACCGGGCCGACCGCCCCGCCGCCGCCGACCCGTACCAGGCGCCGCCCGACCCGGTCCGGGGCACGGCCACCTGGTTCGGCGGCGTGGGGGCGTCGCGGGACGTGTTCGGGCTGGCGTACCCGGCGGTGGACGGCGAGGGGCACGCGGGCGGCTGCGTCGACGCGCCGGCGGGGTGCGCGGTGCTGCCCTGGCTGTCGCTGGGCAGCGAGGTCGTCGTCCACAACGAGTGCGGGGAGCGGGCCGCCGTGGTGCCGGTGGTCGAGTGCGGATGCGTCGCGGCGCGGTACTGCGACCGGTGCGTGGAGTGCGGGACCTCGCCCCGGGGGCGGATCGTCGAGCTGACGGCCGTCGCGTTCGCGGGGCTGGGCGGGGACCTGGCGGCGGGGTGTTTCAACGTGGCCGTCCATCACGGAGTGCGCAACGAGGAGGGGTCGCCATGGTGACCGCGTTCCAGAACGCGCAGGTGCTGCTGCTGGCGGCGGTGCTGCTGGCGGCGTGCCTGGCCAAGCTGGCGGTGCGCGAGCCGGCCGCGGCGGGCGGCACCACGCACGTGCACGGCGTTCCCCTGCGGGTGACGGCGCTGCGGCGGCGCCGGAGCGCGGCGGTCGGGGTGGCCGCCGCCGAGGGGGTGCTGGGGCTGGCGCTGCTGGTGACCTCGCACCTGTCGGTGCGGGTGGCGACGGCGGTGGCGTTCGCGGTGGCGACCTGGGCGGTGAGCGAGATGCGCACGCACCGGCCGGACGCGGGCTGCGGCTGCTTCGGGGGGCTCAGCGACAAGCGGGTCGGGCGGCGCAGCGTGGCGCGGGCGATGCTGTTCACCGGCGCGGCGATCGCGGCGCTCAGCGCGCCGCTGGCGGGGATGGACGTGCTGCGGGCGGGGACGGCGCAGGTCGGGCTGGTGGTGACGGTCGAGCTGGCGCTGTTCGCGGCGCTGTCGCCGGAGCTGGGGACGCTGGTGCGGCGGCTGCTCGGGCGGCAGGGCGGGCGGCCCCGGGTGCCGTGCGCGCGGCGGCGCGGCACCCTCGGCGAGACGTACGCGACGCTGCACGACAGCGACGTGTGGGCCGCCTACGAGAACCTCGTGATGAGCGCGGTCCCGCTGGACGTGTGGCGGGAGGGCTGCTGGCGGTTCCTGGTGTACCCGGCGCGCTTCGGGGAGCGCGAGGTGGAGATCGTCTTCGCGGTGTCCACGGCGGAGCGCGACCGGATGGTGCGCTCGGCGGTGCTGGAACGGGAGGGCACGGCGGGCGCGGGGCTCTCCAGGGGATTCCAGGCATGATCATAGAGGCCGGCGGAGAGGGGCCTCCCCGCCTCGTTCGCCCGTTACGGTACGTGATGTGCCGAACGAATATCTCGCTCATGTCCTGGACCTGTTGGAAGAGCATTCCCTTCGCCGCGAGCATGTGGACTGGACGGCGCTGCGCGCCGAGGCGTTCGCGCGGACCGAGGGCGCGTCGTCGCCCGCCGAGGTGTACGGGGAGATCCAGCGCGCGGTGCGGGCGCTCGGCGATCCGCACACCTTCTTCCTGACGCCGGAGGCGGTGCGGGAGGCGTTCGGCGAGGGCGGCGAGGGCGGGGAGGACGGCGGCGCGGCGTCGGGGACGATGCCGACCGGGAAGATCGTCGAGGGGCGGTTCGCGCTCGTGGCGCTGCCGGAGTCGTCCGGGGACGAGGCCGAGGACGAGCGCTACGTCGGCGCCGGCGTGGCGCTGCTGCGCGAGCTGGACGCGGCCCGGTCCGCCGGGTGGATCGTCGACCTGCGCGGCAACACCGGGGGCGGCATGTACGCGCCGCTCACCGTGCTCGCGCCGCTGCTCGGCGAGGGGCGGATCGGGGCGTTCGTCAACGCCGGCGGCGAGGAGGAGGGCGTCTGGTCGCAGCGCGACGGCCGGATCTTCGTGGACGACGAGACGCTGCCCCTGCCCGCCAACCCGCTGGCGCTCGCCGCCCCGGACGCGCCCGTCGCGGTGCTGACCGACGGGGACACGATGAGCGCGGCGGAGGCCGTGGTGATCGCGTTGCGGGGGCGGCCGGGGACGCGGACGTTCGGCGCGCCGACCGGCGGGGTGCCCACCGGGAACGTCGCGATCGACCTGGCGGACGGCGCGATGCTCGTGCTGACCGTGGCGGGGGAGGCGGACCGGACCGGGCACGCCTACCCGGCCGCGCCGATCGAGCCGGACGAGCCCGCCGAGGACGCCCTCGCGGCGGCGGTGGTCTGGCTGTCGAGCCTTCGATGATCTTTTATACGGCTGTCTAGGGCGTGCGCTAGAGAGGGCTAGATTCTCGTAGCGCACGCCGGAGACGCGGGCGGCCCGCACCGATGCGGCCTTATACGGGTCTCTAGCGCACGGGCTAGAGACCGTTAGAGAGTCCTCACACCGGCTGGGCCCGCAGGAACCGGCCGAAGTGGGGGACGGTGAACGCCACCACGCCGCGCTCGGCGCTGTAGATGAGCCCCTTCTTGATCAGGCCGTCGCGGGCGGGTGACAGGCTGGAGGGCTTGCGGCCCAGTTCCTCGGCGACGGCGGAGGTGGGGACGGGGTCGTCGCCGAGCGCGGCCATCGCGCGCATGTAGTCGCGTTCGGCGGGGGTGGCGCGCTCGTAGCGGCTGCCGAAGAAGCCGACCGCCAGCTCGTTCTCGGCCTCGGGGGCGGCGACCCGGATGTCGTCGGCGGTGATCGGCGAGTCGGGGGCGACGTCCCACACGACCTTCGCGTACGCCTGCACGAAGTAGGGGTAGCCGTCGGCCGCGCCGTAGAGCGCGTCCAGGGCCTCGGGGGTGAACGTCACGCCCTCGCGCTCGGCGGGCGCCAGCAGGGCGATGTCGGCGGACTCGCGGTCCAGGCGGTCGATGCGGGCGTAGCGGAACAGGCGTTCGGAGTAGGACTTGCTCGCCGACAGCACGGCGGGCAGGTGCGGCAGGCCCGCGCCCACCACGATCAGCGGCCCGCCGCTCTGCGACAGCTCGTGGCAGGCCGCGCACAGCGCCGACACGTCGTCGGCGGGGATGTCCTGCATCTCGTCCACGAACAGCGCGATGCCCGCGCCGACGTCGGTGGCGACCTCGGCGGCGTCCACGAACAGCTCGGTCAGGTCGATCTCCAGGTCCCCGGAGTCGGCGCGGCCGCGCGTGGCGGGCACGTCGATGCCCGGCTGCCAGCGGTGCGCGCGGGCCCGCCCCTTGGCCTCGTCCTCGGGGCCGGACTGGGCGAACGACTTCAGCACGCCGAGGAACCGTTCGATCCGGTCGGGCGCGCGGTGCCGGGGGGCCAGCTCGCGGACCGCCATGTGCAGCGCCGAGGCGATCGGGCGGCGGATCGACTGCTCCGGCCGGGCCTCGATCTTGCCGGTGCCCCACAGCCTCTGGATCGCCATCGAGCGGAACGAGTTCAGCAGCACGGTCTTGCCGACGCCGCGCAGCCCGGTGATGATCATGCTGCGTTCGGGGCGGCCGCGGGCGACGCGTTCCAGCACGACCTCGAACTGCCGCAGCTCGCGGTCGCGGCCGGCGAGTTCCGGGGGGCGCTGCCCGGCGCCCGGGGCGTAGGGGTTGCGCACGGGGTCCACGGTCTCGGACTCTATGAGGCGGTATAGCTGCGGTCGTAGATTTCCGTAGAAAGCACTGTGGCGTGTCGCGGCCACGCGCCTGTCCCCGCAGCGCGAGGCCGTTCCCTCCAGCGTGGCCACCATGTCGCCTCCCCAGGCGAACGTGCCGGGACCGGCCCGAACAAGCCAGTCGAACTGCTGTTCGACTGTTCGAACACAGTAGCGCATGGGGTCCCGGCCGTCACCCCAAACCCCGGCAACTCCTCGGACACGAAAAGGCCACGGACCGCGCTCCCCCCAGTGCGCGGCCCGTGGCGGTCCGGAACGGAACAACCGCAGGTCAGGAGGTTTCGAGGGCGTAGCGTCCGGCCTTCAGCGCCGCGGCGACCTCGACGGCCCGGGTGGTCTGGAACCCGATCGCGACCAGCTCGACCTCGCCCGGCCCGACCTCGCCGTTGTTCGAGACGTGACTGGTGCCGTACGGGTTGCCCATCTGGAACTGGACCGGGTCGGCGTAACCGGGCGGCACGATGATCGCGCCCCAGTGATAGAAGGTGTTGTTGATCGCCAGGATGGTGGACTCCTGGCCACCGTGCGCGGTGGCGGTGGAGGTGAACGAGCTGACGACCTTGTCCACCAGCTTACCCCTCGCCCACAGGCCACCGGCGGTGTCGATGAACTGCTTGAGCTGGGCGGCGGGCAGGCCGAAGCGGGTCGGCGCGCCGAACAGGATCACATCGGCCCACTCCAGGTCGTCCAGGGACGCCTCGACGACGTGCTGCGTGGCCGCGGCGTTCTCGGCCCAGCCCTGGTTGGAGGCGATGGCCTCCTCCGGGGCCAGCTCCCGGACCCTGCGCAGCCGCACCTCGGCGCCCGCCTTCTCGGCGGCGGTGGCGGCGGCCTTGGCGAGGGCGAAGACCGTTCCGGTGGCGGAGTAGTAGACGACGGCGACGCGGACCGGACGCTCGACGGACATGACGTTTCCCCTCGTGGTGGTGGTGCGCGGTGTGGTGGAGGCCCCCGGGCGCGGGCGTGAGGCGGCCGCGCCCGAGGGGGTCTGGATCAGTTGACGGCGGTGTCGGCGCTGGTCCGGTGCGGCACCTGCTGCGCCGGGACCGTTCCCATCCGGCCCGCCTGGAAGTCCTCGAAGGCCTGGATGATCTCCTCGCGGGTGTTCATCACGAACGGGCCGTAGCGGGCGACCGGCTCCCGGATCGGCAGCCCGCCGAGGACCAGCACCTCCCAGCCGTTCTTGCCGGCCACCGGCTGCGCGTCCGCGGCGCGCAGCAGGATGCCGTCCTGCTCGCCCTGGAAGTGCGAGCCGCCCAGCATCGCGAACTGCCCCTCCCCCAGGCCGATCTCCTCGCGGCCGACGACGCCGTCGCCGGACAGCACGTAGACCATCGCGTTGAACTCGCGCGGCCACGGCAGCGCCAGCCGCGCGCCGGGCGCGACGGTGGCGTGCACGTAGTTGATCGGCGTGTGGGTCATGCCGGGGCCCTGGTGCTCGCCCAGCGCACCGGCGATGATCCGGACGACCGACGAGCCGTCCTCGGCGGTGACGAGCGCGACGTCGCGCGGGCCGATGTCCTGGTAGCGGGGCTCCAGCCACTTCTTGGAGCGCGGCAGGTTCACCCACAGCTGGACGCCGTGGAACAGGCCGCCCTTGGCGACCAGCTCGGGCGTGGGCTGCTCGATGTGCTGGATGCCGGAGGCGGCCGTCATCCACTGGGTGCCGCCGTCGGTGATCACTCCGCCGCCGCCGGTGGTGTCCTGGTGCTGGAACGCCCCGTCGATCATGTAGGTGACGGTCTCGAAGCCGCGGTGCGGGTGCCAGGGCGTTCCCATGGCCTCGCCGGGCGCGTACTCGACCGCGCCCATGTGGTCCAGCAGCAGGAACGGGTCGGCCAGCGCCAGGCTCGCGGTCGGGAACGGGCGGCGGACCTGGAAGCCCTCGCCCTCCACGTGCCGCTCGGCGGTGACCACCTTGGCGACGCGCCGCCAGCCGGTGGTCGACTCGGGCAGCCGCGGCAGCCGCGGCAGGGTCAGCGGGTTCGCGGTGACGGCGGGCATCGGTGCCTCCTGGGTCTTCGGGGACCGGCCCCCGATCGGGCCGGTCGCCCCGCACAACGTGCTTGAATCTTCAACTATTCCCGGAGACGGATCCCCCGTCCGCGACCGGCACGACCGACTCTAGCCCCACATAGTTGAAAGTTCAACAGAAGGCTCTATACTGGGCGACATGACCGAACCGCGCTGGCTCGATGCCACACAGCAACTCCACTGGCGCGCCTTCGTGGACGGTAACATCCGGCTCACCGAACTGCTCGACCGCGACCTCAAATCCAAGCACGGCCTGTCCCTGCCGGAGTACGAGATCCTCGTCCGCCTCTCCGAGGCCCCCGAGCGGCGACTCCGCATGGCCGAACTCGCCGCCAACGCCAGCCAGTCCCGCAGCCGCCTGTCGCACACCTGCTCCCGGCTGGAGAGCAAGGGCCTGGTCTTCCGCGGCGGCTGCCCCAGCGACAAGCGCGGCGTCTACGCCCACCTCACCGAGGAGGGCTTCGCCGCCCTCGACCGCGCCGCCCGCGACCACGTCGAGACCGTCCGCGAGTACTTCATCGACGTGATCGACCCCGGCGACCTGGAGGCGATCGGCCGCGCGTTCACCGCCGTGATCAACCGGCTGAACGCCGACTGATCACCACCCCACACCCGTCAGGAACCCGAGCGAGATCAGGGTCAGGAACAGCCACCCGGCCATCATCCCGACCCCGAACGGCCGCCACCCCCCACCGACCTGCCACGCCAGCAGCCCGCCCAGCCCGAACGCCAGCACCAGCAACGTCACCATCTGCGGCAGCAGGCTCCCGCGATCGCTGGACATCAACGGCGCCCACATCATCACCGCGTCCACCAGCAGGAAGGTCGCGAACCCCGCCAGCCCCGCGCCGAACGTCCGCGGCTTCAGCTCCGGGACCCGCTCCCAGCGCAGCAACGGCGGCCGCCGCACCGCGGCCTCCTCCACCCGGGACGCCACGGAGAAGATCTCGTCCTCCAGGCTGGGCGCATCCCGCTCCTGAGGCTCCGCCATACCGGCCCCCAGTGATCGACATCGGGACGGTCCTCCACCGGACACGTCGCTCCACCGCACCGTAGCGAATCCATGTCCAACACGCAGGCCCCCGCCCGTGTCATCCTGCTGTTATGCGAGGTAGAGGGCTGAAACGCGGCGCCGCGCTCCTGACCGCGTTCACCGCGGCGACCGCCGTCACGACCGGATGCGGCCAGGGCTCCGACGACAAGGGCGCCGGCACGGCCACCCCGCCCCGGACCACCGCGACGACCACACCGCCGCCCACCACCACGACGACACCCGCCGTCCAACGCTTCGAGTCCCGCGTCACCAAGGTGACCGCCGCCGACCTCAAGCACTCCTGGCGCGAGGGCTGCCCCGTCCCCCCGTCCGGCCTCCGCATGATCCAGATGACCTACTGGGGCATGGACAAGCGCCCCCACCCCGACGGCCGCCTCATCGTCAACGCCCAGGCCGCCGACGACCTGGTCAAGGTCTTCCGCAGGCTCTACGACATGCGCTACCCGATCCGCCGCATGGAACCGGTCGACGTCTACAAGGGCAGCGACTTCGACTCGATCGAGGCCAACAACACCTCGGCGTTCAACTGCCGCAACTCCACCGGCGGCACCCGCTGGTCCCAGCACGCCTACGGCCTGGCCGTCGACATCAACCCCTGCGAGAACCCCTACGTCTCCAGCTCAGGAGAGGTCGCCCACAAGGACTGCGTGAAATTCCGCAACCGCCAACGCCGCGACCCCGGCGTCATCCACGACGGCGACCGCGTCGTCAAGGCGTTCGCCTCCATCGGCTGGGAATGGGGCGGCCACTGGAGCGGCATCAAGGACTATCAGCACTTCTCCAGCACCGGCCGCTGACCTGCGCCGGAGGTCAGACCATCATGAAGGCGATCGCCGCGACGGCGACCACGGCCACGACGGCGACGACGCCGATCACCAGCCCCATGTTGACCCCGGAGGTCTTCACGGGCTGCTGCGGCGTCTGCCGGGCGAAGTTCTCGAACTGCTGCGTGGTCCCGGCCGGATCATTCGGAATCTGCGACATGCGGGCCAGAGTAGCGGACCAAATCCCCCCTCTTCATGCCAAATAGACACGCGCCCCTGGGGCGAGTGCACCGGTCGTCGACTGCCCGAAAGCTCGCAGCTCCTCCCCGGCAACGCCGGATCAGGCCGCGTACGGCTGGCCGACAGCAGCCCAGCACGACACACCACGCTCGGCGATGTTCCGCGCCGCGTTCCGGTCGGCATGCGCGACGACGCCACACGACCGGCACTCAAAAGCAGCCTGATCAAGCCGGTTCCGCTTGTCACAGTGCCCGCACCACGAGCACATCCGCGACGTGCACGCCGGATCGACGCACACCACGACCACCCCGGCCCGCCTTGCCTTGTAAGTGATGAACTCCCTGAGCTGATGGAACGACCACGAATGCAGCGTGACCCGTTGGGGCTTGCGTAGCCGTACCCGTTCACGGAGATCCTGGAGATCCTCCAGAGCGATACCGCGCCCGGTGCGTTCAGCCTCGGCCACGATGCACTTCGCGATCCGATGGTTCTCGTGCGTTGAGGTACGCCTCTCCTTACACCGCCGCTTCCTCATCAACCGCTTGGCGGACCTCGTCCCCTTCGACTGCAACCGAATCCGCAGACGCCGCTGACGCTCCCGATACCGATTGAGCCGCTTACCGGCGTACCTGCTGCCGTTGCCGGTGGTCGCGATGTTGACGATGCCCAGGTCCACACCGATGAAGCCGTCCGGCTCCCTGTTGAGCGGAGCCTCCGGAACCTCGCACGTGACATGCAGGAACCACATGCCCTCCCGGCACACCAAATCACTCTCGCCGAGCCGGTACGCCGCCACCTGCGCCAACTGCTCAGCCGAACCCGTGTACGCCAGCCGCTTGACCCGACCCTTCACCGTCCAGATCGACACCGTCCGAGCCTCGTACTGCCAGGACAGGCAACGATCGTCATAGGGCTGCGCGGCACCGGCCCGGAGCCGCCGCTTCTTCTTCCGGCCGGTCGCATAAGCGTCGGCCACCTTGCGGATCACATGAATGGCGGGCTGAGCCGACAGGCCCAGCGCCTTCACCTCGGCATACATGGCCTTCTGAAGATCGATGCGCCGGAACACACGACGTTCCCACGCCAGATCGGAGACCAGATCGGCCGCCTCGTCGCACGCCACGAGAGCCGCCGCCAGAGCCTCCTCCTGGCTCCGCGTCGGCAACAACCTGATCTGAACCGACACCTTCATCGTCGAACACGGCGTCGATGACGGAACGTGTGCGGAGCGGAACGGAACGTTCCTCGTGGGCCGGCAGGATCGCGGACGCAGCCTTCGATAAAGCTCGGTGACCTTCGTGGCTGCGACCCGCTATTGTTGACACGCTTGGAGGCTTCGCCTAGTGGACGATGGCGCCGGTCTTGAAAACCGGTGAGTCGGTGACCCCGGCTCCGTGGGTTCGAATCCCACAGCCTCCGCTTCTCGCGGCTCCTTCCGTTCTGTCGGGAGGGGCCGTTTTCGTTAGGGTCCGGGTATGGATCATGAGGAGAAGCTGCCGCGGTACCGGGTGCTGACCGGGCCGGACGACGCGACGTTCTGCTGGCGGGTCAGCGAGATGCTGGATTTGGGGTACCAGCTGCACGGGTCGCCCTCGGTCACCTTCAACGGGGATCGGGTGATCGTGGCGCAGGCTCTGGTCCGTCCGGAGTGACGATCTTGTGGCCGGGGACGGAGGGCCAGCGGACGGTCATCACCGTGGACTCCTCCTCGGCCCGCCAGGAGTGGTCGACCTGGTGCCACAGGACGTAGTCGCCCTGTTCGGCGAGTTCCACGTCGCCGTCGGGGAACTCCAGGACGAACCGGCCGCTGATGAGGACGAGCAGGGCGGTGCGCTTGTCGTCGGTGGTCCACTCGGCGCGGCGGTCGCCCCTGCGGTGGACGCCCCATTTGATCTCGACCTCGGCGCTGTGGCGGAGGTCGTCCTCGGGTTTGAAGTGTCCGAGGAGCCAGCCGTGGTCGGTCGCGGCGTCCGGTCCCGCCTTGCCCGTGTAGACGTTCTTCACGGGGAGTGAATGTAGTGCGGCCGGTCCCGTCGGGCGAACGGGACCGGCCGTGGTGTCGCTACTGGGGGCGCTGGTAGGCGAGGCCGTCGCCGACGTGGGCGGCGAGGGTCAGGTATGCCTCGCGGGTGGGGGAGGCGAGCTGTTCGAGGTCGACTTCGGCGCCTTCTTCGAGGTGGTCGTCGTAGGGGATGCGGACGACGGCGCGGCAGCGGCTCTCGAAGTGGGCCTGGAGTTTGTCCAGGTCGACCTGGCTGCGGGTGCGTTGGCGGACCATGGACAGGACGACGACGCCGTTGCGGACCAGGTGGCCGTGGTCGTGGGCCTCCAGCCAGTCGAGGGTGGCGCTGGCGGAGCGTGCGCCGTCGACGGACGGGGAGCTGACGAGGACGAGCTGGTCGGCGAGGGCGAGGACGCCGGACATGGCGGAGTGGAGCAGGCCGGTGCCGCAGTCGGTGATGCAGATGGAGTAGTGCTGTTCGAGGATCTCGGCGACGGCGGTGTAGTCCTCGGCGCTGAAGGCCTCGCTGACGGCGGGGTCGCGGTCGGAGGCGAGGATCTCCAGGCGGGCGTCGTTCTGTGAGGTGAAGCTGCGGATGTCGGCGTAGCGGCGGGTCCGCTCGGGGTTGTTGAGCAGGTCGCGGACGGTGGCGGCGGTCTCCAGGCGGACCTTGTCGGAGAGGGTGCCGCGGTCGGGGTTGGCGTCCACGGCGATGACGCGGTCGCCGCGCAGGGAGGCCAGCATGGAGCCGAGGCCGGTGGTGGTGGTCGTCTTGCCGACACCGCCCTTGAGGGACATGACGGCGACGCGGTGGTGGCCGCCGGCGACGGGTCGGCGGGCGCGTTCGACGAGGTCCTTGCGGCGCAGTTCGGCCTGGGACTCGCCGGGGTGGATGTTGCCGCCGGTGGCCTTGTAGACGGCCTTGCGCCAGCCGGAGGAGGGCGCGATGCGGCGTTCGCCGAGGAGGTTCTCGGAGCTGAGGCTCTCGGCGGTCTGGGGTGGGGCTTCGGGGTGCTGCGGGGTGGGGGGCTGCGGGTAGCCGCCGGGACCCGGCTGTCCGTATCCGGGCTGTCCGTACCCCGGTTGCGGGTAGCCGGGCTGGGGGCCGTAGCCCTGAGGGGGCGCGTAGCCGTGCGGCTGCTGCGTCGCCGGGCCGTAACCGAGGAACGGGGGCTGGTCGGCGGGCGGCTGCGGCTGCGCGTCGTGCTGGGTCGGGTCGCCGCCTGCGAACGGGGGCTGCCGGTGGTCAGCGGCGGGCGGGTACGGCGCACCCTCCTGCTGCTGGGCGCCAGCCGGGTCGAACGGCGGCTGGGCAGGTGAGAAGGGCGCACCCTGCTGTGGGGGCGCGGGCGGGAACGGCGCGCCCTCCTGGGGCGGGCCACCGGCGTTGTCGAACGGCGGCGGGGCGGGCGCGAACGGCACGTCCTCCTGCTGGGGCGCGGGCGGGAAGGCGGCGTTCTCCTGCTGCGGCGCGCCAGCCGGGTCGAACGGCTGCTGGCCAGGCGGGAACGGGTTGTTCTCCGGCGGCTGGCCGCCAGCCGGGTCGAACGGCGAAGCAGGCGAGAAGGGCGCGCCCTCCTGCGGGGGCGCGGGTGGGAACGGGGCGCCCTCCTGGGGCGGGCCACCGGCGTTGTCAAAGGGCGGCGGGGCGGGCGCGAACGGCACGTCCTCCTGCTGCGGCGCGGGCGGGAACGGCGCGTTCTCCTGCTGCGGCGCGCCAGCCGGGTCGAACGGCTGCTGGCCGGGCGGGAACGGTGAGCCCTCCTGCGGCTGGCCGAAAGCGGCATCGTATGGCGGCTGCGCGGGCGCGAAAGGCGCACCCTCCTGCTGGGGCGCGGGCGGGAACGGCGCGTTCTCCTGGTGCGGTGCGCCTGCCGGGTCGAAGGGCTGCTGGCCGGGCGGGAAGGGTGAGCCCTCCTGCGGCTGGCCGGCGGCGGCGTCGTACGGCGGCTGCGCGGGCGCGAAGGGCGTGCCCTCCTGCGGAGGTGCGGGTGGGAACGGGGGGCTCCCCTGCGGGGGCCGGCCGTTGGCCGGGTCGATCGGGGGCTGGGCCTGGTCGCCCTCGAACGGCGGGAACTGCTGGGGCGGGAAGCCCTGCGGGTAGGGCGACTCGAACGGCGGCCGCATCGGGGCGCCGCCGTTGTAGGGCTGCTGGGGCAGTTCGAAGGGCGGGGGCGCGGAGCTGTACGGCGGTGGGGGCGGGACGTCGCCGGGCTGGAAGGGGGGCGGCGGCCGGTCGAAGTCCTGCGGGGGCGGCGGGGCGGACCAGCCGTCCGGGGCGGGCGGCGGTGGGGCGCCGAACTCCTGGGGCGGGGCGGGCGGGGGCGCGGCCAGCCAGGGGTTGTCCTGGGGCTCGGCCGGCGCGGGGGGCCGTTCCTCCGCGGGAGTCGCGGACGGGCCGGCGGTCTCGCTGTTCATCTTGTCCAGCGAGGCCAGACGTTCTTCCAGGGAACGTCCTTCGTGCTCGTTCCTTGACACCCGTGTCTCCCCTCGGACCCGTGCAAAAAGGTACGGATCGGCCATGGTCCCAGGGCAGGATACCTGCCAATATCATGCGGCCCATCGGTAAAGCCACGTCCAACACTTCGACCTCGCCGGGGGAGGCTGTGGAGCGTCGGAAACCGTCGGGTGAGCGGCGGGTAGCGTGAGGCGTATGCATGCGATCGTGATCCGTGAGCCAGGGGATGCCGACGTTCTGGAGTGGACGCAGGTGCCCGATCCGGAGCCTCGTTCCGGCGAGGTGGTCGTCGAGGTCGTGGCGAGCGCGGTGAACCGGGCCGACGTCATGCAGCGGCTCGGGTTCTATCCGCCGCCGAAGGACGCTCCCCCGTATCCGGGGCTGGAGGTGTCGGGGCGGATCGTCGCGCTCGGCCCGGAGGTCGAGGGCTGGAGCGTCGGTGACGAGGTGTGCGCGCTGCTCGGCGGGGGTGGTTACGCCGAGCGGGTCGCCGTTCCGGCCGGGCAGTTGCTGCCGGTTCCCAAGGGTGTGGAGCTGGTGGACGCGGCCGGGTTGCCGGAGGTGGCCTGCACGGTGTGGTCGAACGTGTTCATGCGCGCCGGGCTGGGCGCCGGGGAGACGTTCCTGGTGCACGGGGGCGGCAGCGGGATCGGGACGATGGCGATCCAGCTGGCGCGGGCGTCCGGGGCGCGGGTGCTGTGCACGGTGGGGTCGGAGCGGAAGGCCGCGTTCTGCCGGGAGCTTGGTGCGGAGCCGGTCAACTACCGCGAGGACGACTTCGTGGCGCACGGCCCGTACGACGTGATCCTCGACAACATGGGCGCGAAGTACCTGGCGCGCAACGTGGAGGCGCTGGCGCCCGGGGGGCGGCTGGTCGTCATCGGGTTGCAGGGCGGGACGAGGGCCGAGCTGGACCTGAACGCGCTGCTGGTCAAGCGGGCCTCGGTGCACGCAACCTCGTTGCGGGCCCGTCCGTTGGAGGAGAAGGCGGAGATCGTCGCCGCCGTCCGTGAGCATGTGTGGCCGCTGGTGGAGTCGGGGGACGTGCGCCCGGTGGTGGACCGGCGGGTCCCGATGGCGCGTGCGGCCGAGGCGCACCGGCTGCTGGAGGACAGCGGCCATATCGGCAAGATCTTGCTGACCGTGTGAGACTGGAGTCACCATGAATGAGCCTCAGCAGCGTTCCGAGCAGGACCCGCAGGTCCTGGTGGTCGGCCCGAACGGCATCGCGATCAGCGGCCCCGGCGGGGGCGGCGGTGACGAGGGCGACCGGGAAGAGAAGTCGGTGGCCGAGATGGTCGAGCAGCCCGCGAAGGTGATGCGCATCGGCGGGATGATCCGGCAGCTTCTGGAGGAGGTGAAGGCGGCCCCGCTGGACGAGGCCAGCCGTGCCCGGCTGCGGGAGATCCACCAGTCCTCGATAAAGGAGCTGGAGGACGGTCTGGCGCCGGAGCTGGTCGAGGAGCTGGAGCGGCTGTCGTTGCCGTTCGCCGAGGGCGCGGTGCCGAGCGAGGCGGAGCTGCGGATCGCCCAGGCCCAGCTGGTCGGCTGGCTGGAGGGGTTGTTCCACGGCATACAGACCACGCTGTTCGCGCAGCAGATGGCGGCGCGGGCGCAGCTGGAGCAGATGCGGCGGGCGTTGCCGGCCGGGCTGGTGCAGCAGGGCGAGGCGGAGCAGCCGTCACCGCGGCACTCGTCGGGTCCCTACCTGTAGGTCCGGAGGGCGGGTCCTCGGGCGGTCACGGGAAGAGTCGTTCGAGGACCCGTGCCACGCCGTCGTCGTCGTTGCGGTGGGTGGTGTGGGTGACGCAGGCGAGGACGTCGGGGTGGGCGTTGGCGACGCCGTAGGAGGTGCCCGCCCAGGTGAGCATCGGCAGGTCGTTGGGCATGTCGCCGAACGCGACGACGTCGGCGGCGGAGATGCCGTGGTCGGCGCAGAACTCGGCGAGCGCGCTGGCCTTGGTGACGCCGTGGGCGCTCATCTCCAGCAGGCCGCGGCCGGAGGAGTGGGTGACGGTGACCAGGTCCCCGACGGCCTTGGCGGCCTTCTCGGCGAGGGTGTCGGGGTCGGCGGACGGGTGGAACGCCAGGAGTTTCGTGCCGCCTCGGCTGGTGAGCTCCTCGCCGTCCACGGGTCGTCCGCCGAGGGCCGCGGCGTCCCAGCGGCCCAGGTTGTAGCGGGCCTCGAAGACGAACCCGTCGGGGTACTCGACGGCGAACCGCAGTTCCTCGTCGACGGCGCGCAGCCGTTCCACGGTGGTGGCGATGACGTCGGGTTCGATGAGGCGGGCGCGGAGCACCGCCTCGGTGTGCAGGTCGTACAGGACCGCGCCGTTGGCGCAGATGGCGACGCCGTGGTGGTCGACGGCGGTGGCGATCTCGTGCATCCAGCGGGGTGGCCGTCCGGTGACCATGACCAGTGTCGCCCCGGCGCGTTCGACCCGGGCCAGTGCCGCCACGGTGCGGGCGGAGACGGTGCCGTCGGAACGCACGATGGTGCCGTCCAGGTCGGTGGCGATCAGTCGGGGCGTGCGAGCGGTCATGTCACCTTCCTGCGTACCGCCGCGGGCGCGGTCGCGGCGGATCCGAGCTTAGGCGACGGGATGTCGGTTTCCGACATCCGAGCCCTCGGAGATCCGTTCGCGGGAAGGGGCCGGGGGCCGTCTCCCTTCCCCAAGGAGGCGGCCCCCGGTGTCCGGTCAGCGCTTGACGGGTTCCAGGACCTCCAGGCCCAGGTACTTGCGCAGCGCCTCGGGAACGTGGACCGAGCCGTCGGCCCGCTGGTGGTTCTCCAGGATGGCGACGATCCAGCGGGTCGTGGCCAGGGTGCCGTTCAGCGTCGCCACCGGGCGGCTCCTGCCGTCGGCGTCCTTGGCCCGGACCGACAGGCGGCGCGCCTGGAAGTCGGTGCAGTTCGAGGTGGAGGTGACCTCGCGGTAGCGGCCCTGCGTGGGGACCCACGCCTCGCAGTCGTACTTGCGGGCCGCGCTGGCGCCGAGGTCGCCCGCCGCCACGTCGATCACCCGGTAGGGGATCTCGACCTTGGCGAGCATCTCCTTCTCCCAGTTCAGCAGCCGCAGGTGTTCCTCGTGGGCGTCGGCCGGGTCGCAGTAGGAGAACATCTCCACCTTGTCGAACTGGTGGACGCGGATGACGCCGCGGGTGTCCTTGCCGTAGGAGCCGGCCTCCCGGCGGAAGCACGACGACCAGGCGGTGTAGCGCCGCGGCAGGGCGTCGATGATCTCGTTCATGTGGTAGGCGGCCAGCGGGACCTCCGAGGTGCCGACCAGGTACAGGTCGTCCTCGGGGAGCTGGTAGACCTCGGCGGCGTGCGCGCCGAGGAACCCGGTGCCCTCCATGGCCTCGGGCTTCACCAGGACCGGCGGGTACATGGGGACGAAGCCGTTCTCGACGGCCTGTTCCATGGCGAGGTTCAGCAGCGCGTACTGCAGGCGCGCGCCGACGCCGGTCAGGTAGTAGAAGCGGGCGCCGGAGACCTTGGCGCCGCGTTCCATGTCGATGGCGCCGAGGGTCTCGCCGAGCTCCAGGTGGTCGCGGGGCTCGAAGTCGAACGTCGGCACCTCGCCGACGTGCTCCAGGACGACGTAGTCGTCCTCGCCGCCGGCGGGGGCGCCGTCCTCGATGAGGTTGGGGACGCCCTTCAGCACGGTGTCGAGTTCGGCGCCGAGCCGGTCGGCCTCGGCCTCGGCGTCCTTGACCTGCTGCGCCAGCTCCTTGGCGCGGGTCAGCAGCGTCTGGCGCTCGTCGCCCTGCGCCTTGGAGACGGACTTGCCGAAACTCTTCTGCTCGGCACGCAGGGACTCGAACGAGGACAGCGCGGCGCGGCGCTTGGCGTCGAGTTCCAGCAGCGTGTCGACGACTTTCTCGTCCTCGCCGCGGGCGCGTTGGGAGGCGCGCAGGCGGTCGGGATCCTCTCGAAGAGCTCGCAGGTCAATCACAGTGACGAGGCTACCGGGGCGGGCGGGTCCTTCGCGCGTCTATATCACCGGTTCCCCGGTCATCGGGTGGCGTGGGCGAGCAGGGCGTGGGCGGGCAGCGCGATGCCGCCGTCGGGGGTCGCGTAGCGGCGGGAGAGGCGGTCGTACTCGGCCTTGACGCGGGCGACGGTCTCGGGGGTCTGGCGGCCGACGACGACGCCGTTGGCGCCGACGCGGGCGAGGGCCCCCAGCTCCCACCACTCCTCGGGGTCGACGGTGTGGTGCCAGGTGACGGGGTCGACGGCGGCGTCGGCGAAGCCCGCGTCGGCGACCAGGGCGCGGAACGGCTCGGCGCGGCCGTACTCCATGAACGGCGGGGTGGGCAGGTCGTCGGGCCAGGGCACGCCCGCGGCGTCCAGGGCCTCGCGGACCAGGCCGAGCGCGCCGCTGCCGGGCATCTCCCAGCAGGTCAGGGCGAGGCGGCCGGTGGGGCGCAGGACGCGGCGCAGTTCCTTGAGGGCGGTGTGCGGGTCGCCGACGTGGTTGATGACGAAGTTGCCGACGACGGCGTCGAAGGACGCGTCGGGGAAGGGGGTCTCGGGCAGGACCGCGACGTGGACGTCCAGGCCGGGGACGTTGCGGCGGGCGGTGGCGGCCATCTCGGGGTCGGCGTCGAGGGCGGTGATGTGGGCGCCGCGCCGGACGGCCTCGGCCGCGACGACGCCGGAGCCGACGCCGACCTCCAGCAGGCGGGTGCCGCCGGTGACGCCCGCCGCGTCGAGGAGCGGGCCGGCGGTGTGGCGGGTGAGGCGGGCGAAGCCCCGCTCGTAGGCGGACGCGCGTCCGGCCCACAGGTCACGCTCGTATGCGTCGAAGTCTGTCGCCATACCTCCGCACGTTAGCGGCGCCGGCGGTGGGTCTCCTGGAAACGGGCGGTCTTGGCGCGGTTGCCGCAGATCTCCATGGAGCACCAGCGGCGGGAGCCGTTCTTGCTGACGTCGTGGAACCACAGGACGCACTCGGGGTTGGCGCACTTGCGGACGCGGTCGGGGCGCTGGGCGTAGAGGCGGACGAGGTCGGCGGCGGCGGTCCAGGCGGGCAGCCACGCCGGGTCGTCGACCAGGGTCTCGACGGCGGGCTCGCCGTCGCGGAGGACGGGGCGGCGGGAGCCGCGGGCGAGGACGGCGTTGAGGGGTTCCTCGTCGCCGGTGAGGGCGGCGCGCACGGCGTCGCGGGCGCGCAGGAGGGGGTCCAGGGCGCCGTCGGCCGCGGGGAGGTCGTGCCCGGCCAGCCAGTCCGGCAGGCCGTCGGGCTCGTCGAACAGGTCGAACCGGCGTCCTTGGTCGATCCAGACGGTGTTGACCAGGTCCAGGGCGAGGGGCTCGCCGGTGAGCGGGCGCGTCATGCCGACAGTCTACTCAACCGGCTAATCGGCCTTGACTGGTTGGAGAGGACCGGGCTATGGTCATCGCACGATCAACCGGCTAAACAGCTTTTGATGGTTGGAGAAGTGATGACCGCAATGCGCCACCGGACCGTCCGCGTCAACGGGCTCGACGTCTTCTACCGGGAGGCCGGGGACCCGTCCGCGCCCACGCTGGTCCTGCTGCACGGCTTCCCGACCTCCTCGGTCGCCTACCGCACGCTGATGGAGGACCTGGCCGACGAGTTCCACCTGGTCGCGCCGGACTACCCGGGCTTCGGCCTCAGCTCCGCGCCCGCCGCGCACGAGTGGGAGTACACCTTCGACCGCCTGGCCGACGTGGTGGACGCCCTGCTGGACGAGCTGGGCGTCACCCGTTACGCGGTCTACGTGCACGACTACGGCGCGCCGGTCGGGTTCCGGCTCGCGCTGCGCCACCCCGAACGGATCACCGGGATCGTCACGCAGAACGGCAACGCCTACGAGGAGGGGCTGACCCCGTTCTGGAAGCCGATCCGCGACTACTGGGCCGACCCCTCCAAGGAGAACGGCGACGCGCTGCGCGGCCTGCTCACCCGGGACGCGACGCACTGGCAGTACACGCACGGCGTCCCGGACGCCTCGCTGGTCGACCCCGCGCTGGAACTCCACGACCAGGCGCTGCTGGACCGGCCCGGCAACCAGGAGATCCAGCTCGCGCTGTTCCTCGACTACGGCACCAACCCGCCCCAGTACTCCCGCTGGCAGGAGTACCTGCGCGCCCACCGGCCGCCGCTGCTGGCGGTGTGGGGCCGCAACGACGAGATCTTCGGCCCGGACGGGGCGCGCGCGTTCGCCCGCGACCTCCCCGACGCCCGGATCCACCTGCTGGACGCCGGCCACTTCCCGCTCACCACCCGGCTGCGGCAGAGCGCGGGCCTGATCCGCGACTTCCTGCGCGGGCTGTCGGACTGAACGCCGCGATGACCGCCACCAGCCCCGAGGCCCCGCGCCCGCCCGCGCGGCCCGCCCTCCCCCTCGCCCTGTGGACCACCCTCGCCGCCACGGCCGGGCTCCTGCTGCTGGCCGGGGTGGGGGCGGCGACCGGGACGCCGCTGTTCGCGCTGCCGTTCGCGGCCAGCGCGGCGATCGTCGCGGTCGCGCCGGGCGCGCCGTTCGCGCAGCCGCGCAGCATCCTGCTGGGGCACCTGGCGGCGGGCGCGCTCGCGCTGGCCCTGACCGCCGCCGCCGGCCCGTCGGTGTGGACCGCCGCCGTCGCCGCCGGACTGGCCACCGCCCCGATGCTGCTGCTCCGCGCCCCGCATCCCCCCGCGACCGCGACGGCCGCGTTCATCGGGATGACCGCGCCGGACCCGTGGTTCCTGGTGAGCCCGGTGCTGATCGCCAGCGTCCTCGTCGTGGCGGGCGGCGTGGCGCTGGGGCGGCTGCTGCCGGGACGCCGCTACCCGACGTACTGGCGCTGAACCGGCGCTGAACGCGGACAGGCCCGGCAGGTGGACGCCTGCCGGGCCTCTCTCGGGTCTTCGATCAGCGGATGTCGACGTACATGACGCGGCCGTAGCAGCCCCAGTAGCTGGCGGTCTCGGCGAACCCGGACCGCCAGTCGCCGTCCTTGCTCGCCGTGACCGTCCTGCTGAAGCGGCCCCGCGAGTCGGTCGTGGTCGTCGCCACGGCCTTCCACTTCGTGGAGCCCTCGGCACGGAAGTAGAGCGTGACCTTGGCGCCCTTCGCGGCGGGCTTCGGGCCGTTCACATGGCGTTGGAGGCGGCCGGAGATGGTCAGCTTCCGCTTGTTCAGCGACCGGTCGGCGCCCAGGAGTTCGGTCCTGTACTTGGCCACGATGCGGCGGGCCGGGCTCTGCGCGGTCGTGCGGGTGGCGTCACCCGCGTACCGGAACCGCCAGTACCCGGTGCCGGCCACCGGAGCGTTGATCATGAACGAGCCGTCGACGTAGGTGGTGGCGCGGTCGCCCACGTCCTTCCAGGTCTTCCCGTCGGCGGAGAACTGGAGACGCACCGGGGCGTTGACGACAGGTCCGGAGGCGCCGGACTCCGTGCGGTACGTCAGGTGCGCGGAAACGGTGATGCCGCCGGTGCGGTTCACCCGCGCGTGACCGAAGTCCGGCTTCTCGAACGCGGTCACGTACTTCAGCGGCAGGGGGCCCGACGCCGGAAGCATGCGACGCGCGTAGGCGTAGTCGCCGTCCTGGTACGGCGCCTCGACGTCCCACCGCCGGTCCCGCCCCGCGACCACCGTGATCGTGTACGTGCCGTTCCCGGCGGTGGTGGCGGCGGTCTCGGTGCCGGTGGTGACGCCGCGCGCGACGATCTTCCGGCCCGCGAGCGGCACCCACGCGCCGCCACGGGCACGGCGCTTGAGCGTTCCGGTGATCTTCACCCTCTGCCCGACGGTCGTCGGGGTCGGGCTGAACGCCGCGCTGACCTCGGTGGCCTGCCGCTGGAACGGCGCGGGGAGCACGCCCCTGGCCCGTCCGTAACGGCCGTTCCCCGCGAAGGACGCGGTCGGCTGGAGCGCGTTCGTGGTCACGATGCGGGTCCGGAACCCCCCGTCCGGACCGGTGGTGATCGTGGCGCCGTTGACGTCGATCTCCAGGCCCCGCAGCGGGGCCCGGTCGGCGGCGGTGACCAGCCGTCCCGTGAACTCGGTCTCGGGAGCCTCGACGTCGGTCGTGGAGGGCGTGACCTTCAGGTCGGCGAACTCGGCCTTCTCGCGCTTGCGGACGCTGGGAGCGCCCGTGAAGGACACCCGTCGCTCGTACCGGTCCCCGGCGTCGTTCCAGACGGTGAACCCCAGCCAGTAGTCACCGGTCGGCGGGTCCACCGGCCGCGTCGCCTCCAGGGTGATCTCGTGGTGGTCCTGGAACCGGAGCCGCGACGTCTCGGTGAACGCGTCGACCGTGAACGCCGGAGCGCTCTCCCCCGCCCGGTGGTAGCGGGCCTCGACCCGCGCGACCGGCAGCGCGGTCCGGACGACGAGCCGGGGCTTCAGGGGGCCGTCGAACAGCTCGCCCGGGGTCCCGTCGCTTCCCGAGAGCACGACCGGGGTGTGGTCGACGAACCCGACCCCGTCCCTGCCGACCCGGTCACCGGAGGCGGTCACGGCCTCGGCGTCCAGCAGCGTGCGCCCGCGCGGCAGCCGGACGGTGCCCGCCGTCACCCAGGAGCCGTCGGTCGCGCTCCCCGAGGTCAGCTTCAGTTCGGCCCTGCCGTAGGGCTCGCTCTGACCCTCCATGCGGAGCTTCACGCTGACGGCCGTCACACCGCCCGGAGCGACGACGGCGACACCGACCCTGGCGTCGCCGGTGGCCTTGTCCGTGACGTTCCCGCCCGCGCTGCGGAAGATCACGGTCTCGTCGGCGTGGGCGGGGGCGACCAGCGCGCCCACCGCCAGCAGCAGGGCGGCCAGGACCGCCGTCAAACGTCGTGTCACTTCACGTCCACGTAGTCACTGGAGCTGGTGGAGCCGAAATAGGAGGAGCTGCCCGCGTAGGCGGCGCGCCAGGTGCCGTCCTTGGACGCCTTGACCGCCTTGCGGAACGCGCCCTTGGAGTCGGTGGTCGTCGTGGTGACGGCCGTCCACTTCGTGGCGCCCTTGGCCCGGAAGTAGAGGGTGACCTTCGCGCCCTTACCGGCGCGCTTCCAGCCGTTGCCGAGGTCGCGGACGATGTCGCCGGTGAGCGTGAGCGTGCCGCCCTTGCGGACGGGATCGGGGGTGGCGTTGAAGCCCCGGATCGCCGTGCGGTAGCGCATGTCGATCCACCTGGCAGGACTGACCGCCTCGGTGTCGGGGGTCTGGGGCGAGGCGTTGCCGCTGGTGCCGCCCGCGTACCGGACCCGCCAGTAGCCGTCCTGGGTGACCTTCGCCTGCATTCCGAAGCGGCCCTGCTCGTGGCTGACGCCGCTGGCCCGGGTGACCCACTTCTTGCCGTCGGTGGAGAACTGGAGGTCGACGAAGCTCCCGACAACCGCCGTGTTCTCACCGCTGCTCCTGGGGCGCGACACCCGGCCGGTGGCGGAGAGCGGGGTGCCCGGGGCGATCGGGTCGGGACCGAGCGTCACCCCCTCGATCACCGTGGGCTGGCGGACGGACCGGAAGGGCGCGGTGGCCGACGTGGCCTTGTACCAGTGGCCGGGGACGGGCTCGGGGTACACCGCCTCCCAGAAGCCGCTGGCCCTGATGGTGGTGTCCAGGCGGTACCGGCCGTCGGCGTCGGTGGTCACCTCGGCGACCAGGTCACGCTGCGGGCCGCCGCTCGGAACGCCGTGGTGGTTGTAGTAGAGGGCGACGGTCTCGCCGTCCAGCGGGACCATGGTGCCGTCGGTGGCACGCTGCCGCTTGAGCCGGCCGGACACCGTGACCTTGTCGCCGACGTGCTCGGCCGGCCCGCTCTGCACGGTGATCGCCGTGGGAACACCGCGCACGGTGGCCTTCACCGTGGTCGACGGAGGGAGGTAAACGCCCGTGCCCGTGGAGAGCACCTGGGCCGTCCCCTCCCGGTCCAGCCGGACGGTGAGGGAGAAACGGCCGTCGGCGTCCGTCGTCGTCATGAGGTCCGTGTCCCTGCCGGAGTAGATCCGCGCTCCGGCGACGGGGGGCTGGGAGCCGTCCGGGTGCGCTCCGACCAGGCGGCCGGTGACGGTGACCTCCCGGCGGTCGGCGTCGATCCAGTCCCGGTCCTGCCGCACGTCGAGCATGCGCGCGCGGTACCGGACGTAGAGCTTGCCGGAGCGGCGTTCCTGCCGGTCGTCCCGGTCGTTCCAGGCGGTGACGGTGAGCTGGTAGTTGCCGGGCGGAGGGTTCAGGGTCCGGTCGGAGGAGTAGACGGAGAAGCCGTCGCGCTGCTCCACCGGGCGGACACCGTCGGCCGTGCCGACCAGCTCGTTGGTCCCGGCCCGGTACAGGCGCATCTCGACGCGCTTGATCGGACGGTCGTGGGTGATCGTGGCCGAACCCCCGAACGGACCGACGAGATAGCCGCCCACCCGGCCGTCGGCGGCGGCCTGGACGACCGGGCCGCCGAGCGCGAACCGGTCGGCGGGCATGTCGGCGTAGGCCGCCTCCCGCCGCGCGTCGCTCCGTCCGGCACCGTCGGTGACCACCACGTCCACGACGGTGCGGCCGTCCCTGAGCCCCATGGTCCCCGGCGTGCGCCACTGGCCCTCGGTCCTGCTCCCCCCGAACAGCTCGGCCGCCTCGGCCGTCGCGTACGGGGCGTCCTCGCCGCGCAGCCGCAGGCCGACGGTGACCTTCGTGATCCCCGCGGGTGAGGCCGCCCGCACCAGAGGACGGACCTCGTTCCTGCCCGGTGTCCGGGCCAGGATCACTTCCAGGATCGCCGCGCCCGACTCGGCGCGGGAGACCCCTTGGAACAGGGTCATGGTGAGGAGCAGCGACCCCGCGGCCGCCAGGATTCTGCGCACTTCGCCTCCGTTGTCGCACGAGCAACAGGGGAGACGTGCGGATGATCCTTTCGGGTTACGTCCGCCGAATCACGTTCCGGTCACGCGTGGCCGGAGCGGACCGACGCCAGCCAGGCGGCGGCCTCGGTGAAGTCCTGGTCGTGGGTGCCCCGGCGGATCTCCGGGCGGACCTGGTCGGCACGCGGGTAGGAGCCCACGAAGCGGACGTCGGCGCACACCCGGCGCAGGCCCATCAGCGCCTCGCCGACGCGGGCGTCGTCGACGTGGCCCTCCAGCTCGATCCAGAACAGGTACGAGCCGAGGCCCGCGCCGGTCGGGCGGGACTGGATCAGCGTCAGGTTGATGCCGCGCATGGAGAACTCGGTGAGGATCTCCAGCAGCGCGCCCGGGTGGTCCTCCCCGATGAACGCCACCACCGTCGTGCGGTCCGTGCCGGTCGGGGGCGGGGGCGTGCCGGGGCGGCGCAGCGCGATGAAGCGGGTGACGGCGTCGGCGACGTCGTGGATGTCCTCGGCCAGCACCGACAGGCCGTACCGGGCCGCCGCGAACGAGCCCGCCAGCGCCGCGTCGTAGTGACCGTCGGCGACGTGCTGGGCGGCCTCGGCGTTGGAGGTGGCGGCGCGCCACTCGGCGTGCGGGACGTTCTCGGCCAGCCAGCGGCGGCACTGCGGCTGGGCGTGCGGGTGGGAGGCGACGGTCTTGATGTCGCCGAGGTCCGTGCCGGGCCTCACCAGCAGGGCGAACGAGACCGGCAGGTGCGCCTCGCCGACGATCTGGAGGGGCTCGCCGGTGGCCAGCTCGTCCAGGGTGGTGGGGACCGAGCCCTCCACGGAGTTCTCCAGCGCCACGACCGCCAGGTCCACCTCGGCGCGGCGCAGCGCGTCCAGCGCGGCCGGGACGGTGGCGTAGGGCAGGTGCTCGGCCTCGTCGGCGCCCGGGAACGAGCGCATGGCGGCTTCGGTGAAGGTGCCCTGCGGACCGAGATAGGCGTAACGCTGCGGCATGTTCGGCTTCACTCCTTCGCCCCCGCAAGGAGCGCACGGTGTCGGGCCCTGAGCGACAGGGCCGCCCCAGAGGGACACGAGTTTACGCGGTCGGCGCAGGAGGCGGTCAGGACGTGACGGTCAGGACCTGGCCGAGGGCGCGTGGCCGTTGCCGCCGAAGTCCGGGAGCGGGTCGTCCATGGAGACCACCGGACCCTTGCCGAGCCGCGCGGCGCGCAGCGCCTGGCTCTCCTCGGGGGACAGCATCTCCCTGGCGTGCCCGTCCTGGACGGCCTTGGCGTAGGTCCGGGTCTCGGTGCGCCCGTTGATGGAGGAGACGATCACTCCGTCGCCCGCGGAGTTCAGCAGCGCGAGCGAGAACGACCGGTGCCCCGACATCTCCTTGAGCGCGTCGTAGTGCACGATGGCGAGGTCCCGGAGCGCCTGGTTGTCCACGGGGCCGCCGGCGGCCTGAAGCTGCCGCCGAAGCATCTCGGCGCACTCCTCGACGATCTGGTTCACCCTGTTGTGGGCCACCACGGCGATGGACAGTCCGGCCACCCCGGCGACCAAGCCCGCTACGGCCACCGCGATGAGCATCACGGGGCGAGCGTACCCACCTCCGCCCCACCGAGAGAAGTTTCCTCATGATCGACTTTGCGGCGCAGCCGGTTCACCAGCCAGATCCCCAACACCAAGATCATCATCACGGCGATCAGGCCGAACGCGTCGCGCAGCAGTTGCCCCAGAAAGCGCCAGATCAGGACGGGTGCCTCCCGCGCCGGGGTGACGCCCCACCAGGGCAGCGGGAACAGGAACGCGACCCACACGACCCCCCCGACCAGGCATCTTCGCGCGTCCCGCCCATCGCCCACCAAAGCGCCGATCACCGCGATCATCCAGACGAGATGGTGGATCCAGCCCACCGGGGACAGCAGCACCGACAGCAGACCGGTGATCGCGACGCCCGCCAGCAGCAGGTCGCGGGCGGGCGTCCCGGCGGCCGGATCGGCGGCGCGCGTCAGGTCGGTGCCGCCGAACGGGGCGGTGACGCGCGCGGCGGCGGTGTCGCCGAGCCGGGTCGCCCGCCGCGCGAGCCGGAACCCCACGAACGCCACCACCAGGCTCAACGCCAGCCACACCAGCGACCGGGGCGGGCCCTCGGGCAGGGCGCGGGCCACCATGCCGTTGAGGGCCTGGTTGGTGGTGCCGTCGACGGCGCCGGTCCGCTCGCCGCCCTCCAGCAGCGCCCCGAACCAGTAGTCCGCCGAGTCGTGCGGCAGCAGCGCGAACGCCGCCAGCGACGCCGCGGCGGCGGTCAGCACGGCGTTGGCCAGCGCGTCGCGCCGCCCGGTGAGCAGGAAGTAGACGAGGAACACGCCCGGCACCAGCTTGATCGCCACGGCGAGGCCGACGAGCGCCCCGCGCGGCCAGTACGCGGTGCGCGCCAGGCAGTCGGCCAGGCACAACGCCATCAGCAGGAACCCGACCTGCCCGAACCGGATCTGGTCGAACGACGACCACACGTACGCCATCGCCCCGAACAGCGCGCCCGTCGTGACGGGCGCCCACCGCCCGGTGCGGCGGATCAGGTCACGGAAGCAGAACCACACCACGACCGCCAGCCCGGTGTAGGACACGGCGATCCAGGCGATCTGCGCGTGCCACCACCTCATCAGCGTGAACGGCACCGCCAGCACCGCCGCGAACGGCGGGTAGGTGAACGGCAGCAACTGCGGCGGCGGCGTGACCACCTCGTACAGGGGCGCGCCGCGCAGGATCGCCCGCCCGCCGTCCCGGTAGACCTCCAGGTCCACCATCCGCTGGTCGGGCGGGTTGGTCAGCCACTTGGTGACGATCGGGGACACCGCGAGCGCGGCGACGGCGACGCCGAGCAGCACGATGAGCAGCTCGGGCGGTGTCCGCCGGCCCCGGTCCGCCGGGGCGCCGCCCGCTGCCCGCTTGCCTGCACGCATGTCCCCATCCTGGCGTAAGCCGCCCACTAACCTGGTCGCATGGCACAGCGGGGGGCGAAGACCGGCACACTCTGGGCACTGGTCCTGGCGATCGTCCTGGTCCCCCTGGCGGCCCTCGCCGGCGCCGGCGACGCCCGCGCGGCGGCCGGAAACGCGCCGGGCCCCGGCCGCGTCGTGATCGTCGGGGTGCCGGGCCTGAAGTGGAGCGACGTCACCGAACGCGGCGCCCCCACGCTGTGGCGGCTGACCGGGCAGGGCGCGGTCGGCGGGCTGAGCGTGCGCACGCCGCTGGCCTACACGTGCCCGACCGACGGCTGGCTGACGCTGTCGGCCGGGCAGCGGTCCCGGCTGGCGCACGGCGACTGCGCGCTGCCCGCCGCGCCGCAGGTCACCCCGGACGGCGGCGCGGTCGCGCCCGGCTGGGAGACGATCGGGAGGGACAACGCCGACGGCTCCTACCACGCGCGGATCGGGCTGCTCGGGCAGTCCGCGGCGGACGCGCGGCAGTGCGCGTTCGCGGTCGGGCCGGGCGCGGTGTTCGGCCTGGCCGACGCGAACGGGCGGGTCGCCCGGTACGCCGAGTCGCCCGACAGGGTCGCGCCCGCCGACTGGGCGCGCTGCCCGCTGACCGCCGTGGACGTCGACGACGTGTTCCGCGCCTACGTGAAGGCCGGAACCGACGCGAAGGGGCGGCCCGTCCCGGTGAGCGACCGGGAGCGCGCCGCCGCCGTGGCCGCCGCCGACCGCCGGGTCGGGCAGGTCGTCGCGGCGCTGCCCGCCGGGACGACCCTGCTGGTCGCGGGCCTGTCGGACACCACCGCCCGGTCCCACCTGCGGGTCGCGCTGGCCACCGGGCCGGGGTTCCCGTCGGGGTTCCTGACCTCCACCGCCACGCGGCAGCCGGGCCTGGTCACGCTGACGGACCTGACGGTGACGGCGATGCGGGTCACCGGGCTGGCCAGGCCGGACGGCGCGGTCGGGTCGCCGTGGACGCCGGAGCCGACGAGGGGCTCGGCCTCCTACAAGCGGGAGGCGCTCGTCGACGAGGACGTGGCCGCGCAGGTGATCCGCAGGGCGCAGGGCTCGTACTTCTGGGTGCTCGGGGCCGCGCAGATCGCCGTCTACCTGGTGGCCGCGCTGCTGCTGCGCCGCCGCCCCGAGCCGGGGACGCGGCGGCGGGTGCTGGGGGTGGCGCGGGTCGTGGCGCTGCTGGCGGGGGCCACGCCGGTCGCGTCGTTCCTGGCCGGGCTGGTGCCGTGGTGGCAGGCCCCGCGGCCGACGCCGGTGCTGGTCGTGTCGGTGCTGGCGTTCGGCGCGCTGGTCGCGGGGATCGCGCTGGCCGGGCCGTGGCGGCGGTCGGTCCTCGGGCCCGGCCTGGTCGTGGCCGGGGTGACGGCGGTCGTGCTGGCCGCCGACGTGATGCTCGGCTCCACCCTGCAACTGAACTCCCTGATGGGGTACACGGGGGTGGTCGCGGGCCGGTTCTACGGGTTCGGGAACCAGGCGTTCTCGCTGTTCGCGACGGCGTCGGTGCTGACGGCGGCGTGGCTGGCGGCCCGCCCGCTGCGCGCGGGGCGCACGATGGCGGCGGCGGGCGTCGTCGCGGCCGTCGGGGTGGTCGCGGTGGCCGTGGACGGGCTGCCGATGTGGGGCAGCGACTTCGGCGGCGTGCTGGCGATGGTCCCGGTGTTCGCGCTGGTCGGGCTGATGGTGGCCGGGCGGCGCGTGTCGTGGTGGAAGCTCGGGCTGTTCTGCCTGGCCGGGGCCGTGGTGGTGCTGTTCATCTCGTTCCTGAACGCGCGCAGCGCCCACCCCACGCACCTCGGCCGGTTCTGGCAGCAGCTCGAGAGCGGCGACGCCTGGGGCGTGGTGGTCCGCAAGTTCCACGCGATGGTCGGCGCGCTGGGGCTGCTGCCGGTCGCGGCCGTGCTGGCGCTGGTCGTCGTCGCCGTGTACCTCGTGCTGGCCGATCCGGCGCGGCGGCGGGCCGGGTGGCTGGCCCGGCTCTACGCGGCCGCGCCGACGACGCGGCCCGCGCTGCTGGGGGCGCTGACGATCGGCGTGATCGGGACGCTGGTCAACGACTCCGGCCTCGTGATCCTGTCGGTGGCGTTCTGCCTGGCCGCGCCGCTCACCCTCGCGGCGCTGCTGCGGACGCTGGAGGAGCGGCCCGGCGACGTTCCGCCAGACACCAGCGCACCAGGTACACCAGCACCCCGGTCAGCAGCACGGGAACGATGACCGACCGCGCCACCGACGGCAGGAACCAGCGCAGCGCCTCCGGCAGGTCGACCAGCTTCGGGTCGCGGGCGGGCAGGTAGGCCAGGCTGAACACGGCCGTGCGCACCAGCATGATCTGGTCCATGCGGGAGGCGGGCAGCAGCGCCAGCACCGCCCAGCCGAACCCGTCGTACCAGGGCAGCTCGTAGGGCGCGGCGAACAGCCAGGCCAGCACCAGGGCGGCGGCGACGCGGCGGCCCTCCTGGCGGTCCCGCTCGGCGGCGTCGCCCAGCGGGTCGCGGGGCAGGGCGTGGTAGAGCAGCCAGACCAGCGCCAGCATCAGCGCCACCCAGCCGACCTTGATGACGGCGCGGTTGTGGAGCAGGCTGTCCAGCAGGTGCCAGGGCGTCGCCAGCGACACCATGTTCGAGGCGTCGCGGAGCTGGTCGAAGGCGTGCGGCCCGGCGGGCAGGAAGGTCGCGGCGGCGACCGCCCCGGCGGCGGCGAACAGCGCGGTCAGCGGCGGCCACCGCCGCGCGCGCAGCAGGCACCAGGCGGGACCGCCGCCGACCAGCGCGGCGGGCAGCTTGATCGCCATTCCGACCCCGACGAGCGCCCCGGCCAGCAGCGTCCGGCCGGGGCCCGCGCGGAACGCCGCCAGCGCCGCGACCATCGGGGCGACGGCCTGGACGTCGTTGTGCGCGCCCGCCATCAGGTGGAACAGCATCAGCGGGTTGCAGGTCCACAGCAGGGCGGCGCGGAGCCGGGCGGTCTCGTCGCGGGCGGTGCGGTGCAGCACCAGCGCGGCGATCGCGAACGCGGCCAGGTTCAGCAGCGACAGCACGAACACCGTCACCTTCACCGAGTCGCCGCCGACCCGGGACGCCAGCGCCTGCCCCGCCGTGGCGATCGGCCCGTAGACCGAGGGGGTGTCCTGCCACTCCTGCACCGCGTTGATCACGGGGTCGTGCGGCAGGTCGGAGGCGCGGGTGGCGTAGGGGTCGTGCCCGGTGGCGGCCATGCGGCCGTAGGCGGCGTAGTTGAGGTGGTCGGTGGACCCAACCGGCGGCAGGAACGCGAACGCCGCCGCCACCAGCAGCCCGGCCCCCACCAGCCGCGACGCCGGAACGCGCCAGCCCCGCCGCAGGGCGGTCAGGCACAGGGCGAGGCCCGCCGCCCCCGCCGCGACGCCCAGCACGACGAGGACGACCAGCAGGGTCCCGGGCGGGCGGACGTTCAGGGAGAACGGCGGCGCGCCCGCCGCGCCGGGCAGTTCGGGCACGAACGCCGACGGCCCGAGAACCGCCGTGAGCAGGAACAGCGCCAGGGCGGCGCCGATCGCGGCCAGGCCGCGCGTGCCCGTCCGCCCGGGGGTCACCGGCGTCCGGTGAGGCGGGACAGCCGCCCGGCGACGGCGGGGTCGCGGACGGCGAGGGCGCGGGCCACGTCCCGGAACTGGCGGGCGCGGTGGACCTGGGCGTGCCAGTCGGTGCCGGTCGCGCGGTGGGCGAGGGGGACCTCGACCTCGCGGACGCGGAAGCCCTGGCGCAGCAGGTCGATGGTCAGGCCGGTCTCCACGCCGAACCCGGCGGCCAGCGGCAGGGCCGCCTCGAACGCGGCGCGGGTCAGGCAGCGCTGGCCGTTGAGCGGCTGCGTGGCGGTCCAGCCGGTGGCGCGCCGGATGCCGTCGCGCGACAGGCGGACGACGAAGCCGTGCCCGCCGAGCTTCACGGTGGTCGCGAACACGGCGATGGTCATGTCGGCCTCGCCGTCGCGGACGGGCGCGACCAGCGGCGCGGCCTCGCGGGCGGTCTCGGCCAGGTCGGCGTCCAGGAACAGCAGGTGGCGGGGGGTGTCGCGGCCCTCGTCCAGCAGCCGCACGGCCTCGGCGCCGGTCTCCATCGCCGCGCCCTTGCCCCGGTTGCGGGCGTGCCGGACGACCCTCGCCCCGGCCTCGCCGGCGACCCGCGCCGTGCCGTCGGAGGAGCCGTCGTCGACCACCACGACCAGGTCGGCGCCGGGCAGTTCCAGGGCGGCCTTGACGGTGGCCGCGATCCGGTCGGCCTCGTCCTTCGCCGGGATGATCACCGCTACTTCCTGCATAGGGGCGATCGTAGTGGGGACGGCGGCGCCGCACCGGCAACCCGGCCCGGACGGCACGACGGCCCGCGGGGGTCACCCCCCGCGGGCCGCGGAACGTGCGCGGACGGGTCCCTTGCGGCGCCGTCAGCCCGCGTGGGGCGCGGGCACCGCGTCGACCACGGTGAACACCGAGTCGAGGCCGGTCACCTGGAGGATCCGCCGAACGGCCGGGCGCGGCGCGGCCAGCTCCAGCGAGCCGCCCCGTTCCTTGAGCCGCTTCATCGCCGACAGCAGGACGTTCATGCCGGTCGAATCGCAGAACTCCACGCCGCTGAGGTCGACCACGATGCGATCCACCTCCTCGCGCAGCAGAACGGCCAGCGCGTTCTGCAGCCGCGGCGCGGTGTACAGGTCCAGTTCGCCGGTCGCTGTGACGACGGCGTGACCTCCCTGAGATGAAGTCGAGACGTTTAGCTCCACGAGCGGCACACTATCGGGCGAACGCCGTGGGAGCCAGACAGTTCGCGAAGACCCGTGTCGTGGGGGCGTCACCGCAGTACACCGGTATGACCGTTACGTCCCGTCATCGCGCGGGCACTTCGTCCGGGCGCCTCCCGGAACGTTCCCGGCGGGTGGCCGTCTCCGGCCTGCGGACTGCACGATTCCCCCCTCGTGGCGCCGCCGATTGGGGGACGCTGGACGGGTGCGACGAGAACCGGACGGCCGCGCCGCGCCGTCCGCGGCGGTCATGCATGGGGGGATGCACCGCAGATGAAGGACGAACCTTACGGTCCCGACCCACGGGAGCTCCGGCTGCGCGACCGCCTGGAGTCCATCCGGGCCCGCGCCGAGAAGTCCAACTCCTGGCGCACCTCCACCCAGTACCTGTCCCGCCTGGTGAACCGTTCCGGCTTCGTGCCGGTCCGCGCCCGGCTGGCCCGCGAGGACCTGACGTTCCTGGCGGGCGCGCGCGACGACGTGCTCGCGTTCGCCGAACTGAGCCTGCGGCTGCTGGACCTGCACCGCCCCCAGGACGCGGGGGGCATCACCAGCGACCCCGACAGCCCGATCCGCCGCTGCCGCGCCTGCATGTGGCGCTGGCCCTGCCCGACGTTCCGCACCATCGACGAAACCGTCGACCGCTGACCCGCCCGCACCGGGCGGACCCCCCGCGTCGAGAAGGGCCCGCCCCGCGGGCGAACGGCCGTCAGTCGCCCAGGACCAGTCCGTACTGGGCGACCTTGCCGCCCACGCCGAACGTGCTCGGGGCCCAGGAGGCGCCGGAGACCGCACCGGAGGTCGTGCGGAAACCGTACGACTTGCCCTTGGAGCCGAACAGCGCCCCCTCGGTGCCGTTCTCACCGGACGAGCCCACCACCAGGTCGGCGTACCCGTCCTTGGTGTGGTCCAGGAGGGTCACGCCGGAGCCGAACCGGTCGTTCTTCTCCGAGCCGCCCGGAACGCCCGACGTGCTCTGCGAGATCCACTCCGCGCCGTAGGAGCCCAGCCCCTTGGCCGATCCGAACAGCACGAACACGCCGCCCGCGGCGGGCCGGCCGCTGACCTTGTAGCCCGGAACGCCGATGGCGAGGTCGGCCCGGCCGTCCTTGGTGACGTCCCCGGCCGCCAGGTCCGCGCCGAAGCCGTTCCCGGCGGCGCTCGCGCCGGGCAGCTTCAGCTTCTCGATGCTGAGGACGGTCCTGGCGTCGGCGGTGATGCCCGCCGCCGAGCCCTTGTAGACGGTCACCTGGCCGCCGGTGTGGCCGCCGTCGCCGGACTGGCCGAGCGCGACGTCGGCGTACCGGTCGCCGTCGAAGTCGCCGACCACGGGACGGCCGGTCTCGGCGTTGACCGACGCCTTGGGAACCAGGGAGTGGGCGTCCTTCGGCTCCCAGACGATGATCACCTCGCGCTGGGCCGGATCGGTGGCGGACGGGTCCTTCCAGGTCAGCACGACGTTGGCGTGCTTCGACCCGGTGACGTGGCCGTTGGAGACCAGGATGGTCAGGGGCGCGGCGGCCGCGGCCCGCGCCTTGCCCCGGGGGCCGGGAACGGTCATGCGGTGCGGCGTGAACGGCCGGGTGCGCGAGGTCCGGGCACTGGTGCCCGGCTCGAACGACAGCCAGCCCCAGTAGCGCGCGGAGCCGTAGGCGAGGTCCGGGTGGCCGCCGCCGTTGAAGTCGCCCGCGGTCATGGAGAGCCCGGCGCGGTCGCCGGACTGCTGGCGGGAGTCGAACGCCCCGGTCCACGCGTTGGTGATCAGGCCGGACCTCGAACCCCAGAAGACGGTGAAGCCGCCGGTGTCGGTCAGGCTGCCGGAGTCCTCGTCGGGAGCGCTGACGGCGAGGTCGGCGTAGCCGTCGCGGTCGAAGTCGCCCGAGGCGACCGCGTGGCCGAAGTGGTCGCCGGTCTCGGCGGCCCCGGCGACGCCCCTGGTGTCCTGCGAGAGGATCTGCCGCTTGGACTTGTTCAGGCCCGAGGACGCGCCGTGGACGACCGTGACGAACCCGGCCTGCTTCTTGCTTCCGACGGTGCCGTTCGGGCTGCCGACCGCCAGGTCGCGGTAGCCGTCGCCGTTGAAGTCGTACGGCTTGGCCGGGGTGGCGGCGCCGGCGGCGGGGGCGAGGGCGGCGAGGCCGAGGCCGCTCAGGACCGCGGCCGTGGACAGCGCGACGGCGCGCGGGAACAGGCGCTTGTGCAAAGGGGGGTACCTCCAGGTAGGCGCGCGTTCCACGCGCGCGTCACCAGAGAGACGCGGGTGTCGGGGGAAGCGTTTACCGGGATATTGAAATTTTGTGCAATTGGACGGGGTCAGTGGCCGAGGAGGGTGCCGAGGCGGGGGGTTCGGTTGCGGAGGCCCAGGGTCGCCGGGGTCAGCGTCGTCGCCGTCTTCGGGGTCAGGCCGGTGGCGCCGCCCCGGACCAGCGTGACGCTGCCCTCGCCCTCGTCGGGGGCGCCGATCGTCAGGTCCGCGTGGCCGTCCCGGGTGTGGTCCAGCAGGGAGACCTGCCGGGCGAAGTGCTCGTAGGGCCGCGCCGTGCCGGGGACGCCGCCGGTGTTCTGGGTGAGGGATTGCGCGCCGTTCCCGGTCAGTCCGCGCGGGGAGCCGAACAGCAGGTAGGCGCGGCCGGCGTCGAACGTGCGGCCGATGTCCGCCTTGGGCGCGCCGACCGCCAGGTCCGCGCGGCCGTCGCCGTTGACGTCGCCGGCGGCCAGGGAGTCGCCGAACAGGTCCTCGTTGACGCCGGTGCCGGGAACGCCGGGAGTGTGCTGGTCCAGCGGGTAGGACCCGGCCAGGCCGAACCGGCCGCCCCGGTGGACGGTCACCCGGCCGCCCGCCGAGGGGTGGTCGTCGGTGTCGCCGACCGCGATGTCCGCGCGGCGGTCGCCGTCGAAGTCGCCGACCGCGAGGGCGTGGACCGTGGTGTGCACCGTCCGGCCCCGGGTGAAGCCGCCGGAGGACGTCCCGTGGAAGACCGAGAAGCCGCGCCGGTGGCCCACCTCGGGGTCATCGTCGTCGTACCAGGCGTAGACGACGTCGCCGCGCCCGTCGCCGTCGACGTCGCCGGAGGCCACCCAGGAACGGTCCACGTCGTCGGTGCCGCGGGAGCCGACGGCGGGGGCGCCCGACGCGCGGGTCCGGCCGAAGTACAGCCAGGTGTAGGTGCTGGTGCCGGGGATCGTCACGAACACCTCGGGCGATCCGTCGCCCTGGATGTCGCCGGTGGCCAGGGACTCGCCGAACCGGTGCCGGGCGCCGGGGGTCCCGGCCTCGGTGTGGGCGGTGGCGCGGGTCAGCCCGTCGCGGGAGCCCCACAGGATCGTGACGCCGCCCGCGTCGGCGTGGCGGCCGCCGTCCTCGCCGGGCACGCCGACGGCGAGGTCGGCGTAGCCGTCGCGGTCGAGGTCGGCGGAGGCCAGGGCGGAGCCGAAGCGGTCGCCGGGCTCGGCCGCGCCGGGCACCCAGCCGTCGGCCTGGCTGACGACCTTGCGGCGGCGGGTGTCCAGGCCGCCGCGGGAGCCGGGGACGACGGTGACGAAACCCGCGCCGCGCTTGCCGCCCGCGACGCCGCCGGGGCTGCCCACGACCAGGTCGCGGTGGCCGTCGCCGTCGAAGTCGTAGGGGGCGGCGACGCCGCGTGCGGCGGCGGGGACGGCGGTCCCCACCAACCCGCAGCCGACCACGGCACTGAGCGCCAGGGCGCCCGCGACCCGCGTGAGCACGGTCCACCTCCAGGTCCTTATGAACATCCAGTCCAATGAGCCAGGCGGAACGTTACCCTGCGCGAGTGGTCGCTCATGGACCGTGACGCGCGCCACAACGGCCTGTCTCTGGAGCAGGTAATGGCTGGTCAAAGGCTTGGCCGCGCCTCGCGCGGGACGGCCCGTCCCCCTGGCGCGGCCCCGAGGATGAGGCAGATCACGCCTGAGGCGCTGGTCACAGCGCCTCGCGGTGATCGACTAGGCGACTTGTCGGTTTGTCGACATTTCTAGACCGACAGCGGCAGCCGGACGGTGAACCGGCAGCCCGGTCCCGCGTTGGCGACCTCGACCGCGCCCCGGTGCGCCTCCACGATCCCCCGGGTGATCGCCAGGCCCAGCCCCGCGCCGCCGCCGGGCGTGCGGGCCGTCTCGCCCCGGAACGCCACGTCGAACACGCGCGGCAGGTCGGGCTCGGGGATGCCGCCGCAGGCGTCGGCCACGGTCACCCGCGCCTCGCCGTCGACGACCTCGCCGCTGACCTCGATCGCGCCGTCGCTGGGGGTGTGCCGGATCGCGTTGACGACGAGGTTGCGCAGGGCGCGGCCCAGCTCGTTCGCGTCCACCTCCAGCGGGGCGCCCGCGCGGACGCCGCCGCTCAGCCGGATCCCCTTGGCGCGGGCGAGCGGCTCGGTGCCCGCCACGGCCTCGGCGACCAGGTCGGCCAGCCCGACGCGGCGGCGCGACAGGCGCAGCGCGCCCGCGTGGATGCGCGACAGCTCGAACAGGTCGTCCACCATCTCCGCCAGGCGGTCGGTCTCGACGCGCATGCGCCCGTGGTAGCGGCGGACCGTGTCGGCGTCGGTCACCACCTCGTCCTCCAGCGCCTCGGCCATCGCGCGCAGGCCCGCCAGCGGGGTGCGCAGGTCGTGGCTGACCCAGGCGACCAGCTCGCGGCGGCTGGCCTCCAGGGCCTGCTCGCGCCGGTGGGCGGCCTCCAGGCGGGCGTGGGCGGCCTCCAGCTCGCGGGACAGCTCGGCCAGCTCGGCGGGCAGGTCCACGGCGGGCGGCCGGAACGGGTCGGCGCGCACCGCGTCCGACAGCGCCCGGTTCGCGGCGACCAGCCGGCGGCCCAGCAGCGCCGACACCACCAGCGCCACCAGGCCCGACGCGGTGACCACCGACAGCGTCACCGCCAGATCATGCTCGTTGACCAGCATCATCAGCGCGATCACGACGATGCCGGAGACCGTCGCCAGCACCGTCGCCACGCCGACCACCAGCGACTGCGTGGCCACCGACCGGCGGCGCAGCCGGTGCAGCAGCCCCAGCGCCAGCATCGCGACCGTGAACGCCGCCACCGCCGCGTACCAGGCGACCCACAGCAGCTCATCGAACGCGAGCATCACGCGTCCCCCGCAGGCTCGTAGCGGTAGCCGACGCCCCACACGGTGACGATGCGGCGCGGCGCGGCCGGGTCGTCCTCGATCTTCTCCCGCAGCCGCCGCACGTGCACGGTGACCGTGGAGGAGTCGCCGAACGACCACCCCCACACCCGGTCCAGCAGCTGGTCGCGGGTGAACGCCTGCTGCGGGTTGCGCAGCAGGAACGCCAGCAGGTCGAACTCGCGGGCGGTCAGCGTCAGGCGGCGTCCGGCGCGTTCGGCCTCGTGCGCGACGACGTCCACGACCAGGTCCCCGTCGCGCAGCGGCCCGCCGACGCCCGGCACGACCGCGCCGCGCGCCCGCCGCAGCACCGAGCGGACCCGCAACGCCAGCTCGCGCGGGCTGAACGGCTTGGTCACGTAGTCGTCGGCGCCGCTCTCCAGCCCGACGAGCCGGTCGTTCTCGTCGCCGAGCGCCGTCAGCATCACGATCGGCACGGCGGAGGTCGCGCGCAGCCTCCGGCAGACCTCCAGCCCGCTCATGCCGGGCAGCATCAGGTCGAGCACGACCAGGTCGGGCGGCCGGTCCGCCGCCCGCCGCAACGCCCGCGCGCCGTCGGCGACGCACTCGACCTCGTGCCCGTCCCGTTCCAGGTAGCGGGCGACGACCTCGGCCACGGTCGGGTCGTCGTCCACGACCAGGACCCGCCCGGCGCTCATGACACGTTCCTCACGAGCTCACGCTACGCGCCGGGACGCCCGGAACGGCAGGCACGTCACCACCTCGTAAGGAATCGCCGTTTCCATGGGTGAACGGCCGCCCCCTTCCTTTTCCCGCCGGGTTCGAGATCGGCGGCCGGACGGTCTTCGGCACCGCCCGCGCAGTGGGTGACACCCCGGGGACTCAGGGTCGGTGACCCCCGGAAGTCGGGGTCGGGTCGTCCTCCAGGGTGATGACGCCCCCGTCCGGCGCCGCATACGTTGGGGCACATGGGTCGGACAATCCTGACAATCATCGGTGTCATCCTCGCCATCTGGCTCGCCTTCACGGCGCTGGGATGGCTCTTCTCGATGCTGAAGTTCTTCTTCTTCATCGGGATCATCGCCGTCGTCGTCTACCTGGTGGTCACGGTGCTGGCCAAGAGCAAGAAGCGCGTCTGACGCCGGAGGGGCCCCGCCGCCGGGGCCCCTCCCGTCAACGCCGGCCGGCGGCGCGGGGCAGCAGGAACGCCGCCACCGGCACCCCGGCCAGGGTGACCAGGCCCGCCGCCAGGAACGCCGCGTGCAGCCCGGCCAGGCCGCCCCGCGCGCCGGCGAACGCGGCCAGCGCCGCCACGCCCACGGACCCGACGAACTGCGGCGTCTGCGCCAGGCTTCCGGCGACGCCCCGCTCGTCGTCGCGCAGGCCGGAGGTCAGCGCGGTGGTGAACGCCACCACCGCCAGCACGTGCCCGAACCCCAGCGCCGCCGAGGTCCCCAGCAGCAGCGGCAGGTTCCCGTGCGCCGGGAGCAGCGCCATCGCCGCCGTGCCCGCCGCCTGCGTGAGCAGGCCGACGACCAGCGCGAACGCCGCGCCGCGCGCGGTGACCAGGCGGCCCGCCACGCCCCCGGCGGCCAGCGCGGCGACGCCCTCGGCCAGCAGGCCGAAACCGGTCCGGAGCGGCGACCAGCCCAGCACCTCCTGGAGGTACAGGCTGAGCAGCAGCGTCGCGCCGCCGCACATCCCGAACGTCACCAGCCCGAGCAGCAGGCTCCACTTCACGGTGGGCCGGGCCAGCAGCGCAAGCGGGATCAGCGGCGCGGGGTGCCGGGCCTCGACCAGCAGGAACGCGCCCAGCGCCACCGCCGCGACCGCCGCCCAGCCCGCGTGCGCGCCGGTCGAGACCGCGTAGACCAGGGCGAACAGGCCGCCGCTGGCCAGCACCGCGCCGGGCACGTCCAGCCGGGTCGCGGTCCGGTCGCCGTCGCGCGGCAGCAGCGCCGCGCCCGCCAGCGCGGCGGCCCCGATGAGCACCAGCAGCAGCATGGTCCAGCGCCAGTCCAGGCCGGTGGTGACGACGCCGCCGCCGATCGTCCCGGTGACGAAGCCGAGGGACAGGACCGCGCCGTTCACGCCCAGCGCGCGGGTGCGGCGCGGGCCCTCGGGGAACACGGCGGTCAGCAGCGCGATGGCGGTCGCGCCGATCGCCGCCGCCGCGGCGCCCTGGGCGACCCGGGCGGCGACCAGCGCCGCCGGGGAGACGGCCAGCGCGGCCGCCAGCGACGCCACCGTGAACGCCGCCACCCCGCCGGTGAACAGCCGGCGCCGCCCCACCAGGTCCGACAGCCGCCCGCACAGCGGCAGCAGCGCCGCCGTCGGCAGCACGCACGCGGTCGCCACCCACTGCAGGGCGCCCGGCGAGGAGAAGCCCAGGTCGCGGCCGATGCTCGGCAGCGCGACGGTGACGATCGAGTAGTCCAGCCCCGTCATGAACGTCGCGCCGCACAACGTCAGGAGGACCAGCAGGTCACGTGCGCCGAGCCGGTCCGCCGGCGGCGCGTGGGGAGTCGTCGTGCTCATGGCCGACAGCCTGCGGCCGGCCGCCGGCCCCACCCAGCCCCCTGCCGTGGATGGATCCGCGGAGGCTACCCCTGACAGGTGCAGGCTCGGTCCCGGGCCGATGGGCCATCCTGGAGGGCATGGAGCGAAGCGCTGAACTGGGCGAGTTCCTGCGGACCCGGCGGGCCCGGCTGGCCCCGGCCGAGGTGGGGCTGGCCGACTTCGGCGGGCGCCGCCGCGTCCCGGGCCTGCGCCGCGAGGAGCTGGCGCAGCTCGCCGGGGTCAGCGCCGGGTACTACACGCGGCTGGAGCAGGGGCACAGCCCGAACGCCTCCGACGCCGTCCTCGACGCCATCGCCCGCGTGCTGCGGCTGGACCCCGACGAGCGCGCCCACCTGTACGCGCTGGCCCGCCCGGCGAGGCCCGCGGCGCGCCGCCGCCCCCGGCCGGAACGGCTGCGGCCCGCGCTGCGCGCCATGCTGACGGCCGTCGGCGACGTCCCCGCGCTGGTCGTCGGGCGGAGCGCCGACGTGCTCGCCTGGAACCGCATGGCCCACGCGCTGCTGGCCGCCCACCTGGACTTCGACGCCCCCGACCGGCCGGGGGACCGCCCCAACATCGCCCGCCTGGTGTTCCTGGACGCCCACACCCGCGAGCTGTACGCCGACTGGCGCGCCAAGGCGCGCGACACGGTCGCGGACCTGCGGCGCGCGGCGGCCCGGTACCCCGACGACCGGGAGCTGGCCGCGCTGGTCGGGGAGCTGACGATGAAGAGCCGGGACTTCGCGGCGCTGTGGTCGGCGCATCCGGTGCGGGCCTGCGCCCACTACGTGCGCGAGCTGCGCCACCCGACGGTCGGGCCGCTCACCCTGATCAACGAGACGCTGGAGCTGCCCGACGACGACCGGCAGCGGCTCGCGCTGTTCTACGCCGAACCCGGCACTCCGGATGAAACCGGTCTGCGGCTGCTCGCCGACCCCACCGGTGACCGGAACTGATCGCGCGTTCCCCTTGCCCGGGTGCGCCCGGCACCGCATGATGCCCAGACAACCAGGTGGCTTCGGCGAAAGGGGCCGTCCGTGCCGGGCTTGTCCGACATCCTGCGCGAGAGAGCACGCCAGCATCCCGACCGCGTCGCCTTCCACGCGGGCGACGTCTCCGTCACCTACCGCGAGTTCGACGAACGCGTGGACCGCGCCGCGGCGGCGCTCGCGGCGGCCGGCATCGGCCGCGGCGACCGGGTCGCGGTACTCGACAAGAACTCCCTGGAGTACGCCGAGCTGCTGTTCGGCGCGCCCCGGATCGGGGCCGTCCAGGTCCCCATCAACTACCGGCTGGCCCCCGACGAGGTGGCCTACATCGTCAACAACGCCCGGGCCAGGGTGCTGGTGGCGGGGCCGGAGTTCGTCCCGGTCCTCGACGCGATCGCCGACAAGCTGGAGCACACCGAGCTGATCACGGTCGTCGGCGGCGAGGGCCACTCCTACCGCGAGCACCGGGCGTGGGTGGACGGGCACGAGCCCGCGCCGCCCGCGCACGAGGAGGACCCGGACGACGTCTACGTCCAGCTCTACTCGTCGGGCACCACGGGCCTGCCCAAGGGCGTGATGCTCACCCACGCCAACTGGCTGTCGGTGCTGCCGCTCACCCACCAGGTGTGGGACATCGACGACTCGACCGTGCTGATGGTCGCGATGCCGATGTACCACGTGGCGGGCAGCGGCATCACCACGTGCGTGGTCTACGACGGGATCACCGGCGTGATCGTGCGCGAGCCGGACCCGGTGGGCATCGCCAAGGAGATCGAGCGGCACGGCGTCACGCACATCTTCCTGGTCCCGGTCCTGCTCCAGTTCATGCAGCTCATCCCCGAGGTCGTCGCGACCGACCTGTCGAGCCTGCGGCTGGTCCTGTACGGCGCGTCCCCGATCAGCGAGGACGTGCTGCGCGGCGCGATGCGGATGCTGCCGGACACGCGGTTCATGCAGCTGTACGGGCTGACGGAGACCACCGGCGCGATCACGTACCTGCCGCCGGAGGACCACGACCCCGACGGCCCGCACCCGCACCGGCTGCGCGCGGCGGGCATCCCCAACCCCGAGTGCGAGCTGAGGATCGTCGATCCGGCCACGCTGGAGGAGGTCCCCACTGGGCGGGTCGGCGAGATCCTGTGCCGCACCCCGCAGAACATGAAGGGCTACTGGGGGCTCCCGGAGGCCACCGAGGCGGCGCTGCTGCCCGACGGGTTCTTCCGCACCGGCGACGCGGGCTACCTGGACGAGGACGGCTACCTCTACATCCACGACCGCGTCAAGGACATGATCATCTCCGGTGGGGAGAACATCTACCCCGCCGAGGTGGAGAACGTCCTGATGGGCCACCCCAAGGTCGCCGACTGCGCGGTGATCGGCGTGCCCGACGAGAAGTGGGGCGAGACGCCGAAGGCGGTCGTCGTCCTCACCGAGGAGGTCCCGGAGCGGGAGCTGATCGACTACTGCCGCGACCGGCTGGCCCACTTCAAGTGCCCGACCTCGGTGGAGATCCGCACCGAGATCCCCCGCAACCCGTCGGGCAAGATCCTCAAGCGTGAGCTCCGCGCGCCCTACTGGCAGGGCCAGGACCGCTCGGTCCACTGAGCCGCCGCGCCCCCTCCGCCGCACACCGGCGGAGGGAGGGCGCGCGGGTCAGCCGAAGCGGACGACCGCCGAGACCGGGCGGTGGTCGGAGGCGTGCTCGGCCCTGGTGGGAACGGTGCAGGAGATGCTGACCGGCTTCGCCGTGAACAGGTAGTCGGTCTTCTCGATCGCGTTGCCCGCGCCGTCCTGGGCGGTCCTGCCCCCGCCGCGCTTCTCCGGGCCCTGGTCGCACTCGGCGTAGGAGTGGTACAGCGGGTCCAGCGCCCTGCCCCGGGGACCCTCGACGAAGTCGCCCGCCAGGATCGTGCGGGCTCCGGCGGCCAGCTCGGCGAGCCTCGCGGTCTGCTTGCGGCGCCACTCGCCGGCCGGGTCGTCGGCCGAGCTGAGCTGGGCGGTGCACAGCCGCGCCTGCCAGGCGTCCACGGTGCCGCACAGCGCGACGCGGCCGTGGGCGGGGGGCGACGGCAGATCGGTGCGGCGGACGTCGCCCACCGTCCCGCGGACGCCGAGCGCGACGCCGAAGCGGCCCTGCCCGTTGGCGCAGGCACGCGGCCTGCCGTTCTGGGTGTGGGCGGCGAACGCCCAGCTCCATCCCTTCAGCGCCGCCGTCTTCTCCAGGGCGGTCACGTGCCCGGAGCACACCTCCTGGAGCAGCAGGGCGTCGGTCCGGACCTTGCGTCCGCCGACGACGGTGCCCTGGGCCTGGGCGGTCAGCCGGCGGACGAGGTCGGCGGGGCGGGGGCCGAGGGGGCAGCCGGGACCGGCGTCGCCGCAGACGTTCCAGGTCACCGTCGCGATCGAGACGGGGGAGGTCTCGCGGGACTGGTCGGCATGGGCGGGGCCGAGCGACGGGAGCCCGTCGATGGCGGAGCCGGCACCGGCGGTGGCGACCACGGCGGCGGCACCGGCCACGGCGAGCAGGGGGATCAGAGCGCGGGGGGCTCGCACACGTTCTCCAGAGATGAGAATGCGGGGATTTCAGGGGAGATCTCACCACAACCAAGATCCCTGCCGCCACCCGAACGCGACCGTGCGATCACGTTCGGGTGGTCGCGTTCGGGCGGCGGCGGGACCTCACCGGGGAGGGTTCAGCGGGCGGGCAGTTCCGAGGGTGTCCCCGGAACGTCCGAGAACGTCCCGGTCCGGCGGATCACCTGCCACCGTAGCCGCACCCCCAGCATGGCCGTCACCAACGACTGGATCACCACCAGGTACAGCAGCTGCCGGTACACGATCTGCTGGAGCGGCAGCGTCCACAGCGGCCCGATCCTCTCGCCGTCCAGCCACAGCGCGTATCCGCCCGCGGCCACCTGGACGGTGGTGAACGCCAGCCACATCAGCGCCGGGGCCGTCGGGTCCATGAACGCGACGCCGTACAGCGCGAACAGGTCCACCGCCGGCGCCAGCAGCGGCAGGATCACCTGGAACACCGTCAGGTAGGTCAGGCTGCGCCGCCCGTACCGCCCGGCCCGGCCGCGTTCCAGCACCGCGTCCCGGTGCTTCCACATCGCCTGGACGGTCCCGTAGCACCAGCGGTACCGCTGCCGCCACAGCTGCCGCAGCGACGCCGGGGCCTCGGTCCAGGCCAGCGCGTTCTCCTCGTACACCACGCGCCATCCGGCCCGGCCGAGCGCCATGGTCAGGTCGGTGTCCTCGGCGAGCGTGTCGTCCTGGACGCCGCCCACCGACACCAGCGCGCGCCGCCGGAACGCGCCGATCGCGCCGGGGATCGTCGGCATGCACCGGAACACGTCGAACATGCGGCGGTCCAGGTTGAAGCCGATCACGTACTCGATGTGCTGCCAGCGCCCCAGCACCCCGCGCCGGTTGGCGACCTTGGCGTTGCCGCTGACCGCGCCGACCTCGGGGTCCCGCAGCGGGAACACGAGGTTCCGCAGGGTGTCGCGCTGGAAGACGGTGTCGCCGTCCACCAGCACGAGGATCTCGGCGCGCGCCGCCGCGATCCCGGCGTTCAGCGCGCTGGGCTTGCCGCCGTTCGGCTTGCGGACCAGCCGCACCCCGGGCAGCGCCAGCGACTCGACGATCTCGGCGGTGCGGTCCGACGACCCGTCGTCCACCACGACCACCTCGACGGGCCCCGGATAGTCGTTGTCCAGCAGGGAGCGGACGGTCGCCGCGATCCCCGCCTCCTCGTTGTAGGCCGGGACGACGACCGACACCGGCGGCATCGTCGCGGGGAACACCCGCCGGTGCCGCCGCACCCGCCGCATGTGCACGTGGGCGCACACCAGCAGCACGACCAGCCGCAGCACGCACAGCACCCCGACGGCCACGAACGCGACCTGGAGCCAGCGGGTGAGCCAGCCGCCGGTGCGCTGCGCCGCGACGAGCGTCTTGCCGATCATCCGGTCGGTGAGCGACGCCGAGGCCTCGGCCCGGGGCAGCCGCAGCGCCTCGGTGACGGTCGTGAACCGGTACCCCTGCGGGGACAGCCGCCGCAGCACCTGCTCGACGGCGGCGACGGTCGGGGCCCGGTCGCCGCCGGAGTCGTGCAGCATCACGATCGCGCCCTCGCCGCGCCGTTCCGCCGCCAGCGACCGCTCGACGATCTTCTGCGCGCCGGGCCGGGCCCAGTCCTCGGTGTCCCGGTCGGTGAGCACGACCACGTACCCGGCGGTCCCGGCCTGGCGGGCGGCGCGCCACTCGGGGTCGGTGAGGCCGTCGGGCCGGGACGAGTACGGCATCCGCAGCAGCCGGGTGTGCACCCCGGCCGTCCCGGCCAGCGCCCGCTGGGTGAGGTCGAGTTCGAGGCGGTTGCGCCAGGCGGGCGCGGTCGCCATGTCGATGTGCGTGTAGGTGTGCGACCCGATCTCGTGTCCCTCCCGCAGGATCCGGCGGGTCAGCTCGGGGTGCTGGGCGATGTGCGTGCCGGTGGCGAAGAACGTGGCGCGCGCGTTGTGCCGCCGCAGCAGGTCCAGCAGCCTCGGCGTCCACTTCGGGTCGGGCCCGTCGTCGAACGTCAGCGCGATCGTCCGCGCGGGCATCCGAAGGCTGCGCGGACGGTCGCCGTCCAGGCTGACGACCGGGCCGCCGGAGGTGACCTCGGCGGGCGCGGGGGGCCGGGGCGGGGGGTCGGTGCGCGGGGCCTCGCCGACCACGCCGCGCGCGAACCCGTCCAGCAGCAGCATCGCGGCCAGCGCGAACGCGCCGAGCAGCAGCAGGAGCCAGTGGCTCCGGGGTTCGGCGCGCTTCACCACCACTTGTTCTTTCCGTTGCCATTCCCGTTCCCGTTGCCCCGGCCCGGACGGGTGGGCGTGGGCAGCGGCTCCCCGGGCACCGTGGGAACGGCCGAGGTCGGCACGGACGTCGGCCGCTGGGACGGGCGACCGGACGGCCGCGCCGACGACCGGGGCGCGGGGGCGGAGGGCCGCGTCGACGGCGGCGCGGCGGGGGACGGCCCGGAGCCGTCGCCCCGGGGCGCGGGCGGCGCGCCCGGAAGCCGCGGGTCACCGGTCGGGACGCTGCCCGGGTGGTGCTTGAGCAGGGGCGGGTTCCTCCGCTTGCCGCCGTCGGCCTCGTTCTGCTGGGAGGACCACGGCGTGAACGGCACGTCGGCCCCGGTCGCCACGCTCACCCCCATCGCGACCAGGAACAGCGCCAGCAGCCCCCCGCAGGCCACGCCGGCCTGGCGGACGAGGCGGCGGCGGCGGCCGGAGGAGTCCACGAAGACGGGGGCGGCGTCGTCCGGATCGGAGGGGCGGCGGCCCGGGACGGGAGGGGTCAGGGTGACCCGGACCGGCGTCTCCTGGAGGAGGGTGCGCCCGTCCGGCGCGGGCGCTTCCGGTTCCGGCCCGGGGGCGATCGTGTCGTTCATGTCGTTCCAGCGGGAGGGGTGCGGCGGGTGGTCACGACACTCAGCGCCGGAGGGGCCGTGAGTGTCACAGTTGATGATCGAAGTGGCCGATCGTGGCGGAAGGGCCCGGGCAGGGCACGCGGGACTGCACAATGTGGGGGTGAAGGATGCGGTCCCGGTCAGGGATGCGGCCGGGGAGGAGGAACTGACCCGCGCCGTCGCGGCGGCCCGTGACGGCGACGAGGCGGCGTTCCGGCTGCTCTACCGGGACACCCAGCCTCGGCTGCTGCGCTATGTCCGGGCGCTGGTCGGCGAGGACGCCGAGGACGTGACGTCGGAGGCGTGGCTCCAGATCTCGCGGGACCTGCCCCGGTTCCGGGGGGACCTGGACAAGTTCCGCGGCTGGGCGGCGACCGTCGCCCGCAACCGGGCCCTGGACCTGCTGCGCCGCCAGGCGCGCCGCCCGGTCGCCGACCTTCCGGCGGAGGCGCTGGCCGCGCTGGCCGCCGACGGCGACACCGCCTCCCTCGCGCTGGACGGCATGGCCACCGAGGCGGCCCTGACGTTGATCGCCGAACTCCCCCGCGACCAGGCCGAGGCGGTGCTGCTGCGGGTGGTGGTGGGGCTCGACGCCAAGACGGCCGGAAAGGTGCTGGGCAAGCGTCCCGGAGCGGTGCGGACCTCCGCCTACCGGGGACTGCGGCGGCTCGCCTCCCGGCTGTCGGGTGACGAATCGGCGGTCTCCGGCGCTGAAGGGACGAGATGAACGAGCGCGAGGGACTCCCCGACTTCGGGGACCACGCCGGGATGACCCGGCTGCTGGCCGCCGCGACCGCTCCCGCCCGCCCCGAGGAGCTGGCCGGCGAGGAGGCCGCCGTGGCGGCGTTCCGTGACGCCCGGGCCGCCGCCCCGGGCCGGCGGGGCCGGACACGGCTGCTGACCGTCAAGGCCGCCGTCGTGGCGGCCGCACTGCTGGCGGGCGGCGGAGTCGCCTGGGCCGCCAGCACCGGAAACCTTCCCGGGCAGAGCCCGTCCCGGCCCCCGGCGACGCCGACGCACCGGCCCGCGCCCGGGAGCGGGAGCATGGTCCCGGTCGATCCGAACTCCCCGGGCCCGCGCACCGTGCCCGGCGGCCCGACGTCCTCGGGCACGCCGGCGCCCTCGGGTTCCCCGACGCCGTCCGCCCCGGACGGCAGGGGTCGCGGGCAGGAGGGCAAGCCGCCGTCGAACGGCCAGGGGGGCCAGGGCGGGGGCAACAGGGACCGGAACAAGAGCAAGCCGAACAGGCCCGGCCAGGGCGGCCAGAACGACCAAGGCGGCCAGGACGGTCAGAACGGCCAGGGCGGTCAGGGCGGTCAGGGCGGCCAGAGTGGTCAGGGCGGCAGGGACGCCGGGAAAGAGGACGACCCCGGCCACCACGACCCGCGGCACCCCCCGAAGCTCCCCCACCGCGACCGGGAGAGCCCCCGCCGCTAGGGGACCGGCCCCGGACGCGAGGAGACCGCGGGACGGGTCCCGCGGTCTCCCCTCTCCCTAGCCGAGCAGCTCGGTCACCGTTCCGGCGCCGACGGTCCGGCCGCCCTCGCGGATCGCGAACCCGAGGCCCTCGGTCATGGCGACCGGCTTGCCCAGCTCGACCGTCATCTCGACGGTGTCGCCCGGCAACGCCATCGCGCCGTCGTCGCCCAGGTCCACCGTGCCCGGCACGTCGGTGGTGCGGAAGTGGAACTGCGGCCGGTAGCCGTGGAGGAACGGCCCGGTCCGGCCGCCCTCCTCGGCGGTCAGCACCCGCACCCGCGCCCGGAACCGGGTGTGCGGCTCGATCGTGCCGGGGGCGGCGACGACCTGGCCGCGCCGCACCTGGTCCCGCTTGACCCCGCGCAGCAGCAGGGCCGCGTTGTCCCCGGCCTCGGCCCGGTCCATGGTCTGCCCGAACGTCTCCAGCCCGGTCGCCACCGACGTCGCCGTCTCGCCGAGCCCGACGACCTCGACGGGCTCGCCGACGCGGATCGCGCCCTGCGCGACCACGCCGGTCACGACGGTGCCGCGCCCGGTGATGGTGAGCACGTTCTCCACCGGCATCAGGAACGGCGCGTCCAGCAGCCGGGACGGGATCGGCACGTAGCCGTCGATCGCGTCGAGCAGGTCGACGATCCGGGCGGTCCAGTACGGGTCGCCCTCCAGCGCCCTCAACCCCGACACCCGCACGACGGGGACCTCGTCGCCGGGGAACCCGTACTCGGCGAGCAGGTCGCGGACCTCCAGCTCGACCAGGTCGAGCAGCTCGGGGTCGTCGACCGCGTCGGCCTTGTTGAGCGCCACCACGACGTGCCGGACGCCGACCTGGCGGGCCAGCACGACGTGCTCGCGGGTCTGCGGCATGGCGCCGTCGGTCGCCGCGACCACCAGCACGGCGCCGTCGATCTGCGCCGCCCCGGTGATCATGTTCTTGACGTAGTCGGCGTGGCCGGGCATGTCCACGTGCGCGTAGTGCCTGGTGGCGGTCTCGTAGTGGACGTGCGCGATGTTGATGGTGATGCCGCGCTCGCGCTCCTCGGGGGCCCGGTCGATGCGCTCGAACGGCACGGCGGACGCCATCCCGCGCTCGGCGAGCACCTTGGTGATCGCGGCGGTGAGGGTGGTCTTGCCGTGGTCGACGTGGCCCATCGTGCCGATGTTGAGGTGTGGCTTGCCCCGCTCGTAGAGCTGCTTGGCCATGGTGATCTCGTCCTCACTGGATTCCGAGGGAAAGGGCGAGAACCGCCGCGCGCGGGCGTGGGCCCGTGTCACGGTCCTGCGGATTCCACCCCCCTCCGCTGGTTCTCCGGAAGGGGACGGAGAGGGGTCAGCGTCGCGCGCCGTCGAGGGCGTCCGCTGCCGCGTCCAGGAAGGAGGCAGCCGACACCGCGCTCAGCAGAGTGACCTCTGCGAGCAGGCGGGTGTCGGCTGCGAAGAACATGGGACGAGCGTACGGAGCGCCCACCCCGCCCGTCGAACGATTTATCGCCCCGAAAGGCGGCGATCTACACTCGGTGTAATGGAGAGCACTCGGCAGGGGACGAAGGCGCACGGGCATCGGGTCACCAGCGAGGTCGGGCGGCTGCGAACGGTGCTGCTGCACCGGCCGGGCGCGGAGCTCAAGCGGCTCACCCCGCGCAACAACGACAAGCTCCTGTTCGACGGCATCCCGTGGGTGGGCCGCGCGCAGGAGGAGCACGACGCGTTCGCGCAGGCGCTGCGGGACCGCGACGTCGAGGTGCTGTACGTGACCGAGCTCCTCCAGCAGGTGCTGGAGTACGAGGGGGCGCGGGCGCGGGCCATCGCCGACACGATCGACGACAACCGCTGGGGCGACCAGCTGCGGCGGGTGGTGCGCGGCTACCTGGAGGACCTGGACCCCGAGGACCTGGCGCAGGTGCTGGTGGCGGGGCTGGCGCACGAGGAGCTGAAGACCGCGCACGGTCTGGTGTACCGGTTGATGGACCGGCTGGACTTCATCATCGACCCGCTGCCGAACCTGCTGTTCATGCGCGACAACAGCGCCTGGATCGGGGACCGGGTCGCGGTGACGAGCCTGGCGATGCCCGCGCGCCGCCGCGAGTCGACGCTGACCGGGCTGATCTACGCCTGGCACCCCCGGTTCGCGGGCGTCGAGCCGGTGTACGACCCGTCGCTGGAGCACGTGGAGGGCGGCGACGTCCTGCTGCTGTGCCCCGGCGTGATCGCGGTCGGCACCGGGGAGCGGACCACCCCGGCGGGCGTGGAGCGGCTGGCCCGCCAGGTGTTCGACGCGGGCCTGGCGCACACGGTGCTGGCCGTTCCGATCATGCAGGAGCGCGCGACGATGCACCTGGACACCGTCTGCACGATGGTGGACGTCGACACGGTCGTGATGTACCCGCCGATCGCGCACTCGCTGACCGCCCACACCGTCACCGCGGCCAACGGCGACCTGCGGGTGGAGGGGCCGCGCCCGTTCCTGGAGGCCGCCGCCGAGGCGATGGGGCTGGACCGGCTCAAGGTGATCGACACCGGGCTGGACCCGGTGACCGCCGAGCGCGAGCAGTGGGACGACGGCAACAACACCCTGGCCGTCGGGCCGCGCCTCGCCGTCGCCTACGAGCGCAACATCGAGACGAACGCGCATCTGGAGGCGGCCGGGATCGAGGTCATCCGGATCGGCGGCAGCGAGCTGGGCAGCGGACGCGGCGGGCCGCGCTGCATGTCCTGCCCGATCCTGCGCGACGAGCCCCGATGAGACGACGTGACCCCGGGGGCCGGGCGGCCTCCGGGGTCACGGACGTTGGATGGCTCGGGCGGTGTCGACGGGGGCACGACAGCGCCCGAGCTTGAAGAGGACCATACAAGGTGCGGGCATGGTCCGCTAGCCGGGGTATGCCCGAGTTTGCGGTATCCCATGCCGGGGACCGTGGCGCAGATCCTCGTCGGGGTGGCCCGCCTCGTCCGGAAGCTCCACGAGGCCGGGGATCGCGGCGTGGACCGAGCCCGCGGGGACGGCCCCGTTGCGGCCCGCTCCCGTCCGGACGGTCCGCGGCGCGCGCAGCACGGCCCAGACGGTGGTGACGCCGCCCTCCTCGTGCCGGACCCCCCAGTTCTCCGACAGCGCCTCGACGATGCCGAGACCGCGTCCCCCCAGGGAGGACAGCGTTCCCGGGCCCCGGCGCGGCTGGGTGGTCGCGCCGCCGTCGCTGACGGAGAGCTCCAGTTCGTCCCCCTGACGGCTCCAGGCGAGCCGGACCTGCCCCCCGGGCAGCGGGCGCGCGTGCCGCAGGGCGTTGCTGAGCAGCTCGCTGACGATGACGTTGACGTCGTCGACGACCGACTCGCTCACGCCCACGGCCGCCAGTTCCGAACCGAGGCGCCGCCGAGCGGCCGCGACACTGGTCGGCGCGTGTGGCAGCAGTACGACGCTCGACGCCCTCACCTCCCCGTGGATCCGCTGGATCCGTCTTCCCGGATGCACCCCGCCGCCCGTATTCCGGTAAGACCGAAATGCCCAGTACGGCTTGGACTGAAACCGGACGGCATGTCCACGCCACCGGCCCCTCGACGCGACCGCTCTGTCGCCCACCGTGCGACCACCTCTCCCGTCACGGCGATCACCCCCCGCACGGCGCCAGGCCGGGACCCCCTCGCGAACGAAAGTCAACAAAGGATCTATCCAGCCACGGACTGATTACTCCTCACGCGCACGTTTCGTCCGTCACACCCTCGGGACACCACTCTTTTCCACGGAGACACGAGTGGTCTTCCCCCATGATCACGGCGAGGGGCCGATTCCGGTGACCGCATCCGGCCGCCCGATCCGGCCGCCGCCTTATGGCACCGCCCCAAACCCCGGAACGCCGCAGGTCAAAACCGGGTCACGCCGGGTCGGCCCGCTTCAGCACCAGGCGCATGCAGGTGCCCGGCCCCGGCTCCGGGCTTTCGGCGGCGTCGCCGGGCGGTCGCCAGCCGAGCGGCCCGGCGCCGATCCGCTGGTGCTCCGGAACGCCCGAGTACGGCCGCCCGCCCATGACCGGGGCCTGCGGCCGTTCGCCGGGGACCCGCCGGGGGGCCGGCGGCGCGGACCGGCGCGCGGCCGGATGCGCGGAGATCGTCCCGCCCTGCGCCTCGGTCAGCCGCCGGACGATGTACAGGCCGAGGCCGATGCCGCCGAACCGCCGCCGGTCCCCGGCCTCGCCCTGCACGAACCGCTCGAAGATCCGCTCATGGTCGCCGGGCGCGATCCCGATCCCCTCGTCCTCGACGGTGACGAGCAGGTCGTCGCCCTCCGCCCAGGCCCGCACCCGGACCGTCCCGCCGTCCGGGGAGTACTTGAAGGCGTTCTCCAGCAGCTGCCCCAGCACGATGTCGGTGGCCATCGCGTCGCCGCGCGCCTCCGGCAGGTCCGGCGCGACGTCCAGCTCGACCCGGTGCAGCGGCGACAGCGACTCGAAGCCCGCCACGACGCCCGCCAGCACCCGCGCCAGGTCGAACGCCTCGATCGTCACCGGCAGCTCGTCGGCGCCGGCCCGCGACCCCAGCAGCAGGTGCTCGACCAGGCGACCCAGGGAGCGGGCGCGCTCGGCGATGGTGGCGACGGCGGAGCGGCGCGCGTCGTCGGCGAGCTCGTCCCAGCGGTTGACCAGGGTGGCGGCGAACCCCTGCACGACCGTGATCGGGGTGCGCAGCTCGTGGCTGGTGGTGGCCAGGAACAGGTCCTTGGCCTCCTCCAGGGCCTTGGCCTCCGACACGTCGCGGAAGTCGACCACCAGCTCGCCGGTCTCGGGGATCTCGGCGGTCAGCACGTTCAGCCAGCGGCCGGACGGCAGCGGGAACGTCGACTCCCGGCCCGGCTCGGGGGTCGGGAACGGCGGCTCGCGCCCGATCGCCTCCGCCGACGGGATCCCGGTGAGGGTGTGCGCGGCGGGGTTCCACTGGCGGACGGTCCCGTCGGGGCCGAGCACCGCGATGCCGTCGGCGGAGGCGTCGATGACGGCGCGTTCGTGGGCGCGCTGCCGGACGACCTCGGCGTAGGCGACGGCGTTGCCGACCGCGACCCCGGCGTGCCCGGCGAGCAGTTCCAGCAGCTCCAGCTCGGTGTGGCCGACCTTGCGCCCGCAGAACAGGGCGTACAGGGCGCCGTAGGGCTCGTTCTGCACGTAGCTCAGGCTCAGCGCGATGGTGTGCAGCCCCGGCAGCTCCGACCAGATCAGGTCGCCGAGCCGCTGCTCGCCGCTGGCCAGCTTGACGCTGCGGCCCGAGCGCAGCAGCTCCCCGACCAGGCTGTCGCGCAGGTCGGCGGTGCTGCCGCGCAGGTGGGCGGGCAGGCCGTGCATGCTGACCAGCCGCAGCCGCCGGCCGTCCTCGATCCGCACGAAGCCGCCCGCGTCCGCGCCGGTCAGCTCGATCAGCGCGGTGGTGATGCGGTCCAGCACCTCGGCCAGGTCCAGCTCGGTGCCGAGGTCGGCGACGACGTGGTTGAGGCGGCGGACCAGGCGGGCGCGCTCGGCCATGTGGTGCGCGGCGACCTCGTCCTCCTCGACCGGGTGGTACACCCCGACCCAGCCGAGCTGCTCGCCGGTGGCGTCCCGCAGCAGGCTGGTGTCGATCCGCACGTCGATCAGCCGCCCGTCGCGGTGGAACCGGCGGGTGGCGATGGAGATCTGGCCGCCGCCGTCGCCCCGCGTGAGCAGGCGCTCCTGCACGGCGTTGTGCTCGGCCTTCAGCTCGTCGGGGACGATCGGCGGGACGCGGCCCAGCATCTCCCCGGCGGTCCAGCCGAACATCCGCTCGGCCGCCGGGTTCCACACCGTGACGCGGTAGCGGTTGTCGACGGCCACGATCGCGTCGGCCGCGCTGTCGAGGACGGCGCGGGCGATCGAGTCGTGGGCGAGGTCGTGCACGACTGCCATCGTGCCACCGGATGGTGGGGCGGCGCCGGGCAACGGCCACCGAAAGGTTCTTGCGACCTTCCGGTCACCTCCGGAGGAACGCCACTTCACGGGTGACGGCCGCCGCCGGGCCCGGTCAGGACGACCGGCGCGCCAGCCGGCCGGCCAGCAGCGCCGCGAGCCCGGCCACCAGGAACGACAGCAGCGACGCGCTCATCCACGACTGCGGGGTGAACCCGACCGTGCCCTGGAGGTCCTTCCAGAACGCGGCCCACCAGCCCACCGCGCCGGGGTAGATCATCTGGTAGGTGACGAACCCGGCCAGCCAGGCGACGATCATGCTCCAGCGGGACGGCGCGTCGCGGTCGGTGTTCCAGCCGCGCCGCCCGCCGCCGAGGAAGAAGTCGGCGGCCAGCACTCCCAGCATGGGAACGAACACCGAACCGATCAGTGACAGGAAACTGGCGTAGTCGCCGATGTCCAGCAGCAGCGCCAGCCCGGTGATCAGCACGCCGAGGGTGACGGTCAGCACCCGCCGGTCGGCCCTGGGCACGAGGTTCTGGATGGAGACGGCGGTGGAGTAGACGTTGGCGAACGACTGGTCGGCCTCCCGCAGCACGAACACCGCGAAGAACACCACGCCCAGTGCCACGTGCAGGAACGGGTCGAACACCTTGCCCGAGTCGCCCGCGACCAGCGCCAGCGCCAGCAGCCCCAGGATGTAGGCGAAGATCTGCGTGACGGAGTAGCCGATCGCCGCCGCGCCGAACGCGCCCCGGGCGCTGCGCGCGTGCCGCGTGTAGTCGGCCGCGACCGGCACCCACGAGATCGAGACGGCCAGCGCCGCGTCCGCGCCGATCCAGAACCCGCCCCACGAGCCTTGCGTCAGGTCGGGCAGCGGCTCCCGGAGCAGCTGCACGTAGAAGTAGACCAGCGCGACGAGCACGGCGGCGGTGACGTACCGCCGCAGCAGCCGCACCGACCCCAGCGGCCAGATCGTCAGCGCGGTGGTGAGCACCCCGGCCGCGATCACGTACACCTCGCGGGGCAGCCCGTCGTACAGGGCCCGCGCCGCGTCGGCGATGACGATCAGCTCGAACGTCCCCCAGCCGATGAGCTGGGCGATGTTGAGCACGGTCGGGACGTAGGACAGCCGCGCGCCGAACAGCCCGCGCAGCAGCACCATCGCGGGCTTGCCGGTGATCGCGCCGGGCGCGGCGGCCAGGCCGAGCATGAGCCCGCCGACGGCCGTTCCGACGATCATCGCGACGATCCCGGCGACGATCGACATCGTCGGCCGGCCGTTCTCGTCCGGGGCGAGCAGCGTGTACGCCCCGGAGAAGGCGAACAGGCTCACCCCGAGGTTGGCCCAGAACGCCCCCTGGTCCCAGAACCCGAGCACCCTGGGCGCGGGTTCGTCGAGGGTGAGGGGGGCCTCGGCGGGCTGAGGGCGTTCTTCGACGGCGGACGTCACGGGGTCACACTCCCTACGCCGGCATTACCCGGACAGGTTCAGGCGGTCGGTGACGCCTCCGGTCACCCTCTCAGCCCGGCTGACCCGAGCTCCCGCGTTGTTTCGGTCGGTCGGAAATCGTACCCTCACCGCCGAGCCACCCGATACCCCTGGTGAACCCGCCTATGCTCCGGAAATGAGGGCACGAGCACTGATCTTGGCGGTGGGCGCGGGAGTGCTGCCGCTCACCGGCTGCGGCGACGGCGACCCCGCCCGCGCAGGGGCGCGGCCCCGGTCCGGTGGCCTGTACCGGCCGCACGAACGACGGGCAGGCCGTGGCGCCCAGCGGCCGGATCGACTCGATTTCCCCGGACGACCGGGCCGACTTCGTGCGCGGGGACTTCACGGTCACGGTCGGCGGACGGCAGGTCCTGAAGGGGAACCGCCTCGGCCCCGGCTGCCGACCGGCCGGGATCCGCCGGTCAGGCGACGTACGGCGGGCCGTCCTGGGTGGGGCCCGCCTCCATGGGGCGGCCGTTCTCGGCCCAGCGCTTCATGCCGCCGTCCACGTTCCGGGCGACCCAGCCCGCCTGGTTGAGCGCGACCGTGACCTGCGCCGACCGCATCCCGGACCGGCAGATCACGAAGATCTCGCGGTCGCGCGGGATCTCGGCGGCGCGGTCGCTCAGCTCCCCCATCGGGATGTGCACGGCCTCGGGCGCGTGGCCCGCCTCCCACTCGTCGTCCTCACGGACGTCCAGCAGGTACGCGTCCTGCGGAACCTCGGCCGCGTCCACCGCCGGTACGTCGTCCCCGAAAAACATCACACCTCCATGGAACCGTGTGGAGCGCCCCTGCGTCGAATTCCGCATGCGGTATCGGACGCTCCTTTTCGCCACGTCCAGTCTGGCCATGATCCTGCCACTGGCGGGATGCGGCTCCCAGCAGGCCACGAACAACCGACCCGCTGACAAGCCCCCCGCCACCTCGGTCGTCCCCACGCCACCGGCGGGGGACTCCCTCACCGTCGAGGTCAAGGCGTCGCCCGAGGCGCCCGCGAAGACCTGGAAGCTGACCTGCGATCCGCCGGGCGGCGACCATCCGAAGGCCAGGGAGGCGTGCGCGGCGCTCGCCAAGGCCAAGGACCCCTTCGCGCCTCCGCCCAAGGACCGGATCTGCACGAAGATCTACGGCGGCCCTGAGGTCGCCACGGTCAGGGGCACCTGGCAGGGCAGGCCGGTCGACGCCAAGTTCACCCGCACCGACGGTTGCGAGTTGCACCGTTGGAGCAGCGTGGGTCCGCTGTTCGGCGACGTCCCCAAGGTCCGCTGAGCCCGCGTTCCGACCGGCCCGCCGTCCCCGACCCCACAGGTCCGCCGACGCGGACGAGCCCTCCCCGTTCCGGCTCGACCGCGGGAAAAAGGCCCCGGCCGCCCGGCCGGGGCCGTTCCCTTGTCCGGGGACGTGCGAGACCATCGATCGAGTCGATCTTCCGTCAAGGCTTCGCGACGAAGAAACCCACAGGCTTGTGGAAAGCTGTGGACAGTCCTGTGGACAACTTCGCGACCCTCGGGAACTTCGCGACATTCACCCTGGCTATCCGGTCACCAGAGGACAAAAACCCTAGGGATTACCGTCTCCGGCTCCACGCATCCTGTGGATAACTTCCGTGTAACAAGGCGCCCAAAGTCCTCCCATCCACGGCCGTCCCCGCTAGACGGCGTTTCCGGTCACTCGCCGCGAGCGGGAACGGGCGGCCCGGCCCGGGGCCGGGAGACGCCCGCGCGTCCGGTGTGTCCCAGGTCACGGGGAACCCATACCCCCTAGGGGTTGCAATCCCGGCCCTGATGAGTACTATCGAGGTCATGAGATACCCCCTAGGGGTACTTGAGAGGGAGGTTCGGGATGAGCGTTGACACCACCTACACCGTCGCCGGAATGACCTGCGGCCACTGCGTCGGCTCCGTCAGGCAGGAGGTCGGCCAGATCGCCGGGGTGACCGCCGTGGACGTGGACCTGGCGACCGGCAAGGTGACCGTGACCAGCGACGGCCCGCTCGACGACGCCCGGGTGCGGGACGCCGTCGAGGAGGCCGGCTACGAGGTGAAGGTGTGACATGAACGTCGCGACCAAGCTGGGGGCGTTCGCCCTGGGCCTGGCCGCCGTCTTCGGAGGCGCCGTCGGGGTCGGGCAGATCACCGGCCCCGTCGGCGCGACCGCCGAGACCGGCGGACACGGCCACCAGGCGGGTGGCGCCCGGAACGCAACGCAGAGCGGCGGGCACGGCGACGGCCACGGCGGCGGCGACGCGCCGGCGACCTCCCCCGTCCCGGGCGGACTCCAGGTGTCCGAGGACGGCTACACGCTCGTCCCGGCCACCACGACGGTCGAGCCGGGCGAGCGGACCGACTTCCGGTTCACGGTGAACGGCCCGGACGGCAAGCCCGTCACCGCCTACGAGGCCCTGCACGGCAAGAAGCTGCACCTGATCGTCGCGCGGCGGGACCTGTCGGGGTTCCAGCACCTGCACCCGACCCTGCTCGAAGGGCAGGCCGGGGGCGGGGTCTGGTCGATCCCGCTGACCCTGCCCGACGCCGGGACCTACCGCTTCTTCACCGACGTCAAGCCGCAGGGCGCCAAGCGGCAGCTCACGCTGGGAACCGACGTCGTCGCGCCCGGCGAGCAGAAGCCGAAGCCGCTGCCCGAACCCGGGCGCACCGCCCGCGTCGACGGCTACGAGGTCACGTTGAACGGCGACCTCGTCCCCGGGCGCAGCAGCAAACTGACCCTGTCGGTGCGCAAGGACGGCCGGCCCGTCACCGACCTGGAGCCGTACCTTGAGGCGTACGGTCACCTGGTCGCGCTGCGCGGCGGCGACCTGGCCTACCTCCACGTCCACCCGGACGGGGAACCGGGCGACGGCAGGACCAGGCCGGGGCCGGACATCACGTTCCACGCCGAGGTCCCGAGCACCGGAACATACCGCCTCTACCTGGACTTCCAGCATGAGGGCAAGGTCCGCACCGCCGAGTTCACCGCGCGGGCGGGAACGGCCGCGACCCCGCCGCCCGCCGGAGACGGCGGACACGGGGACGACGGACACACGCACTGAGACGTCCCGCACGAAGATCACCGAGAGGAGCGAGCAATGGGCACCGGCAGCACGACCGGGCAGATCGAGCTGGCGATCGGCGGGATGACCTGCGCGTCGTGCGCCGCCCGCATCGAGAAGCGCCTGAACAAGATCGAGGGCGTGACCGCGACCGTCAACTACGCCACCGAGAAGGCCAAGGTCGAATACCCCGACGGCATCTCGGTCCAGGAACTGATCGCCTCGGTGGAGAAGGCCGGCTACACCGCCGCGCCGCCCCCGCCGCCCAAGGACGACGGCGCCGGTGACGAGGCGGAACCCGCCGGAGCCGACGAGCTGCGGCCGCTGCGCCAGCGGCTGGCCACCGCGCTGGTGCTGGCGGTCCCGGTGATCGCGATGGCGATGGTGCCGGCGTTGCAGTTCACCAACTGGCAGTGGCTCTCGCTCACCCTGGCCGCCCCCGTGGTGGTCTACGCCGGGTGGCCGTTCCACAAGGCGGCCTGGACCAACCTGCGGCACGGCGCGGCCACCATGGACACCCTGGTCTCGCTGGGCACCCTGGCGGCGTTCGGCTGGTCACTGTGGGCGCTGTTCTTCGGCACCGCCGGGACCCCGGGCATGAAGCACGGCTTCGAGTTCTCCATGACCCGCACCGACGGCTCGGCCAACATGTATCTGGAGGCCGCCGCCGGAGTGGTCGCCTTCCTCCTGGCCGGGCGCTACTTCGAGGCCCGCTCCAAGCGCCGCGCCGGAGCCGCGCTGCGCGCCCTGCTGGACCTGGGCGCCAAGGAGGTCTCGGTCCTGCGCGACGGCCGCGAGGAGCGCGTCCCCGCCGGCCGGCTGGCGGTGGGAGACCGGTTCGTGGTGCGGCCCGGTGAGAAGATCGCCACCGACGGCGTCGTGCGCGAGGGATCGTCGGCCGTGGACGCCTCCCTGCTGACCGGCGAGTCCGTCCCGGTCGAGGTCGGGCCCGGCGACACCGTGGTCGGCGCGACCGTGAACGCGGGCGGGCGGCTGGTGGTGGAGGCCACCCGCGTCGGCTCCGACACCCAGCTCGCGCAGATGGCGCGGCTGGTGGAGCAGGCCCAGACCGGCAAGGCCCAGGTGCAGCGGCTGGCCGACCGGATCTCAGGGATCTTCGTGCCGATCGTGATCGCGATCGCGGTGGCCACGCTGGGCTTCTGGATCGGCACCGGCACCGGCATCGCGGCGGCGTTCACCGCCGCGGTCGCCGTGCTGATCATCGCCTGCCCGTGCGCCCTGGGCCTGGCCACCCCCACCGCGCTGCTGGTGGGCACCGGGCGCGGCGCGCAGCTCGGCATCCTGATCAAGGGTCCGGAGGTGCTGGAGTCCACCCGCCGCATCGACACCGTGGTGCTGGACAAGACCGGCACCGTCACCACCGGCAGGATGACCCTGACCGAAGTGATCACCGCCGGCAACGCCACCGAGGACGAGGTGCTGAAGCTGGCCGGGGCGCTGGAGGACGCCTCCGAGCACCCGATCGCCCAGGCCATCGCCAAGGGCGCGGTCGAGCGGGTCGGGGAGCTGCCCGGGGTCGAGGACTTCGCCAACGTCGAGGGCCTGGGCGTGCAGGGCATCGTGGACGGGCACGCCGTCCTGGTAGGCCGCCCGCAACTGCTGGCCGAATGGTCCCAGCACCTCACCCCCGAGCTGGAGAAGGCGATGGCCGAGGCCGGCGAGGCCGGGCACACCGCCGTCGCGGTCGGCTGGGACGGCGAGGCCCGCGCGGTGCTGACCGTGGCCGACCAGGTCAAGCCCACCTCCGCCCAGGCCATCACCCAGCTCAGGGCGCTGGGGTTGCGGCCGGTGCTGCTGACCGGCGACAACCAGGCGGTGGCCCGCACCGTCGCCGACCAGGTGGGGATCGAAGAGGTGATCGCCGAGGTGCTGCCGGCCGACAAGGTCGAGGCGGTCAAGCGTCTCCAGGGCGAGGGCCGCACCGTGGCGATGGTGGGCGACGGGGTCAACGACGCCGCCGCGCTCGCCCAGGCCGACCTGGGCCTGGCGATGGGCACCGGCACCGATGTGGCGATCGAGGCCTCGGACCTGACCCTGGTGCGCGGGGACCTGCGGGCCGCCGCCGATGCGATCCGGCTGTCGCGGCGCACGCTGCGCACCATCAAGGGGAACCTGTTCTGGGCGTTCGCCTACAACGTGGCCGCCCTGCCGCTGGCCGCCGCCGGACTGCTCAACCCCATGATCGCCGGTGGGGCGATGGCGTTCTCCTCGGTCTTCGTGGTCAGCAACAGCCTGCGGCTGCGCGGCTTCAATCCGCTGAACGCCGAGTGATCCAGGAGCGGACGCTCCACGGGAACAGGCCCCGCCCGGGTTCGGGCGGGGCCTGTTCCGTCCGCTTCGCCGGGGTCACCGCTGGGCGGGGACCAGCCCTCGGGGTCCTCCCGGGAACGCCTTGACCTGGAAGCCCTGGCAGGTCGGGCAGAGGGGGTCCACCCATGGGGGCAGCGCGGCGTGGCCGTTGAGCCGCCAGACGACGTGGTCGCCGCCGTGCCCGTCGTCGCAGTGCCGTGCCTCGAAGTCCCGCTGCCACGAGCAGAGGCAGTTCATGCAGTAGAAGTACCACTTTTCGGTGATGACCTGAACGTCCCGGACGCGCATGGATTCCCGCTCCCTTGTCTGCCGGTCTGGACGGATGTCGCCGGACGCGGGCGGCTCGGCGGTCGCCGAGGGCCCGCGGGGCGGGTCACGTCCGGGAGACCTGGAGGCCGGTGAGCAGGCGCGCGCCGGGGGTCCGGCGGGCCGGGCCCGCCCGGGGGCCGGACAGCGGGGCCGGGTGCGCGGCCGCGGGAAGGGGCGGGAGCGCGTTCGGGACGATGACCGTCAGGAGCCGGAACGGCAGCGGCCGCGCCGCGAACGGCCCGGCCGACCGGCCCCGGGCGGTGGCGTGGCCGCCGGGCTTCTCGCCCCGGCCGCCCTCGCCGTCGCCGCGCAGCACGCGTTCGCCGGAGCCGCCCTCCTCGCCGCCGCGCTGCTCCTCGGGAATGGTTCCGGAGGAGCCGGACGACGCGCCCGCGTACGGCTGGACGGCGGAGGCCGGGGCCGGACCGCCGACTCCCGCCAGGCAGGTCAGCAGGAGGACCGCGACGAGGAGGGCCGGCCACGTTCCCCCACGGGGGCGGCCGGCCGATACCTGGCGGTACCTCCTGCGCACGAGAGAAGCCTACTTCACTCTGCGTAGTCATCATATAACTCTTTGTCAAAGAAACTCGGCTCCACCTGCGCGTTTATTGCGACCATGAAAACGATCCGGCCCACCAGGGGAGAGTGTCCCGAATCACATCTCGCCCTGATGACAGATACCCCCCAGGGGTATACATTCGGTGTCATCGAAGGGAGCGCGACAATGAACACCACGGGCCACACCAACCACGCCGACGCCGCGCCCGGCGGACTCCAGATCACCCGGGACGGTTACACGCTGGCCCTCGACCAGACCGTCCTGCGCCCCGGCCGCAACGAGCTGACGTTCCGGATCCTCGGCCCCGACGACCGTCCCGTCACCGAGTACGGCCTCCTCCACGACCGCGAGCTGCACCTGATCGTCGTCACCCGCGAGCTGACCGGGTTCTGGCACGTGCACCCCGAACGCGCCGCCGACGGCACCTGGCGCACCGAGCTGGACCTGCCCGAGGCGGGCTCCTACCGGGTCTTCACCGACATCGCCCCGCGCGACCTCGGGCGGCCCCTCACCCTCGGCGCGGACCTGGCCGTCGCGGGCGACTACGCCCCGCGTCCCCTTCCCGAGCCCGCGCCCACCGCCGTCGTCGACGGCTACGAGGTGACGCTGACCGGCGAACTGGGCGGCATGGTCACGCTGACGGTGCGCAAGGACGGCGCCCCGGTCACCGACCTCCAGCCCTACCTCGCCGCCTACGGCCACCTGGTGGTGCTGCGCGCGGGCGACCTGGCCTACGTCCACGTCCACCCGAACGGCGAACCGGGCGACGGCGTCACCCCGCCCGGCCCGGAGGTCACGTTCCATGTCGCCGTCCCGGGCCCCGGCGTCTACCGGATGTTCCTGGACTTCAAGCACGACGACACGGTCCGCACGGCGGCGTTCACCCTCGAAGCGCCCATCACCGCCCCCACCGCCCATGCCCACGCCCATGCCCACCACCACTGATCCCTCCGACGACGCGGACGCCCGGCGGGAGCCGGGCGTCCGCGTTTCGCGTCGGCGGCCGGTGGGAGGAAGCCTCGCGGAGGTGCGTTCATGTCACTGGGAACGGTCGTCCTCACCGGCGCCGCGGGCCGGATCGGATCGGTGCTGCGGGAGCCGCTGCGGCGGGAGGCCGAGCGGCTCGTCCTCGTCGACCGCGTGCCGCTGACCGCCGAGGCCCCCAACGAGGAGGCCCGGACGGCCGACCTGACCGACCCCGGCGCGGCGGTCCCCCTGGTGGAGGGCGCGGACGGGATCGTCCACCTGGCCGGGGTGCCGGGCGAGGCCCCGCTCCCGGACCTGGTCGAGGGCAACGTCCTGGCCACCCACCACGTGCTGGAGGCGGCCCGCCGCGCCGGGGTGCGCCGGGTCGTGCTGGCCAGCAGCAACCATCTGACCGGCCACTATCCCCGGTCGCGACGGGTCTCCCCGGACCTGCCGCCGCGACCGGACGGGCTCTACGGGGTCAGCAAGGTCGCCGTGGAGGCGCTGGGCCGCCTGTACGCCGACCGGTTCGGCCTCCAGGTGGTGTGCCTGCGCATCGGCAGCTTCGAGGCCGAGCCCACCGAGTCCCGGCACCTGGCGACCTGGCTGAGCCACCGCGACGGCGCGGGGTTCGTGCGGGCCGCCCTCACCCTGCCCGGCGTGGACTTCCTGACGGTCTACGCCGTCTCGGACAACAGCCGCCGCCTCTGGGAGCTGAGCGACGAGATCGGTTACGTCCCGCGGGACGACGCCGAGGAGTACGCCGCCCGGATCCCCGACGCCGACGCGTTCTTCACCGGCGACCCGATCCAGGGTGGTGACCCGGCCGGTTCCGGGGCTGCTTCCCGGCGGGCGGCCGGGGCCGCTTGTCGCGGGGCGTGACCTTCGGCGCGGTGTCGGTCACGGAGACGCCCAGCAGCGTGCCGGCCCACCTTCCGCCGTCCCGCAGGCCGATGACCTGGAACGTGCGCCGATCGAACACGATCTCCCCCCGCTCTCCACCGCCCTCCCAGGCCCTCCCCGGCATGGTGACGGCGACGGCGGGGCGGCCCGCCGGGTCGGTGATCCCGTTGATGACCCGGCTGCCCGGCATGCGGCTCACCATGGTGAACATCGCGGCGCGCAGCTTCGGCGGCACGTACTGTTCGAGCAGCGTCCCCTCGATCTCCATCCAGATGCGCTGCTCCATGGTCGGCTTGCCCTTCTCGAAGGTGTGGCCGGCGCCGACGTGGCGGCGGAACCACGCCTCCAGCGCCTTCGGGTCGGTCGGCAGCCGCCGGTAGAACGCGGTCGGACGCCCCTCCTCACGGAAGGAGTCGGTGCACGCCTCCTCGCCGGAGGGACGGCACGGGTCCCGGTGGAGCACCGACGCCTTCCTTCCGTCCACCGATCTCCAGAGCTCACGCCTGGTGCCGTTCGCGTTGTCGATCGACCTGATGTGGATGTACTGGTCGTCGCGGGGGTTCAGGTCGCGTTCGCGGCCGGCGGCGTCGGCGGCGTGGCGCAGCACCTCGCTCGCGCTGGCCAGTCGCACGGCGGGCTCGGTGGTGGACGGCCCCACCCGCGGCTTCTCGGTTCCGGGGACGACGGCGACCGCTCCGGCCGCCGTCGCCACCGCGCCGACCGCGACCAGCCCGGCCATCCAGCCGCGCCGGGGCCTCCGCGTGCGGACGGGCGCCCCGGTCCCGTGGGCCGCCGCGAGCAGCCGCACGCGGCCCTCGGCCAGCGCGTCCGGGCCGACCGGGCGCACCTCGTCGCACATCTTCCTCAGCTCGCTCATCGGTCAGTCCTTCGCGTTCGTCAGGGGGTCGCGGCCGTCCAGCGCGGCGCGCATCCTGCGGCGCGCCCGGTTCAGCCGGGAGTGGACGGTGCCGGGGGCGACGCCGAGCGCCTCCGCGATCTCGGCCGGGGTCAGCTCCCCGGCGGCGGTCAGCAGCAGGACGTCGCGCTGTCCCCGGTTGAGGCGGGCCAGGGCGGCGGCGAGCGCGGCGCGTTCGCCCTGGGCGCTGACCCGTTCGGCGATCCGGTCGGCGGGGGAGTCGACGGCCGGGTCGATCCCGGTCCGCGCGATCATCCGCCAGAACCGGACCTCGGCGCGGCGGTGCCCGCCGACCAGGTTCGTGGCGATGCCGTACAGCCAGGGGCGGGCGTCGGGGCGGGCGCGGTCGTAGCGGGCGCGCCGCTGGAACGCCCGCAGGAACGTCTCGGCCATCAGGTCGTCGGCCAGGTCGGGCCCGAGACGGCGGGCGAGGTAGCGGTGGACGGCCGGAGCGTGCTGGTCGTACAGCGCGGCGAACGCCTCGGGCTCGCGCAACGACCGTTCGATGACCTCGGCGTCGCTCTCGGTGCGCACCGCGGTCACGTCGGACTCGTTCTCATCGCGGACGGCCTCTCTCAGGGGGACGGGACACCGGTTATTGGTCCGGTGCGGCCGTCCGCTTCCCGAGAGGGTCTACGCGAGGGCGTACTGGCTTCTCAGGGTGGCGACCAGGGGGGCCAGGCTCTCGTCGCCGGCGGCGGCGTCCAGGGTCTCGGTCAGGACCGCGCGGTAGGTCGGGTTCGCCTCCTCCTGGATGGCGCGGCCCTCCTCGGTGATGACCGTGTAGACGCCGCGGCGGTCCGCGGCGCACAGGTCGCGGCGGGTGAAGCCCGCCGCCTCCAGGCGGGCGACCAGGCGGCTGACCGAGCTCTGGTTGAGGCCGATGAGGTCGGCGAGCTCCTGCATGCGCAGTTCGCCGTCCTCGGCGCGGGCCAGGCGGCACAGGGCGCGGAACTCCGACAGGCCGAGGCCGTGCCTGCGCTGCATCGCCTTGGACAGGGCGTGTTCCACCCGGCCGTGCAGAGTGATCACCCGGTCCCAGACCTGCGCGTCCACCGTCGCACCTCGCTCTCTCCTGTTGACAGAAGAATACCTCTCATGCAACCTATGCATGTACATGCAAGTCATGCAGGTACATGCACCTATCCCTGGAGGACTCGTGTCCAAGCACATCGAGAAGATCGCCACCGACCCCGACTGGTACGCGCCCTACCGGATCTCCCAGGCGGTCAAGGCCAACGGCGTGCTGTACGTCTCCGGCCAGGCCGGGATCGACGAGCAGGGCCGGACCGTGCCCGGCGGGTTCCTGGAGCAGGGACGGCAGGCGTTCGAGAACCTGCGCAAGGTGCTGGCCGCCGCCGGGGCGGACCTGTCCGACGTGGTGCGGGTCGGGATCTTCGTCCGGGACATGGCCGCCCATCTGGACGAGCTGATCAAGCTGCGCGAGGAGTTCCTGTCCGAGCCCTACCCCGCCGACACGCTGGTGGAGGTCTCCTCGCTCGCGCAGCCGGACTGGCTGATCGAGGTCGAGGTCACCGCCCTCGCCCGCTGACCCCCGACGCCCCTCTCCCGAAAGGTCTTCCGCAGATGAGCCCCCTGCTCACGTCCTACGAGGGACCCCACCTCCGCCTGCCCAACCGGATCGTCATGGCCCCGATGACGCGCGGCCGCGCCGACGACGTCACCGGTGTCCCCCATCCGCTCACGAAGATGTACTACGCGCAGCGCGCCGGCGCCGGGCTGATCGTCTCCGAGGGGATCTGGGCCGACCCGCTCGGCAAGGGCGGCCCCGGTATCCCCGGCCTGGTCACCGACGAGCAGGTGGCGGGGTGGCGGGAGGTCACCGAGGCCGTGCACGCCGCCGGTGGGCGGATCTTCGCGCAACTGTGGCACGTCGGGCGCATGACGCACCCGGACATCCTGCGCGGGGAGACGCCGGTCGCGCCGTCGCCGGTGCGGATCGAACACGAGCAGATCTACACCGCCGAGGGGATGGCCGACCACGTGACGCCCCGCGCGCTGACGACCGCCGAGGCCGAGGGCGTGGTCGAGGCGTTCGCGGCCGAGGCGCGCAACGCGGTCCGCGCCGGGTTCGACGGCGTCGAGATCCACGGCGCGAACGGCTACCTGATCCAGCAGTTCCTGGGCAGCAACACCAACCGGCGCACCGACCGGTACGCCGAGCCGACGCGGTTCGCGACCGAGGTGGTGGAGGCCGTGACGGCGGCGGTCGGCGCGGACCGGGTCGGGCTGCGGATCTCCCCCGACAACCCGGAGAACGAGATCGTCGAGGACGACCCGCAGGCCGTCTACCGGCGGCTGCTCGACGCGGTCGACCCGCTCGGGCTGGCCTACCTGCACGTCATCGAGCGCGGCGCGTACGGGGCGCTCGCCGACCTGCGCCCGCGCTGGTCGGGCACGCTGGTCGGCAACTTCAACGGCTCCGAGCCCACCACCCGGCGGGCGGGCGAGGAGGCCCTGTCGGCGGGGCTGGCGGACCTGTTCTCGTTCGGGCGGCTGTTCCTCGCCAACCCGGACCTGCCGGAGCGGTTCGCCGCCGGCGCCCCGCTCGCCGCCTACGACCCGGCGACCGTCTACGGCGGCGGGGCCGAGGGGTACGTCGACTATCCGGCGTTGACCGGTGCGGACTCGACGTCGTAGCGCATCGTCGTCACCGCGCCGAAGCCCATCAGGCGGCGCAGGTACGGGGTGCGGACGGTCTCGCCGGCGCGGAAGCCGAAGCGTTCGTAGAGGGCGCGGGCGCGGGGGTTGGTGTCCACGACCTCCAGGCGGACGCGCCGGAGGCCGCGGGCGCGGGCCTGCTCGACCACGGCGTCCAGCAGCGCGCCGCCGACGCCCCGGCCGCGCGCCGCGCCCGACACGGCGAGCGAGTCGATCATCAGTTCGTCGGCGTCGGGCGTGGTGGAGGCCAGGCAGCGCGCGAGCAGCCCGCGCCACAGCCCCCGGACCGGGCCGAACTCGCGGACCAGCCGCCGGAGCGACAGGTCCAGGGGAGCGGCGCCGCCCTGCTGGAGGAACGCGACGCCGAGCAGGCGGTCGCCGTCCCACGCGCCGAGGACGCGGCCGGGCACCAGCGACTCCGCCACGAACCCGGCGCGCCGGGGGCCGTCCAGCACCGGGCCGGCCTTGCGGGAGAACGCCTCCCAGTACAGGGCGGCCGCGGCGGGGCGGGCGCCGGCGGGCAGTCCGAGTCGGATGTCGAGGGTCGTCGTGGTGCTCATACCTCAGAGAACGCCACGACGGCCTCGACTGATTCCGTTGGGTGACGGGCTCCTCACCGAGGAGGACGTCAGAGTGGGACGTCCCAGAACGCGATCTCGTGGCGCATGCCCTCCAGGAACAGCGCCTCGGAGCGTTCCCGGTCCCCGCCCGCCTCGTCGATCATCTGGGCGATGCGGCGGGTCAGCCCGGCGAAGCCGGGGTCGGCGTAGGTGTCGACCCAGCGGCGGTACCGGGGTTCGGCGGGCGGGTTCTCGGCGAGCCGCCGCCCCAGCGTCGAGTAGCCCCACATGCAGGGGTAGAGCGCGGCCAGGCCCTCGGCGTAGTCCGCGGCGGCGTCCAGCAGGAACGCGGTGTAGGCCGCGCAGGCCGGGCCCTTCTTCGCGCCCTCCAGGTCGGCCCCGAACTCCGCCGACAGGGAGCGGTGCAGCTCCAGCTCGTCGTGGAACGTGGCGTGGGCGAGGTCGACGAGGTCGCCCAGGTGCGCGTCCGGCGCCTGCCAGGCCAGCCGGGAGAACACCCGCACGTAGTCCAGCAGGAAGAGGTGGTCCTGCTCCAGCCAGGACCGGAACACCGCGACGTCGAGATCGCCGCGGGCGATGCCCGTCACGGTGGGGTGCTCCAACTGCTCCTCGACCAGCGGAAGGCCGATCTTCTCCAGGTGCGCGGCGAGACTCATACCGGAAGTGTCCCATCCGCGGTGGACGACGAAGGCCCCGCCGGACGCGGGGTCCGGCGGGGCCTTGACGCTTGGGCCGGTGCGCGGGTCGCCTCTCGGCGAAAGGCACGACACGGCTCCGGCCGAACGGTATTCCGTGAAGGCGATAGGTAGGGCCCGGGGACACCAGGCACACCGACCATCACGTGTAACCACCCCCCGCCGGACATTGTTCCCGACCTGTCCGCCACCCCCTTCTGTAGCGATCGATACAGATATGCGCTAGATTTCTTTATCGTTCGATACAGAAGGAAGGGATCCCTCATGACCTCCCCGTTCGCTCGCACCGTCCGCGGCTCCGGACCGGGCCTGGCCCTCGCCCACGGCGCCGGCGGCGGCGTCGCCCCCAACTACGGCGCGATCCTCGACGGCCTCGCCGAGCACCGGACCGTCGTCGGCGTGGACTACCCCGGCACCGGCGGCACCCCGCGCTCGGGGCGGCCCCTGGAGCTCGACGGGCTCGCCGACCAGCTCGTCGCGGCCGCCGTGGACGAGGGACTGGAGACGTTCGCGGTCGCCGGGTACTCGCTGGGCGGCGCGGTCGCCGTCCGGGCCGCCGCCCGGCACCCCGAACGGGTCACCTCCCTCGTGCTGACCGCCGCGTTCGCCCGGCCCGACAACCACATGCGGCTCACCCTGAACACCTGGGCCACGCTGGTGGAGCACGAGGACCGCGGCCGCCTGGCGGACTTCCTGCTGCCGACCGCCCTCTCCCCGGCGGCCCTGGAGGCGCTGTCGGAGGAGGAGCTGCGGGACGCGCTCGCCGGGACCGCCGCGACCGTCCCGCCGGGGACGCCCGAGCACGTCGACCTCGCGGGGCGGGTGGACGTGCGCGGGGACCTGGCGGGGATCTCCGTCCCGACGCTGGTCGTCGTCACCACCGCCGACCGGCTGGTCCCGCCCGGGGCGCAGCGGCGGCTGGCCGCCGGGATCCCCGGCGCGCGGGTCGCCGAGCTCGACACGGGCCACCTGCCGTTCGCCGAGCGCCCCGAGGAGTGGCGGAAGCTCATCGCCGACTTCCTCGCGACGGCGGACGGACCGGCCGACCGGGCAGAATAGGTCGCATGCCGCAGATCACCATCGAGTACTCCGCCGTCCTCGCCGACCTCTTCGACCGGCGCGGGTTCGCGCTCGCGCTGCACCCCGCCGCGTCGGAGCTGATCGGCAGCGCGCCGGCCGACTTCAAGACCCGCTTCCACGCCCTCGACGAGGTGGTCATCGGCGACGGCGGCGCGGCCGAGGCGATGATCCACGCGGATGTGGCGATCATGCCGGGGCGCGCCGCGGCCGTGAAGGAACGGCTCGGCGCGCTGACGCTGGAGACCCTGTGCCGCTTCCTCGGTCCCGGATCCGGACGGAACACCCAGGTCACCGTGGAGGTCCGGGATATCGCCGACTATCACAAGCGCGTCCTGCCGCAATAGTCACGCCGATGCTGGGTAGAGGGGAGCAGAACAGCCGAGCACTGACGGGGTGACCCTGGTGATCAAGGAGACGACACCTCCGGACGACGCAGTGGAGATCAGCCGGCGGGTGGAGGGGCGGTGGGTCGTGGTGTCCGTGGCCGGTGACCTCGACCTCGCCACGGCGCCGCGACTGGAGGCCACGCTCGACCCCTCCCACCTGGGAGAGCACAAGCACGTCGCCATCGACACGCACCGCCTGCGCTTCATCGACTCCTCCGGCCTGAACACCCTGATCAAGGTGTGGAAGCGCCTGCGGAGGGCGCAGGGGCAGCTGGTGCTGATGCGGGTCCCGCCCTCGCTGGGCGAACGCCTCAACTGGATGGGGCTGGACCGGTTCCTGACGGTGACCGACACGCTGCCCGACCTGCGGAACCGCGACCGGTTCCGCGTGTCCGCCGAGCCGGAGCGGCGGACGACCGAGAACGCCTGATCCCGGCCCCTCCGGCGCGCGGCCCCACCGAAACCCTCTTCACCTCGGCAGATCCAGGGGAGATCATGAGGTGTCGTGAGATACGAGAAGGCCACTCCCGGGACGTGCCGGGCCCGGGATCGCCTGGCGGCGCACGCGCGTAACGCGCTGGCCGCGGCCGGGTTGCCGCTGATGCCGAGCGATCTGGAGGTCACGCTCGGCTCCGGGGCCGAGATCGAGGTGGACTACGGCGCGGACGCGGCCGGCGGCGTCTACGCGACCTGGCGCCTGCACCCGCAGCTCGCCCGCGCCGCCGCCTACGCCATCGGGGAGGAGACCGGGGAGGACGACCCGGCGCTGCTGTTCAGCGGCGCGGTGGCCGTCGCGATGGAGCGGGCCCTCGGCGCGATCCTCACCGCGGCGGGGTTCACGGTGGAGGAGGCCGACGACGAGTACCGGCCGTTCACGCTGCGGATCACCGCCGGACCCGCGGGCGGCCCGGACCCCTGGGCCGACCCCGAATGACCCCGGGCGCGGGGCTAGGCGGGCTCGATCTCCGCTGACGCGACCACCCTGCCGAAGCGGGGCAGGCTCAGCGTCGTGGCCGCGCGGTGCTCGTCGGCGGTCAGCGCCGTCATCGCGTCCTCGGCGAACAGCAGCTCGTAGCCGTGGTCGTCGGCGGAGCGGGCCGTGGACTCCACGCCCATGTTGGTGGCGATGCCCGCCAGGACCAGCGTGGTCACCTCGCGCTGTTGCAGGGTCCAGTGCAGACCGGTCTGGTGGAAGCCGCCGACCGTCCGCTTGACCACGACCGCGTCGGCGAGCGCGGCGGCGCGTTCGGCCAGGTGGCTGCCCGGGGGCTGCTCGGCCGTGGGGCGCTCGGAGCGCAGCGCGACCACCAGGGCCCCGGCCGCCCGGAACCGTTCGGCGAGGCGGCAGCCCGCCTCCAGCACGGCCGTCCCGGGACGCGGCGCGAGCGGCAGGTCGACGATCCGCTGCATGAGGTCGACCAGGACGAGGGCGGTACGGGCGGGATCAACGGTGACCATGATCACACCATAGGGGGTGATCCGCACCACCCTGGACAGCAGCTGAACATTTGTTTAGTCTACTGAACATGCGTTCAACAATCGACGACCGGACCGCCCGCGCGGTCATCCGCGACGAGGCGCTGCGGCTGTTCGCCGAGCACGGCCCGGACACGGTGACGGTGCGGCGGGTCGCCGCCGCCGCCGGGGTCTCGCCGGGGCTGGTGATCCACCACTTCGGGACCAAGGACGGGCTGCGCGAGGAGGTGGACCGGCATGTCGTCGAGACGTTCGACGGCATGCTCGGGGAGCTGACCGCCGACTCCTCGGGCGGCGGGTCGCTGGCGGCGGCGCTGCTGCGGCACCTGCCGCCGGACTCCCCGATCCCCGACTACCTGCGCGGGCTGCTGCTGGGCGACGGCGAGGCCGGGCGCGCGCTGTTCCGCCGCCTGTTCGAGATGAGCCGGGCCAGGCTGGACGCCATGCCGGAGGGCGGCCGGGGGCCCGACCCCGCGGTGCGGGCGGCGTTCCTGACGGTCAACGACCTGGCGATGATCCTGCTGCGCGACCGCATCACCGACGTGCTCGGCCTCGACCCGCTGTCGACCGAGGGGCTGGTCCGCTGGACGTCCGAGGCGATGCTGGTCTACACCCGGGGCCTGCGGTCATGAGCGCGCGGCCGAGCTGGTTCTTCGGGACCGGGACCACGGCGGCCGAGTACGCGCTGCCCTGCGCGGCGGCCGTCGCCGGGATCGCCGGGCTGCTGGCCTCCGCCCGCGGCCTGGACTGGGAGTGGTGGCGCCACCTGGTGGCGATCGCGCTGGTGGTGGACTTGGCCGGGGGCGTCGTCGCGAACGGCCTCGACGCCGCCAAGCGCTTCTACCACGGTCCCCTGCCGCTGCCGCCGACCCGCCTGAACCGCTTCCTGCACGACCCGGTCGGCTTCACCGCCGTGCATCTCCAGCCGATCGTGGCCGGGCTGGTGTTCGGCGGGCCGTGGTGGTGGGGGCCGCTGTGGTACGCGTGGGCGCTGGCCGGGGTCGTGCTGGTGGTGCGCGCGCCGTCGTACCTGGCGCGGCCGGTGGCGCTGCTGGTGGTGCTGGCCGGGGTGATGGCGTCGACGTCGCTGCCGGACCCGGCGGGCTTCGGCTGGCTGCCCGCCGTGCTGCTGCTCAAGCTGGTGCTGGCCCACGCCGTCCCGGAGCAGCCGTACGAGCGGGCGCCCGAGGGCGGCGGCGTGCGTCAAGGGACGTGATCGGTAGGTTCGGCGCGTGAGCGGAACGGCGGGGACCGTCGCGGTGTTCGCGGCCGGGGTCGCGGTGTGGTGCCCGGCGGCGTCGTGGCTGGGGTCGCACCGGCGGGTCGTCGGGCTGGTCGAGCGGTACGGGAGGCGGCTCGTGCCGGGGGTGTTCATGGCGATCGGCGCGCTGATCGTCGCGGGGTCGGGAGTGCTGGGGCGGATGCTGTGAACGTGGACGTGCACGTGGTGCGGGTGTTCTGCGACGAGGACGGGCGGTTCGGGAACGGGCTGGGCGTCGTGTTCGATGCGGCCGGGCTTCCGGGCGAGGCGGGACCGGCGCTGACGGCGCGGCTCGGGTTCAGCGAGACCGTGTTCGTGGACGACGCCGGGCGGGGCGCGATCCGGATCTTCAACCCGAGGGCCGAGATGCGGATGGCGGGGCACCCCACGGTGGGCGTCGCCTGGCTGGTCGGGGAGGTGACCGGGGCCGTCCCCCGGGTGCTGCGGCCCCGGCTCGCCGGGGAGATGGAGACCTGGCGCGAGGGTGCGACGACCTGGGTCCGGGGGAGCCTCGCCGACGCCCCGGAGTGGGGTTTCGTGCAGGTGGGGAGCCCGGCGGAGGTCGAGGCGCTGCCCGTCCCGCCGGGGCCGGAGTACCGGCACCACCAGTTCTGGGCGTGGCTCGACGAGGCGGCCGGGGTGATGCGGACGCGGGCGTTCGCGGCGGAGGTCGGCGTCGCCGAGGACGAGGCGACCGGGTCGGCGGCGATGCGCCAGGCGGTGCGGCACGGGCGGCCGCTGACGGTCCGCCAGGGCCGGGGGTCGGTGATCGCCGCGCGGCCCGCGCCCGAGGCGGGGCGGGCCGACGTCGGCGGGCGGGTCGTGCTGGACGGCGTCCGCTCCGTGGCGCTCTAGACCTCCGGGTCGCCCCAGGCCAGGACGTCGATCGCGGCGCCGGTCGCCAGCGTTCCGGGTCGGGTGACCGAGAGCTTGACCCCGAACGCCACCCCGCCGCCGGGCGCGCGGCGGTAGGTCGCGAGCGTGCGCAGCGGCTCGGGTCCGGCCTTGGCGGCGGTGTCCTGGTCGACCAGGGTGACCGCGCAGCGGATCGCGGGCTTGGCGTAGGCGAGTTCGGCGTCGCCGGCGGCGAGGCGGCGGACACGGTCCTCGCGGTGCGGGTCGTCCCAGCCGTCGATCACCAGGTTGGGGCGGAAGCGGGACAGGGGGACCGGCGGGCCGGGCACGCGGTCGTTCAGCGCGCGCAGCGTCGCGCGGGAGACCGCGTGGACCGCGCCGCTGTCGGCGTAGGCGGCGCGGCCGGGGACGAGGCCGTCGGTCACGCGGTCGAGTCCGGGCGGGAAGCGGACCAGGCGGCTGGGGGCGCCGAGCGCCTCGGTGAGCCATTCGGCGGCGGTCTCGCCCTGGTCGATGCCCTGGTAGGGGGCGCCGAACATGGTGACGTCGCGGCGTTCGGCGTCCAGGTCGACCTTGAGCCGCAGGTCGTCGAGGCCGGGCGCGCGGAGGGTGAGCTCCTCGCCGTCCTCGGAGACGTCGGGGCGGATGAGCGCCAGGCGGGGGTCGCGGCGCTGGCTGCGGAACGTTCCATCCGGCCCCGTCACCATGAACGCGCGGTCGTGCGCCAGGCCCGCCGGGGTGAGGACGGCGGCGGCGCGCGGGACCCCGGCGCAGCCCTTCACCGGATACGTGATCAGTTCCACGATGGTCGCCATGGACGCGAGCCTAGGAGTGATCATCAGCTCGGGGCCAGGGCGGGGCGCGACAACTGACGAGGATCTGTCAGATACCGCGATGAGTCCGGGCCGCCGGGCCGGTCGGTACCCGTGACCGCCACCGGAGGAGGGCAGCGGATGAGGGATCTGATCGTCACCGAGAACATCACGCTCGACGGGGTCATCGACGCGGCGAAGGGGTGGTTCGCCGTCGCGAACGAGCCCGGGGTGGACCAGTCGGACATGACGGCGGTGCTCCGAGAGCACATGGCCGCGAACGGCGCCGTGCTGTTCGGGCGGGTGACGTTCGAGGAGATGCGCGGCTACTGGCCGCGCCAGGCCGACGACGCCTCCGGGGTGACCGCGCACCTGAACACGGTGGAGAAGTACGTCGTGTCGAGGACGCTGCGCGATCCGGGGTGGGAGCGGACCACCGTGCTGCGCGGGCCGCTGGAGGAGGAGGTCCGGGCGTTGAAGGCCGCGCCGGGCGGGGACATCGTCGCGACCGGGAGCATGACGCTGGTGCGGGGGCTCGTCGCGGCCGGGCTGGTGGACGAGTACCGGCTGTTCGTCCACCCGGTGGTGGTCGGTCGGGGCGCGCGGCTGTTCGAGGAGGCGGAGATCCCGCGGCTGCGGCTGGTGGAGACGCGGCCGTTCCGCTCGGGGGTCGTGCTGCTGCGGTACCGGACGGGGTGACGCCGCCGGGCGCGGCTGGCATGCTGTCGGCCATGACCGACACGCGAAAGGACGATGCCGCGTAGGCGGCCGTCACGGGTACGCGCCGAGTCGCGCGACCGTTCCCCCCACCTCCGTGACCAGCCCGGCCCGGCGTTCGCGTCGTCCGCGCTCGTCGCCGCGTTGAGAGTGCTGGACCGCGAACGTTTCCGGCCGGGCGCCGGTGCGCGGGCGCTGCGCCGCTGGGCGGAGATCTCCCGGGAGCCCCGGCCCTACTGCTGCCCGTGCTGCGACGAGGGGCACCGCGAGATCATCGAGGTGGCCCTGCACGCGTTGCCGCTGCGGACGGCACGGGAGCTGCGGGCGCTGGTGGAGCCGCTCGACGCGGCGTTCGCGGCCCGCACCTCCCCCGATCCGTTCGCGCCGCCCGACGACCCGTGGTGGCTGCGGCGCCATGTCGACTGAGGCCGGCCGAGGCGGCTACAGGCCGTGGCGGCGGGCCTGGAGCTCGGAGCGGACCAGTTCGAGGAGGCGGCCGATCCAGTTGCGGCCCTCCTCGCCCGTCCCCCAGAACGGGGACGGCGCGGAGGCGTAGTGGATGCGGCCGTCGCCGGTGGCGAGCAGGACGTCGGCGAGGTCGGGGTGCTGGTCGAACTTCGTCCGCAGCAGCTCGGTCATGACCGCCAGCCGGACGTCGTCCCAGCCGGGGCGGCGGGGGCCCTCGGCGGCCAGGTCGCGGACGGCGGCGCTGTCACCGGCGCGGACGCGTTCGGCCAGCGCCTCGTCGGTGGTGGACAGCGCCCAGTAGGCGTGCTCGACCGTGGGGTAGGTCGTCCCGTCCACGGTGACGGGGGCGGGGAACTCGTTGCGCAGGCCGTGGCTCTCCGGGTACATCGGCCTGCCGTAGTTCAGCACCACGGTGGGGGACGTCGTCGTGTCCCGCGGTTCGCGCCGCCGGAAACCCGGCACCCCGTACTCGGCGAAGTAGTCGAGCGCCCACTGCCTGACCTGCTCGGTGACGACGAGGTGGCCGTCCCGCGTCACGGCGTCGTCGGCGTACTCCAGCTCGTAGGTGGTGTAGTCGTCGCAGACGTCGCCGATCCCGGCCGCGAGCAACCGCAACGGGACGTCGCGGTGGTCCATGTCGCCGAGCACGTAGACGCGCTGGTGGGACGGGATCGCCTCGTAGGCCGCCTTCAGCGCGAGGCGGTCCTCCTCCCGCCGGGTCTCCACGTACCGGTACACGGCCTCCAGGCACCGTTCGGCGGAGGTCGGGCGGCCGTTGAGCTCCTCGATGACGTCGGCGACCTCGCCCAGCAGGTCCTCGGCCGACACCGCCATCGCCGGTTCCGTGAACCGCCAGGCCGCCAGATGGTGGACCGAGGCCCGCCCGCCGGGCTCCAGCTCCGTCGCGATCCAACCGGACTCCAGCTTGCCGCGCAGGCCGTCCAGGTCGGTCCACCCCCAGCAGTCGATCGCGCCGTCGGCGAAGATGGCCATGTTCGTCAGGTAGTAGTCGCCGTTCCGGACGAACACCGGGCGGAGAACGCCTTCGATGCGTTCGCCGTCGACGACCCGGTACGTCCGGTCGAGAGGCATGCCCGACAGGCTAGCCCTTCCCGATCACTTCTCCGCGAAGTCCGCGCCGATGTCGGGCCCTGTTCCTACAGTCCTCGATCATGGACATCCGAGGTAAGCGGGTCATGCTGGACTCCTCCCTCCTCCACGGGGAACGGCAGGGACTGCGGCGACGGCTGGAAGAGCTCTGCGCCGAGGTGGTCCCGGGGTCGTCCGGCCCCGGCGACGTGGCGTTCGCGCGGTTCGCCGACGGGTTCGAAGGGGTCCCGGTGCTCCCGGTGACCGAACTGGTGGACGCGGTCGTGAGCGGCGGCGGCCACGACGTCTCCGTGCCCGCGTGGTTCGAGGAGGAACGCGAGCGGCTCGCGGCCCTCGAACGCGAGCGCGGCGTCACCGGCGAGCACCGGGCCGCGACGGCGCGGCTCCGCGAGCTGGGCGCGCGGCTGCGGCACCCCTACGTCGACGTGACGGCGACGTTCAGGGACTACACGCTGAGCCCGTGCGGACGGTGGCTGGCGACCGCCCGCTGGGACATGACGGACGACGCCGGCACGCTCCAGATCTGGGAGATGGCGACCGGGCTGTCGGTGAACGTGATCGAGGACATCGAGGACGGGCCCGGCTGGCCCGGGTACCGCGAGACGGTCCAGTGGTCGGCGGACGGGACGCGGATCGCGGTGGCGTTCAACACCAACCTGGTCGGCGCGTGGGAGGCGTTCGGCGAACGCCTCGACCCGCTGGGGACCGCGGACGTGACCGACGGCAAGGACGCGGCGGCGATCTTCGCGTTCCGGCCCGACGGCAGCGGCGCCTACATCTCGATGCGCGGCGACCACGAGGTGATGGGGTGCGTCGCGGCGCTCGACCGGGGCGCGGTCTTCTCCAACGGCTCCGGGCACGGGGACGGCCCGGGGCTGGAGCAGCTTCCCGAGCCGATCCCCGCGGAGTTCGCGCAGCGCCTCGGCCACCGCGAATGGTTCTTCTCCCGGGTGCGGTGGTCGAGGGACGGCACCCGGTTGCTGGGATCCGACGGGCGCGACCGGGCGTGCTCGGTCGACATGCCGGGCGGGCGGATGCGGTGGCTGGTGCGGGCGGACGCGCCGGTGGAGTTCAGCCCGGACGACCGGCGCCTGGCGTCGGTCACCGGCGGGCTGCTGCGCGTGTTCGACGCCGACACCGGCGAGGAGGCCGGCGAGCCCGCGCGGCAGGCGGAGGGGTCGCTCCACTGGGGCATGCGCGGGAACGCGCCGGTGCTGGCCGTCGTGGCCGAGAACGGCGGCGGCGTCACCGTCCACGACGAGAACGGCCGTCCCCTCCACCGCCTGGACATCGCCACGACCGAGAACACCGGCCGCGGCTTCTTCGAGGGCGAGCAGCGCCCCTGGGCGTGGGCGCCGTCCGGGACGCACGGGGCCTGCCTGACGGATGACGGCCGGGTCGAGGTCTGGTCGCTGGACGGCACGGCGGCGCGGACCGGGTCGTTCCCGGTGCCGGAGGGGTCGGTGGCGGTGCTGTGGGGCGCGGGCGACGTGCTGGCCGTGCTCGGCGAGCGCACGCTGCGGTTCGTCCGGGCCCTGACGGGTGAGGCCGTGGGCGACCACACGTTCGGCGAGGACGGCGAGGACGGCGAAGGTGAGCCGCCCGTGGAACGGGAGGACCTGCTGCACGGCGTGTTCGAGGCCGACCCGTTCCCGCTGGCCGGCCAGGGGTGGGGCGTTCTGGCGTCCCCGGCGGCGGGGCCCGGCGCGGCCCTGGTGATCACCGACGGGGAGAACCGCGACGACCTCGACGCGGTGCTGGCGTGGGTGGTGGGGCGCCGGTTCGCCTGGCCGGTCCGATGGGGTGACCTCGACGTCGTCCCGGACATCGAGGCCGCCGAGGACCGGCTCGCCCGCTGACCCTCGGCGGACCACAGCGCGGATCACATCAGATGATCTACGAAAATCTACAGCGACCCGAGTAGATATTTGGGCGGGCAGTCGGTAGAGTTCCTGTCATCGAACAGAGAAGGTCCAAAAGACGCGGCAGAGGACGAACTGCCCGTACAGATGGATGGCGCAGACCGGGCGTGCCGGGGCCAGCGCAGTGGAAGGGGCTCTGGCAGCCGGTCTGCCGCCCGGCGGACGACGAGCCGCCGGTGAGGAGAGACGCAGTACCGCAACACGCAGATGAAGTTGAGGGAAAGGAGAGTTCGGCGCCATCGGGATCGCCCGCAGCAGGCTCCAGTCACGCCGCGCGGGTACCGCAGCCTCCACGAAAAGGACGGTGGTCTACGGTCACGCATTCGCGATCCCCACGTCCCCGCGCGAATGAGCGGTCGACGTGGAAGACCGGCCGCAGGGCCGGGTAGATGGTGTTGTACCTCTGGGCCCCGGCGCCGCGGTTTGGCGCCGGGGCCCTCGTTGCGTTCCCCCCATCGCGGCAGTACTGATAAATGGAAGCACCGACGGCAGTACGGAAGGTTTCGTGACAGCACCTGAGCCGGCCCTGACCGGCGAGCAGCAAGCACCCGCGCGGGCGGTCCCGGGCGACAGCCTCGACGGCAAGTTCGAGGACGAGGACTACCCGGCCTACAGCATGGGCCGCGCCGCCGAGATGCTGGGGGTCACCCCGGCGTTCCTGCGCAGCCTGGACGCCACCAAGCTGATCGTCCCCCAGCGCTCGCCCGGCGGGCACCGCCGCTACTCGCGCTACCAGCTCCGCCTGGCGCAACGCGCCCGCGACCTGGTCGACCAGGGCACCCCCCTGGAGGCGGCCTGCCGCATCATCATCCTGGAAGACCAGCTGGCCGAGGCGCAGCGCATCAACGCCCAGCTCCAGCGGGACCGCCAGCACACCTGACCGCTACCAGGGCACCGGGCCGTCGTGGGTGAAGAACCCGGCGGTGGGGCCGTTCGCGTCGAGGGTGGCCAGGTGGACCAGGATCGCGGCGCCCTGGGCGGGGGTCAGGTGTCCGGTGTGGTTGTTGCTGTCGGTGTCGACGTAGCCGGGGGCCGCGGCGTTGACCAGGATGCCGTCCTTGCGCAGTTCGTTGGCGTACTGCACGGTCAGGGCGTTGAGGGCGGCCTTGGACGGGGTGTAGGCGGCCGAGGGCAGCAGCGCGGCGAAGGGCCCGTCGGGGTCGCTGGTCAGGGCCATCGACGCGGCGTGGCTGCTGACGTTGACGATGCGCGGGGCCGGGGAGCGGCGCAGCAGCGGCAGCAGGGCGTTGGTCACCGCGATCACCCCGAACACGTTGGTCTCGAACACCGCCCGGACCATGTCCGGCTCGACGGTGCTGGGGATCTGGTCGGTGGCGTCGGCGGGCGAGACCTGGCCCGAGCCGGTGATCCCGGCGTTGTTGATCAAGACGTCCAGATGACCGAAGCGCTCCTCGATCCACCGGGCGGCCCGCTGGACGGTGGTCGCGTCGGTGACGTCCAGGGTCAGCGCGTGCGCCTCGCCGCCCGCCGCGCGCAGCGCCGCGGCGGCTTCCTCGCCGCGCCGGGGGTCGCGGGCGCCGACCAGGACGGTCATGCCCAGCGCGGCCAGCTGTTCGGCGGCCGCGCGGCCAAGGCCCTTGTTCGCCCCGGTGACCAACGCGATCTTCTGGTGGGTGGTGTCCTCGTTCATGGCCAAGCTCCTGATCGTTGGCACGGCGTTCTGACGACCATGGAGATGCCGGTGCCCCCGCCCGTGTGACAACTCCGGCCATGTGACCTGCGTCACCCGCCACGGGTGCCGCGAAGCGGCGGGGACCGGCCTCCTACGCGCGCGGCGGGGCTCACTATGATCCGTAGCGGTTCCGCGCCCGACGCGGCCCTTCGACCAGAGGATCCGCGGTGCCCCCTGCCGACGACGCGACCCCCGCCGCCGAAGCGGACGCCTCGCCTCCCAACCCGCCTCCTAACGCCTACGGCTGCCTGTTCCCCTCCGCCGGGCTGCACGCGCTGGGCCTGGTCCTGGCGCTGCCCCCGCTGCGCTGGACGGCCGTCGGCTACCTCCTCACCCTCGCCGGCGCGATACTGCTGGCGGTCACCTGCGGCCTCGCCCGGCTCCCGGCCGGCTCCCCGGAGAGACCGCGCGCCGTGCGCGCGGCGGACCACCAGATCCTGTACGGGGCGGCGGCGACGGCCATGACCGTGGTCACGGCGGCCACCACCGCGAACGACACCGCCGTCTGGATGGGGTACCTGAGCCTGGTCCCGGTGGGCACGGGGATCTACACCCGTGGCGGCCTGCTGGGATGGGACCGCGCCCTGCCCGCCGGGGCCGTCACCGCCCTGGTGGTGGCGGTTCCCGTGCTGTGCGCCACGGGCGCGCTGTTCGCCCACGGCACCGAACGCCTCCCCGCGCTCACGGTCCTGCTGACGATCGCCGGTGTCGGGCTGCTGGGCGTGGGCCTCCTCCGCTCCCGGCGGGGCGTCGTTCCCGGCGCGGTCCTGCTGTTCCTGGTGTGCGCCCTGTTCGTCACCGACTTCACCGGTGGCCTCCACGCGTGGCTGGGCGTCGCCGGGCAGCGCGTGGACTGCCGCCACGTGGACACGACGACGTTCCGGCCGAGGGCGGCGTCGCCGGACATCGTTCACCACTACCGGTGCGGGGACCGGCGGATCGACGTCCGGGGATCCGAGGCGGGCCGCGCCGCCGACGGGGCACTGCTCGTCGATCCCACGGGCGTCTCCGACCGCGGCCTGCGCGACGCGGAGGTCCCCGGCGGGCGCGGCATGCTCTGGTGGGCCACCCTCGCCGCCGTCATCGCCGCGATGGGCGCCGTCCTCCTCCTCGGCAGAGGATCGCGGAATCCCGGGATGCGCGTCTAGCCTGACGCCATGGACAGGGTGGCGCTTCGGGCGGCGAGGGTGTTCGACGGCGAGCGCGTGCTCGACGGCCCCGTCGTGGTGTTCGTGGAGGACGGACGCGTTCTCGGCGTCGAGCGGGGCACGGCGGTGCCCGACGGATGGCCGACACGGGACCTGCCCGGCGGCACCCTGCTGCCCGGCCTCATCGACGCGCACGTGCACCTGTGCGCCGACGGCACGCCGGGCCCGCTGGACCGGCTCGCCGGACACTCCGCCGAACGGCTGGACGCCACCATCGAGGCGTCGCTGCGCGCGCACCTCGCCGCGGGCGTCACCACCGTCCGCGACCTCGGCGACCAGGACGGCGCCGTCCTGTCCTGGTCGTCGCGCGCCACGGCGGGCCTTCCCACCGTGCTGGGCTCGGGCGCGCCCATCACCACGCCCGGAGGCCACTGCCGGACGATGGGCGGCGCGGCGCGCGGCGTGGCGGAGCTCCGCGCGGCGGTACGGCGGCGGGCCGGGCAGGGCGCGCACGTCGTGAAGATCATGGGCAGTGGCGGCGTGATGACGCCGGGCACCGACACCATGCGGCCCCAGTTCACCGATGAGGAGATGCGGGCCGCGGTCGCCGAGGCGCACGCGGCCGGACTGCCCGTCACCGTGCACGCGCACGCGCTGGCCGCCGTCCGGCAGGCCGTGGACGCCGGGGCCGACGGCATCGAGCACTGCACCTGCCTCACCCCCTCGGGGGTGCGCGTCGACGACGACCTGCTCGGCGCGCTCGCCGGCGCGGGGGTCGTCGTGTGCCCGACGCTGGGATCCGACCCCGGGTTCACGGTGCCACCGGAGATCGTCGCGATGGCGGCGCGGGCGGGCCTCACGCAGGAGGCCCTGAACGAGGTCGTCGCCCGCCTCCACGCGGGCGGGGTCCGGCTGGTCGCCGGGACCGACGCGGGCATCGGCCCGCCCAAGCCCCACGGGCTGCTGCCGGTCGCCCTCCGCGAGTACGCCGGGTGCGGCATGCCCGCGACGGACGTGCTGGCCGCCGCCACCTCGGCCGCCGCCGCGGCCTGCGGCGTGGCGGACCGCAAGGGCTTCGTCCGCCCCGGCCACGACGCCGACCTGCTCGCCGTGGACGGCGACCCCGCCACCGACATCACCGCGCTGGCCAGGCCCCTCGCCGTCTACCTGGCCGGGACCCCGGTGGCGGCCGCCTGACGGCCCCTCCCCGGCCGCCCTGTCCGGATCCGGCGAGAAACCGCGGGCCGGGGCGGGCCAGCATGGAGGCGTGACGACGTATTCCGCGGTGCGGACGACCGGGATCTACTGCCGTCCCGGGTGCGGGGCCAGGCCGCGCGCCGAGAACGTCCGAACGTTCGAGCTGGCCGCCTCGGCGGAGGCGGCGGGGTACCGGGCATGCCTGCGCTGCCGTCCCTACCGGGTCGCCGGGGCCGTGGCCGGGACGCTCCCGAGCTGGTCTGCCGCGCGGTCCAGCTCATCATCGGCGGCGCGCTGGACGAGGCGGGCGAGGCGGCGGTGGGGGCCCGGCTCGGGATGTCGGCGCGGCACCTGCGGCGCCTGTTCCGGGAGCACCTGGGGGCGACCCCGGACCAGCTCGCGCGTTCGCGCCGCGCGCACTTCGCCCGGCGGCTGCTCGACGACTCGGACCTGCCGGTCGCGGACGTGGCGTTCGCGTCGGGGTTCGGCAGCCTGCGCCAGTTCAACCGGGAGATGCGGCAGGTGTTCCGGGCCACGCCGCGCGAGCTGCGGGAGCGGCGGCGGCGCGGCGACCGGCTCGCCGCCGACGGCGGGCTCGCGCTGCGGATGCCGTTCACCGCCCCCTACGACTGGGACGCCGTCGCGGGGTTCCTCGCCGAACGCGCGGTGCCCGGCGTCGAGTCGGTGGAGGCGGGGGTGTACCGGCGGACGATCACCCTCGACGGGGCGCCGGGGACGCTGGAGGTCGGGCCGGGCGGCGCGGACCACCTGCTGCTGCGGGCGCACCTGCCCCACTGGGAGGGCGTCATCCACGTGGTGGAGCGGGCGGCCCGGCTGGTGGGCGTCGACGCCGACCCGGCCCCGGCGCTGGAGCGGCTGGCGGCGGACGCGACGTTGGGGCGTCTGGTCGCCGCGCGGCCGGGGGTGCGGGTGCCGGGGGCGTGGGGCCCGTTCGAGGTCGCAGTCCACGCCGTCCTGCGCCAGGAACTCGACGCCTCGCGGGCGCGGCGCGGCCTCGGCGCCCTGGTCGCCGCCCACGGGACGCCCGTCCCCGGGCTCTCCCACGGGCTCACGCACGCCTTCCCGTCCGCCGGGGTCCTGGCGGAGGTCCCCGCCGGCGACCTCGGGCCGTCGGGCCGGGCCGTCAGCGCCCTGGCGCGGGCGGTGGTGTCGGGGCCGTGCTCCTCGACGGCGGCGCGTCACCGGAGGCACTGGTGGCGGCGCTGCTCGCGGTGCCGGGCGTGGGGGCCGACGCCGCCCACCACATCGCCCTGCGGCTGGGCGCGCGCGACGCGTTCCCGGCGACGGACCCGGCGGTGCTGGACGGGCTGCGGCGATGCGGGATCGAGCACGGGGACCCGGCCGAGGCGTGGCGTCCCTGGCGCGCGCTGGCCACGATGCACCTGCTCACCGAGGCCCGGTGAGGTGAGCCGGGGGACGGTCCCCCGGCTCGGCTCTCACGCGGGCGCGGTCCGCCCGCCCAGCAGGTCGTTGAGCTCGCCGTACCCGGCCTCGATGTCGGCGGTGACCGGGACCGACACGGCGGCGACGATGCGGCGCAGCGCGGTGGCGCGGTCCAGGCCGCCCGCGTCGGCCACGCCCGCCGCCCACGACAGCCCGGCGCTGGTGGTGGCGATCGCCGCCGCGCCGGCGGCCTCGATCGCCACCGCCGAGGCCGGGTCCCAGGCGTTCGGCAGCACCAGGGGCGGCCGTTCGTGCAGGGCGTGCAGCAGGGCCGCCCGTTGATGCCGGTCAGGGAGTCGCACCGGTGATCCTCCGATCGTCGCCCCTGCGGTCACAGACCGACGACCATCTCGTGGTCGATCTCCACGAACTCGACGATCAGATCGGCGAGCTCCCCGGCGATCAGCTCCTTGTAGGCGGCCGAGCCGGTGTGGGCGTCGTAGGCGGCCCGGTCGGCGAAGTGCTCGACGAACAGCAGGTAGCCGGGCGTGCGGGGGTCGCGGTAGACGCGGAACGACAGCGTGCCGTCCTCCCGTGCGGGCCCCCGGTCCGCGAACCTCCTGACCAGCTCCTCGGCCCTGGCCTGGTTGCCGGGCTCCAGATGGATGGGGAACACCTTGGCGAGCATGGACGGATCCCTTCTCGTTGGGCTCGTGGGGACGCTCGGACGCGTCACAACAACGATCACCCGAAGGGCTGTCCCCGGTCTGGTCATATCCGGACAGGAACAAGAACCCGTCCGCCGAACGACTACGGGCGGGAGGTCTTGAGGTACGCGAGGAGCGCGGACCAGGCGGAGGCGCGCAGGTGAAGCCGGGGACCGTCCGGGTCCTTGGAGTCACGAACGGCCATGGCCTCAGCGGTCCGAAGCGGAAGGGCCGCGACCTCCACGCAGGTGCTGTCTTCGACAGCGTTACTGTGGCTGCTCTTTCGCCACGTGATCACGAATTCGCCCCCCGACCGGAAGAGGACCTTACGTCCAGCATGGCACCCTCGACCAGTTCACGCGACTCATCCGCGGTCAGCGCCACCGCCCACAGTTCGTCGAAGATGGTGGCATAGACGTCGATGCCCTCATCCCGTTCCATGAAGACACTGTTCAATCGCGATTCGAGGACCACGACGCTGAAGTTCCCCTCCTCCACGTCCAGGATGCAGAACGCCCCGTCCACTCCGGGATTGCGAGGAGCGGTGAACGGCAGGACGCGCAGGTGAACGTTGTCCTGCTCGAATGCGGCCAGCAAGTACCGTAGCTGCCTCTCCAGGACCGCCGGTCCGCCTATCTGCTGGCGGAGAACGGCCTCCCCGAGGATCGCGTACAACGAGAGCGGGTCAGGTCGGGTCAACGCCTCCTTGCGGGCCATGCGGTACTCCACCGACCTACTGAGACGATCTTCAGGCGCGTTCCCGAACGGATTCATGATGGCTCGGGCGTATTCATCCGTTTGCAGCAGCCCGAAGACGTTGGTCGGATGGTAGGCGCGGATCCTTGAAGAGTCCTGCTCCAGCGGAACGTACTCAAGAGGGGGCTTCGCCGAGACCAGGGCGCCATGCCGCTTTACCCATTCCTGAGAACGACCGGCGGAGGCCAGGCCAAGCATCTTCGCGCGCAGTTCCTCGTCCTCGACCCCGTACTTCAACAGGATGTACTCCACGTCCCGTGGACGCGTGATGACCTGCGCGTTCTCCATTCGAGCGAGTGCCGACCTGGAGAAGCGGAGGAAGGTCGCCGCCTCCTCAAGGCTGAGACCTTGCTCCTCCCGCAGACGGCGCAGATGCGCGCCTAGCCGCCGCATGCGGATCGTGGGGGGACGGTTCGCCATGGCACTCATTGTGACCAGGTGGATACAGCACCAAAAGGCGATCATGGAAAAGCGGGAATTCCCGCTTTTCACGTTTCCCGATGTCCGTCGAGCCGGTTGTGGTGGCTCACCTGGGGGTTCAGGCTGGCGGGCGACCCTTCCCGGAAGGGAGCGCGGTCATGACCCCGTGTGAGAGACGGTTCGGCTTGCTGGTGGGGCTCGCCTGGGAGCTGCGGCGGATCGGGGTCGGGTCGAGTGTCGTGCTCCCGCGCGTGGGTGAGGCCCTGCTGGTCGTGCGCGGGCCGGGGAACGTCCGGGTGTCGGTGCCGGGGGTGCGGCAGGACGACCGGTGGGCGCTGGTGTGGAGCCCCGGCCGGGTGGTGACGGCCGAGCATCTCGACCTGGCCGCGCGGGAGATCGCCGCGGACGTGCGGAGGCGGTGGACGGCTTGAACCTGTTGGGAGTCATCAGCCTGCCCGGCGTCGCGCGGTCGGCCCCGGAGGCGCGGGCGTTCGTGCGGCGGGTCGTCGGGGACGGCGGTGACCTGCTCGGCGACCTCGTGCTGTGCGTGGACGAGCTGGTCGCCAACGCCTGCGAGCACACCGCCTCCGGGCGCGGCGGCCGGGTCTCGATGCTCGTCGAGGGAACGGACGGGGCGTTGCGGGTGACCGTCGTCGATGACAGCGGCTCCGCCACCAAACCCTGTGTGCGGACCGAGGTCTGCGGCGAGGACGGGCGCGGGCTGCGCCTCGTCGAGGCCCTTTCCAGTGGGTGGGGTGTCGCGGAGGCCGGTGGGGGAACGGCCGTGTGGGTCGAGTTCCGGCGGAGGTAGCCGGTCAGCGCAGCGCGACCACCCCGGTCGCCGTACGGACGTAGAGCGTCCCGTCCGTCGGGAGCACGGCGGACGCCGTCTCCTCGTAGAGCGCTTCGTCGTTGGGCTCCTTGACGTCGATGTCCAGGCCCGTGTCGAGGGACCAGCGCGGTTCTCCGGTCGCGGCGTCGAGGGCGAGGACCGTTCCCTTCGAGGTCGCCGTGTAGACGACCCCCTCCGCGAACACGGGCGTGCCGACCCCGGCGGCGGGCAGGGGCCGGGTCCACACCTCCTCGCGGGTCTCGATGTCGACGGCGTGGACGGCGGGCTCGTCGCCGTGGGTGGCGAAATAGACCCTCCCGTCGGCGACGGCCACAGATCCGCTCGGCGACCCCGGCCGCACCCGGTGGCGCCACCGGGGCTTGCGGGTGAGGGGGTCCAGGCCGACGATCTGGTCCGTGGACCGATGGACCGGCTTCCAGATCAGTCCCTCCGCGACGGTGGCGTGCGGAGGGTTGTCCCCGTACGACTCCTCCTGCGGGGAGTACCTGAACCGCCGCTTGCCGGTGCGGAGGTCCAGGGCGAGGATCCCGCCGTGCGTGCGGTTGCCCTCCCAGCCGCAGGACAGGCAGAGGAGACCGTCCGGACCGGTCGCCGGTGCGGTCTGCACGCAGCCTTCGGCCTTCTTGTTCCACCAGAGGGGGGTCAGGTCCGGGAGGCTGAGTGCTCGCACGCCCGAGTTGAGGCCGATGAGCAGGAGCGTGTCGCCGACGACGGCCGGGTAGCCGCCACGGCCCACCTTCCGCAGGAGCGCGCCCGACCGGAGGTCGAGGATCCCGACCTCCCCGTCGTCAAGCTCCTCGCCGTCGTATCCGGCGTCGGCCAAGCCGTCGAAATAGCCCGTGCCGTCGCACACCCCGACGACGACCTGGTCCCGCCACACGTCGACGGCCGTCGTGAACACGTCGTATCCGGGGCCCGGCGTGTGGTCCTCGTCGGGGGAACGCCAGCGCCGCTCGCCCGTCGCCGCGTCGAACGCGTGCACCCGGCCTATGGAGTCACCCGCGAGGAGGGTGTCGTCCGCCAGCACCGGTGTGCCGTGCACCGGGAAGCCCGTTTCCGCGATCCAGGCGATCCGCGCGCGGTCGGGCAGCCCGGTGACCGGGTGAGCGCCGCTTCGTCCGCCGTCCGCCATTCGCACCGTCCATGCCGACCCGACCGGGAAACGAAGATCAATAATAGGCCGCGCGACGCGCAGAGGCCATTTCGCCGGGGAGAACCCCGCTGATCAGCGGGGGCGGCTGAGGGCGGCCTCGGCCAGGTCCGTCCACTGGTCGGCCGAGGAGTGGGGCACGACCACCCAGTCCTTGACCTCCCTGCCCTGTCGCGAGGGGTCGAACAGGGACGCTCCGGGCAGCTTGAGCGCGGCCGCGTGCTCGGGGGTGTCCCTGACCAGCCGGAACACCATCGCTCCGTCGCGTTGCAGGCTCGCGAACACCTTCCCGTTCCGGTCCTTGAGCGCGGGCCGTCCCATCATGCTGGAGACCGCCACACCCAGGTCGGCCAGCTCGGCGCCGACCTGCTTGAAATCCTCTTCGGCGCTCATCGTCAGCCGGTCCCCCACTCCATGACGGCAGGGCGCTCAGGCTAGTCATCCCCACGGAAATGATCAAGGTCGGAACGACAGGCCGCGTTCGCGGAGGGCCTCGCGGAGGATGCCGACCGCCTTCGGGCCGACGCCGTGGATCTTCAGCAGTTCCTTCTCCGACAGGGCGGTGAGCTGTTCCAGGCGGGTGTAGCCCTCGTGGATCAGGGCGCCGCGCGCCGGTTTTCCGATATCGGGGAAGTCCGTGAGGTCGTCGGTCATGATCGGTAGACCTTACGGGGTCGGGTTTCTCATCGGTGGACGGCATGCGGCTTTTCCTGGGGTCGGACGGGCTCGGAGCGCTGCCCGCGTGGCTGCCCGAGACGCGGCGGGCGGTGGTCGTTCCCACGGCCGCCACGCCACTGGGGTCGCCGCCGTTCGTCGCGGCGGCGTTCGCCGTGCTGCGCGGGGCGGGCGCGCGGGTGGAGGCCCTCGAACTCGCCGACGCCTCGGAACGCGACGTCGCGCGGGCGTTGCGGGGCGCGCGGGTGGTGTTCGTGACCGGTGGCTATGCGATCCACCTGCTCCAGCACGCGCGGCGGAGCGGGTTCGACCGGGTGGTGGTCGAGGCCGTCCGGGAGGGGCGGCTCGACTACGTGGGGATGTCGGCGGGCGCCGCGCTGGCGGGTCCCGATCTGGAGTGGTTCCGGGACGCCGGGGATCCGGGGGTCGTGGGGTCGGCCAGGGGGCTGGGGCTGGTGCCGTTCACCGTGCTGGCGCACCGGAACCGGGGGCGGGCCGAGCGGCACGACCGGCTCGGCGGCCTCTCGATCAGCGACGACCAGGCCGTGGTGGCCGACGGGGAGCGATGGCGGATCATCCCCTCCCCTTCTTGTTGCGAATGATTTGCAATAAGCTGGCGCCGCCGATCCCGAGGGGGGAACATGCCGGTCAGGCCCGAGGTCGTCGATGACTGGGTGCGGGGGTGGACGGTTTCCCGTGGAACATCGGCCCCCGTCGCGGTGCCGGACGGGTACCGGATCGACGTCGGGCGGCCGGGGCACCTGGTCCGGTACGTGGTCCCCCGCTTCGACCCCGAACGCCTGCGACGGCTGGCCGGGTCGCTGACCGGGCCGGGCACGTGGCTGAAGCTGTTCGCCGACCCGGCGGACGTGCTGGCGGCGCTGCCGGACGGCTGGAAGGAGGACGCCCCCTGCTTCATGATGACCGCCGCGCTGCGGACCGCCGAGATCGCGCCGCCCGACGGCTACTCGCTCTCGGTCGTCGAGGAGAACGGCGTCCTGCGCGCCGTCGTGCGCGCCCGGAACGGCGACCTCGCCGCCCGGGGGCAGGCGGGCCTCGCCGGGGAGGCGGCCGTCATGGACCAGGTCGAGACCGATCCCGCGCACCGGCGGCGGGGCCTCGGCGGGCTCGTCATGACCGCGCTCGGGCACGGGGCCGCGCTCCGGGGCGTCGGGCGGGGCGTGCTCGGCGCGACCGTCGAGGGCCGGGCGCTGTACCTGTCGCTGGGCTGGGAGGAGCACTGCCCGCTGGTGTCGGTCTACCGCCCCTGATCCATGGCCTCGTCCCGCAGGACGCTGTAGAGGACGCCGTCGCGCCAGGCCCCGTCGCGGAACGTGACGCTGCGCATGACCCCCTCGCGGGTGAAGCCCGCCTTCTCCAGGGCGCGCTGCTCGGCGCGGTTGTCCACCTCGGTGCCCGCCTGGATCCGCACGGCCTGGGTGTGCGCGAACAGGTAGCGGACGAGCCGGCGCTGCGCCTCGGTGCCGATGCCCCGGCCGCGCGCCTCGGGCAGCAGGTTGATGCCGATCTCCCAGCAGAACGAGGAGCGCGAGGTGACGACCTTCCACCAGGCCACGAACCCGTGCGTCTCGGTGTCGGAGCAGACCATCAGCATGCTGCGGTCCGTGCCGAGCAGGCCGTCGTCGGCCCAGCGGCGGCGCCAGACGTTCGGGTCCGACCAGCCGTACCACTCGAACGCGCCCGTGGCCTCCGGGTCCGTCAGGTAGCGGTCGAGGACGTCCAGGTCGCCCTCCAGTACGGGACGGAGCCGCACGGGGGCGGGGACTGAGGTGTCAACGGGCTCGGCGCTCACAGGTCACGCATCGTAGGCCCGCATGGCGAGCGCGGCCACCCTCTCCAGGTCTTCCCTGCTCGCGCCGTCCTGGGCCTGGCGGGACATTCCCTGGATGACGGCGGCGTAGTAGGTGGCCAGGGCGGTGACGTCGGTGCCGGCGGGCAGGCGGCCCGCGCGGACGTCGTCGGCGACGCGTTCGCCGATGGCGCGCTTGGACGCCTCGCGGTGGCCGCGCAGCTCCTCGACGACGTCGGGGTCGGCGCAGTTGGTCGCGGCGGTGATGATGAGGCAGCCCGGCGGGTGGGCCGGGTCGGTGTAGTCGGCGGCGGCCCGCGTGAGGACGCGTTCGATCGCGGCGCGGCCGGTCGGCTCCTCGCGCAGGGCCCGCGTCGTGGCCGCGCCGTAGGTCTCCTGGTAGCGGCGGATCGCCTCGGAGAACAGCGTCCGCTTGTCCCCGAACGCCGCGTACAGGCTCGGCGGGCGGATCCCCATCGCGCCGGTCAGCGCGGCGATGGAGGTGGCCTCGTAGCCGTCGCGCCAGAACGCCACCAGGGCCTTCTCCAGCGCCGCGTCGCGGTCGAACGAGCGGGGCCGGCCCGCGGTCTTCGTCATACCCGGATTCTATAGCGATCGATACAGCTTGACCTCAAGTTAAGTCGAGGTCGCAGTCTGGGGGGCAGGCCGTCGAACCCAGTCATCCGACAGATTCCCCCGGCGGCCCGGCCCCGTAGCTTCACAGAAGTCGAAAACCGGCTCTGATCAGGGAAAACAGGAGGATGTCATGACCGAGCAGCCGCTGCGCGTCGCCATCATCATCGGCAGCACCCGGGACGGCCGGTTCGGGCCGACCGTCGCCCGGTGGGTCGAGGAGCAGGCGGGCGGGCACCCCGGGCTGGACGTCGAGGTGATCGACCTGGCCGACATCCCGCTGCCGCACGCGCTGGGCACCCGCCCCGCCGACCCGGCCGGGCTGGACCGGGCCACCACCGCGCTGGAGACCGCCGACGCGTTCGTCGTGGTCACGCCCGAGTACAACCACAGCTTCCCCGGCGTGCTGAAGAACTTCATCGACACGCACTTCACGCAGTGGCAGGCCAAGCCGGTCGCGTTCGTCTCCTACGGCGGGATGGCGGGGGGCCTGCGGGCGGTCGAGCAGCTCCGGCTGGTCTTCGCCGAGCTGCACGCCGTCACCGTGCGCGAGTCGCTGTGCTTCCACAACCCGTGGAACCGGTTCGGCGAGGACGGCCGCCCCGACGACCACGAGTCCGCCTCCGTCGCCGCGAAGAAGATGTTCGAGCAGCTCGCCTGGTGGGCGCACACCCTGCGCGACGCCCGCGCCACCCGCCCCTACGCGGCCTGATCCCCCCGCTTCCCCCGCGAACCCCTAGGAGTTCCCCATGGCCACCGCCGCCCCGCCCCGGGAGGATGCCGCCGCGTCTCCCGCCGCCGACCCCCGCGCGATGACGATCGCCCTCGTCCTCGTGCTCGGGGCGATCATGACGACCCTGGACATGACCATCGTCAACGTCGCGATCCACCGGTTCACGCTCCAGTTCGACGCGCCCCTGGCGACCGTGCAGTGGGTCACGACCGGGTACTCGCTGGCGCTGGGCGCGGTGATCCCCAGCACCGCGTGGGCGGTGGGCCGGTTCGGCGCGAAACGGCTGTACCTCGTGGCGATCGTGCTGTTCGTGGCCGGGTCGGTGCTGGCGGGGCTGGCGTGGAACATCCAGTCGCTGATCGCGTTCCGGGTGGTGCAGGGCCTCGGCGGCGGGATGGTGATGCCGGTCGGCATGACGATCCTGATCCGGGCGGCCGGGCCGGACCGGATGGGGCGGCTGATGTCCACGCTGGGGCTGGCGATCCTGGTCGGCCCGCTGGCCGGGCCGGTACTGGGCGGCTACCTGGTGGACGAGGTGTCGTGGCGGTGGATGTTCCTGCTCAACCTGCCGCTCGGCGCGGTCGTGCTGCTGCTGGCCACGCGGATCTTCCCCGCCGACGTGCCGGGTGAGCGCCGCCCGCTGGACGTGCTGGGGCTGGCGCTGCTGTCGCCGGGGCTGGCGGCGTTCGTGTACGGCGTGACGGCCGGGGGCGAGCGGGGCGACTTCGGTTCCGCCGGGGTGCTGGTCCCGACGGTCGCCGGGGTCGTGCTGGTGGCGGCGTTCGTGGCGCGGGCGCTGACCGCGCGGTACCCGCTGATCGACCTGGGGCTGTTCCGGAACCGGGCGTTCGCGGCGGCGACCGCGACCACGACGGTGTTCGTGCTCGGCTACTTCGGCACGATGATCCTCGGCCCGCTGTACTTCCAGGTGGTGCGGGGCGAGAGCGCCACGGTGGCGGGCGCGCTGGGCATCCCGTTCGCGCTGGCGTCGGGCACGGCGATGCAGGTGACCGGGCGGATCGTCGACCGGGTGGGGCCGGGCCGGGTCGTGCCGTTCGGGGTCGTGACGGCGGTCGCCGGCTTCGGGCTGTTCGTGTTCCTGCTGTCGGCGGACGTGCCGTACTGGGCGCTCGGCGGGGCGATGCTGCTGATGGGCGCGGGCGGCGGATCGACGATCATGCCCGCGATGACGGCCGCGACCAAGCAGCTCGCCCCCGGGCAGGCCGCGTCGGGCAGCACGACCGTCAACCTGGTCAACACGACGATGGGCGCGGTCGGCACGGCGGTGATCTCGGTGGTGCTGGCCGCGAACCTGCCCGGCGGGTCGGGCGCGCTGCGCGGCGCGGTCCCGGCCGACGCCGGGGCGCTGGCGGAGGCGTTCCGGGGGACGTACGTGTGGTCGCTGGCGTTCGTCGCGCTGGCCATCGTGCCCGCCCTGCTGATCCCGCGCCGGAGGTGACCGCGCCGGCGGCCCCGGTCCCGCGTGGACCGGGGCCGCCGGCGTGCCCGGTTCAGCGCGCGGACGACAGGGCGCGGACGGCCTCCACGACGGCCGCGCGGCGGCGGGCGAGGGCGGCCTTCCCGTCGTCCTCGTCCAGCATCAGGCGGCACAGCTGGGGGACGGCGAAGTTCCAGGCGATCAGGCCGAGCAGCGTGAACATCCAGTCCTGGGCGGCGCGGACGCGGGCCCCGTCGGCGAGCGCGTCGGCGGCGTACCCGGCCTCGATCCACTCGCGGACGTGACCGCGGTAGGCGTCGCGGCGCTCCGGCTCGCCCTGGACGGGGCCGGGGCCGTTCTCCAGCGCCTCCCAGAGCAGGAGGCGGATCAGCTCGGGGTGCTCCTGGTACCAGTCGAACAGCCGGCCGACGGTCTCGGCGGCGGCGTTCGGGTCGAGCGCGTCGACGTCGCAGACCTCGTCCACCTTGGCGCGCACGACCGCGCCGAACAGCTTCTCCTTGTTGCCGAAGTAGAGGTAGATCGCCTGCTTGTTGGCCTTGGCGGCGGCGGCGATCCGCTCGATGCGCGCCCCGGCCAGGCCGTGCGCGGCGAACTCCTCGGTGGCGGCCTGGAAGATCCGGCGGCGGGTGGCCTCGGCGTCGTACCCCATGACGAAATTAAACCATCCGGTTGACTTTCCGCCCGCATCCGATCATTCTCTAAACCAACCGTCTGGTTTATTTCGAACGGAGAACCCCATGGACCTCGCCGCCGCCCCTCTCCCGGTCCGCTCGCCGCTGCCCGACGGGCTCGCCGGATCGACCGCCGTCATCCTCGGCGGCACCTCCGGCATCGGGCTGGCCGCCGGACGCCTGCTGGCCGGCCTCGGCGCCCGCGTCGTGCTGTCCGGGCGCGACCGGGACCGGCTGGACGCCGCCCTCGCCGGGCTGCGCGCCGAAGCCCCGGCCGGCGCCGTGCTCGGCGGCACCGCCGACGCCGCCGACGAGGACGCCGTCCGCCGCGTCTTCGACCTGGCCGAACGCGTGGACCACGTCCTGGTCACCGCGGGCGGCTACGTCGGGGCCGGTCCGCTGGAGGAGCTGACCCCCGACACCGTCCGCGCCGTCGCCGACCTGCGCCTGTGGGGCGCGCTGGCCGCCGTCCGCGCCGCCGCCGAGCGGCTGCCGGCCGGCGGATCGGTCACCCTGACCTCCGGCACCTTCACCGTCCGGCCCGTGCCCGGGGTGAGCGGGGCGGTCGCGGCGGTCGGCGGCGTGGAGGCGCTGGCCCCCGCCCTCGCGGTCGAGCTCGCGCCGCGCCGCCTGCGCGTCAACACGGTCCGGTACGGCGCGTTCGACACCCCGCTGATGCGCTCGGCCGGCGGGCTGGGCACCGACGCGAAGATCGCCGAGGCCGGGGCGGCGGTGCCGCTCGGCCGGTACGGGACCGCCGAGGAGGCCGCCGCGGCCGCGCTGTTCCTCATGGCCAACCCCTACATGACCGGCCAGGTCGTCACCGTCGACGGCGGCCAGACCCTCGCCTGACCCGCCCGCACGGCTACGAGGGGATCGGGATGCGCACCTTCGGCAGCGTGGGGCGGGACTCCCGCCACGCTCCCGACAGCAGGACGGCCAGGGTGTAGATGTGCCAGGTCTGGAGCACCCACTTCCCGGAGACCGCGGCGAAGTGCTCCTTGGCCTTCACCTCGTCGACGATGTCGAACAGCTCGCGCGGGGCCGCCGTCACCTCGTCGCGCAGGAGCTTCAGGAACGCGTCGTCGTAGCTCTTGCGCCAGTTGAAGCCCGAGGTGCGGCCCCGGGGGACGACGGCGGCGCGGCGCCGCCAGGCCAGCACGTCGCGCAGGCCGCACGGGCGGTTCTCCTCGAACCGCCAGCGCTTGCCCTCGGGCGGGATGTCGGCGAGCTCGGGCGCGAGCGTCTCGATCAGCCGGAAGACGACCTCCTCGCTCGCCCGCCAGCCCGGCGGCAGCGCCAGGGCCTCGCGGACCACCCGGTTGTCGAAGAACGGGTGGTAGTAGGGGCCGTTGGTCAGCGTCGCGGTGTGCGAGCCGACGATCCAGCGTCCCGAGCGGTAGTAGAGGTAGAGGCGGTCGAGGACGCCCGCGCCGTCGCGCTCGGCGCGTTCGGCCCAGGGCCGGAGCGCCGCGCGGGCGCGGTCGTTGGCGTCCGGGGTGCAGAACCGCTCGGCCGACAGGAAGATCGTGCGGACGCGCCCGGCGATGCCCGCCGGGGACCGGTCGCCCTGGTCGTAGAGGAAGCCGCCGCGCAGCGTCTCCCCGCCGGACCCGGAGGTGCGCGGGGTGAGGGAGTAGGGCGTCCAGCCGTTGACCCGCTCGTAGGCCGAGGTCATCCCCTCGCAGCGCCGGATGATGTCGTAGGCGCGCAGGAACGGGTGCTCGACGACGACCTCGTCGCGCGCGTCGTCGGTGGCCGGCAGGCTCACCCGGTGCTCGATCCCGAGGCGGCGCGCGATGCGGGTGGCCAGCACGACGTCGGGGTCGTCGGCGAACCCGTGGGTGGCCGCCGTCATCGGCACGCCCGCCGCCTTCAGCACGGCGGCCATGAGGCGGCTGTCGCGGCCGCCCGACAGCGCCAGGGTGACCGGTTCGCCGTGCCGGGCGAGCGGCGCGGCGGACGCGACCAGCGCCTCGGCGAGGTCGGCGACGCGGGCGCGGGCCCGGCGGGGGCCGCCGGGGGCGGGCTCGGCGACGGGGGTGGGGACCTCGCGGGTCTCGGTGGGCTCGCCGGGACGGGCGGTGAGGACGGTCGCGGCGGGCAGCGCGCGCACGCCCCGGAAGGGGGTGTCGTCGTTGGTGAAGAACCCGTGCCGGATCATCGGCTGCAACGCCGGGACGTCGAGGTCCACGCCGGGGTCCACGCCGGGGTCGGCGGCGCCGCTCCCGATCGCGCGGGCGACCAGGTGGACCAGCAGCGCGCGGGTGCCGATCACCCGGGCCCCGCCGGTCTCGGCGTGGTAGACGGGGCAGACGCGCGCGATGGAGGTGGCGGCCTCGACGCCCTCCGGGCCCGCCCGGAAGACCGAGAAGCAGCCGCCGAGCGTCTCGGTGACCGGCCCGACCCGGTCGGCGGCCAGCAGCGCCCGCTCCCCGGCGTCCGGGTCGGCGAGATAGCCGCAGTAGCCGAGGGCGCGTCCGCCCTCGCGCCGCAGCGGTCGGGGCAGCAGGGCGTGCTCGGGCTCGTTGGCCCAGGCGAGCAGGGTGACCGCGCCGTCCTCGCTCGCCCAGCGGTCGGCCGTCAGGACGTCGGCCGGAACGGGGACCGCCTCGTGCACGGCCCGCTCCGCGGCCTCGATGACGCGCCGGGGGACGGGTCGGCCGCGGTCCACCGCCACGACGGCCAGATACGCGCGCATGCGACTCCTGTGCGGGGTGGGACTCCCCATCGAAGCAGCGCGCGGTGAACGTCCGTCGAGCCGGACGGTAGCGCCGCGTGAACGCCGTCTGGCGTCCGGCGCGGCCGGGGTCAGTGGACGAGCTCCCCCTCTCGCTCGGCGCGGCGGTCGTAGGTGTGGCGGGCCTCGGCGATCTCGCGCTGGTGGCTCTCGGTCCAGTCGACCAGGGCCTTGATGGTGGCGTGCAGGCTCACCCCGAGCGGGGTCAGCTCGTAGTCCACCCGCGGCGGGACCACCGGGTGGACGGTGCGCCTGACCAGGCCGTCGCGTTCGAGGTGGCGCAGGGTGCGGGTCAGCATCCGCTGGCTCACCCCGTCGATCTCGCGCTTGAGCTCGGTGAAGCGCAGGCTCCGCTTGTCCAGCAGCGCGATCACCAGCAGCGACCACTTGTCGGCGACGCGGTCGAGGATCTGCCGGACCTCGCAGCCCTCGCGGGTGTCCCACTGGAACGCGTCGTAGTCGGGGCCGGTATCACAGCGGGTACCGGGGAACTCTGAAGTGCCGTCTTCCATGGTCACCAATGGTGACCCAAGATGAGGTCGGTAACAAGAGGGAACCGGCGCCCCTATCGGTGACCGCCCCTCGTCCCCCTTTCCTTCCGACGAGGAGACAGCCATGTCCGCAACGCTGTCCGGCGCGCGTCCGCCGGGCCAGATCACCGAGATGAACGGCCGCGCCTGGGCGATGCTGCTGGTGCTGTGCGGTGCGATCTTCCTGGAGGGGATCGACGTCGCGATGCTGAACGTCGCCCTGCCGAAGATCCGCACCGACCTGGACCTGTCCACCGGGATGCTGAGCGGTGTCGTGTCCGCCTACGTGCTCGGGTACGGCGGGTTCATGCTGCTGGGCGGGCGCGCCGCCGACCTGCTGGGACGCCGCCGCATGTTCCTGACGTGGCTGGTGGTGTTCCTGGTGTTCTCCGGCCTCGGCGGGTTCGCCACCGAGGGGTGGACACTGCTGGTCTCCCGGTTCGTGACCGGGGTGGCGGCGGCGTTCCTGGCCCCGGCCGGGCTGGCGCTGATCACCACGAACTTCGCCGAGGGGCGGGCGCGCAACCGCGCGCTGATGTTCTACGCGGGCACGGCCGCGGGCGGCTTCACGCTGGGCCTGGTCGTCGGCGGTCTGCTGACGATGGCGGGCTGGCGGTGGGTGTTCTTCGCCCCGGTCGTCTTCGCGGCGCTGATCCTGGCGGCGGCGGTTCCGCTGGTGCGCGACGACGCCGTCCCCGTGCGGGTGCGCGGGCGGTTCGACCTGGCCGGATCGTTCAGCATCACCGGGGCGATGCTGCTGCTGGCCTACGGCGTGGTGCGGCTGGAGCACCCGGCGGACGGGCCGTGGCTGACGGTCGCGGCGTTCGCGGCCGGGCTGGCGCTGCTGGGCGCGTTCGTCGCGATCGAGCGCCGGTCGGCCGCCCCGCTGGTGCGGCTGGGCGTGCTGCGGTCGGGGCCGCTGGTGCGGACCAACATCGCGGCGCTGCTGTTCATCGGCTCGTTCGCGGGCTTCCAGTTCCTCGTGACGCTGTACCTCCAGGAGCTGCGCGGCTGGTCCACGCTGGAGACCTCCCTGGCGATGCTGGTGATCGGGATCGACATGGTGCTCGCGCCGACGGTGACGCCGAGGCTGACCGAGCGGTTCGGCAACGTGCGGGTGCTGTTCGGCGGGCTGGTGCTCGGCGCGATCGCCTACGCGCTGTTCCTGCAGGTCTCCCCCGACTGGTCGTACGCGGCGATGTTCCCGGCGTTCCTGCTGCTCGGGCTCACGTTCTCGCTGGTCTACGGGCCGCTGACGGTGGCGGCCACCGAGGGCGTCGCGGAGGAGGAGCACGGGCTGGCCGGTGGCCTGCTCTACACGTCGATCCAGTTCGGGACGGCGCTCGGGATCTCGGCGGTGACGGCGGTGAGCGTGGCGGCCGGGCCGTTCGGGATCGACGCGGTGCGGGCCGCGATGGTGGTGCCGGTGGCGGGCACCGTGGCGGCCCTGCTGGTGACCGCGTTCGGGCTGGGGCGGCGGGTCTCCGCCGACGTTCCCGCCCCCGCCGCCGAGCGCGTCGAGGCGGGGGTCTGAGCCATGGCGATGAGGGTGAGGTCGTTCGCCGACCTGCGGGAGCAGTTCGAGGCGTACGTCGGGAGCATCGTGTACGCGACGATGACCACGGTCGACAAGAAGGGACGGCCGCGGGCCAGGGTCCTGATCCCGGTGTGGGAGGTCGTGGACGGGAAGCCCGTGGGGTGGCTGGCCACCTACAAGACGCCCGTGAAGGCCGCGCACCTGGCGAACAACCCGCACACGACGTTCTCCTACTGGACCCAGCGGCAGAACGCGGTCAGCGTCGACACCGTCGCCCACTGGGTGGAGGACCGCGAGACCAAGCGGCACGTGTGGGAGCTGTACCGGCGGACCAGCCCCCAGGGCGCGGGGTACGACCTCGGGCAGTTCTGGAAGGGGATCGACGATCCGGAGCTGCACGTGCTGCGGCTCGACCCCTGGCGGGTCCAGGTGATCCGGGGAACGGACCTGGCCAGCAAGATCTGGCGGAGCGAGTGAGGGACGGACGAGAGAGAAGACCCCCTTTCCCGGGGGTCTTCTCCTTTTCGTCTAGGCGATGTGGTGGTTGAGGCGGAACAGGTCCGACGGGTCGAGCTTCGCCTTCAACGCCACCAGCCGCTCGTGGTCGGCGGGCTCGTAGGCGCGGCGGACCTCGGCCTCGGTCGCGTTGTCCCCGTAGAGGAAGTTGACGCTTCGGCCCAGGTCCCAGGGGGCGAGCGCGCCGATGAACGCCTCGTGGCCCGGCCTCGACGCCTCGGGGCCGTGGCCCGGCAGGATCGGGGACAGCACGGCCGCCAGGTACCGCGCGTCGCGGTGGCCGACGGCGCTCGGCGTCGCCGGGGGCCGGGACATCGCGCCGCCCAGGTGCCGGATCTCCACGATGAACCGCTCCCCGGCGTCCAGCGCGGCGGCCACGATCGCCGGGTCGAGCTCACCGACCAGCGCGTGCGCGCTGTGGTAGGCCATCGGGAACGGCGGCTCGGCGTGGATGGTGGCGCACTCGGCGTACGGCATGTCCCGCACGGTGTCGATCAGGCGGGGGGCGACGGCCCGCAGCGGCTCCACCAGGCGCTCACCGGTCGCGGAGTCGCCCGCGTGGATGATCCGGACGTGCGCGGCGTACCGGCCGCGCAGCGGCTCGGGCACGCCCGGGGCGTCCGGGAACGGCACCAGCGCGACCGAGGAGGTCATCTCCTCCGGAACGGTCGCGGTCCACTCCCGGTAGGCGTCCAGCACGGCGGGGATGTGGCCGGTGTCGAAGTACAGGCCGCCGCCGTGGATCCGCTCCACCGGCACCAGGTCGAACTCCAGCGCCGTGACGACGCCGAAGTTGGCGCGGCCGCCGCGCAGCGCCCAGAACAGGTCCGGGTCGCTCTCGGCGGTGACGTGCCGGAACGCGCCGTCGGCCGTGACGACGTCGATGGAGCGGACGTGGTCGGAGGCGAACCCGAACCGGCGCGACAGCAGGCCGACGCCACCGCCGAGCGTGTACGACACCGCGCCGACGGTGGGTGAGGAGCCGTTGACGGGGGCCAGCCCGTGGTCGGCGGCGGCCGCGACGACCGCGCCCCACCGGACGCCCGCCTCGACCCGCGCCGTGCGGGCCGCGGCGTCGATCCGGACCCCGTCCATCCGGCCCGTGGTGATGAGCATGCCGCCGTCCGCGCCCCGCGGCAGCCCGTGCCCGGTGGCCTGCACGGCGATCGGCGTCCCGTGCGCGGCGGCGGACGCGACGGCCTCCCGCACGTCCTCCGCCCCGGCCGCCGCGACGATCACGTCCGGGCGGTGCTGCCCGTGGAGCTGGAAACCGGAACGCTCCGCGTCGTAGCCCTCGTCGCCGGGGACGAGCACCGCGCCCGCGATCCGGTCGGCCAACCCCTGATGGTCCTTCATTTCGGTCTCCCCGTAACGGTCGTTCTCGCGTTACCCCCAACCCTGCCGCCGCCCGAACCAGAAGTCCAAGAGATGGTTTTGCTAGATATGAGAAGCGATACTTATAGCGATGGCCGTGCCGGACCCCGAGGGATCCGGCACGGCCAGGGGTGTCGCCTACAGCCCCTTCAGGGAGCCGCCGTCCACCACGACCTCGGCCCCGGTCGTGCTGCCCGAACGCGGCGACGCCAGCAGCACCACCGCGTCGGCGACCTCCTGCGGCTCGACCAGGCGGCCGGTGACCAGGTTCATCATCTCCGGCGCGACCTTGTCCATCACCGCGTCCCGGTCGGCGCCGGTCGCGCCCGCCAGGATGTCGGCCGCGCCGCCCTCCTCGGTCCACCACGCGGTGCGCACCGGACCGGGCGAGACGGTGTTGACGCGGATCCCCTGCGGGCCGAACTCCTCCGACAGCCCCTTGGTCACGTTGGCCAGGCCCGCCTTGGCGGCGCTGTAGTCGTAGTTCATCGGGCCGGGCTGGCGCGCCATGGTCGTGGACACGTTGACGATCGCGGCGGCGTCGCTCTCCAGCAGGCGCGGCAGCGCCTCCCGGATGAGCCGCACCGGCGCGAACAGGTTGAACTCGAACATGCGCCGCCAGTCGCCGTCGTCCGGCGTGGTGAACCCGAACTGCGGCAGGCTCACCCCGGGCGGCGGGCCGCCGGCGTTGTTGACCAGCACGTCCACGCCGCCGAACGCCTCCACCGCCCGCGCGACGATCCGCGCCGGGGCTCCCTCGTCCATCAGGTCGGCCGCGACGTGCAGCAGGTTCGGCCCGGCCAGCGCGTCCAGCTCGGGGGTGGTCCGGCGGGAGACCGCGACCACCTTCGCGCCCTCCTCCAGCAGGGTGCGGGTCACGGCCAGGCCCATGCCCTTGGACGCTCCGGTGACGATCGCGACGCGGCCGGTCAACTGCAGATCCATATCGGTTCCTCTCATGGGGGACAGGGGGTGGAACCCCGTCCCCGCCCCGGCGGTTGCAGGGGAGATCAGGAAATCTCGGCGAGATCGACCGCGTCGGCCATCGCGCGGTATCCGGCGGCGTTGGGGTGCTTGTGGTCGCCGCTGTCGAACGCCGCGCGCAGCCGCTCCGGGTCGCGGGGGTCGGCGACGGCCCGGTTGAAGTCGGCGACCGCGTCGTACTCGCCGGAGGTGCGGATCCAGTGGTTGAGCCGCCGGATCTTCTCGGCCGAACGGGGCGTGTGGTACTCGGCGCCCTTCATCGGCAGCAGCGTCGCGCCGATCACCTTGACGCCCCTGGCGCGCGCCTGCCGGATCAGGGCGCGGTGCCCGGCGACCAGCTCGGCGAGCGAGCGGTCCGGGTTCGGCTTGTAGGTGGGCAGGTCCACCTCGCTGAAGCCGATGTCGTTCAGGCCGTGCAGGACCACGACCGTGCCGACGCGCGGGTCGGCGAGCGCGTCCCGGCGGAACCGGTCGAGCCCGCGGTCCCCGAACCAGGCCGAGTCGGACAGGATCATGTTGCCGCCGATACCCGCGTTCAGGACCGGGCGGGGGCGGCCCGCCTTCGCCAGCCGCTCGGCGAGCGCGTCGGGGTAGCGGGCGTCGGTGTCGTTCCCGGCCCCGAACCCGTCGGTGATGGAGTCGCCGAACGCCACCACCGTGTCGCGCCGCGCGGCGCCTCCCGCCACGTCGATGCCGCTCAGGTAGTACCGGGAGTGCGTCACCTTCTCGGCGCCGGTGGGGAACGCCCCGCCCGCGTCGGCCGTCCGGTCGCCCTGGGCGCGGTAGGCGGTCGCGTACCCCTGGAGGTGCGCGGTCGCCGGGCCGGTGGTCTCCGGCAGGTACATCGTCACGGTCAGCGACTCCAGCGGCGCGACCTTCAGCTCGGCCCCGTCGCTGACGACCTGCCCGCCGACCGGGACCACCACCGACCGGGACCGCCCGAACGTCAGGTGCCGCAGGCTGCCGGGCCGCACCGCCGGGCCCCGGCCCGCCTTCGCGACGGTCATCGCGGCGACCTTCAGCGGGGAGGCCCCGTAGCGGTTCGACAGCCGCACCCGCACCGCCGACCCTCCGGCGGTGATCCGCATGACCTGCCGCACGGTCTGCCCGGAGAACCCCTGCTCCGACCAGTTCGGCTCGAACCCGACGCTGGGCCGCTGCGGGGCCGCCGCCCACGCGGCCGTCCACTGCCGCGCCGCCTGCGTCCCCCGCTCCGTCCGCTCCGCCCGCTCCCGCGCCGCCAGCGCGATCCCCGGCGTCGCCGCCACCAGGGCGAACCCCACCGTCGCCGCCATCAGCTTCCGCATCACTGCCTCCGTTCATCGGTCGAACGGGAGACAGCCTGCTGCGCGCCGCACCGGCCACCCAGCCACCGTGCTTTCGTACCACCGGCAGGGTCAGGCTGAGGCGTCGAAGCTCTCCAGGACGTTGCGGCGCGAGTGCTGGAAGATCACCGAGGTGCGGAAGCCGCCGATCTCGGGGCGCGGGGCCAGCCGCTCCACCAGGAACGCGTGCAGGTGGTCCAGGTCGGGGACGGCCACGTGCAGCACCAGATCGTCCTCACCCGCCACCACGAACAGCCCCATCACCTCCGGCATCCGGGACACGTCCCCCTTCACGCCGTCGATCGCCGCCCGGTTCGGGGTCCGCAGCCGCACCGACACCAGCGCCTGCACGCCCCGGTTCAGCGCGGGCAGGTCGATGTCGGCGTGGTAGCCGCGGATCACGCCGCGGCGGGTGAGGGAGCGGACGCGCTCCAGGCAGGTGGAGGGGGCCACGCCGATCCGCCGCGCCAGCTCGCGGTTGGACAGCCGGGCATCCGTTTGGAGGAGCCGCACGATCTGCTCGTCGAGTTCGTCCATGACCGGATTATGGGCTCGATTCCGAACGAACGTTCGGCAGAGGACCCAACCTTCCGTGCGAGTGCCTAACTTTCGTGGCGTTTCGCCTCCCCCCTCCGAAGGACCCTCCATGACCGTCTCCACTTCGGCCCGGCCGCGCGCGGACGTCGCGGCCGGGCACCGGCTCGGGCTGGGGCAGGGCACCGCGCTGCTGACCGGCGCGGTGCTCGGACCCGGGATCCTCGCGCTGCCGCACGCGGCCGCCTCGGCGGCCGGTCCCGCCGCGCTGGCCGCCTGGGCTCTGCTGCTGGCGCTGAGCGTGCCGGTGGCGTTCACGTTCGCGGCGCTCGGCGCGCGGTTCCCCGACGGCGGCGGGGTCGCGGCGTTCGCGGCCCGCGCGTTCGGGCCCCGCACCTCGGCGGCCGTCGGCTGGCTGTTCCTCGCCGTCGTCCCGGTCGGCACCCTGGCGGGCGCGATGATCGGCGGCGGGTACGTGGCGAACGCGGCGGGCTGGGGACGGCCGGGCGCGGCGGTCATGACGGCCGCGCTGCTGGCCGCCGCGTTCACCGCCAACCACGGCGGGCTGCGCATGTCGGGCCGGGTCCAGCTCGTCCTGGTGGCGGGGCTGGCGGTGCTGCTGGCCGTCGCCGTCCTCGCGTCCGCGCCGCACGCCGACGCCGCGCACTTCACGCCGTTCGCCCCGTACGGGATCGGCGGGGTGGTCCACGCGGTCGGCGTGCTGTTCTTCGCGTTCGCGGGCTGGGAGGCGGCCAGCCACCTGTCGGCCGACTTCGCCGACCCGCGCCGCCTGCTGCCGCGCGCGACCGGGCTGGCGCTGGCCCTGGTCGGAACGCTCTACCTCGCGCTGGCGGCGGCCGTCACCGGCGTGCTGGGCGAGCGCGCCGAGACCTCGGCCGTCCCGCTGGCCCTGCTGATGGAGACCGGGCTCGGCGACCTGGCCCGCGCGGCGACGGCCGTGGCCGCGATGGTGCTGAGCTTCGTCGCCATGAACACCTACATCGCCGGAGGCTCCCGGCTCGGCGCGGCGCTGGGCCGCGACGGCGCGCTGCCCGCCTGGTTCGGGCGGGGCGGCCCGGTGCCGCACCGGGGGCTGCTGCTGCTGGAGGCGCTGGCGGTCCCGCTCGCGGTCGCGGTGGTGGCCACCGGGTTCGGGCTGGACCCGCTGCTGCGGGCGACCGCCGCCTGCCTGGCCTCGGTCACCGTGGTCGGCATGGCGTCGGCGACCCGGCTGCTGACCGGCCGCGCCCGCGCCGCGGCCCGCCTCACCACCGCCCTCACCGCCGCCGCGGCCCTGTCCTGCGGCCCCTACCTGGTGATCCCGGCCGCGGTGGCGGCGGTGGCGGCGCTCCGGGGACGATTGACCTCAAGCAAAGTCGAGGATCTACGTTGAGCGGCATGGACGACAGGAACCAGCCGATCGCCTACTGGCTCGGCGTCGCGCACCGCGCGGCCATCGACTTCATCCGCTCCGAGATCGGCAGGCAGGGGATCACCCAGCCGCAGTACTGGATCCTGCGGCACCTGCACCCCGGCGACCTCGGCGACGGCGCGCCCCGCACCGTCGCCGGGCTGACCGAGGCCATGCGCGACTACCTGCTGCCCGGCGACGACCTGGCGTCCGCCGCCGCCGACCTGGCGGCGCGCGGCCTGGTCGACCGGGACGCCACCGGCGGGCTCACGATCACCGAATCCGGCCGGGAGCTGCACGGACGCGTCAAGAAGGCCGCGCCCGCCATCCGCGACCACCTCCACGAGGGGGTCGCCGACGAGGACTACGCGGTGGTGCTGCGCGTGCTGCGGCAGGTGATGGCCAACGCCGGGCGCTCCTGATCAGCCGAACTGCACCGAGCGCTTGGCCATCCCCAGCCAGAAACCGTCGATCACGGTGCGCCGGGCGTCCAGGTCGGCCCCGGCCGCGCCGAGCGCGACGAACAGCGGCGCGAAGTGCTCGGTGCGCGGGTGCGCGAACCGGGCCGCCGGGGCCTTGCGCTCGAAGTCCAGCAGCGCGTCCACGTCCCCGGCGTCCAGCGCGTCCCGCCCCCACTCGTCGAACTCGGCGGTCGGGGTGGCCACCCGGTTGTCGGGGGACAGCGCCCGCAGGTTGTGGGTGAAGAACCCGCTGCCGACGATCAGCACGCCCTCGTCCCGCAGCGGCGCGAGCCGCCGCCCCACCTCGTACAGGCCGCGCGGGTCGAGCGTGGGCATCGACATCTGGAGAACGGGTACGTCGGCGTCCGGGTACATCTCCTTCAGCGGGACGTACGCGCCGTGGTCCAGCCCCCGGTCCGGCGCGTCGTGGACCCGGTCCCCCGGCCGGTCGAGCAGCCCGCGCACCCTGGCGGCCAGCCCGGGGGCGCCGGGCGCGGGGTAGGTCACCCGGTAGTAGCGCTCGGGGAAGCCCCCGAAGTCGTGGACGAGCGGGACCGTCCCGGTCGCGCCCAGCGCCACCGGGGCGTCCTCCCAGTGCGCCGACACCATCAGCACGGCCTCCGGCCGGGGCAGGTCCGCGGCCCAGGCGGCGAGCTGGCCGGGCCAGACCGGGTCGTCGGCCAGCGGCGGCGCGCCGTGTCCGAGGTAGAGGGTCGGCATCCTGTCGGCGGCCATGGGCACCTCCGGGGCGGGATCATTAAGTTCAAATTTGAACTACAACGGCAGCCTACCTCCGTATTCCGGATTTCAGCAGGTCGGCGAGCACGCCGATCCCCTCGGTGATGTCCGTCGCGCCGCCCGCCGCGTACCCCAGGACCAGCCCCGGCGCGAACGGGCGCTGCGCGTGCCACGACAGCGGGTGCACCTTCACACCCCGCGCGAGCGCCGCCGCCGCCAGCTCGACGTCGCCGACGTCGCCGTCGAACGTGACCGTCAGGTGCAGGCCCGCCGCCGTCCCGTGGACGGTCGCGCCGGGCAGCGCCGCGTGGATCGCCTCGACCATGCGGTCCCGGCGCCGCCGGTGCCGCCGCCGCACCAGCCGCAGGTGGGCCTCCAGCCGTCCCGACTCCATCAGCCGCGCGAGCACGAGCTGCGGAAGGACGGCGTTGCCCAGGTCGGCGTGGCGCTTGGCGGCCACCAGCGCCTCCCGGTACCGGGACGGCACCAGCACCCACCCGGTCCGCAGCGCGGGCGCCAGCAGCTTGGAGACGCTCCCGGCGTAGCAGACGCGCTCGGCGAGCACCGACCGCAGCGCCGGGACCGGCGGCCGGTCGTAGCGGTGCTCGGCGTCGTAGTCGTCCTCGATGACCAGGCCGCCCCAGCGCATCAGCGCGCGCCGCCGCTCCCCGCTCAGCACGACGCCGGTGGGGAACTGGTGCGCGGGCGTCAGCAGCACGGCCTCCAGCCCCGCCAGCTCCGAGACCCGCGCCCCCTCCCCGTCGACCGGGACCGGCGGCGTCGCCAGCCCCGCGTCCGCCAGGTGCTGCCGCACCCCCAGCGACCCGGGGTCCTCCACGCCGACCGCCCCGATCCCGTCCTCCCGCAGCACCCGGGCCAGCAGCCCGAGCGCCTGGGCGGTCCCGGCGACGACCACGACCTCCTCGGGGTCGGCCCGGATCCCCCGGAACCGCGCCAGCCAGCGCGCGACCGCCACCCGCAGCGCCGGGGCGCCGCGCGGGTCCCCGTAGCCGAAGTCCGCCGCCGACAGCCCGGCCAGCACCTCCCGCTCCGCCCGCAGCCAGGCGGCGCGCGGGAACGCCCCCAGGTCGGGAACGCCCGGCGACAGGTCGATCCGCGCCGGAGCGGCCCGCAGCGCCTCGAAGACGTCCCCGCCCGGCGGGCCGTCGAAGACCCCCGACGGCGCGCGCCCCGACGGGACGGGCGGCGCGACCGGGGCCGCGACCACGACCGTCCCGCTCCGCCCGCGCCCGGCGACCAGCCCCTCCTCGGCCAGCCGCTGGTACGCCTCGGTCACCACGCCCCGCGACACCCGCAGCTCGGCCGCCAGCACCCGCGTCGCCGGGAGCCTGCCGCCCACCGGCAGCCGCCCGTCGGCGACCGCCTCCCGCAGCCGCCCGGCCAGCCAGCCGGCCAGCCCTCCGGGCGGGGCCGCGCCCACGTCGAGCTGGAGGAAGTCCGACCCGCCTACGGACCTGTCGAAAGCACGCCCATTGGACCTGTCCACCGCGCCATGGTCGCAGCGAGAGTGCCGGGCATGAGCATCGCGTTCCTGCTGACCGCGCTCGTCGTGGTCGCCACCCCCGGCACCGGCGTCGTCTACACCCTCGCCGCCGGGCTCGCCCACGGCCGCCGCGCGAGCGTCGTCGCCGCGTTCGGCTGCACCCTCGGCACCGTCCCGCACATGCTGGCGACGGTGACCGGCGTCGCCGCGCTGCTGCACACCAGCGCGGTGGCGTTCCAGACCCTCAAGTACCTCGGCGTCGCCTACCTGCTCTACATGGCGTGGGCCACGCTCCGGGACGAGGGGGCGCTGACCGTCGAGCGGACCGCGCCCGCGAGCCCCGTCCGCGTGATCGTCTCCGGGGTGCTGGTGAACGTCCTCAACCCGAAGCTGACGATGTTCTTCCTGGCGTTCCTGCCGCAGTTCGTCGGCTCGGCCGACCCGGTGCCGCAGATGCTCCGGCTGAGCGCGGTCTTCATGGCCGTCACGTTCGCGGTCTTCGCCGCCTACGGCGTGCTGGCCGCGTCGGTCCGCGACCGCCTGACCGCCCGGGCCATGACCTGGATCCGGCGGGTCTTCGCGGGGTCGTTCGTGGCCCTGGGCGCGCGGCTGGCCCTCTAGGTCAGGCGGGCCTGTGGCGCTGGTAGTGGCGGGCGACGCGCATCCGGTTGCCGCACCGCGAGGCCGAGCACCACCGGCGCCGGGGGTGCGCGGGCAGGAACAGCAGGACGCAGTCGTCCGCCTCGCACCGCCGCACCCGGGTGACCGCCGGATCGCCCAGCAGGTCCGCGGCGGCCTCGGCGAGCGCCGCCGCCAGCCGCGCCCCGTCCGGGCCGGTCCGGCGACGCTCGGCCACGACCGCCGAGCCGTTCCAGGCCAGCTCGCTGATCGCGGGCGCGGCGCGCTGGGCGTCGTTGAGCGCGGCCAGATCGGCGGGGGCGGGGGGCTCGCCGCGCCGCGCGCGCTCCAGCGCCCCGGCCGTGTGCTCCCGGACGGCGCGCACGACGGCCAGCGCGTCCGGCCCGACGCCGGCCTCCGGCAGCCTCCCCGCCTGGAGGCCCACCCACGCGCGCAGGTCGTCGGGCGTGGCGAGCAGGTCGCCGACGGCGGTCCGGGTGTTGACCAGGTCCAGCGCAAGGGGCTCCCCGGTCAGGGGGACGAGATCGCTCACACCTCTAACGCTACATCACGGCATTGACGCATTAGTCGGAGGATCGCTATACCTAATGCATCGAAGCCAACGAAAGGCATTAGTCATGGTCGCCCGCACCGTCCACCGCCACCTCGACGTCGACGGGGTCCGCGTCTTCTACCGCGAGTCGCTGCCCGAACGCCCGGACGCGCCCGTGCTGCTGCTCCTGCACGGCTTCCCGTCCGCGTCCCACCAGTTCCGCCGCCTGATCGACGCGCTCGGCGCGCGCCACCGCCTGATCGCCCCCGACTACCCCGGCTTCGGCCACACCGAGGCCCCGGACGGCTTCGCCCACTCCTTCGACCGCCTGGCCGACGTCATCGAGGGCTTCGTCGGGAAGCTCGGCCTGGAACGCTTCGTGATGTACGTCTTCGACTTCGGCGCGCCGGTCGGGTTCCGGATCGCCGAACGCCTCCCCGAACGGATCGCCGGCCTGGTCGTCCAGAACGGCAACGCCTACGAGGAGGGCCTGTCGGAGGGCGCCCGCGACTTCATCGCCCTGCGCCCCGACGTCCCCGGCGCCGAGGACACCATCCGCGGCCTGCTCACCCTGTCCGGCACCCGCGGCCAGTACGAGACCGGCGTCGCCGACCCCGAGACCGTCGCCCCCGACGGCTGGACGCTGGACCAGCACTTCCTCGACCTGCCCGGCCGCAAGGAGGCCCAGGTCGCCCTGGCGTTCGACTACCACTCCAACGTCGAGCGCTACGGCCGCTGGCAGGCGTGGCTGCGCGAGCACACCCCGCCCACCCTGATCACCTGGGGCGCGGACGACCCGTTCTTCCCCGCCCCCGGCGCCCGCGCCTACCTGCGCGACCTGCCCGACGCCGAACTCCACCTGTTCGACACCGGCCACTTCGCCCTGGAGACCCACCTGCCCGAGATCGCCCCGCTCATCGCCGCGTTCCTCGACCGCGCCTGGGACCAGGCCCGCCCCGGGACGCGCTGAACGACGGCGAAGGGCCCCTCCGCGTCCACGGAGGGGCCCTTCGACCAGCGTCAGCGCGCGGGCGCGGGGTTCAGCCGGCCGGGCGCGTCGTCCATATCTGCGCCATCAGGACGGCGCCGGCGCCGAACAGGGCCACGCCGAGGGGGACGTGGACGACGACGTCGCCGCTGGAGCCGATCAGGAACTGGACGCTGGTGAACACGAACAGCAGCGCGGTGACGGCCAGGTACCGCACCGATCCGCGGCCCGCCCGCCACACCAGGAGCGCGGCGACGATCTGGAGGATCAGCGCGAACGTGACGACGGCGCCGGTGGCGCCGTGCAACCGGCGGCCGTCCTCGTCGGACATGAGGAAGCCCGCGGTGACCCCCTGCGTCAGCAGGGCCGTGGCCAGGAACACCGAGGTCGCCTTCAGCAGGCCGAAGAACCGGGGCGGCCGGGCCCGCTCCGCGGAGGCCGGGGAGGGCAGATCGATCGGTGAGGACATGGGTTGCTCCTTGTGCTGGGTGGGGTGGGTCCGGAACTCACCCCAGGTCGGGAACCTTCGCGAGCTTGTCGGGGTTGCGGACGAAGTCGATCGCGGTGATCCGTCCGGCGTCCGTGGTGATCGCCATGACCGACAGCTCACCGTCGCCGTTCCGGACCACCAGGCCGGGAGCGCCGTTGACCTCGCAGACCAGCATGTCCACCGGGATCTCGATCCGGGCTCGGGCGAGCATCAGGCGGGCCACCCGCTCCGCCCCCCGCACGGCGTTCGGCAGCGTCGCGACCTTGCCGCCGCCGTCGCCGCGCACCACGACGTCCCGGTCGAGCAGCGCGATGAGCCCCGGCAGGTCGCCCTCCTGGCAGGCGGCCATGAACGCCGCGACCAGCTCGCGCTGCTCGGCCTCGGTCGCCGGCGTCCGCGGCCGCCCGCTCTCCACCTGCCGCCGCGCCCGCGAGGCGAGCTGGCGCACCGCGGCCGGTGACCGGCCGACCACCTCGGCGATCTCGGAGAAGGGCACGCTGAAGACGTCGTGCAGCACGAAGGCCGTGCGCTCGGCGGGGGAGAGCCGCTCCAGGACGACGAGCAGCGCCATGCTCACCGACTCGTCCAGGGTGACCCGGTCGGCCGGGTCGTGGGTGCGGGTCTCGACCAGCGGCTCCGGCAGCCACGTGCCGACGTACTCCTCCCGGCGCGCCCGCGCGCTGCCCAGGACGTCGAGCGCGAGCCTGCTCACCGTGGTCGTCAGCCAGGCGGCGAGGTCACGGACCGACCCCGGGTCGTCGAGCCCGCGCAGCCGCAGCCACGCCTCCTGGACGCAGTCCTCGGCCTCGACCAGCGAGCCCGTCATCGTGTACGCCACGCGCAGCAGGCGCGGCCGGTTGTCCTCGAAGGCCCGCGCCAGCAGTTCTTCGGCGTCTCGTGTCTTTCCCACGCCCTAGTGACGACGTAGCCGTCCCGGATGTAACACGACCCGCCGACGTCACACCCCGGAGCGCTGCGTCGTCAACTACCCGAAACCAGGGCCGATCACCGGGAAAGGATCATGACTCTTACCGAGACGAACGCAGAACCGGACACCCGGCCGCCCTCGCGGCCAGGGGTGTTCGCCCGCGTCGCGGGCTTCGCCCACCGCCGCCGGTGGATCGCGCTGATCCTGTGGGTGGCGGTCATGGGCGGCGTCTGGACCGCCGCCTCGCTCACGGGCGACGACTACCGCAACGACTTCGCGCTCCCCGGCACCGAGTCGCAGCAGGCCGCCGACCTGCTCACCGAGCACGGCGCCGCCCGCGCCGGCGACACCGTCCAGATCGTCCTGCACCGCGAGGGCGGCCTGCGCGACCCCGGCGCGCAGCAGCGCGTCCGGACCATGCTCGGCGAGGTCGCCGGGCTGCCCAAGGTGGGCCAGGTGCGCAGTCCGTACGACGGCGCGGGAGCCCTCTCCAAGGACGGCACGATCGGCTTCGCCACCGTCGTCCTGGAGGTTCCCTCGGAGGAGATGCCGAAGGCCGACGCCCAGCGCATCTTCGACACCGCCCAGAAGGCCGAGGGCGACGGGCTCCGGGCCGAGCTGGGAGGCGACGCGGCCCGGCTGCTGGGGGAGGGCGGGACCGGGGCCGCGGAGGGCGCCGGGCTGCTGGCCGCGCTGGTCATCCTCGTCCTGATGTTCGGCACGGTCATCGCCGCCGGACTGCCGATCATCATCGCCCTGTTCGCCGTCGGCTCCACGGTCGGCATGATCATCCTGGCGTCGCACGTCTTCACGATCGCCGAGTGGACGCCGCCGACGATGACCCTGGTCGGCCTCGGCGTCGGCATCGACTACGCCCTCCTCGTCTTCGCCCGGTACCGCGCGGAGCTGGTGCGCGGCGCGTCCCCCGAGCAGGCCACCATGAGCGCGATGGACGCCGCCGGTCGTTCGGTGTTCTTCGCCGGCTGCACCGTGATCCTGGCGTTGCTCGGCCTGGTCGCGCTCGGTCTCGGCTCGCTGCAGGGCATGGCCCTGTCGGTCGCGCTGACCGTCCTGGTGACCATGCTGGCCGCCCTGACCCTGCTGCCCGCGCTGCTCGGCGTCTTCGGCCGGCGCTTCGCCCGCCAGTTCGTCCGGCGGGACGAACGCCGCCGGGCCAAGGGCAAGCCCCCCGAGGGCACCGTCTGGCGGCGGCTCGCGGCCGCGGTGCAGCGGCGCCCGCTGGTCGCGCTCCTGACGGCCGCGGTGCTGCTGGGCGCCCTGGTCCTCCCGGCGCTGAGCATGCGGCTCGGCTTCTCCGACGCGGGCAGCGACGCGCCCGACACCACCAGCCGGCAGGCGTACGACCTGCTCAGCAAGGGGTTCGGCCCCGGCTTCAACGGCCCTCTCCTCGTGGTGGCCAACACGCCGAACCCCGCGGCCACCCAGACGCTCAACGCCACCCCCGGCGTCCAGTCCGCGACCGACCCGGTGCCCACGCCGGACGGCAGGGCCGCGACCATCCTCGTCTTCCCGACCTCGGCGCCCCAGGACGAGGCGACCTCCGACCTCGTCGGCACCCTGCGCGACGACGTCCTTCCCGGACTGTCCGCGAAGACCGGCGCGCGGTACCTGGTCGGCGGCGCCACCGCCGCGGCCGAGGACTACTCCGCCAAGGTCGCCGAACGCCTCCCCCTGTTCATGGCCATCGTGGTGGGGCTCTCGCTGCTGCTCCTGATGGCGGTGTTCCGTTCGATCCTCATCCCCCTGAAGGCCGCGGTGCTGAACCTCCTCAGCATCGGCGCCGCGCTGGGCGCCATGACGCTCGTCTTCCAGGACGGCTGGTTCGGCGTGGAGTCCGGCCCCGTCGAGGCGTACCTCCCGGTCATGGTCTTCGCCATCGTCTTCGGGCTCTCCATGGACTACGAGATCTTCCTGATCTCCCGGATCCAGGAGGAGTGGATCCGCTCCAGGGACCCCTCCCACGCCGTACGGGAGGGCCTGGCCCACACCGGCTCGGTCATCACCGCGGCCGCCGCGATCATGATCGTCATCTTCGGCGCCTTCATGCTCAGCCCCCAGCGCCTGCTCCAGCAGACCGGTTTCGGCATGGCCGTGGCGATCTTCGTGGACGCCGTCGTCATCCGCTGCCTGATCGTCCCCGCCGCCATGGAGCTCATGGGCCGCCGCGCCTGGTGGCTCCCCGCCCCCCTCGCCCGCCTCCTGCCCAAACTGGAGCTGGAACGCCACTGAACCCGACGGCGAAGGCCCCTCCACGTCCGTGCGGGGGCCTTTCGTCACCCGCCGCCCGCGAGATCCCTCGCACGAGGGAGGCGATCATGCCCGGTCCGGCCGTGATACTGGGGGGATGTCGGATCGGTTCCGTGGTCTCGGCCTTCCCGCGCGGCCGCGTTCCCGCGCGGTGTCCGGCCGTCTCGTGGACGTGCTGATCGCCGCGGCGGTCGCCGTCCCGGTGTTCGTGCCGTTCGCCACGGCGCCGGAGGTGACGCCGCTCGGCGTGCTGTTCAACCTCGGCACGGTCGTGCCGCTGGTGTGGCGGCGGCGGGCGCCGTTCGCGATCGCGCTGGTCGTGGCGGCCTTCGCCATGGGGGTGTCGCTGCACCACCGGCCGGGCCAGATGTTGCAGTACGGCGCGCTGGTGGCCATCTACACCCTCGCCGACCTGGGGCGGCACCGCTGGCAGCGCTGGGGCTTCATCGGCGCGCTGGTGGCGACGACCCCGCCCGGCGCGCTGCTCGTCAAGCACAACGACGCGGGCGAGTTCATGTTCACGCTGCTGCTGCCCATGACGGCGTTCCTGCTCGGCACGCTGGCGCGCACGGCGCGGGAGCGGTCGAACGCGCTGGTGGAACGCTCCGCGCAGCTCGAACGCGAACGCGAGGCGCTCGCCCGCGAGCGCCAGGCCGAGGCGGCGCGGGCGGCGGCGGAGGAACGCGCCCGCATCGCCCGCGACATGCACGACGTGCTCGCGCACGCCGTCAGCATCATGGTCGTGCAGGCCGAGGCCGGTCCGGTGGTGGTCCGCACCGATCCCGACCGGGCCGAACGGTCCTTCGACGCGATCGCGGACGCGGGCCGGGACGCGATGGCCCAGCTACGCCGCATGCTGGGCGTCCTCAAGGAGGAGCAGGACCACGGCGTACGCGCGCCCCAGCCGACCATCGGCGCGCTGCCCGGCCTGGTCGAGCACGTCAACCGCACCCAGATCCGGGTGCGGCTCACGGTCGAGGGCGGGAGCCGCGCGCTGCCCCCCGACGCCGACCTGGCGGCGTACCGCATCGTGCAGGAGGCGCTCACCAACACGGTGAAACACGCCAACGCGACGACGGCCGAGGTCCGGCTCCGCTGGGCCGAACACGAACTGGAGATCACGGTGACCGACGACGGGCGGGGCCACGACGGAACGGACCCGGGGTGGCGCCGGGGCGGCGACGGCCTCATCGGCATCCGGGAACGCGCCGTCGCCTGCGGCGGCACGGCCGAGGCGGGTCCCCTGCCGGGCGGCGGGTTCCGGGTCCTCGCGCACCTCCCCCACGCCGGGACGGTGGCCGCGTGATCCGGGTGGTGCTCGCCGACGACCAGGAACTCGTCCGCAGCGGCTTCGCGATGATCCTGGACTCGCAGCCCGACATCGAGGTGGTGGGCGAGGCCGGTGACGGCGCCGCCGCGATCGCCGCCGTCGCCGAACACGACCCCGACGTCGTGCTGCTCGACATCCGCATGCCCGGGCTGGACGGCATCGAGGCCGCGAAGGTCGTGTGCGCCGAGACCCGGACCCGCGCGATCATGCTCACCACGTTCGACCAGGACGACTACGTCTACGACGCGCTCTACGCCGGCGCGAGCGGGTTCCTGCTCAAGGACGTGCGCCGCGACGACCTCGTGCACGCGGTCCGGGTGGTGGCGGCGGGGGAGTCGCTGCTCGCGCCCACCGTCACCCGCCGCCTCATCTCCGACATCACGCGCAACCGCCCGCGCGCCGGCACGACCCCCTCCGACCGCCTGTCGGCCCTGACCGAACGGGAGCGCGAGACCCTGCGCCTGCTCGGCCGCGGCCTGTCGAACGCGGAGATCGCCGCGGCCATGGTCGTCAGCGAGCACACCGTGAAGACCCACGTGAGCAACGTCCTGGCCAAGCTCGGCGTCCGCGACCGCGTCCAGGCCGTGATCGTCGCGTACGAGACCCGGCTGATCGAGCCCTCCTGAGGGGCGGCTCCGTCGCGCGGGGGAGTCGCGCCCCGGTCCTCCCCCGCGCCACCGATGCCCGAAGACCCCTCGCGACGGCGATCCGCCCGCACACCGCCCTCCCAGAGGATCGAGAACGAGAGAACGCAGGTCTCGAACTCCGGGAGAACCCCTCATGACCAGGATCGCCTTCCACCTCGCCCCCGCCCTCATGCTCGCCTACGGTGTCGTCCGGCTGATCGACGGCCGGGACGGGCAGCACGGCCCGGGCCCCGCCTGGACGGTGGGACACCTGATCTTCCTCGGTTCCCTCCTGCTGTACGGCGGGGTGATCGCGGGCCTGCACGACCGCGTCCGGGCCGCGTCCGCCGGCACCGCACACCGGGTCGCGGCGGGCGTCACGGCCGCCGTCGCCGCCTTCGGCCTGGTGACGTTCGTCCGCGTCGCGATCGTCGACATCGTCGTCGGCCTGCAAGCCGCGAACCCCGCCGAGAAGAGGGCGCTCGCCGACCGGTACGCGGACGTCCCCGCCGTGCTCCCCCAGGCGGTCTACGAGATCGGCCCGGTGTTCTTCATGCTCGGGCTGCTGGCGCTGCTCGTCCAGTTCGCGGCCGTCACGCCGGGACGCAGGGCGGTGGCCGCCCTGAGCCCCGTCCTGGTCCTCCTCGGCTTCGTCACGATCACCCTCGACCTGGACCTGCTCCCGGCGGGCGCGGCCCTGATCTGGCTCGCCCTCGCCCTGGCCACCCGCGAGCCGAACCCGTCCTCCCCCGCACGCCACAGGACCCCCGCGACGGCCTAGTCCGACCGACCGCCTCGACCCGGGCGGCACGAAAGCGCAGAGCAACGAAGAAGGCCCCTCCGCGTTCGCGGAGGGGCCTCTCGTCTGTGGGCGAGGAGGGATTTGAACCCTCACGTCCTTTCGGACACACGGACCTGAACCGTGCGCGTCTGCCGTTCCGCCACCCGCCCGGGTGTCGTCGCCGACTTCCAGCGGCCACGAGCTTACACGCACCCCGGCACAGCTTCGTCCCACCGCTAGCCAGGCCCACCCCGGCCGGGGGACAGTAGAGACATGTCCCAGGCCCGCCGCCGGGCACCGAAACATGTCCCGGAACGTCACTCAAGGCATGAAATGTGTCCCAGAACACTCTGGAAATCGCACTCCGAGCCCCAGATCTTTCTCCGGGAGTCAGTGCCCCCTTGCCCCACGCCCCCGGGCCAAGGCCACAAGAAGCCACTCGACAAGGCGAAGGAACCCGGACCAAAACCCGACCGAGCGGACGTTCCAACAAGAAGTTCACCAAGAGAAGGTGACAGCGACCGCAACCTTCCCCACCCCACAGCGACCACCAGGGGGACGTGGGGACGGAGAGACCGCAACTTTCCCCACCCCACAGCGACCACCAGGGGGGCGTGGGGGCGGAGCCCCCACATCGGGGGTCTGGGGGTCGCCCCCCAGGCAGATACGACGAGAGCCACCATGGCCCACGCTTTCCGTGGGCATAGTGGCTCTGTGGATCGAGTGGGCGAGGAGGGATTTGAACCCTCACGTCCTTTCGGACACACGGACCTGAACCGTGCGCGTCTGCCGTTCCGCCACCCGCCCGGGTGCGGCTCCCGTTTCCGGGTGCTCGACGAGATTAGCACGGGTGAAGGGGTGGATAGGAACTCGGATACTTCAAGCGAACCTTCGCACCGATACGATCGTCTACCAGTGGGGAAGGGAGGTGCCCGTGGGCGTCATTCAGCGCTTCGAGCGACGGCTTGAGGGCATGGTCGAAGGAGCCTTCGCCAGGGCCTTCAAGTCGGAGCTCCAGCCGGTCGAGGTGGCCAGTGCTGTGCAGCGCGAGATGGACGACCGAGCCGCCATCGTGGCCCAGGGCCGCACGTTGGTACCGAACGACTTCGTCGTCGAGATCTCGCAGCAGGACGGGCAGCGGCTCCAGGTGTACGCCGACAGCCTGAGCCAGGAGCTGGCGAATCTGGCGCGCGAGTACGCGAAGGAACAGGGGTACTCCTTCGTCGGTCCGGTGCGGGTGCGGTTCGAGAACGCCGGCGACCTGGCGACGGGCATGTTCCGGATCCGTTCGGGGGTGATCCGGGGTTCGACCGTCGAGGGCGGGGAGATCCGCCGTCCGGCGAGCGACGTCCCGCCGGGCGGTCGCGGCGCGTTCGGGGGCCATCCCCGGCTGCTGGTGACCACGGCCCTCGAGGGCGCCGACGCCACCCAACGCACCTATGAGATCAACACTCCGGTGACGCTGCTGGGCCGCGGCACCGACTGTGACCTGCGTCTTGTCGACCCCGGCGTCTCCCGGCACCATGCCGAGATTCGCGTAGAAGGTCCCGAAATCGTTCTCGTGGATCTAGGGTCGACCAACGGCTCCTTCGTGAACGGGCAACAGATCCGGCGGGTGACGCTCGTCGACGGTTCCCGCGTCACGATGGGGCGGACAACCCTGGTCTTCCGCCGCGATAGGGAGTAACCCCGACTCCGATGTCCGAATTCACCCTCACGCTGATCAAGCTGGCGTTCCTCGCGGTGCTCTGGCTCTTCGTCATCGCGACCGTCGGCGTGATCCGGGCCGACCTGTTCGGGTCGAAGGCCGCGGCGCGGGCCGCCGAGCGCGCGTCCCAGCCGCGTCCTGCCAAGGCGTCCCGGCCGCCCAAGCCGCCGCGGGCCCCGCGCGCGAACAACGCTCCGACGAAACTGGTGGTGGTCCAGGGGGAACGGGCGGGCACCGTCATCGACCTGACCAGCGCCCCCGTCACCATCGGCCGCGCCAATGACGCCACGCTCGTCGTGACCGACGACTACGCTTCGAGCAGGCACGCCCGCATTTACGCGCAGGACGGTCAGTGGATCGTGGAAGATCTGGGCTCCACCAACGGCACCTATCTGGGTCGCACGAAGGTGACCCGGCCCATGCCGATCCCCCCGGGCGTGCCGGTCCGTATCGGCAAGACCGTGATCGAGCTGCGCAAATGACCCTGGGAATCCGCTACGCCGCCCGCTCCGACGTGGGAATGCTGCGCGAGGGCAACGAGGACTCGGCCTACGCGGGCTCCTACCTGCTCGCCGTCGCCGACGGGATGGGCGGCCACGTCGGCGGGGAGATCGCCAGTGCCGCGGCGATCGACGCGCTGCGCAAGCTGGACAAGAACCTGCCCGCCACCGAGCTGCTGGCGGCGCTGGAGAAGACGGTCAAGGCCGCCAACGAGAACCTGCACCGCATCGTCGAGTCCGATCCGGCCCTGCAGGGCATGGGGACCACGCTGACGGCGATGCTGTGGGCGGGCAACCAGGTCGCGCTGGTGCACATCGGGGACTCCCGGGCGTACCTGCTGCGCGACGGCAGCCTGTTCCAGATCACCCACGACCACACGCTGGTGCAGTCGCTGGTGGACGAGGGGCGGATCAGCCCGGACGAGGCGGCGTCGCACCCGCAGCGCAGCCTGCTGCTGCGCGCGCTGGACGGGCGCGGCGAGGTCGACCCGGACCTCTCGCTGCGCGAGGCCCGGGTCGGCGACCGCTACCTGCTGTGCTCCGACGGGCTGTCGGGCGTGGTCACCGCCGAGACGATCTTCCAGGTGCTCACCGAGGTGGCCGACCCGGAGAACGCGGTACGGCAGCTCATCGACCTGGCGAACCGGGGCGGCGGCCCCGACAACATCACCTGCGTGGTCGCCGACGTCGTCGACCTCGGCGGGCAGGCCCCGCAGGCGCAGGCGGGCCACGCGGTCGGCGCGGCGGCCAACACCACGCCCCCCGACCTCACCGGCGGCCCGGGCGGACCCGGCGCCTCCGACACCCCGGCCGGACGGGCGGCGCAGCTGCGCGACACGATGCCGCAGCCGCCGGTCGCGGTGGACGAGATGCCACCCCCCGCGCCCGCGCCGCTGCACGAGCCGATGGCCGCGCCCGGCGTCACCGTCCCCGACACGGCCCCCGGCCGTCGCCGCCGCACCGCGCGGAGCGGCGGGGCACGCCGGTGGGCGTGGCTGGCGGGCGCGCTCGGCGTGACCGTCGTGGGCCTCGGCGCGGTGGGCTTCGTGGCGCTGGAGAACATCCGTAGCGGCTACTACGTCGGCGAGGAGAACGGGAAGGTCGTGCTGTACCGGGGCACCACGCAGGAGATCCCCGTGATCAGCCTGTCCCGTAAGGCCGACGCGAAGCAGCAGCCGAACCCGTCGATCCCGGTGGCGGACCTGCCACCGGTCCAGCAGGCCGCGGTGAAGGCGAAGTACGAGGTCAAGGGCCCCCAGGCGGTCCAGGACCTGATGAACGTGGTCTGCCGGCACGCGATCACTGCTGAGGGCGACAAGGTCGTCGTCATCAAGGGCCGCGGCCAGAACCAGTGCAAGCCCGAGAAGGTCATGGACGGCCAGCTCACCCTGGGCGAGCTGCCGGAGAACGACCAGAAGGCGATCCGCGACGGCAAGCTCGCGCTCGTCGGCAGGCAGACCGCCGAACAGGAGCTGGCGAAGCTGAAGGCGCACCGGGACCAGTGCCGCGACAACCCCTCGACCCAGGGCTGCCCACAGCCGCGTGAGGGAGGAGGTCGTCCCCGATGAGCTCACTCGGCAACCAGATCAAGGCCCCCTTCCAGCGCCGCGGCGGCGCGTCCCTCGCGCTGCTGGTCTTCGCGATGGTGCTGACGCTGTCGGCGTTCGCCGAGGTCGGCCTGGCGCGTGACGGCCACCTGCCGATCGGCCTGCCGCTGTACGGTGGCGGCCTGGCGGTCCTGGCGGTCGCCGCCTACTTCGTGCAGGCGAAGTTCGCGCCGTACGCCGACCCGGTGCTGCTGCCGCTGGCGGTGGCGCTGAACGGCCTCGGCCTGGCGATGATCTACCGGCTCGACCTGGACCTGTCCCGGGACAAGCAGACGGCGCTGATGACCGGCAAGGCGGTCAAGGACGCCGCCGACGCGCCGAGCCAGCTGATGTGGACGTTCGTCGGCGTCGCGCTGTTCGTCGCCGCCGTCCTGATCATGCGGGACACCAACCGCTCGGACGCGCCGCTGTCGTTCAGTCCCAAGACCGCGCAGCGCTACACCTACCTCATCGGCCTCGGCGCGATCATCCTGCTGCTGCTGCCGATCGTCCCGGGCATCGGCCAGGAGATCAACGGCGCCAAGGTCTGGATCAACGTCGCCGGGTTCTCGGTGCAGCCGGGCGAGTTCGCCAAGCTGATGCTGGTCGCGTTCTTCGCCGGCTACCTGGTCAACAAGCGGCAGGCGCTGTCGCTGGTCGGCAAGAAGGTCGGCCCGATCAACCTGCCGCGCGCCCGCGACCTGGGACCGATCATCGTGATCTGGGTCCTGTGCCTGGGCGTGCTGTTCCTCCAGAAGGACCTGGGCACCGCGCTGCTGTTCTTCGGGCTGTTCGTGTCGATGCTGTACATCGCCACGCAGCGCACCTCGTGGGTGGTGATCGGTGTCGGGCTGCTGGCGGTGGGCGTGTTCATCGCGACGCTGCTGCCGTTCATGGGCCACGTGAACCAGCGCATCGACATCTGGCAGCACCCCGAGCAGTACTTCGACGGCGGCTGCACGGTCGCCGGCAAGGTCGTCCCGGTCAACCCCGAGACCGACATCTTCAAGCGGACCGACGACTTCCTGGAGCAGCGGGCCCAGCAGTACGAGGCGGCCGGGGAGAAGGCCAAGGCCCAGAACACCCGGCTGATCGCCCCCGGCTGGTACGCCTGCACCAACGAGCTGAAGGGCAAGTACGCCGACTCGGCGCAGCTCATGCACGGCATGTTCGCGCTCGGCCAGGGCGGGGTCCTCGGCACCGGCCTCGGCAAGGGCGAGCCGTGGAAGACGCCGCTGTCGTTCAGCGACTTCATCTTCGACTCGCTCGGCGAGGAGCTCGGGCTGACCGGCCTGATGGTGATCCTGCTGATGTACCTGCTGATCGTGCAGCGGGGCATGAAGACCGCCGTCGAGGCCCGCGACCCGTATCTGAAGATGTTCGCGGGAGGGGTGTCGTTCGTGCTGGCCCTCCAGGTCTTCGTGATCGTCGGCGGGGTCACCAAGCTCATCCCGCTGACGGGTCTGACCACACCGTTCCTGTCGCAGGGCGGCTCGTCCCTGATGGCCAACTGGATCCTCATCGCGATCCTGGTGCGGATGAGCCACGACGCCCGCAAGCCCGCGCCCCAGGCCATCCAGGACGAGGGCATGACCCAGATCGTGAGCATGAGGTGATCTCCGCCCGATGAACATGGACAAGCCGGTCAGGCGCGTCGCGATCTTCGGCGGGCTGCTGATGTTCGGACTGATGGCCCAGGTCAACTACGTCCAGGGCACCCAGGCCGAGTCGCTGCGCACCCATTCCAAGAACCCCCGGCAGTACGCGGGGGTGTTCAACTCGCCGCGCGGTGACATCATCGCGGGCGGCCAGGTGCTGGCCAAGTCGATCGCGACCGGCAAGAGCAATCCCAAGTTCGGCCGCACCTACCAGGACGGCGCGATCTTCTCGCCGGTCACCGGATTCTTCAACGGCAACGCCAGCAAGGTCGAGCGTGGCTACAACGGGCTGCTGTCGGGCACCGACAAGCGCATCACGCAGCAGCGCTGGTTCGACATGTTCATCGGCAAGAAGCCGCTGGGCGCGAACGTCGAGCTGGCGCTGAACACGGCCGCGCAGAAGGCGGCCTACCAGGCGCTCCAGGGGTCGGTCTCGCCGGGCCGGCGCGGCGGCGTCGTGGTGATGGACGTCAAGACCGGCGCGGTCGTGGTGATGGCGTCCTACCCGTCGTTCGACCCGAACGAGATCGCCCCGCAGAAGGGCACGGCGGGCATCAAGCGGTTCACCGAGCTCGACAACGCCAAGGGCGTCGTCAAGCCGCTGATCGACAACGCGATGAGCCAGACGTTCCCGCCGGGCTCGGCGTACAAGACCGTCGTCGCGGCGCTGGAGATGGAGACCAAGGGCCTGAACACCCGGAGCCTCGTGGAGACCGGTCCGCTGCGGCTCCCCGAGTCGAACCGCAACCTGCCCAACTCCCACGACACCGGCGCCTGCGCGGGCCAGGCGCCGCTGATCGAGGCGTTCGCCGAGTCCTGCAACACCACCTTCGGGCGGCTGGCGCTGGACATGGGCATGCCGAAGCTCGCCGAGGGCTCGGCCAAGTTCGGGTTCGGCAAGGACGTGTTCGTCGAGCCGCGGGTGCCGGCCGCCAAGAGCGACGTGCCGGTGCAGTTCTACAACATGACCACCAAGAAGATGGAGACGACCGGACAGGACGGCACCGCGCGGTCCGGTATCGGCCAGGAGAACGTGCGGGCCACGCCGCTCCAGATGGCGATGGTCGCCGCGGCCGTCGCCAACAACGGCAAGATCATGAAGCCGTATCTGGTGGAGCGGGTCCGCGCCAAGGACCAGAGCGTGCTGTACCAGGCCAACGCGGAGGAGTACGCGCAGCCGATCAAGTCGGGCACCGCCGACCAGCTCGCCGAGATGATGCGCGCGGTGGTCACCACCGGCACCGCCAAGAACCTGCAGGGCCAGAACATCGCCGGTAAGACCGGCACCGCCGAGCAGGACGAGACGGGCCGCTTCAACGCCCGCTGGTTCGTCGGGTTCTCCCCGATGCAGAACCCGCGGTACGCGTTCGCCGTGGTCACCGAGGGCCCCGGTTCGGCCGCCACGAACGCCGGCCCGATCGCGGGCCGGGTCATGAGCGCGGTGCTGAGGAAGTGAGTGCGGACCTCGTCCTGAACGCCCGTTACCGCCTGCTGGAACGGCTGGCGGCCGGTGGGATGGGCGAGGTCTGGCGTGCCCGCGACGAGGTGCTGGCCCGGGACGTGGCGGTGAAGCTGCTGCGCGCCGACCGGTCGGACGACGACCGTGACACCGTCGCGCGCGAGGCGCTCGGCCGGTTCCGGGCCGAGGCGCGGTTCGCGGCCGGGTTGCAGCACCCCGGGATCGCGCAGGTCTACGACTTCGGCGAGCAGGACGGCCGGGCCTACCTGGTGATGGAGCTGGTGCCGGGCGAGCCGCTGGCGGCGGTGCTGGCCCGCGAGGGCGCGCTGCCGGTGGACCGGGCGCTGGCGATCGTGGCGCGCACGGCGCGGGCGCTGGCCGCCGCGCACGCCGCCGGGATCGTGCACCGCGACGTCAAGCCCGCCAACCTGATGGTCGCCGCCGACGGCACCATCAAGATCACTGACTTCGGGATCGCGCGGGACCTGCGCGGCGCCTCGGTCACCCGGACCGGGATGGTCGTCGGGACCGCGCAGTACCTGTCGCCGGAGCAGGCGTCGGGACGGCCGGTGACCCCGGCGTCGGACCTGTACTCGCTGGGCGTGGTGGCCTACGAGTGCCTGGCGGGGCGGCCGCCGTTCGACGCCGACAGCGCGGTGGCGGTGGCGCTCAAGCACGTGCGCGAGGTTCCGCCCCCGCTGCCCGGCCGGGTGGCCGGACCGGTGCGGGACCTGGTGGCGGAACTGCTGGCCAAGACGCCGGGGGAGCGGCCCGCGAGCGCCGAGGAGGTCGCCCGCCGGGCCGCGGAGCTGTCCGGCGCGCGGGCGGCGGGGGTGACGGGCGGCACACCGCGGGCTTTGCCGGGATTTGACGGCGCGGTGGCTCCGGATACCCTCGGCTACGGAGACGCGAGCGGGGAACGGCGGAGGGCCGGGCAACGACGCACGGCGCTGTTGGCCACCTCGATCGTCGCCGGGCTGCTGCTGGCCGGTACCGTGTCAGCCGTCTCGTTGTGGTGGCGCGGGAGCTCGGCCGAGCTCACCCGTGACGAACGGGACCACGTCCCGGCCGTGGAGTCGGGCGTGGGCGGCGGGAGCACCGTGCGCCCCGGTCTGACCGGCGGGCGCGGCACGTCCCCGGCGCCACCCGCGGTGATCTCCCGTTCCTCCGGAACGACACGTCCGTCCACGACCGCCGGTCCCGGCGAGTCCCCCCCAGCGAAGCCGTCCAGCGAACCGACCGGGGTCAGGCCCAGCGCCCCGCAACCGCCGAAACCCACCCCGACGGGGAGCACCACGACTCCGTCAACTCCGAGCCCGGTTCCCTCGCCGACCCCGAGCGGGGAGCTAGGTTCGGAGGACAAGGTGTAGAGGTACAAGGGAAAGTGCACACATGAGTCAACCTCGGCTGCTCGGCGGCCGCTACGAGCTCGAAACCGTCATCGGGCGCGGTGGCATGGCCGAGGTCTACCGTGCCCGTGACCTGCGCCTCGATCGAGTGGTCGCGATCAAGACGCTCCGCAGCGACCTGGCCCGCGACCCGATCTTCCAGGCCCGGTTCCGCCGCGAGGCCCAGTCGGCCGCGTCGCTGAACCACCCCTCGGTCATCGCCGTGTACGACACCGGCGAGGACACCATCGGCGACACCCAGATCCCGTACATCGTGATGGAGTACGTGGACGGCAGCACGCTGCGCGACCTGCTGCGGGAGAACCGCGCGCTGCTGCCGGAGAAGGCCCTGGAGATCACCGACGGGATCCTGCGGGCCCTGGACTACAGCCACCGCGGCGGCATCGTGCACCGCGACATCAAGCCCGCCAACGTGATGCTGACCCGTGCGCACGAGGTCAAGGTCATGGACTTCGGCATCGCGCGGGCCATGCACGACGCCGCGTCCACGATGACGCAGACCGCCCAGGTGATCGGCACCGCCCAGTACCTGTCGCCCGAGCAGGCCCGCGGCGAACGCGTCGACACCCGCAGCGACATCTACTCCACCGGCTGCGTCCTGTACGAGCTGCTGACGGGGCAGCCGCCGTTCACCGGCGACTCGCCGGTGGCGATCGCCTACCAGCACGTCCGGGAGGAGCCCGTTCCGCCGTCGCAGGTGGACCCGGACATCCCGCAGTGGGCCGACGCGATCGTGCTGAAGGCGATGGCGAAGGACGCGGACCACCGGTACCAGACGGCCAACGATTTCCGGCAGGACATCCAGCGGGTGGTCCAGGGCCAGCAGGTCCACTCCACGGCCGCCTCGACGATGCTGATGGGGTCGCAGCCGCAGGGCACCCAGGTGATGGGCCAGGTGCCGGGGATGCATCCGACGCAGATGCAGCGCCCGGTCGGCGGGCAGACCGGCTACGACCTGCCTCCCGTCCACTACGACGAGAGCCGTGCCGACCGCGAGGGCGCCGGCAAGAAGGTCGCCCTGTGGGTGGCGCTGGCGGTGCTGTTCATCGGCGGCGCGGGCTTCCTGGGCCTGAAGCTGGCCGGCGGGGGCGGCGAGGAGCAGCCGAAGGTCCCGGTCCCGGCCTCGCTGGTCAAGATGTCGCTCCAGCAGGCCACCGCCGAGATCCAGAAGGCGGGCCTGGTGCTGGGCGACACCAAGGAGGACTACAGCACGGAGTTCCGCAGGAACACCGTGATGGCCTCCGACCCCTCGCCGGGCACCCCGGTCGACAAGGGCAGCAAGGTGAACCTGACGATCTCCAAGGGCCCGAAGCCGCCGGAGCAGGTCGAGGTCCCCGACGTGGTCGGCAAGACCCTCGCCGAGGCCCAGGACGATCTGTCGGACAAGGGCTTCCGGGTGAGCGTCAAGCGGATCACCGACGAGTCCGTCGAGAAGGGCAAGGTCATCCGGACCGACCCGATGGGCGGCAACAAGGAGCCCAAGAACACGGTGGTCACCGTGTACGTGTCGGTGGGCTCCAACCAGGTGAAGGTCCCCAACCTGTTCAACAGCAGCCAGCGCGCCGCCTGCAACACCCTGGCCTCGCTGGGGCTGAGGTGCAAGCCGACGCTGGCTCCCCCGCCGCCGGACAAGCAGCTCCCGCCGGGCCAGGTGTACGACCAGCAGCCGGGCGCGGACGCGACGCTGGCGCGCGGCGAGGTCGTGACGATCTTCGTGGTGCCCAAGCAGACGACCCCGCCGACCGACCCCAACTCCCCGCCCCCGAACCAGAACACCCCGCCGGACGGCCAGGACGGCTGACCGTCCCGCTGCGAGCGTGCGAAGGGCCCGGCCCCGTTCGGCGAACGGGGCCGGGCCCTCCGGCGTTTCCGGGGCCGTCAGGGGCCCGGGACGTGAAGGAGGGCTTCCGCCACTCGGGGGCAATGGCGGAAGCCCTCGTCTGGTCTTCGGAACGCGGGGATCGGGCGTTACGGACTTCTCCCGAATTTTTCCGAGAAACCGGGGTCAGACGGTGGAACCGCAGGTCGTGAGCCAGTTCCGGAGCAGGTCGTGGCCGCCGACGGACAGCACGGACTCGGGATGGAACTGGACGCCCTCGATGCGCCGTTCCCGGTGCCGCAGCCCCATGATCACGCCGTCCTCGGTGCGGGCGGTGACCGCCAGGACGTCCGGAACGGTCGCGGGGTCGACGGCCAGGGAGTGGTAGCGGGTCGCCGGGAACCCGTCGGGCAGGCCCGCGAACACGCCGCGCCCGTCGTGGTGGATCAGGCTCGTGTAGCCGTGCACGACGTCGGGGGCGTGGCCGACGGTCGCGCCGAACACGTGGGCGATGGCCTGGTGGCCCAGGCAGACGCCGAGCAGCGGCAGGTCCCGTTCGGCCGCGTGCCGGACCAGGTCCAGGGAGATCCCGGCGTCGGCGGGGTGCCCCGGCCCGGGGCTGACCAGGACGCCGTCCACGTCCCCCGCGTCGGCGAGCGTCACGTCCGAGCGGTCGGCGACCGCGCAGTCCACGCCCAGCTCCCGCAGGTACTGGACGATGTTGAAGACGAAGCTGTCGTGGTTGTCCACCACCAGAACACGCACGTTCCCATTGTCGCCGAGGGAACGGGGCCCGCGGTCAGCCCTTCGGGGCCGGGGTCGTGCCGTCCACCACGCCGTGGTCGAACTGGACCTTCGGCTCCAGCCAGGGGAAGACCAGATACCACAGCACGATGCCGACGGCGAGGACCAGGACGAGCGCGAGCGCGGCCCTGACGGGGCGGCTGCCGGGCAGGTTGCGCCAGATCCAGGCGTACACGGGGCCTCCTACTTTCCCGCCGCGGCGGGGGCGACGCGGGGCTTCTCGTCGACCAGCTCGCCGAAGACGATGAGGCGCTGGGCGGCGGAGTACTTGGGGTGGCAGGTGGTGAGCGTGATCAGCCGCTGGGTGGGCTTGCGGCCGGGGTGCAGGGGGACGGGGGCGGTGACCTCCACCGCCGTCGGCTGGACGATCTTCCGGCCGGTGACCTCGTACACGTACTGCGTGTCGCGGGTGTCGATGAGGATCTGGTCGCCCTCGCCGAGCTCGCCGACGCGGTTGAACGGGGCCGAGTAGGTGGTGCGGTGGCCGGAGACCACGAAGTTGCCGACCTCGCCGGGCAGCGCGCTGCCGGGGTAGTGGCCGGGGCCCTTGCGCAGGTCCGACAGCTCCACGCCCTCGATGACCACGAACCGGTACTTCGGCCCGAACTTCGGGATGCGGATCATCGCGAGCCCGCTGCCGATCCGCACCCTCTCGGTGGTGACGTCCCGCGGGCGGGGGGCCTGCCAGGACCGCATCAGCTCCTGGTCGAGCCTCTGCTGCTGCTCCTGGGTGTAGCGGCCGGTCCCCCAGAGCTCGTAGGTCACGAACAGCAGCAGGACCAGGCCCGCGGTGATGCACAGCTCGCCCAGCCCGCGGATGAGCATCCGCACCGCGCGTACCCCCTCACGTGTCGCGGCGCCGCGTTCAGTTCCCGCCGTCCCCGGGGGTGTCGTCCGGCACCGTCGCGTGGTTCACGGTCACGTTTCCGGTGTAGGCGGGCAGCGTCACCCCGTCCAGGGTGCGCTCCGCGTAACCGAGCCCGTATTCACGTACGTACTTCTTGTAGAGCGCGATCTGCGGAGAGGCGTCCAGCGCGGCCCGCAGCCGCCGCGGGTCCCCCACGGCGGTGATCCGGAACGGCGGCGAGTAGACGACCCCCTGCAGGATCAGCGTATTGCCCACGCACCGGACGGCGCTGGTGGAGATCACGCGTTGGTCCATTATTTGCATTCCGGTGGCGCCGCCCGCCCACAGGGCGTTCACGACCGCCTGCACGTCGGCCTGGTGGACGACCAGGTCGTCGGGGACCGGCCCGCCGCGCGCGGAGCCGCCCGGACGCTGCGGGGCGTCGTCCAGGGCGACGCGGACACCGGGGCCGCGCAGCGGTGCGAACCCGGCGCGGGCGGCCAGCCGGTCGGCGCCGGCCTGGGCCTGCCGGACGCGGAAGTCGCGCTCTCCGGCCTGCCGGGAGATACGGTCGACCTCGTCGCGGAGCCGCTGGTACTCGTCGCGGTCGCGGGCGGCGCGCCGCTGCTCGGCGGCGATCAGCTCGGTGAGGCGGGTGCGCCCGTCCTCGCGCAGGTCGGTACCGCGGGCCGTGCTCGCGCTCGCCGCGAACAGGGTTCCCGAGACAAGCGTGAGGGCTGGAATGATGCTTCCCCACGCGCGACGCCGTACGCTGCTCACCAGCGACTACGCTAACCGACAAAACGACCATGCGCGGACCGGCGCTCCGGCCGCCAGCCGCCCGAGGAGATCGATCCCACCGTGGCCAAGTCCAAAGTGCGCAAGAAGGCCGTCTACACGCCGCCGCAGAAGTCCAAGGCCCCCGAGGTCAGCCCGCGATGGCTGGCTCCCACGATGATCGCCCTCTGGCTGATCGGACTGGCCTGGATCGCGACGTTCTACGTGACCGCCAGCACCGGCACGAAGGTGCCGGTCATGTCCGACCTGCAGAACTGGAACCTGGGCATCGGGTTCACCGCGATCATCCTCGGGGTGATCCTGTCGACCCGCTGGCGGTAGGGGAAACGGTTTTCTTACCCCGCCTCCGGGGCGGCGAATCCACGAAAGTTATCCACACTCTGGGGATTCACCGCCTCGCCTTTCCCCAGGTTTTCCACAGGTTTGCGTTTCGGGTGAAGAAGACGGCGCCGCCGTGTTCCGGACTTTTCCGGAACACGGCGGCGCCGCGCGTTCCCGGTCAGCCGAGCAGCGGCTGGAGCTGGGCCGTCTTCACCAGGACCGCGGCGACCAGCGCCATCAGCACCACCGCCGTGGCGGCGACGTGCAGGGCCTGCTGGCGCGGCCCGCGCGGGACGTAGGCGTACGCCGCCGCCAGCACCCCGCCGGTGAGCAGGCCGCCGACATGGCCCTCCCAGGAGATCCCCGGCACCGCGAACGTGATCACCAGGTTGAGGCCCAGCAGGAACACGATCGGTCCCATCGGCGCGCCCGTCTTCCGGCTGAACACGAAGAACGCCGCGAACAACCCGAAGATCGCCCCGGACGCCCCGACCGCCGCGGAGGTCGGGGCCAGCACGTACAGCAGCACCGACCCGCCGAGCCCCGCCAGCAGGTACAGCGCCAGGAACCGCCACCGGCCCAGCGCCTGTTCCAGGGCCGGGCCGATCGCCCACAGCGCCCACATGTTGAACAGGATGTGGGTCAGCCCGAACGATCCGCCGGCCGGCCGCTGGTGCAGGAACATCGAGGTGAACAGCCGGTACCACTCGCCTCCGGCCACCCCGGCCAGCTCCCCGCCGGGCAGGTATCCGGCGCCGACCATCATGTAGTCGAGCACCACCCGCGGCGAGGCCAGCTCGGCGAGGTAGACCAGCACGCACGCGGCGATCAGCACGTAGGTGACCGTGGGGCGCGCCGCCGCGACCGTCCGCGCGCCGCCGACCGTTCGCGGTTGGCGAACGCCGCGGTTGCCCTCGGCGACGCACTCCACGCACTGGAACCCGACCGACGCGTCCCGCATGCAGTCGGGGCAGATGTACCGGTCGCAGCGGGTACAGCGGACATGGGTCTCGCGCCCCGGGTGCCGGTAACACGTCGGCGGGGCGGTCTCGGGCGCGTTGTCCGTGCTCATCAGTCGGCTCCGTGGGCGCGGGGGCTGCGGGGTCTCACCCTGGGTAACGACTAACGCCGCTCGATCGTCACCGACTCGATGACGACGTCCTGGCGCGGACGGTCGTTCGCGCCGGTCTGGACGCCGGCGATGGCGTCCACCACGTCGGTGCCCTCGATGACCTTGCCGAAGATGGTGTGCCGGCCGGTCAGGTGGCGGGTGTTGGCCACGTTGGTGGTGATGAAGAACTGCGAGCCGTTGGTGCCGGGCCCGGCGTTGGCCATCGCCAGCAGGTACGGCCGGTCGAACTTCAGCTCGGGGTGGAACTCGTCCTGGAACTGGTAGCCCGGGCCGCCGTAGCCCTGCCCGAGCGGGTCCCCGCCCTGGATCATGAAGTCCGGGATGATGCGGTGGAAGATGGTGCCGTTGTAGAGCGGCTTCTTCGACACCTCGCCGGTCTCGGGGTGCTTCCACTCACGGGTGCCCTCGGCCAGCTCCACGAAGTTGGCCACGGTGATCGGGGCCTTGTCGGCGTAGAGCTGAGCGACGATCTTGCCCTTGTTGGTGTTCAGCGTCGCAAAGATTTCGTTGGCCACGGCTGGCCGCCTCCTCGTCGGAAGTCATGTACATGCTGCGTACGGACCATGATGGCCCGCCGCACCCCCACCCCGCCTACCCAGCGTCACCATGTGATCACCAGCACAGGGTTTGTCCCCCGCTCGTTGGGAAGGCTGACGGACAGGACCTCGCAAACAGGGAGGTTAGCGTGTCCCTAACGATGAACATCCGTCGCAACCGTCAGGCCGCGATGGCCCGGTCCCGTCTGGAGCGCGCCCAGGAGGCGTACCTGCAGGCGATGACCGCGTGCCGGGGCGGGGTCGGTGCCGCGTCGGAGCGCATCACCCCCGCCGCCGAACGCACCCGCGACATGGCGGCCGAACGTCTGCTGCTCGCGCGTGGCTGGAGCGCGCCTCGGTTGGAGACCGCCGCGCACTACGTGGAGGCCGACCTCGCGCCGCGTGTGAGCTCGTTCCTGGCCGACATGGCGCACCGGGTCGAGCCCGAGCAGCCCCAGCGGAGCCGCAAGGCGATCGTGGGCATGGCGGTCGCCGTGGCGGCGATCGGCGTGGCGGGCGTGATGGCGACCCGGCGCAACAACGCGTTGAGCTGGACCGAGATGGAGTCCGAGGTCGAGCGGAAGGCCCGCGAGGCGGCGGACACCACCGGGTCCGACGACAAGGTGCGCTCGACGTGACCGCAGGCGTGGTGAACCGAGGGCCCGGTCCCGATGACCGGGCCCTCGGCCCGTGCCGGGGCCCCGTCCGGCGGCGGTGCCCCGGCCGGTAAGGGGGACCGGACGGACCGCGGGCTACCAACCGGTACGGTGGGCGCCATGTCGCCGAACGTCCGTTCCCTCCGGCACCTGATCAAGGACCGGTTCCACCGGGGCATGCACCTGGCCGTCCACCGGGGCTGGGAGTGGGTCCAGCGTCATGGCGAGATCACCCCGCACACCCCCGGCCGCCGCCGGTTCGCCTATCTGGGCGAGGGCGCGTGCATCGGCTTCCCGGTCGGCTCCCTGTACGGCGAGCCGTGGATCTCGATCGGCGACCACACCCTGGTGGGCACGCACGTCACGATCTCCGCGGGCTTCGTGCCCGGCCTGGACCTCGGCCCGGACGTCATCGTGCGGATCGGCCGGGGCTGCTCGCTGGGCCGCGGCACGCACATCGTCGGCCACCAGTCCATCGAGATCGGCGACGACGTCTTCACCGGCCCCAACGTCTACATCACCGACCAGAACCACACCTACGGCGACCCGGACACGCCCATCGGCCGCCAGTGGCCGGAGAACAACCCGGTGGTCATCGGCGACGGCTGCTGGATCGGCACCGGAGCGATCATCCTTCCCGGCACGCGGCTGGGCCGGAACGTGGCGGTCGCGGGCGGCGCGGTGGTCCGGGGCGAGTTCCCCGACCACTCGGTGATCGGCGGCGTCCCCGCGAAGGTCCTGCGCAGCTACGACGGGGACGCCGGATGGGACCCGCCGCTGCGCAACCAGTCGGTCATCTCCCTGGAGGAGCTGGCGGCCCTGTCGATGGACGGCATGGAGGGGCTCCAGATCCTCCAGGACCGGCTGCGCGAGGAGGACCGGCGCCGGGTGAGGGACCGCGCCCGCGAGGAGGAGACCCTGCGGGAGGAGGCGGGCTGAGCCCCGCGCCCCCCTCAGGCCCCCTCCCGGAAGAAGCGGGCGGTGGCGTCGTCGGCGGGGAAGTACGCCTCGACGGCGATCTCCTCCAGCGTGACGTCGAAGGCGGCGCCGAACGTCGTGACGGTGTTGATGAAGCACAGCTCCGCCCCGCGATGGCGGATGCGGAGGGGCAGCGCGATGTCGGCCGGGTCGGGCGGCGGCGGATCGTCCTCGGGGCCGTAGGACAGCAGTTCCTCGTACAGCGCGCTCAGTTCCGGGTCGCCGCTCCCGGCCACCTGGCGGGCGAGCCGGGGCAGCAGGTGGGCGCGGACCTGGTCGAGGTTGCGCAGGCGCGGCGCGAACCCGTCCGGGTGCAGGCCCAGCCGCATCATGTTGACCGGCGGCTCCAGCAACGACGGCTCGACGTCCTCCAGGAAGACGTCGATGGCCGCGTTGGCGGACAGCAGGTTCCAGCGGCGGTCCACGGCCAGCGCCGGATACGGTTCGTGCCCCCGCAGGATCTGCTCCAGGGCGTCGCGCGCCGAGGCCAGGTCCGGGTCCTCCAGCGGCCGTTCCCGGACGACGGGCGCGTGCCCGGCCGCCACCAGCAGCCGGTTGCGCTCCCGCAGCGGGACGCCCAGATGCTCGGCCAGCCGCAGCACCATCGCGCTGCTGGGGATGGTCCGCCCCGTCTCCACGAAGCTGACGTGCCGGGCGGACACGTCCGCCTGGATGGCCAGGTCCAGCTGGCTGAGCCCCCTGCGGTGCCGCCACTCGCGCAGCAGGTCCCCGACCGGCCGATCCTCCATCATGCGGTGATTATCGCCGTGCCGCGCCGGCCGCCGCGATGACAAGGCATGTAATCGACAGGACCGGGCGGCGGCGGGGACGGTGGGCGGCATGAGCGAGGACAGCAAGGCCACACGCAACAAGAGGCTCGTCGTCGACGGCTTCCGGCGGTTCGCGGCGGGGGACGTCGAGGTGCTCCGCACGCTCCTGCGGGAGGACTTCGTCGAGCACAGCCCCGACAACCCCTCCGGGCGGGAGGCGTTCATGGCGTTCGTCGCGCGGGCTCCCGTGGCCCGCGCCCGGCTCGACCTCAAACGGGTCGTCGCCGACGACGACCACGTGGTGGTGCACTACCACATGACCACCGACGACGACCCGCGCGGTGTCGCCGTGGTCGACATCTGGCGGATGGTCGACGGTCGGATCGCCGAGCACTGGGACGTGCTCCAGCCGGTGCCGGACGCCGCGCGGACCCCCCACGGCATGTTCTAGAGCGGACGCCGCCACCGGACCGTCTTCCCAACGTGAACGAGCCCCGCCCGGGTCGGGCGGGGCTCGCACGTGTCACGCGCTAGTTCTGGCGGGCGGGACGACGGTCGTTCTCACGGCGGGGGCCGCCGCCGCTGTAGCCGCCGCGGCGGTTCTCACGGCGCGGGCCGCGGTCGCCGTTGAAGCCGCCACGGTCGTTGCTGAACCCGCCACGGTCGTTGCTGAACCCGCGACGGTCGCCGTGACCGCCCTCACGGTGATCGCGGTGGCCGCCCTCGCGGTTGTCCCGGAAACCGCCCTCACGGCGCCCCTGGGAGCCGCCCTCGCGGTCCCCGCGGTAGCCGCCCTCACGACGCTCGCCACCGTTGAAGTCGCCGTCGCGACGGCCCCGGTAGCCGCCGCCGCCCTCACGGCGCGGGCCGCGGCCGTTGAAGCCGCCACGGCCGCGACCGCGGCCCCGGCCGGGCTCGCGGCGCGGGCGCTCGGGGATGATCGGCTCGATGATCGGCTCACCGGACGGCTGGCGCGCGCCGGTCAGCCGGATCAGGGCCTCGTCGCCCAGGGACACGCGGGTGCGCGGGGCCTCGATGCCCGCACGGCGGGTCATCGCCGAGGTCGAGCGGACCTGGTGCGGCAGCACCAGGGTCACCACGGTGCCCTTCTCGCCGGCGCGGGCGGTACGGCCCGCGCGGTGCATGTAGTCCTTGTGGTCGGCGGGCGGGTCGACGTGCATGACCAGGCTGATGTTGTCCACGTGGATGCCGCGCGCGGCGACGTCGGTGGCGACCAGCACGTTGAACGAGCCCTCGTGGAACTCGGCGAGGGTGCGGGTGCGCAGGCCCTGGCTCTTGCCGCCGTGCAGCCCGGCGGCGCGGACGCCCGCGTCGGTGAGCTGCTTGGCGAGACGGTCCACGCCGTGCTTGGTGCGGGCGAACAGGATCGTCCGGCCCTCACGGTTGGCGATCTCGGCGGTGATCGCGGCCTTCTCCTTGGGCGCCACCAGCAGGAGGTGGTGGTCCATGGTGTCGACCGACTCGTCGACCGGGCCGATGGCGTGCGTGACCGGGTCGTTCAGGTACCGCTTGACGAGCACGTCCACGTCGCGGTCCAGGGTCGCCGAGAACAGCAGCCGCTGGCCGCCGGGGCGGGCCTCGTCGAGGATGTCGGTGACGTCGGGCAGGAAGCCCATGTCGGCCATGTGGTCGGCCTCGTCGAGGATGACCATCTCCAGGTCGGACAGGTCGGCGGCGCCCTGGCGCATCAGGTCCTTGAGGCGGCCGGGCGTGGCGACGAGGATCTCGACGCCGCGGCGCAGCGCGTCGATCTGCTTGAACATCGAGGTCTGGCCGATGACCGTCTTGAAGTGCAGGCCGACGCTGCGGCCGAGCGGCTCCAGGTTCGTCTGGACCTGCTGGGCCAGCTCGCGGGTCGGGACCAGGATCAGGCCGAGCGGGCGGCGCGGCTCGGCGCGGCGGCCGGCGAGGCGCGCCAGCAGCGGCAGGCCGAAGGCCAGGGTCTTGCCGGAGCCGGTCTTGCCGCGGCCGAGGACGTCGCGGCCCGCCATCACGTCGGGGATGGCGGCGGCCTGGATCGGGAACGGGCTCTCGATGCCCTGGCGGGCCAGGACGGCCACGAGCTCCGCGGGGAGGCCGAGTTCGGCGAAGGTGGGGACCGCCTCGTCGGTGGACGGGGTCAGGTCATGGGCAGCAGGAACGTTGGTCACGCAATACCTTCCGAGAGGGGGGCACGTCTCAAGGAGGCATCGCGGGATCGGCGATGTGCGGCCTGCAAGGACGAGCCTGACGCGTTCGGCGTCGTAAGAGTGATTTGTTCAGTCTAACGTCGTCGGGGCCCCTGGTTATGCCCCGTCCCACAGGGTGAAACGGATCTCACCTCCGCGCCGGTCCGCTTCCGCCCCGCCGGACGGGCCCCGGCACCGGGTCCGGAAGGGTCCGGACCGGCACCGGGGCGGGCGGCTCCCGCTCCCCTCCGGAACGGTCAGCAGGCGCAGGTCAGACCGTTGATCAGAGCCGTGAGCGGGTCGGGGGAGCGGCGGGTGACGCCCGCCGACGTCGCGACCGGACAGCCCTCGCGCGCCCAGTACTCGAAGCCGCCGATCATCTCCTTGACCGGGTACCCGAGGCGGGCGAACTCCAGGGCGGCCTTCTGCGCGCCGTTGCAGCCTGGACCCCAGCAGTAGACGACCACGGTGGCGCCGCGGGGGACCAGCGCCGCGGCGCGCTCGGCGATCTCGGCGGTGGGCAGGTGGATCGCGCCCTCGACGTGACCCTGGTCCCAGCTCGCCCGGTTGCGGGAGTCCACCACGACGACGTCCGGGGCGTTCGCGGCCAGGTCGGCGGCGACGTCGGAGGCGTCGGTCTCGAACGCCAGGCGGGCGGCGAAGTGCGCGGCGGCCTCGGCGGCGGGGGCGGCGGGAACCTGGGTGACCAGCGGCATCGGTACTCCTCGTTCGCTTGGGGACGTCTCGATCCTGGCGGGCGGGGGAGCCGCCCCGACAGTGGCACGAACGCCGTTCACCGCTAAGATCTCGCCATGTTCCTGAACTCCCCCGCGCGGCGGCACACGGTGTCGGTGCTGGCGTTCGACGGCATGGCGCCGTTCGAGCTGGGATCGGTGGTCGAGGTGTTCGGGCTCCCCCGGCCCGAGCTCGACGTCCCCTGGTACGACCTGCGGGTCTGCTCGCGGGAGCGGGGGCCGATGCGGGCGGTCGGCGGGTTCACGATGGCGACCGAGCACGGGCTCGACGTCTTCGCGGCGGCGGACACGGTGATGGTGGTGGCCGTTCCGGACGTGCGCGGGGAGGTGCACCCGGAGGTCGTGGCGGCGCTGCGGGCGGCGCACGCGCGGGGCGCGCGGGTCGTGTCGATCTGCTCGGGGGCGTTCGCGCTGGCGGCGGCCGGGCTGCTGGACGGGCGCGAGGCGACCACGCACTGGCGGTACGCGGGGCTGCTCCAGCAACGCCATCCGAGGATCCGCGTGACGCCGGACGTGCTCTACGTGGACGGCGACGACGTGCTGACCGGCGCGGGCAGCGCCGCCGGGCTGGACCTGTGCCTGCACCTGGTGCGCAGGGACCACGGGGCGCGGATCGCGAACGCCGTCGCGCGGCGGCTGGTGATCCCGCCGCACCGGGAGGGCGGGCAGGCGCAGTTCGTGGAGGCCGCCGTGACCGCGCCGGAGGTGGACGACGCGGTGGCGCGGGCGATCGGGTGGGCGCTGGAGCACCTGGCCGAGCCGATCACGGTGGCGGACCTGGCGCGGGTGGCGTGCCTGGCGCCGCGCACGTTCATCCGGCACTTCAACCGGCAGACCGGGACCAGCCCGCTGCGCTGGGTCATCACCCAGCGGGTCATGGCGAGCCTGCCGCTGCTGGAGGGCACGGCCGTCCCGGTGGAGGAGGTCGGCGCGGCCGTCGGGTTCGAGAGCCCGGTGACGTTCCGGCACCACTTCACGAGGCTGATGAGGACGTCGCCGTCGGCGTACCGCAGGACGTTCCGCGCCGAAACCGCGTGACCGGGCCGGGTCAGCGCCGCCAGCGCGGCCGGCCGGGCCCCTTGCAGACGTAGCCGCGCCCCCGGTGGGCGCCGGTCGCTCCGGCGGGGGAGCAGAACGCGCCGGGACGGACGTCGGCCTCGGGCGGCCTGGTCGTCGCCGTCCCGGTCGGCCGCGGCCTCTTCGGAAGGCGGGGCGGTTCGACGTCGGGGACGTTCGCCCGGCACCAGGTCCACATCGGGGTGAGGCCGCCCGCGCCCAGCGCCTTCACGGCGGGGAGCCCGGAGGCGCGGGCCGCCGCCTGCGCGCCCGTCCGCATCCGGGCGGCCTCGGCGGCGTTCCCGGCGGCGCGGTGGGCGACCGACCGCGCGGCGTACCGGCACATCCTCCGCGCCGCCGCGTCCGGCCGGGGGACGGCCGTCGCGGTCCGGGACGCCGTCGGCCCGCGCGTGACCGGCCCGGCCGGGGGCTCGCGGCCGTCCCCCCTCGAACCCGCGCTCAGCAGCACCGAGCAGCTCACCAGGAGCAGGGCCGTCGCCAGCCCCACCGAGACGCAGCCGACGGCCGTGGCGACCCCGTTCCGCGGGCGCCCCGGTGGCGGGTACGGGGCCGGGTAGGGCTGCGGCATCGTCACACGGGCTCCAGAGGGTCGGTCGGCGTTTGGTGAGACGTCCGAGGTCAGGCGCCGGTTGACCATGGTTCACCGCCAAGATCGCCGGGTAGGTTCCGTCCACCGGACGGGGAGGGGCGATGGCGCGCACCTGGCTGAAGGTCCTGTGGGTGGGGCTGACCCTGTGGGCCGCCACCGTGATCGTCACGATCGTCACGGCGAACGCCAACCTGCTGCCGACGATCGTGCTGCTCGGCAGCTTCGTGGTGCCGGTCGCGTTCGTGGTCTGGGCCTACGAGCACGGCACCTCGGGCGAGGTGACGGTGCCGCTGCTGTTCGGCGCGTTCGTGGTGGGCGGCGTGCTCGGCGTGCTGGGCGCCTCGCTGCTGGAGACGTACCTGCTCCATCCGTCGCTGTGGATGTACCTGGGCGTGGGCCTGATCGAGGAGGCGGTCAAGCTCGCGGCGCTGTGGTTCATCGCGCGAAGGATGCGGGTTCACACGCCGCGTGACGGTTTGGTGCTGGGCGCGACGGTGGGGTTCGGGTTCGCGGCGTTCGAGAGCGCGGGGTACGCGTTCAACGCGCTGTTCACCGTGCAGGGGATCAGCGTCCGGGCCATGGTCGAGACCGAGATCCTGCGGGGGATGCTGACGCCCCTCGGGCACGGGCTGTGGACGGCCATCGCGGGCGGCGTGCTGTTCGCGGCGGCGGCCCGGCACCGAGGGCGGCTGCGGCCGCTGGACGGCGCGGTGCTGCTGACGTACCTGGGGGTGGCGGTCCTGCACGCGCTGTGGGACTCGATGCACGGCATCGCGATCGCGACGACGCTGCTCCTGACGGGCACGATCTGGCAGTTCCAGCTGCTGGAGCACGGGTACCTGCCCCAGGCGACCGCCGCCCAGAACCACCTCATCACGGTCCTGAACTGGATCGGCCTGGGAGCGATCTCGGTGGTGGCGCTGGTCTGGCTGCGCGTGCTGGCGGCGCGGTCCCGGATCGGGTCCCCGCCGCCCGGCCCGCTGCCCTGAACGGGTTCACAGGCAGCCCTCGAACTGGGGCACCGTCGTGGTGAGGTGCAGCCCGGTCGCGCCGAACCAGCGGTGCAGCAGGCGGCCGGCGGTGCCGTCCTGGTACATGTCGGTGATCGCCCGGTTGACGGCCTCGCAGCCGTCGATGTCGCCCTTGCGCATGCCGACGCCGTAGGGCTCGTCGGTGAACGGGGCGTTGACGATCCGCACCCGTCCGCGCGCCTCGGAAGCGAACCCGGCCAGCACCAGGTCGCCGGTGGAGATCGCGTCGATCCGGCCGGCGAGCAGCCCGTCGAAGCAGGCGCTGTAGGTGGCCGCGGGGACGAGCGTGGCGCGCACGCCGAGACCGGCGGTGACGCGTTCGCTGGAGACCGACCCCGCCGCCTGGCACATGCGCCGCCCCGCCAGGTCCCGCACGTCGCGGATCCGCTGGTCGCCGGAGCGGACCATGATGTCCTGGTGGGCGATGTAGTACGGCCCGGCGAAGGAGACGCGGGTGGCGCGTTCGGCGGTGATGGAGTAGGAGGCCAGCACCAGGTCGACGGCGCCGACGCCGAGCAGGCGCTCGCGGTTGTCGGAGGTGACGGCCCGGAACACGACCTTCTCGGCCCCGAGCCGGTGCGCCACGTACCGCCCCACGTCGACCTCGAACCCGCGGAACTCCCCGTCCCGCGCGACGCCGAGCCCCGGCTGGTCGTCCTTGACCCCGATCGTCAGGGTCTCCTTCCCCACCACCGAGACCGACCCGGCCTGGGCGGCGCAGCCCGCGACCAGCATCCCGGCACAGCCCGCACGCAAGAGAGCAGACATCACCCTCTCAGGCGTAGCCCCCGAACACGTCCGCCACGTGAACTGCGGCCCAAGGGCCGGTGGCGGGCGGACGGGGGCGAGGTCACGCCCGGAGGGCCCCCAGGGCCCGCATCATGCCCAGGGCGTCCGAGACGACCCAGTACTCGGCGAACCTGTCGCCTTCCACGCGGAAGATGTCCTGCCCGCTGAACGCGACACGGGTGCCGGGCGCGGCCGTGGCGCCGGGGATGCCGTCCCGGTACGTCCCGTGGAAGGTCCACCGCGCGGCGACCAGGTCGCCGTCGACGATCGGGCCGACGTCCAGGGTGTTCTCGATGTCGGCGAAGAACCCGTGCGAGCGGCGGATCTGCTCGACCACCCCCTGGGGGCCGCGCACCTCCAGGGACGGCCAGCGCCCGACGAACCCGGGCGTGAAGATCTCCTTCGCGACCGGGTAGTCACCGGGCCACAGCTCGAACAACCAGCGCCGGTAGAGCGTCGCACTGTCCATGCCCCATGGTGCGTACGCGTACGCAAAAAGGTCAAGCCCCGGCCGTCAGGGCGTCCACCAGCGCGGCGAGGTCGTCGGCGAAGTGTTCCCGGCGGTCCGGGGCCCGCCAGTACACGCCGAGCGCGGCGAGGTGGGGGTAGGCGGCGGGGTCCGCCCCGGCCGGAACGCTCACCTGGTAGGGCTCGCGGTCGCGGGGGTGCCGCCGCCCGCGTTGGGCCAGGTCGCCGAGGGTGAACGCCCACGCGATCCGGTTGGCGGCGACGGCCCGTTCCAGCGGCAGCCCGCAGGCCCGCCAGGCCGCGTAGATCTCCTCCAGCAGCCACAGGACCGAGGGGGCCATCACATCGCCCCTGGCCAGCACGTCGACCACCCAGGGCCGTTCGGCCAGCCGGTCGTGCTGCCAGGTCAGCAACGCGATCAGCCGCTCCCGGGGCTCGCCGGGCAGGACGGGCCGCGCCAGCCCGCCCACGACCCGGTCCAGCAACAGCACCAGCAGCTCGTCCTTGTCGCGCACGTGCCGGTAGAGGCTCATGGGGGCGCTGCCCAGCGCGTCGGCGATCCGCCGCATGGACAGCGCGTCCCCGCCCTCCCTGCCGACGATCTCCAGCGCCGCCTCGACGATCAGCTCCCGCGACAGCCGCGCGGGCCGCCCCCGCCGCGCATCGTTCCCACCCACGACCACCAGTGTCCCCGCCCCGGGCGGGTTCCCGTCCCCGCCGCGGTCAGCCCGCCCGCAGGGCGTCGATCCGGCGGGCCAGTTCGGCGCGGGCGGAGTCCGCGGTGTGCCGCCCGACCAGGATCTGGACGTTCAGCCCGTCGGTGAAGGTGATCAGCGCGTCCGCCTCCCGTCCGGGGTCCAGGTCGGGCCGGGCGTGGCCGGAGTCCTGGGCGGTGCGGATGAGCAGGGCGAAGAGCTCGGCCAGGCCCGCGTACTGCTCGCGCTGGACGGCGGCCAGCCTCGGATCGACGGCCGCCTGGGCGGTGAACGCCAGCCAGACCTTGGTCTCGGCCACGCTCGGCCCGTCGAGCGGCACGATCCCGACCAGCGTCTGCTCCAGCATCGTCAGGGGCGACCCGGGCTCGGCGGAGCCGGAGATCCGGGCCTGGACGCGCTCGGTGATCCGCCGGTTCATGTGCTCCATCACGAAGGCCACCATCTCCTCCTTGGTGGAGAAGCACCGCTGGACGGCCCCCATGGAGACGCCGGCCCGCGCCGCGGCGTCGCGCAGGGTGGCGCCCTCCATGCCCCGCTCGCTGATGAGCTCGAAGACCGCCTGGGCGATCTGGCGACGCCGGCTGTCGTGGTCCACCTGTCTCGGCACCCCACGAGTCTAAGTGATGCAGTTGCATCGGAACGGTGCTATGTTCCGATGCAAGCGCATCGGAACGTCCGCGAAAGGGAGGCCGCATGGCCAGACAGCAGAAGAACGGCACCGGCCGGCAGAGCGCCCGCTGGATCCTCGGCGCCCTCCTGTTCGTCCAGGGATTCGGCTCGGCCGCCACGGAGGCGCTGGCGGACACCAGTTTCGGCGTGGTCGGCCTGCTCCGCGCGGCGGGACTTCCGCCCTGGACGGACCTGGTGGTCGGCACCGCCGGCGCGGCCCTGCTCGGCTGGGCCCTGACCCGGCGCGGCACGCGGAGGAGGACGCATGCCTGAGCCGTCGAGCCGCCGCCACCTGCTGCGGACCGCCGCGATCCTGGGCGGGGTGAGCGCGGTCACCAGCGCGGCGGGCGTCCGGGCCGCGCCCCGCCCGCACGGCCCCACGTTCGTGCTCGTGCACGGCGCCAACGGCAACGCCGCCTCGTTCGCCCCGCTGGTCGCCGCGCTGGCGCGGGCGGGACACCGCGCGCTGGCGGTGGACCTGCCCGGCCACGGCCCGGACGGCAACTTCCCGGTGTCCTACCAGGCCCCGCAGGACCTGGCCGCCCTCGCCGCCGCCCCCTCGCCGACGCTGGCCCGGACGACCCTCGCCCACAACGTCCGCCATGTCGTGGACACCGTGCGCCGCGTCGCCCGCCACGGCCCGGTCGTCCTGGTCGGCCACAGCATGGGGGGAGCCACGATCACCCGGGTGGGGAACGAGGTCCCCGAGCTGATCGGGCGCCTGGTGTACCTGTCGGCGTTCTGCTGCGTCCGGCTCCGCAGCGTCGTCGACTGCTTCCAGACCCCGCAGGCCGCCACGACGCTGCTCCCCATGATCCCCGCCATGAGGGCGCCGGAACGGCTCGGCGTCAGCCGCACCAACTGGCGTTCCGCCGACCCCGCCTTCCTCGCCGCGGCCAAGGCCGCCCTGGCGGCGGACTACGACGACGCGTCCTTCCGCGCGGCCCTGAACACCTTCGAGCCGGACGAGTCGGCCGCGGTGCCCACCGACGACGCCCGCGGCGCCCCGGCGACCTGGGGCCGGATCCCCCGCGCCTACGTCCGCTACACCCGCGACCGGGCGATCCCCCTCGCCCTCCAGGACCGGATGATCGAGGAGGCGGACCGGGCCACCCCCGGCAACCGGTTCGACGTCCGGTCGCTGGAAGCACCCCACCTGGGCCCCAAGGACCCGCGCCCCCTGGCGGCCGTCCTCACCGGCCTCCTCTGAGAACATCCCGAACGACTACCTAATGTCGAATCTATCACTTCAAAATCAGGAAGTAAGGCGCTAGGGTCGGGAATCCCACGACAACCGGGAGGACCGCCGATGACCACGTTCGTTCTCGTCCACGGGGCCTGGCACGGGCCCTGGGCCTGGGACCGGGTCGTTCCGCCGCTGCGCGCCGCCGGAGCGCGCACGCTCACCCCCGACCTCAGCGCCGTCCAGGACGTGGGGCTCCACGACCACGCCCGGACCGTCGTCGCCGCCCTCGACACCGTCCCGGACGGCGAGGACGTCGTGCTGGTCGGGCACAGTTACGCGGGCCTGGTCGTACGGGAGGCCGCCGACGCGCGGCCGGGCGCCGTCGGCCACGTCGTCCTGGTGGACGGCTGGGCCGGGCCGGACGGCGCCAGCCTGTTCGACCTGGCCCCCGGCGCCTTCGCCGAGGCGGTCCGCGCGGCGGCCGAGGCGCGCGGGGACGGCTGGCGGGTCCCGGCCCCGCCGCCGGAGAGGTTCGGCATCGTCGACACCGGCGACGCGGCCTGGCTGTCCGCGCGCCTGCTCCCCCAGCCGCTGCGCACGTTCACCGAGCCCACCCGCCTCAGCGGAGCCGTGGACCGGATCCCCGGAACGGCCATCTGCTGCCGGCCGCCGACCTACCCGTTCGACCGGTTCGGCGAGGCCGTCGGATACCGCGCCCTCCCCCTCGACGGCCCGCACGACGTGATGCTCACCGACCCGGAGGCGCTCGCCCGCCTGCTCCTTCGGGAGCGGGAGGCACGGGCCTCCGCCTGACCGCCGATCATACGAACGCATGCCGGGAGGCGGGTTCCGCGCTGGAGGCCCTAGAGGAGCCTGCTGGTGAAGCCCGCTTCGACGAGTCTCTGGTAGGCGGCCCTGACCTCGTCGGGCATCTCCTGCGGGATCGCGAAGCCGCGCTCCGGGTAGAGCATGATCCGCTGGGTGTCGCCGACGAGCATGTCGATGACGCGCCTGGCGTCCCCGATGCCCGCGACGTACTCGTCGAGCGGCAGCGGGCGTGACGCGCAGACGACCTCGAGCTCCGGCCAGAGCTTCCGGACGGTGGCGTACACGCGGCGCTGCTGGTAGGGGCGGGAGACCAGGACGGCCGACGCCACCTCGATGCCGTCGCCGGCCAGCAGTTCGCGGGTCAGCTCGATGTTCTCGCCGGTGTTGGTCGCCCGTGGCTCCACCATGACGGCCTCGGCGGGCACCCCCGCTTCGATGGCGTGCTCCCGGTAGTGAACGGCCTCCCCCCGGGGGAAACGGCCGATCGTGGTCGGGGCGTTGGCTCCGGTGAACACGACGCGGGGGAACATCCCGCGCCGGTACAGCTCCGCGGTGAAGGTGGCCACGCCCAGGTCGTGGCTGCCCAGCCCGATGCCGATGTCACAGGGGCGGACCGTGTGACGCATGTCGTGGTACGCCCACAGGACCTCCACGTCGGAGCGGTGGGCGTCAGGCAGGGTCGCGTCGACCATGGCTGCTCCTCGATGCAAGCGGGGAGGGACTCCCCGGCCCGGCGCGGTCAGGACCGATGCCGGTACCCCGGCGGTGGGGCCAGGGCGCCGACCGGCAAGGCGCCCCCAGCGCGTTTATCAGCCGGTCGATGTCCTGGCTCGCGTAGTGCTGGGCATACACCTTGACGAGCAGGTTGCGGTGCTCGTCGAGCAGGAACAGGGTGCCGGCGGGAGCCGGGTGCGGCGTGCCTTCGGTCACGCGCCATACTTCCGCGATCCGCGCGCGGGGTCGGCGTCGCCGGAGAACCGGCCCGTCCACGTTGATCTCATGCGGGGTCAGGACGATCCTGGAGCGACCGAGCTGCACGGCCACCCAGGCGAGCACCAGGGCGACCAGGGCGACGGTCCCGACCTCGATCGTCGATGGCCGGCGTCCCAGGGCCAGGAGCGTGACCACACCCGCCGTGGCGGACATGGCGGTCCCCACCGCGAGGCCCAGGGCCCTCAGTGTTCTCCGTCTGTTGGGCCGTAGTACGAGATCGGCCCTCTGCCGGCGCACGCGGACACCGCCCTCCCCCGATCCTTGAGGATCTTGTCTCACCTCAGACGAGACGATCAGGGCTGCCGTTGCACCTTGCTTGGTGGCGCTGGATGCTCTGCCCTCTGGGAGCGGCCCGGAAATCACGTGGCCTAATCGCACGTTAATTGCACGAACGCCCTCATCCATGATCAGGATGGGGGCGTTCCGGCTGGTGGAGCCACGGGGATTCGAACCCCGGACACCCGGCTTGCAAAGCCGGTGCTCTGCCAACTGAGCTATGGCCCCTGGTCAACGTAGGCGTGGACAGCTTACCCGTGCTCCGTGGGCGGTGGGGCACGGTGGACGGGCGCGTCCGGTGGGCTCCGGCGGTGGCCCGGCGGGATCGGGCGGTCGGGCCGCGCCGGTCTCGCCGGGTCCTGCCTGAGCCAACCGGTCGTCAGTTGTCGGAGGACGTCGCCTCGGTCCACAGGTCCAGCTCGGCGCGGTCCTGCTGGAGCCTGCGCCAGACCGCGAAACCGCCGAGGGCGACGACAGCCAGAATCAGAAGCTTCTTCACGGTGGGGACCCCTTCACCTCGACTATGAAGCCATATGCCCGAGGGGAACGATCGACTCGCGTATGAGAGTTCCCCCAGGTTCGGTCGCAGCCTAGCAACCCGGCCACGGCGCTCCGCACCCCCTCGCCGTTGTGGGACCCAACGTCCGAATCCGGGCAGGGGGGTGTGGCGGTTCCGTCATCTCGTCGGCGGGGCAGGGTCGCCGCATAATCCGAGGGGTGAGCGCGGAGGACGACTTCCGCCTCTGGGAACGGGAGTTCCGCGAGCCGGAGGCCGATCAGGACGGCTGGGGCGTGCTGCCGGTGGCCGTGGGGGTCGCGGCCGGGTGCTTCGTGCTGGTCGCGTTCGGCGAGGTCATGCTCGGGCTGATCGCCCTGGGGCTGGCCGGTGTGATCCTTCTGCTGTGGCGTTCCGGGATGTAGTGGGATGATCCGGAGATGGATCTGCGTGGCGCGAGGGTGTTGCTGACCGGAGCGACCGGGGGGATCGGGCAGGCGCTGGCGGTGGCGCTGGCCGGGCGGGGCGCGGACGTCGTCCTGACGGGCCGGCGCGTCGAGGTGCTGGAGCCGCTGGCCGAACGCGTCGGCGGGACGGCGGTGGCCGCCGACCTGGCCGACCGGGACGGGGTCCGGGAGCTGGTCGGCGAGGTCGGGGACGTGGACGTGCTCGTCGCCAACGCGGCGCTGCCCTCGTCGGGGCCGCTCGGCGGGTTCTCGCCGGAGGAGATCGACCGGGCGCTGGACGTGAACCTGCGCGCGCCGATCATGCTGGCCCGGCTGCTGGCGGACCGGATGGTCGAGCGGCGGCGGGGGCATCTGGTGTTCGTCTCGTCGCTGGCGGGCAAGGCCGCTTCCGGTCATGCCTCGGTCTACAACGCGACCAAGTTCGGCCTGCGCGGGTTCGCGCTGGCGATGCGCGAGGAGCTGCGGCCCCACGGGGTCGGCGTGTCTACGGTGTTCCCCGGGTTCATCCGGGACGCGGGCATGTTCGCCGAGGCCGGGGTCGCGTTGCCGAGGGGCGTGGGGACCCGGTCGCCGCGGGACGTGGCGGTGGCGACCGTCCGGGCCGTGGAGCGGGACCTCGGCGAGGTGGACGTCGCGCCGCTCGGGCTGCGGCTGGGCGCGCTGGTCGGCGGCGCGGTCCCGGGGCTGGCGGCGGCGGTGCAGCGCGCGGCCGGCGGCGGCCGGATCGCGCGGGAGCTGGGGGAGCGGCAGCGCGACAAGCGCTGAGGGAGCGGTGGGGCCACCGGTTCTGTGCGGAACTGCCGAGGACAAAGACGGATCTTCGCGACATAATCCGGGTCGGTCCGTGTGATCAACGCGGGCCGGGCCGGTGCGTGTCCCCCTGGAATGACCCCGTCCACCACGCGCGGGCCCGAGGAGGTCCGTGCATGAGGACAGGCAGGAAGGCGGCGCTCGTCACGGCCGCGTTCGTTCCGCTGACCGCGCTGGCCGCGCCCCCCGCGCACGCCGCCGCTCCCGCGACCGTGGTCCCGGTGCAGGTCACCGGCGACCCGGCCAAGCGCTTCAACCTGGTGATCCTGGGCGACGGGTACACGTCGGCCGACCGGGCGAAGTTCCGCGCCCACGTCGACAAGCACCTGTCCGACCTGTGGACGATCGAGCCGTTCAAGTCCTACCGCAGCTACGTCAACGTCTACGCCGTCGAGATCGCCTCGGACGAGTCCGGGGTGAGCTGCGACCCCGCCCTGTCCTCGCCGCGCCGCACCACCCCGCTCGGCATGGCGTTCTGGGGCGGCTGCAAGGAGGCGGGCCCGCAGCGCCTGCTGACGATGAACGCCACCGCCGCCAAGTCCTACGCCGACCTGGTCGCCGGGACCAACGCGGGCAACCGGCAGATCCTCGCGCTCGCCAACAGCGACACCTACGGCGGCGCGGGCGGCGCCTACGCGACCGCGTCCGGCGGCAACGCCCTGTCCGCGCTGATCACCCCGCACGAGCTGGGACACTCGCTGGGCGGGCTGGACGACGAGTACGACTACTACCAGCGCGGCGTTCCCGGCGGCACCTACACCGGGCCCGAGCCGGAGTCGATCCACCACACGCTGCTGACCGAGCGGCAGATGCGCGAGCAGAAGAAGAAGTGGTGGCGCTGGCTGGGCGAGAGGAGCGAGTCCGGCGGCGTGATCGGCCGCTACGAGGGCGGGCTGTACTCCACCAAGGGCGTGTGGCGGCCGAGCCGGCACTCGATGATGAAGACGCTGGGCTACTACTTCGACCAGGTCGGCCGCGAACGCATGACGCAGCGGATCTCCGGCAAGGTCAGCCTCATCCAGGACCACACCCCGACCGACGCGCCCGTGGGCGCCGACCGGGTGCTGTGGCTGGAGACGACGCATCCGGTCGGCCACGACCTGGCCGTGACCTGGACCGTCGACGGCAGGAGGCTGAAGGGCGGCACCCGGAACCTCGACCTCGGCGACCTGCGGCTCAGGCCCGGCACGCACACCGTGACCGCGACCGTCACCGACCCGACGCCGTTCGTCCGCGACCCCGAGATCCGGAACTCCCCGGCGCTCACCCAGTCCCGCACCTGGACGGTCGACACGAAGGTCACGACGCCGCCGCGCAACGACCCCGCGGGATTCGGCCCGACCACCCCGACCGACCGGCCGGTGGGCGCGGGCGACGTGATCTACGCCGAGACCACGCACCCGACGCACCGGGTGCCGACGGTCCGCTGGTCGCTGGACGGCAGGAGGGTCCGGGGCGGGGAACGCTCCCTGGACCTGAAGCGGTTCCGGCTGAGGTCGGGCACCCACACCGTCACCGCGCGCGTCGGGTCGCAGAAGCGGACCTGGACGGTGGACGCGAACCGGCCCACCGCGACGTTCGAGCTGTCCAAGGCGGCACGGGCCAAGGGCGGCGGGTACGTGTTCGACGGGCCGTTCACGATGAGGCTCACCGGGGCCGACGACCGGCCGGGCACGGTGGTCAACGAGTTCCGGGTGGACGGCGACGGCTGGTTCAACTACTTCGGCTGGCCGACCGACTCGACCAAGCCGTTCCTGTTCACCGAGAACGGCACCGTCATCGACCACCTGACCTACGGCAAACTCGGCAAGGGCCGCCACACGATCGAGTACCGGGCGATCGACGCCGCCGGGAACATCGGCAAGGCGAGGAAGTTCGTGGTGACGCTGCGCTGAACGCGCGTGCGGCCCGGGGCGCGTTCCCCGGGCCGCACGGCTCAGCCCTTGACGGTGTCCACCTCCACCGCCTCGGGGACGGCGACCGGCCTCCCCTTCGGCGGGCGGAGCGTCGCCAGCACCGACCCGCACAGGATCAGCCCGAACGCCGCCGCGATCTCCCACGTCAGCGACTCGTCGAGGAACAGCACCCCGGCCGCGACCGCGACCGCCGGGTTCACGTAGGTGAACACCGGGGCGCGCGTCGGCCCGACCTCCCGGATCAGTTCGAAGAACAGCACGAACGCCACCGCCGTGGACGCCACCCCGAGCACGGCCAGCGCCGCCAGCACCCGGCCGGGCGGCAGCGCGGCCGGGGCGGTCAGCGCCGCCGGGACCGCGTAGACCAGCGCGGCGATCCCCAGGCACGCCGTCGTCATCGTCAGGCTCGGCACGTCGCCCAGCTTCCGCGCCAGGATCAGCGGCGCGGTCGCGTACCCGACCACCACCAGCGCGACCTCGGCGACGGCCCACGCGCTGCCGCCGTCCAGCTGCGGGGCGGCCAGCACCGCGACCCCGCCGAGACCGAGCAGCAGGCCCGCCCAGCGCAGCGGGCCGAGGCGCTCGCTGTCGCCGGTGGCGCGCGCCGCCAGCACCCCCACGATCGGCACCGCCGCGATCAGCAGGCCCGCCATGCCGCTGGACAGGGTGCGCTCGGCGTCCGACAGCAGCGCCCACGGCCCCAGGACCTCCAGCGCGGCGAACGCCAGCACCGGCTTCCAGTGCTTCCTGACCTTGTCGAACCCGCCGGTCCGCACCGCCAGCGGCAGCAGCACGAGCGCCCCCAGAGCCGTGCGCGCGAACACCACGCCCGGCACCGAGATGTCGTTCTCCACCGCCACCTTGATCAGCAGATAGGGGATGCCCCACAACACGCTCATCAGCGCGAACAGCACCCAGCCCCGCCTACTCACCGCGTCCTCCTGACACGGGCCGCGCCGCCCTGGCACGGCCCGTGCTCAGTGTCGGCGCAGCAGCACCGCGCCGTCTTGAACGCCGTTGCGGTACGCCCCCGGCGTGACGCCCATCACCCGCCGGAACCAGCGGGTCAGGTGCGCCTGGTCGGCGAAGCCCACCAGCGCCGCCGCCTCCGCCGGGCGGCGCCCCGCGTCCAGCAGCGAACGCGCCCGCGCCACCCGGTGCTGCGCCAGCCACGCGTACGGCGTCATGCCGGTGGCCTCCCGGAACGCGCGCAGCACCTGGTAGCGGGACATGCCCAGGTCGGCGGCCAGGTCGTGCAGCGTCGGCGGGTCGGTCACCGCGTCGGCGAGCCGCGCGGTGACGGCCCGCGCGACGTGCGCGCCCCGGCCGGGCGGGCCGACGGGACGGGCGGCGGCCTCGGCGTGCCGGCCGACCAGCGCGGCGAGCGCCCACAGCAGCCGCGACTCCCCCTCCAGCGGATCGCCGGGCGCGCTGAGCGCCAGGTGCGCCGCCCGCAGCGCGCCCGACACCTGGGGGTCGGTGAGCACCGCGTCCCGGAAGTGGGGGACCGCCCGGGAGCCCTCGGCGAGCAGCTCGACGCTCGGGTAGAAGACCCGGTAGGTGAACCCGTCGTCGCCCGCCGGGCCGCCGGTGTGGGTCTCGCCCGGCTCCACGATCACCAGGTCGCCGGGGCCGGAGCGGATGCGCTCGCCCCGGTAGACCATGGTCTCGACCCCGGCGACGGTCACTCCGATCGCGTACTCCTCGTGCGCGTGCGGGGCGTAGTGCCGCCGCCCGATCCGGGCGGTCATCAGGTGGAGCGGAGTCCGCCCGATGCCCTCGACCCGCCGCCAGACCAGCTGGTCGGCCGGGGCGGGGGACGCGGGCGGGCGGTCAGGCGGAGAAGACGTGGCGGAGGCGCCAGCGGTCGGCGTCACGGCCCAGCTCCGCGACGGCGGGGCCGTTCTCGCCGGTGATCCGGACGCGGTAGATCCGGGTCTCCGGCGCCGCGCCGTAGGTCTTCAGGACCTCGTCCACCGCGTAGCGCGCCCCCCGCCACTCGTACGCGGTGAGCCGTCCCGACGGGTCGTGCTCGGCGCTGATCGGCTCGTTGAGAAGGTGCCCCATGGGATCGCGAGCGTAGCACCGGATCGAACGCGTGTTCCCTGCCTTGCCGGCCTCTTGGCGCACCTGTGACGTGGTTATCCACGGCGCGGGAAGGTCGTGGCCGCCGCGCCGGTGCTCCTGACGCTTGACTTCATGTCGGCATTAAGCCCCAGCATGGGGAACATGTCCACATCACGGTTCTCCCCCTCCGAGCTGACGGCCATCCTCGACACCTTCGACACGCTGCCCGGGGTTCCCGAGGTGCGCGCCCGGACCTACGACCTGCTGCCGCCGGACGGGCTCGTGGCCGACGTCGGGTGCGGGGCGGGCCGCGCGGTCGTCGAACTGGCCGCCAGGGGCGTGCGGGCGGTCGGCGTCGACCTCGACGAGCGGATGGTCGGGCTGGCGCGGGAGCGGTTCCCCGGCGGGGACTTCCGGGTCGGGGACGCGTGCGCGCTGCCGTTCGGGGACGGGGAGCTGCGCGGGTACCGGGCCGACAAGGTGCTGCACGACCTGGCCGAGCCGGAGCGGGCGCTGGCGGAGGCGCGGCGGGTGCTCGCGCCCGGCGGGCGGGCCGTGCTGACCGGGCAGGACTGGGACGTGCTGGTGATCGACTCCGACGACGGGGAGCTCACGCGGCGGATCGTGCGCGCGCGGGCCGACCTGGTGCCGAGTCCGCGCGCGGCGCGGGCGTTCCGGGCGCTGCTGCTGGACGCGGGGTTCGGGGAGGTGGCGGTGGAGGTCCGCACCGTCGTGCTCGCGGAGCCGGGGGTCGAGGCGTTCCTGGCCAGGGTGGCCGAGGCGGCGCGGGCCGCCGGCGCCGTGACCGACGCGGAGGCCGAGGGGTGGACGGCCGAGCAGCAGGAGCGGGCGCGCCGGGGCCGGGCGTTCGCGGCGATCCCGTTGTTCGTGGCGTCGGCCACCCGCTGAGCGGAGTTGTCCACAGGCTGGGGGGAATTTCATGCACAGGCTCCGACCTGCGGTGGAGGGGGCGGAGGGGGTCCGGTTCCACAGCGAAATCCCCAGTTGATCAGGGGTTTCGCACATCTCGCGCCGGGTGTTTCCACAGTCTTGGGGTGTCGGTGATCGACCGTCCCGTCATCCACAGAATCCACAGTCTGTGGATAACTTCCGTGCACAACCTGTGGTTCACGGGCCGACGCGGTCGTCCACCGTTCCTCCCCAGTTCACCCCCAGGCGCCCCGGGCCGTCATCCACTTCGTGGATAACGCTCTGAACAGGGGAAAGCGGCCCTCTCGACCACGGTCGCCCACAGGGCGTTCACAGCCTGTGGGCATCTCGTCTCCACAGCGCGGCCCGTCCGGTGGACAACGTCGTGCACCGGGAGTCCCCAGCGCTGTCCCCAGGCTTTACCTCCTTGTGCACGACACGATCGCGGCCCGTGCACATCGCGCTCCAGCCGACACACCGGAGAAGAACGCAGAGATCAGACAATGCGCGACGCCCCCGGCCCGGGGCGGGCGCGGGGGCGTCGTACGGGCGAGCGGGCCCGGCGCCGGGAGGCGGGTCAGGAGGCGGCGGCCTCGTCCAGGTCCTCCATGCGGCGGAACAGGTCGCCGGCCTCGGCGCGGTCCCCGTCGGTCAGCGGGAGGGCGCGGGCCTCGTCCAGCAGGGCGCGGGCCCGCGCGGCGTCGTCGTCGCGGATCGCCAGGTCGGCGCGCATGACCAGGGCCTTCAGGCGTTCCGGGGCGGTCATCGGGTGGTCGGAGTCCAGCAGGCGGTCCAGGATCGTGGTCGCCGAACGCAGGTCCTCCTTGGAGTCCAGCATCTGCATGGCCAGGTGGAGGGCGCGGGCGACGGGCTCCTTCGGGACGGGCGCGTGCGCGAAGTCGCCGGAGATCGGCATGCCGATGCGCAGCTGGTTGCCGTCGGTGTCGGTCAGCAGGAACTGCCGGACGCCGTAGGTCATGTCCTTGAGCGCGCCGATCCGGGGCAGGCCGCGGGTCGGCACGCGGCCGAGCGACGCCTTCAGGCCGGAGCGGAACGCCTCGTACAGCGTGTCCACATCATCGGTGATGACGTAGCACATGTGCATCGAGGCGGCCGGGTCGTACTTCTTCAGCCCGAAGAACTGGAGGATCAGTTCGCCGCGGGAGACCTCGACGAACGGGTTCGGGCTCTTCTGCTTGAAGGTCGTCTCGAAGCCGAGGGCCGCGTAGAACTCCTCGATCGCGTCGACCGACCGGCACGGGAATATCGGGATCGTCTTCTCGCCCATGCCCTCGACCGTAGGCCGCCCCACCTCGCTAGTCAAACTTGAACAGTGGAGTCACAGGTTGCCCGGATCGATGGCGGCGGCGAGGGCGAGGTGCCCGGCGTCGTTGGGGTGCAGGCCGTCCTTGAAGACGTAGCCGGGGCGCGGCATCCGGGGGTCGTCCGGGGCGGCGAGCGCCTTGGCGCCGTCCACGACGGCGTCGTACTCGCCGCTCTGCCGGATCCAGCGGTTGAGCTCCTGGCGGAGGCGCTCGGCCTCGGCGTTCCAGAACGGGAACAGGGCTCCCTTCATCGGCGGGAGCGTCATGCCGACCGTCTTGACGCCGCGCTCCCGCGCCGCCCTGATCAGTTCGCGGTGGCCCTGGACGAGCTGCTCGGCGGTGACCCTGGGGTTGGGCTGGACGCAGGGGTCGGAGACCTGGGGCGCGCCGATGTCGTTGGCCCCCAGATGGACGATCACGGCCTTGACGCCGGGGCGGTCCAGCACGTCGCGCCGGAACCGGGCCAGGGCGCTCTCGCCGCCGCAGGGCGAGGAGCGCAGGAGCTTGTTGGAGCCGATGCCGACGTTGACGACGCCGTACCCGTGGCGGCCCGCGGCGAGGCGTTCGGCGAGGCGGTCGGGGAAGCGCGCGTCGGCCTCGGGGGTGGTGCCGACGCCGTCGACCAGCGAGTCGCCGAACACCGCCACCGAACGGCCCGGCCCGCCCTCGGTCTCCACGCCACTGAGGAAGTACCAGGAGGAGGTGGACTCCCTGTAGGCGTCGCCGGTGTCGGTCAGGCGGTCGCCCGCGGCGCGGTAGCTCCGGGTGAGCGCGAAGCGGTGGAACGTCGCCGGGCCGGTCGCCTCGGTGAAGCGGAGGCTGACCGCCAGCTTCTCCATGGGCGAGGTGGTCAGCTCCACCGGGTCGCTGACGATCTCCGCGCCGGGCGCGATCTCGGTGGCGGCCGCGCGGCCGAACGTGATCGGCCTGGACGATCCCGGCCACACCAGCGCGTCGCCCGCCGACCGCCCGACCGCCGCTCCGGCGATCGTCAACGGCCGCTCGCCGTACCGGTTCGACAGCCGGACGCGGACGCGCCTGCCGCCCGCGCCGACCCGGACGACCTGCCGCACCGACTCGTTCCGGAAGCCGCGCGGGGACCAGTTGGGGCCGGAGTCCTCGTCGCCCGCGACCGGCGGCTGCATCGCCGCGCCCCAGGTCGTGGCCCACGGCTCGGCGGCGGTGAGCCGCGCGACCGCGTGCCGGGCGGGCGAGGCCTGCACCATGCCCGCGATCAGGACGGCCCCCGCCGCCGCGCCCACCGTTATCTTCACCGCCGCCGGAACGTTCGCCATGGTTCGATCACACCGTTCCGGAGCCCGCGGCGCATCGGGGGCAGCACCCCATTCGGGGTGGGGAAGCCCCCACCCGGGGAGTCGGGGGCGTCCCCGACCACAGGGGGAAGCCCGGGTCGGCGGGCGGCGCGGCGGTCCGGCGCGACCGGCGTTCCGGCGGAGGCCGGGCGGGGCAGCGCCGCCGTCATGACGGCGGCCAGGGCGGGGAGCGCCAGGGCCGCCCAGAACGCCGCGCGGTAGCCGTCGGCCGGGGCGTCGGGGCCCGCCGCCGCGACCGCCACCGCGCTCGTCGCGGCCAGGCCGAGCGGCGCGCCGAGCTGGAACGCGGTGTTCAGCAGCCCCGAGGCCAGTCCCTGGTCGTCGTCGGCCACGCCGGTGGTGGCCACCGCCATCGACGGCGCGAACGAAAGGCCCGAGCCCGCGCCGCTCAGCAGCAGGCCCGGCAGCGCCATGGCCCAGCCGCCGCCGAACGCGGGCGCGAGCGCCAGCAGCACCAGCCCCAGCGCGGTCACCGCCGCGCCGCCCAGCAGCAGGGCGCGGGCGCCGAACCGCGCCATCAGCCCGGCGGCCCGCCCGGAGATCAGCACGATCACCAGGGTGACCGGCGCGAACACCAGCCCGGTGCCCAGCGGGGACAGCCCGGCGGCGTTCTGCAGGTACAGGGTGCCGAAGTACTGCGTCACCAGCGCCGCCGAGGCGGTGAACGCGCAGATCAGGTTGCCGTGGCGCACGTGGGCGTTGGCGAGCAGGGCGGGTTTAACCAGCGGGTCCGCGCCCCGGCGGTCGCGGCGCAGCTGCACGGCCCAGAACGCCGCCAGCAGCACCGGCGCGGCCGCCAGCGGGAGCGCGGCGCCGGACAGGCCCATCGCCAGCAGCACCGCGCCGGAGGTGAGCAGGGCGGCCCCGGCGAGGTCGGGGCGCGCGGCGCGGGCGGGCCGGGCGGCGGGCGCCAGGGCCAGCACCGCGCCGACCGCCAGCAGGCCGACCGGCAGGTTCACCAGGAAGATCGCGCGCCAGTGGAGCAGGTCGGTGAGCAGGCCGCCGACCAGCCCGGCCGCCGCCACGCCGCCGGAGGCGACCGCGCCCCAGATCCCGAGCGCCCGGTTGCGCGCCGGGCCCTCGGCGAAGGTGGTGGTGAGCAGGGCCAGCGCGGCGGGCGACACGAGCGCCGCGCCGAGGCCCTGGGCGGCGCGGGCGGCGACCAGCGTCGGCGCGTTCGGCGCGGCCCCGGCCAGCAGGGAGGCGGCGGTGAACGCGACCAGCCCGGTGACCAGCACGCGGCGGTGTCCGTACAGGTCGCCGGCCCGGCCCGCGACGATCATGAAGCCACCGTAGGCGAGGCCGTAGGCGGTGACGATCCACTGCTGGTCGGCCTCGGCCATGCCGAGCCCGGCGCGCATCGCCGGGAGCGCGACGGTGACGACGACCACGTCCAGCACGAGCATGGTCTGGGCCAGGCAGAGCGCGACCAGCAGCGGGCCGGGGCGGGATGGGGAACGGGACACGGGGGCCTCCGGCACCAATTAGTAAATGTACATTCGTTTATGAACGTGGCCGGTGCGGTAGCGTTTGTGAAGAGACGTTTACAAACCGGGAGGGACGACGGATGGCCAGACCCCGCACGACCAGCGACGAGGAGATCCTGGAGGCGGCCACCCGGGCCGTGTGGCGGCACGGGGTCGGCGGGCTGACGCTGGCGGCGGTCGCCCGGGAGGCGGGGCTCGCGCCCGCCACGCTGGTCCAGCGTTTCGGTTCCAAGCGCGGCCTGCTGCTGGCGCTGGCCCGGCGGTCCTCCGACCCGTTCGGGGAGGCGCGGAAGGGGCACGACTCACCGCTGGCGGCGCTGCACGCGGCGCTGGAGGCGATGGTCGCCGACGTGCGCACCCCCGCCGAGCTGGCCAACAGCATGAGCTTCCTGCAACTGGACCTGACCGACGAGGAGTTCCACGGGCACGCGGCGGAGGGCGCGCGGCGCACGCACCGGCGGATCGCCGACCTCGTCGCCGAGGCGGTGGCGGCCGGGGAGCTGGCGGACGGGACGGACGCCGGGCGGCTGGCCCGCACGGTCCAGGTGACCTACAACGGCACGCTCATCGTGTGGGCGCTCACGCGGGAGGACGAGCCGCTCGCGTCGGTCCTGCGCGCCGCCGTCGACGAGGTGCTGCGCCCCTACCGGGCGGAGCCCTGAGCCAGATTAGTAAACGAATATTTGTTTACTTACTGGGCGATCAGGGCTACGGTGGTTACCGAACAGCCGTTCACAAACCTGGGAGGTCCCGCCATGAGCACCCCGCACCCCTTCACCGCCCGCGTGTTCATCGGCGTCAGCGTGGACGGGTTCATCGCCCGCCCCGACGGCGACCTCGGCTGGCTGAACGAGCGCGGCGAGGCCGCCGGGCGGGACCTCGGCTACCAGGCGTTCATCGACGGCGTGGACACCGTCGTCATGGGCCGCGCCACCTACGAGAAGGTGCTGACGTTCGGCCCCGACGCCTGGGGCTACGACGGCAAGCACGTCGCGGTGCTCAGCACCCGGCTGCCCGCCGACGCCGACCCGCGCGTCACCGTGTACCGGTCGATGGACGACCTGGTCGCGGGGCTGACCGGGCGCGGCGCCAAGAGCGTGTACGCCGACGGCGGGCAGGTGGTGCGGGCGTTCCTGCGCGCCGGGCTGGTCGACGACCTCACGATCACCACGGTGCCGGTGCTGATCGGCCGGGGGCTGCCACTGTTCGGCGACCTGGACGCCGACGTCCCGCTGACCCTGCGCTCGGTCGAGGACATGGGCGCGGGCGTCGTGCAGGCCGTCTACGCGGTGGACCGGTGACCGGGGCGGCCCTCAGGTCCGGCGCCGGGCGCGGTCCAGCATCCAGTGGCCGCCCGCGGCCCAGCCGGTGAAGCGGCGCGCGCCGGGGACGCGTTCGCCGGTCGCGGCCTCGCGCAGGCCGCCGAGGACCGGGCCGAGCCGTTCCCGGACGTGCGCGGGATGGCGGCCGGCCTCCTCGCCCAGCCACGCGAAGTCGCGCGTCCTCGCCATCGTCAGGAAGAACACCGTCTGCCGCCACGCGTAGGCCGCGTCCTTGACCGTGCCCAGCGGGCGCGGGTTGCCGTGGACGCGCTCCAGCAGACGGCACACCGTGCCGAACGCCCGCCGCGCCAGGTCCTCCCAGCCCGGCGCGGGCCACACGCCGACCGGGCCCGCCAGCGCCGCCAGGTTGTGCGTGGTGAGGATCTGCGCCTGCTCGATGACCATGCCGTTGGCCGCGACGGAGTGCCCGCGCGCCCCCTCCCCGGCGCGGCGGGTGCACAGCCCGGCGAACCCCTGGGAGTCCGACGCCCGGAAGCGCCGCTTCCTCGACACGTCCTCGATGGCCTGGACCGCCTGGTAGTCGATGTCGTAGTACCGCGCGTACAGCGACCCGTCCAGGAGTTTCCCGGCGAGCTTGGCGGCGCGCAGGAACTTGCCCGAGAACGCCCCCATGAAGATGTCGGCGGCGAGCTCCTCCACGAACACCACGTCCAGGCCGGCACCCCGGGCCAGGGTGTCCATCTCGCGGAGCAGCGGATTGGGCAGGATCGTGCCCGGGAACCCCTGCAACGCCAGCTCGCCGATCTCCCGCAGCGCCGTCCGCGCCGTGCCGTCGACGACGCGCCGGTGCCCGTCCACGGCCCGCACCCAGGGCAGCTCCTCGACGCGGACCTGGTGGTCGAGGTTGAGGAGCAGGAGCGAACGCCGGTTGCGGAACGCCCGGTAGTGCGCGGCCATCAGCAGCCGCAGCGCCTCGTCGGCGTAGGTCTCGGCCGCCGTGGACGCCACGATCTGCGGGACGAGCCCGGCCAGGACCTCCGCCGAGGGCACCACGCCGCGTTCGATGAGCGCGCCGATCGGGGCGCGCAGGGCGCGTTCGACGGCGTGCCGCAGCGCCTCCGGCGGTTCGCTGCCCGCCGGGATCCCGGTCAGCGCCTCCTCCTCGCCGGTGACCGGCCGCACGAGCGGCCCGACGTCGTCCACGCCGGTCGTCTGCGGCAGCGCCGACAGCCGGCTCAGCACGATCTGCGCCAGCGCGTGGTGCGTGGGCCGTTCGGCGACCGCGGCCTGCGCCCTGCGGAGCTCGGTGTGGCTCCGCGAGCCGGGCTCTCCGCGCTTGGCGACCATCGAGCGGACGGCGTACCGCACGCGGCCCCGGTCCGGCTCGCGTCCCTCGACGAGGTCCTCCAGCGCGGCCCGCAGGATCCCGAGGTTCTCCTTGGGCCTGCGGTGCTTGGCGCACAGGGTGTGGACGGCGGCGAGCCCCCGGTACCGGGCCAGCAGCGCCCGGCCGCGTTCCCGCCACTCCGGCGAGCCGTCGTCGGCGAGCCAGAACTCCAGCAGCTCGTCGGCGAACGGGTTCCACACCGACAGGGCCTCGTTCATGGCCTCGATCCGCGGGTTGGGCCCGCGCGCCGCCACCGCGGCCCGGACGTCGCCCACGGTCTCCCGCGACACCACCGACGGATCGGGCACCGGCGCGTCCCCCGGCCGGGGCGCGAACCGCAGCCGGTCGGCGTAAGGCTCGATCTCCTCGACCAGCCGCAGCGCCGCCGCGATGTCCCCGGCCCGCAGCAGCCACGCCACGACCGGCAGCGCCGCCTCCTCGGGGACCTCGACCTCGTACCGGCCGCTGTCCAGCAGCTCCGCCAGCCCGGCGACCCCCGCGTCGCTCAGATGGTGCTCGAAGACGGCCCGCCGCTCGGCCGGGATCCCGGCGCGTTCGGCGACGGCCCTCTCGTGGGGGGTGAGCGGGCCGCCGGCGGCGGCGTTCCCGGTGGCGAACCCGCCCCGGACCACCTCGGGCGTCGCCCACACGGGCAGTCCGGCGACCGGCGCGCGCTCCCCCACGGAGATCGTTCCGTCGGCGATGCCGTCCATGACCTGCCGCCACCGCCGCATCCGGCGCTCGGCGAGCCGCCTGACGTCGGCGTCCTGGTGCGTCACCGCGGTCACGAACGCCTTCGCCAGCTGCCCGGTGGCGTACCCGGAGCGCTCCTGCTTCTCGTCCATAGCCAGCGTGGCGGGTTCCGCCCCCGCGCCCTCCGGGTCCGAAGCCCGGTGCTCTGCTGCTGAGCTACACGCTGAACGCCCCTCAGGCTACGAACCCCCGCACACCCCCGCAACATATTTCCCCACCGGGAAAAACCGTCGTCCATGCGGCGATCACCCAGAATGAGGTGATGACCAGCACGGACACGACACTCGACGCCCTCGTCCACGACCTGGACCGCGGGCGTTCCGTCGACATGTGGGTGCTCGTCCACCAGTTGGTGGACGCCGCCGGGGACCCGAAGGCCGGGGAGGCGGCGTTGCGCGCGCTGTCCTCCGCTCGGCCGGGCGCCTGGACGCGGATCGACGACGAGGTGCGGAGCCACAGCGCGTACCGGGGGACCGGGAAACGGTGGCGGGCGGTCGTGGCGGCGGCGCGGCACGGCGAGGACCCGCTGGCGGTGCTGCTGGCCGCCTGCTCCCACGACGGGCGCGAACGCGAGGCGGCCCTGTCCGCGCCCGCGATGCGGCTTCCGTCGCTGCTGCCGGTCCTGATGATCCGCGCGACCGACTGGGCGGCGCCCGTCCGGCGGAAGGCCCGAGCCGTGCTGGAGCAGGTCGCCCCGGACCCCGGGCGGGCCGCCGCCATGGCCCTGCACCTGCGGGAACGGTGGCGCGGCCAGGACGTCATGGACGCGCTGCTGGGAGAGCTGCACGACGCCCCGGAGGCGACGCTCCACCGGCTGCGCGCCGACGGCGACCGGCGGGTGCGGCGGCTGGCCTACCGGATCTGGCTGGACGGCCGGGCCGGGCTGGAGGAGGCGGTGGCGGCGGCGATGACCGAGCCGGACACCGTCTGCCGCCGGCTCGCCGTCGCGGACGCGGTCGCACGCGCCGTCCGCGACGCGCGCACCGACCTCCTGGAGCACCTGCTGACCTCGCGGAGCGCGCCCACGCGCGCCGACGCGTTGACCGGCCTGGTGACGCTGGGGCGGCCGGAGCGGGGGCGGGCGTTCCTCGCGGACCGGTCGGCGGCGGTGCGGGCCGTCGCGCAGTGGGCGGTGCGGCGCGCGGGAGGCGACCCGGCCGAGGAGTACCGCGCGGCGCTGGACGCGGGCGGGCCCCGGACGGCCGCCCTGATCGCCGGGCTGGCCGAGTGCGGCGGCCGGGACGACGCCCGGCGGATGCCGCCGTTCCTCGGCCACGAGCGGGTCCGGGTGCGGGCCGAGGCGGTGCGGGCCGTCCGGCTGCTCGGCGGCCCGGTGGAGCAGGCCGCCGAACTCATCGCCGACCCGTCGCCCCGGGTGGTGCGCGAGGTGGAACGCGCGCTCGGTCCGTCCTCCGCGGTCCCGTCTCCCGAGCTCCTGTGGTCGCTGCTCGACGACGGGGAACGGCCGTACCATGTGCGGCTGGCCGCCGCCGGGCGGCTGACGCGGCGGGACACCGCGACGCGCGTCGAGGCGGTCCTGCGGCTGCTGATGTCGGGCGACGCCGTTCTGTGGAAGCGCGGCGCCGACGAGTGGGACCGGCTGGCGCGCGACAGCACCGCCTTCTACGGGGCGGTCACCCCGCCGGCGCGGGAACGCCTGGCCGCGCTCATCACCGCCGCCGGACCGGTGCTCGGCCCGCGGCGCGCCGACTGGCTGCGCCTGTGGCTGGGGCTTCCCCGCTGACCGGACATCCACAACCTGTGGACAACTCTTCGCTTATCGCTCTACCAGCAAGAAAAGCCCACCAACCAGGACCGTTCACCACCCGTCATCCCCAGCCGACCACCGTCGGTGACGCCCGGCCCCGGCGTCGGCCGACACACCGGTCCTAGGCCGGGGACAGCCGTCCCTTGTCCAGGACGTAGACGTCGTCGGCCCGGCGCGCCAGCGCGTGGTCGTGGGTCACCAGGACCAGCGCCCGATCCTCGGCCCGCGCCCGGTCGAACAGCAGGTCCATCACCTGCGCCGCCGTCTGCGGGTCCAGCGCGCCGGTCGGCTCGTCGGCCAGGATCAGCCGCGGGTCGCGGATCAGCGCCCGCGCGATCGCCACCCGCTGCTGCTCGCCGCCCGACAGGCTCGCCTGGGTGGCGTGCAGGCGCTCGCCGAGGCCGACGCGGCGCAGCGCCTCGTCGGCCAGCTCGTAGCGGCGGCGCAGCGTCCGGCCGCCCGCGTACAGCAGCGGGGCCGCGACCTGCTGCCGGGCCGTCCGCCGCTGCAACAGGTTGAGCTGCTGGAACACGAACCCGATCGTCTCGCCGCGCAGCCCCGCCCGGTCGCGCTCGCGCATGGTGGTCGTCTCGCGGCCGTAGATGCGGACGGTCCCGGTGTCGGGGCGTTCCAGCAGGCCGAGCACGTTGAGCAGGGTGGACTTGCCCGCGCCGGACAGCCCCACGATCGCGGCGGTCGCCCCCGGGCGCACCGTCAGCGTCACGTCCTCCAGCACCGTGAGCGGATCCGCGCGCCCCTTCAGCTTGAAGCGCTTGGTGACGCCCTCGACGGCGAGCACGGGCTCGGGCGGCGGTCCGGCGACGCGCAGGTCACCGGGCTCGGGGATGACGCTCACGACGTCGGCCCCTCCTCGGGGCCGCCCTGCGGGGCGGGCGGCACGTCGAACGCCGCGTCGTCGGGCGCCCGGTCGAGGATCCTGTCGCCCTCCTTCAGGCCGCTCACGATCTCGACCTGCTTGCCGTCGTTGACGCCCAGCTCGACCTTGCGCGTCTGGCGCGAGCCGTCCTCGCCGACGACGGTGACGCGTCCCTTGGACGCCTGGCCGAGCACCGCCGACAGCGGGACCACCACCGCGTCGTCCACCCGGTCCGTGGTGATCGCCATCTTGGCGCGGATGCCCGCGAACACCCGCTGGTGGGCCGGGATCCGGCAGGTGACCTCGACGTTCTCACCGCCACCGCCACCACCGCCATCACCGTCGCCGGTTCCGGGAGCCGGGGGCTGCTGCGGGCCGCCCTGCCCCTGCGGCGCGGTCGGCTTGCTGGACGCCCCGGCCCCGTAGGCGAGCAGGCGGCACCGGAACGGCTCGGGCCCGTGGTCGATCGCCAGCTTGATCTCCTTGGGCCGGTTGTAGAGGCGGTACACCTCCTTGGCGTCGATCGTGGCGACGGCCTGGAACCGGCGCTGGTCGAGCTGCGCGACCGGCTCGGCGGGCGTGATCTCCTGCCCCACGGTCGCGGCCAGCCCGGAGACCCTCCCGGCGACCGGCGCGAGCACCGCGACGGTCTTGTCCTTGCCCTTGCCCGGCACCTTGATCGACAGCAGGCTCTCGCCCCGGCCGACGAGCTGCCCGTCCCGGCGGTGCACGGCGGCCACGGTGCCCGACCTGGTCGCCTTGACCGGGACCGGCGGGTCGGCGCGCACCACGGCGTCCACGTTCAGGCGGCTGACGATCGTCCCGGTCCCCACGGTGATCGTCTTCGGGGACAGGTCGGCGGCGGGCAGCGGGTCCATCGGCACCGGCGGCGTGGCCCCGCCGGTGCCCGCCAGATAGCCGGTGCCGCCGACGACACCCAGCACCGCCACGAGAATCCCGGCCTTGGCCAGGCGGTTCCCCCATCGGGGCATGGTCGCTCTCCCTAACTGCGGATCGCCTGGATCACCGAGCGCTGCATCGCCCGCAGCGCCGGGATCAGGCCGGTCAACAGGCCCACGCACACGGCCACCCCCATGCCGAGCAGCGCCGCCCGCCACGGGAACACCATCGCCAGGTCGGCCTCGGCGAACGGCCCCTGATCGCGCAGGAACCCGAACAGCGGCCCGCTGATCGCGTACACCCCCGCGATTCCCAGGGCCCCGCCGGCGCACGACACGATCAGCGCCTCCAGCAGCACCGTCAGGAACAGGTCGGGCCCGGTGGCGCCGAAGCACCGCTGCACGCCCAGCTCGCTGCGCCGCTGCCGCACCGCCATCAGCCCGAGCACCAGTCCCGGAAGCGAGCCCAGCACCAGCAGGAACGCCGCCACGGCCAGCAGCACCTTGCCGAACGTCCCGCTGATGACGCCGGTGTCGCCCTCCTGCCGGTAGATCTCCACCCGGCCGAGGCCCCACGAACCGGCGGCGTCGGCCTTGAGCTGCTCCTTCACGCGTTCGGCGTCGGCCTTGGGCACGCGCACCACGTACGAGGTCGACTCCTCGCCGAGCCGCCACCGCGCCATCGCCCGGTACGGCATGTAGATCTCCGAGGCGGCCCAGGGCGCGCCGCCGCCGAGCACCCCGACGACCCGGCACCGCACCCACTGGCGGGGCGCCCCGACCTCGACGACGGCCCCGACGGGGTTCGGGCCCAGCTTCTTGGCGAACTTGGCGTTCACCACCAGTTGCGGTTCCATCCGGTGGTCGTCCACGGGCTTGAGCCACCGCCCGGACACCACCGAGATCCGCCGGATCCGGTCCAGGCTCGGCGCGGCCCCGACGACGCTCAGCTCGCCGCCGTCGTCATCGCCGGTCTTGATGGGACGGACGCCGTCCGGCAGGACCTGCCGGAACGCGGGCGCCTGCGCGGTCCGCAGCGGACTCCCCACGACCCGGTACCGGCGCAGGTCGGCCTCGATCCGCGTGATGGCCTCGTCGGACAGCTTGGGCGGCCCCTCCTGCGAGGCGGCGTCCACGGTCAGCGTGACCGGCCGCCCGACCTGCTGCTCGAACGTCTGCACCACGGCCTGCTGCGCCAGCCCGCCGAGCGCGATGGCGAGGGTCACCACGGCGACCAGCGCCGACACGCACAGCAGCGTCAGGGTGACGCGGACCTTACTGGTGCGAATCTCCGCGAACGCGGACAGCACCATCCCCCATACGGGCATAGCCCCCGCCCCCAGCCATGATCACCCGATCCAGGTGATCATGCACCCTACAGCAATGCATACCGCGTACGTAAGACCTTCCCGCAACCCCGGACGAACCCCCTGTTCAGGGGACCAACCCGGGTCGTTCAGCGGGCGTCCGGCGGCGTGGAGCCGCACCGCGCCCGCGGCGCCCGCAGCCGGACGAGGTAGTCGTTCACGATCCGGGCCTCGCAGCCGCCGTTGAAGACCTTCACCGCGTGCGTCCAGTCGTCCAGCAGCACCAGCCGGGCCCCGCCGCCGAGCTGGCGCCCCACCTCCCGCGCCCAGGCGGCCGGGGTGGCGTTGTCGTGACGGCTCTGGAGCAGCAGCAGGGGGTTCCGGGCGGTGCTGGCGGCCCGCGACTGCGGGTTGCGGACGGGCCCCGGCCAGCCCTGGCAGGCGAGAACGGCCCTCATCGCGTTGGGCGAGTACCCGACCAGGGGGGCCGCCCGGCGCGCCGCCGCGAGATCGGCCCGCAGCTCACCGGCGTTCCGGTAGCGCATCGCGTAGTCCTGGCACACGACGGGATCCGCATGGTTGAGGGTCGCCGGGGGCTTCTCGCGTTCCTCCTCCCACGCCCGTCCCGCGTTCAGCGTCCTCAGGAATGAGGCGACCGCGCCCCAGGAGGGCGTCCACAGCATCGCGTCCGCGGTCGCGGCCACTGTGTGGGGCGTCCAGTCCCCCTCCAGCCTCCCGGCCCGCGCCTTGGCGACCACCTGCCGGTACGCGCCGCGCGCGTCCATCCCGCACTCCCGGCTCCGCGCGCACCACCGGGCGAACTCCCCGAACGCGTCCTCGAACGCCCGGGCCGCCGTCACCACGAACCGCCGCCGGGACGCGCTGTGGTCCATGACCCCGTCCAGCACGGCGGCCCGCACGTGCCGGCCGAACCGGGCGGCGTACTCCTGGCCGAGCAGCGTCCCGTACGAGTGCCCGTACAGGTGGACGACGCGTTCCCCGAGGGCCTTCCGCACGAGGTCGAGGTCGCGGGCGGCGGAGTCCGAGTCCAGCGGGGCGTCCCAGCCGCGGCAGGAGGCGGCCAGGCGGCGGTTCCGGTCCCGCAGCCGCCGCAGGTCCCGTCCGCTCTCCGGCAACCGGACCGGCTCGGCCCGCAGGACCCCACCGGCCGGGCAGGTCAGGGGAGCGCTGCGCCCCACCCCGCGCGGGTCGATCCCGACCAGGTCGAACCGCTTCTCCAGCCCGCCGAACCCGGTCATCTGGGCGACGGCGTCGGCCCCGACTGCCCGGGGCCGCCCGGCAGGAAGACCAGCGTTCCCCTCCGTTCGGCCGCCGGACGCCGCGCGACCCGGATCCGGATCTTGGCCCCGCCCGGCTTCCGGTGGTCCCGCGGGACCTCGACGTCCCCGCACCGGACGTTCCCGACCCCGCCGGGGCAGTCCCGCCACCGCACCCGTTCCCCAGCCTGCGCGGGAACGGCGACCACCCCCGAGGCCAGAACCGTCCCCACCACCAGAAGCCGCCGGTAATACACGCGAAAAACCCTCTCAGCCGTCACTCCGACTTCGAAGGTGCCGCCCGGCGCCCCCGCGCCGCATCCCCCTCAGGACTCCCTCCGGACCGCGCCCCAGCCCCAGGTCGTACACACGGGGTCGCAGCCCACCCCCGCTTGACCAGGAGTTCCAGCACGGAACGGCCCCGCCGAACCCCGCGGGCCCGACCTGCCCCAACCCGAAAAACGTCCCGTCGACGTGATGCCGCGACATGCGGCTCCACGTCCTCCGCGCCCCCGCCGTACCGAACGATCATCAGATACGGCACGCGATCACCCCCGCCAGCGATGTCCGACAGGCACCATAAGTTGGGAATGCAGCGATTCAGGGAGCCGCCGTGAGCGAGGACTTCTACCGCGCCGACCCGACCCCGTACGCGTCGTGGCGGCTGGCCGTCCTCATGGGGCGGAACGTCCGCACCTACAAGTTCGCCCTCGGCCACGCCCTGCTGGAGGCGGCGGCCCGGGACCGCACCGAGATCCCGCTCACCGAACTGGCCACCACCTACGCGACGGGCCTCCTGCGACGACTGGAACACGCCCCCCAGGCGTCCCCGAACGCCCCGACCGCCAGGACCGACCTGCTCGTCATCGCCGCCGAGGAGGCCGCGGAGAGCCGCCGGATCGGCCGCCCCACCGAACGGCTGGTGGAGGCCGCGACCGCCAACATGCCCGGCATGGTCATGCAGAAGTTCCACAACCTGCACGGCTCGGAGGTGCCGCACCGCTTCTACGAGGTGACCGGCCGGGGCCGCGACCGCCTCGTCCGCCTCACCCCCGCGCTCCGCCGGGTGGCGCTGTCGGACCGGATCGACGTCCTGCGCGGCGAGCTGCGGTCCCGCTGGGAGATCGTGGAGAGCTCGTTCAGCACCGGCATCGGCCCGGCCCTGCTGGCCGAGGGCCTGGTGCCCGACCTCGCCGACGGGCTCCTCTACGACAGGCGCCGCCGCCGTCCCGTCACGGGCGTCAGGGACGCGGTCATCGGCTTCCAGCACGGCAGGTGCCTGAGCTGTCACCAGCCGATCAACGCCGACGACGAGTACGCCGTCGACCACGTGTTCCCGTACGCGCTCATGGACCGTCTCGGCGCGCACGGCGGCTGGACGGGCCCGGACCTGGACGCCGTCTGGAACCTGGCCCCCGCCCACGCCGCCTGCAACTCCACCAAGAGCGACCGTCTCCCCAACTCGGATGAACTGCGCCGCCTCGCCGAGCGCAACGAGGCCGTCATGCGCTCCCCGGTCCCTCTCCGGAGGACGCTGGAGCTGGTCCTCCGGAACCACCGCTACAACGCCGCGAAGCCCGGCGAGTGGCGGCGCTTCGTCCGCGACGTCAACCACCTGATCAACAGTTGACCCGTTCCGCGGTCCTGGCGAACGTGACGCGGACGGTCAGGCCGCCGTCGGGGTTCGGGGTGGCGGTGGCCTGGGCTCCGTGGGCCTTCGCTATGGAGGTCACGATGGACAGGCCGAGGCCCGTGCCCTCGCCCTTCGTGGGGCGGCGGGGGTTCAGGCGGCGGAACGGCTCGAACAGGTGGGGGACCGTGTCGGGTGGGATCCGCGGGCCCGTGTTGGTGACCGTCAGGCCCCTCTCGTCCAGGTGGACCGCTATGCGGCCGTCCGGGACGTTGTAGCGGGTCGCGTTCTCCAGGAGGTTGCGGACCAGGTGGCTCAGCAGCGCCGGGTCGCCCTGGAGGACGAACGGCTCCAGGCGGGTGTCCAGCCGGAGGGAGCGGGACTCGCGTTCGGGGGCCTGCTCCGCCGCCGCCTGGACGATCACCTGGGCCAGGTCCACGGGTTCGGTGCGGTCCAGGCCCTGGTCGCTGGCCGACAGCAGCAGCAGGCCCTCGATCAGGCGCTCGCTGCGGTCGGCGACGGTCAGCAGGCGGGTGCGGACCTCCGCCACGCGTTCGGGGGTCGGGTCGGACAGGCCGATCTCCAGGGCGGCGCGCTGGACGGCCAGGGGAGTGCGCAGCTCGTGGGCCGCGTTCGCCACGAACCGCTGCTGGGACGCCACCAGCGCCGAGATGCGGTCCAGCATCGCGTCGAACGTGTCCGCCAGGTCCTTCAGCTCGCCGGGCGGCGCCGCCAGGTCGGACTGCAGCGGTCGCTGGGCGCCACGCGCGGACAGATCCGCCTCCAGTTCGTGACCGAGTCACTGCTGCTGTCGGGGCTCGGCGGGATCGCGGGCGCGGTGCTGGGCGCGGCGGCGACGTTCGGCTACGCGACCTTCATGGGGCTGCCACCGACAGTGCCGCTCTGGTCCCTCACCGGCGGCCTCGCCGCCACGCTGGCCATCGGGATGCTCGCCGGGCTCTACCCGGCGGTCCGCGCCGCGCGGCTGTCCCCCACGGTCGCGTTGCAGGCCACCTGAACCGCCCCGGGCCGTCGGGGCGCGACGCCGGCCCGCGTCCCCGACGGCGAGCGGGTCACCGTCGTCGGCTGCCACACCTGACCAGGGTGAACGCCCCGCACACGACGGTGACGACACCGGCGGCCACCGCGACGCACAACGCGGCGAACGCGTCAGGCAGCCACGTCGCCAACGACCGCACCCCTATCTGGCCGGACGCCCACACCGCCAGGGCCAGCGGCACCACGCCCACCAGAACCCAGGCGACGGAACTCCGGCGCGAGACCTCCGGGCGGCGCAGCCGGACCACCGAACGCCCCGCCGCCAGCACCAGCCCCAACGCGAGCACGGTCACGCCCCAGACCGCCGCGTGGTAACCGGTCGCGGAAGGGGCACCATCCAGGCCGCCGCCCGCCAACAGCCGGGCGGCGTCGAAACCCACCTGCATCACCGCGCCGTCATGCAGCAGACCGTGCAGGTTCTGGTGCAGCACGAGCGCGAGCCCGCGCTCCGGGATCAGGAACACCATCGCCGAATAGCCGGGGGTCGCCCCCGTGTGCCAGACGGCCCGGTCGAGCGGCGGCTTCAAGCCGCCGACACGCCAGCCCATCCCGTAACCCGAACCGGGCCTGCCCTCCCGGCGCATGAGCCGCACGTCCTCGGGCGCGAGCGTCCCGTCGCCCGAACGCAGCTGGAACGCCGCGAACGCCGCCAGATCGTTCAGGTCACCGCCCAGGTAGCCGTAGGCCGCGCCGTGGTCGTCGAACCCGTCGGCGACCGCGGACGGCATCCCCCACATCAGCTGGTGCCCCGGCGGCAGCCCCCTCCTCGAAGCCGTCGCGGCATCGGCGATGGCCCCGTCCATACCCGCCGGGTCCAGGACCGCCCGGCGCAGGTGCTCCGCGAAGGGACGCCTGGTGACCGCCTCGACCACGGCCGCAAGCACCAGGTAGTTGGCGCTGGCATAGGCGTACCTGCTCCCCGGCGGGCCCAGCGGGTCCACACCGTCCAACCCGCCGAGACGCTCAGCGGGGCGCGGGCAGCCGAAGCAGTCGGCGAGCTTGAGAGTGGGCCGTTCGGGGATCCCCGCCGTCTGGTTGAGCAGATGGCGGACCGTGACACGGGAGGCGTGCGCCGCGCCACCGAACCGGAAACGCGGCAGGTGCTCCACGACCCGGTCGTCCAGGCCGAGCCGCCCCGACCGCACCAGAGCCATGACCGCCGTCGCCGCCGCCGGTTTGGCCACCGAACCCCACAGGAACGGGGTGCCGGCCGTCACCGGACGGCCGCGCCCGTCCTTTCCCCAGGCCCGTTGGTGCACAGGACCACCGGGACCGACCACGGCATAGGCGAGCCCCGGCACCCGCGCGTTCCTCATCCGGGAGCGGGCGTGCGCGTCGAGCGCGGCGTACGCGTCGGGCCGGGCCACTGCGGGAGCGGCGGGGAGAAGAACGGACAGGAGCAGCAGCAGGATCGCCGCGTTCCACCAACGCACGGGGCCTCGCCTTCCGAGGGACGCACGGATAACCATATCGCCATACGGTTTTACCGTATGGCGATATGGTCAACAAGTGCCCAGGACCGCCGATCACCACGAACGCCGGCGCCAGATCGCCACCGCCGTCTGCGAACTCATCTCCCACCACGGCCTCGACGCCGTCACCGTCGCCCGCACCGCCGCCACCGCCGGCATCTCCGTCGGGCTCGTCCAGCACTACTTCCGCACCAAGGACGACATGCTGCTGCACGCCTTCCAGCAGGTCACCACGCAGATCCGCGACCGCGTGAACGCCCACGTCCAGGCCGGGGCCCGCCACCACCGCCCCATCGCCGGCATCCTCGCCGAGGCGATGACCGAACTGCTCCCCCTCGACGCCGTCCGCCGCACCGAGTTCCGCGTCACCCGGGCCTTCGCCGGACGCACCCTCGACGTCCCCGCCCTCGCCGAAGTGGACGTGCGGACCGCCCGAGCGCTCCGCGACGACCTGGCGCAGGCGATCCACAACGGCAAGGAATGCGGCGAGGTCGCCGAGGACCTGGCCCCCCGCCCCGCCGCCGTCCGCCTCGCCGCCGTGACCGAGGGCCTGGCCATGCAGGTCTACCGCACCCCGGAAACCGCGGACGAGCCGCTCGCGACCTCGATCATCAGATCCGAGCTCGCCACCGTCTTCACCGGCGAGTGCCACCAGTACACGTGACGCGCCAATGCCCGGCCCCGGAACGTGCGGGGTGGACGCCGCCGCCGGTTCGGCGGCGGATAAACAAAAGACCCCACTCATGGAGTGGGGTCCTCTATCCAGAATCCGGATATGTGTGGGCGTACCAGGACTTGAACCTGGGGCCTCATCCTTATCAGGGATGCGCTCTAACCGACTGAGCTATACGCCCTCGCTGCGTCGCCGGTCCTCGTTGCTGTTTCCCGGCGACGCATGAGAGATTACCGCATCTCGTGAGCGGACCGGTAATCGTTATGGCAGGTCGGCTACTCGGCCTCCTTCAGGGTGACCTCGACGCCTCCGACCAGGTCGGCGGCCAGGTTGTAGATCACCGAACCGACCGTGGACAGGGCCGTGATCAGCAGGACGTTCAGCGCGCCGACGAGGACGGTGTAGCCGAAGACGCGGGCGAAGGAGAACCAGCTTCCGGCGTCCAGGCCGCCGCCGGTCTGGCCCTGCTGGCGGGTCAGCTCGTTGACGGTGTCGCTGATCGCCGAGAAGACGCCCAGGCCCGACAGGATGAGCCACAGGACGATCACCGCGACGAGCAGGACGACGAAGCAGACCAGCGACATCACGAAGCTGAACTTCATGACCGACCAGGGCTCCAGGCGTGCGAGCTGGAGCTGGGCCCTGCGGGCCGGCTTGCCGGTGGCGGGCTTCTTCGTCGCGTCGTCCTTGGTGTCCTTCTTGTCGGTCGCCGGGCGGTCCTTCAGGACCGTGCCCGCGAAGCCACCGGAGGAGCGGGTGGCGCTCGCGGCGGGCGCGGCACCGGAGCCGAGCGGCTTGTCCACGCGGCTGCCGGAGACCGAGGACGCCGGTTCGGCGGGCTTGGTCCAGTCGGGCTTCCTGGTGTCGGTCTTGGTGTCGGCCTTGGCCGGCTTGGCCGTGGCGTCGGCCTTGATGTCGACCTTGGTGTCCTTCGCCGCGGCGGGCTTCGTGGAAGCCTCGGTCTTCGGCTTGGGCGTTTCGGCGGTGCCCTTGACCGGGTCCTTCACCGGGTCCTTCACCGGTGCGATCGCCTTGTCCTCGGTGTCGGCCGGGGAGTCGTCCTTGATCGCCGTCAGGTCCGGGGTGGTCTCGTCCACGGGCTTGAGGTCGACCTTGGTCTCGTCCCTGGCGGGCTTGGCGGACGCGGCGGCCACGGTCTTCTTGGGCTTGCCCTTGCCGTCACCGGGCTGAGTGGTCACGAGTCCTCCTGGGCGGGGGAAACGTCACTGGCCGTGCCCCCTTCGTCCGTCTCGGCGTCCGAGTCCTCCATGGACTCTACGTTCCTCGCGATCGCGACGACGCTGTCCCCGTCCGCGAGGTTCATCAGACGCACGCCCATGGTCTGGCGTCCGGACTGCTTGACCTCTGCCGCACGCGTGCGGATGACGCCGCCGTTGGACGTCATGGCGAACACCTCGTCGTCCGGGCCCACCATGAGTGCCCCTACCAACCTGCCGCGAGATTCCACGATCTTAGCGGTGAGAACGCCCTTGCCGCCGCGTCCCTGGGTCGGGTACTGGCCGGCGGGGGTGCGCTTGGCGTAGCCGCCCTCGGTGGCGACCAGGACGTCCTGCTCCTCGTCCTGCACGACGAGCATGTTGAGGACGTGCTGGTCCTCCTCGAAGCGCATGCCGATGACGCCGGAGGTGGCGCGGCCCATGGGACGCAGGGAGTCGTCGTCGGCGTGGAACCGGATGGACTGGGCGTTGGTGGAGACCATCAGCAGGTCGTCGTCGGGCGAGACCAGGCGGGCGGCGATGACCTCGTCGTCGTCCAGCAGGTTGATGGCGATGATGCCGCCGGAGCGGGGCGAGTCGTAGTCGCGCAGGGCGGTCTTCTTGACCTTGCCCTTCTTGGTGGCGATGACCAGGTAGGGCGCGACATCGTAGTCGCGGAGGTCCATGACCTGGGCGATGCGCTCGTCGGGCTGGAACGCGAGGAGGTTGGCGACGTGCTGGCCACGGGAGTCGCGGCCGGCGTCGGGCAGCTCGTAGGCCTTGGCGCGGTAGACGCGGCCCTTGTTGGTGAAGAACAGGATCCAGTGGTGCGTCGTGGTGACGAAGAACTGGTCGACGATGTCGTCCTGCTTGAGCTGGGCGCCGCGGACGCCCTTGCCGCCGCGCCGCTGGGCGCGGTAGGCGTCGGTGCGGGTGCGCTTGGCGTAGCCGCCGCGGGTGATGGTGACGACGATGTCCTCTTCGGCGATGAGGTCCTCGTAGGAGACGTCGCCGTCGAAGGGGATGATCTGGGTGCGGCGCTCGTCGCCGTACTTCTCGACGATGGGGGCGAGCTCGTCGCCGACGATCCGTCGCTGCCGCTCGGGGGAGGCGAGGATGTCGTTGTAGTCGGTGATCTCGGCCATCAGCTTGTCGTACTCGTCGGTGATGGACCGGCGTTCCAGGGCGGCGAGCTTGCGGAGCTGCATGTCGAGGATGGCCTGGGCCTGGACCTCGTCGATCTCCAGCAGGCTCATCAGGCCCTGCTGGGCCTCCTGCGCGGACGGGGAGCGCCGGATGAGGGCGATGACCTCGTCGATGCGGTCCAGGGCCTTCAGGAGGGCGCGCAGGATGTGGGCGCGCTCCTCGGCCTTGCGCAGCAGGAAGCGGGTGCGGCGGACGATGACGTCGATCTGGTGGTCGACCCAGTGCCGGATGAACTGGTCCAGCCGGAGGGTGCGGGGGACGCCGTCGACCAGCGCGAGCATGTTCGCGCCGAAGGTCTCCTGGAGCTGGGTGTGCTTGTAGAGGTTGTTGAGGACGACCTTGGCGACGGCGTCGCGCTTGAGGACGATGACGAGGCGCTGGCCGGTGCGGCCGGAGGTCTCGTCGCGGACGTCGGCGATGCCGTCGAGCTTGCCGTCCTTGACCAGCTCGGCGATCTTGAGCGCCAGGTTGTCCGGGTTGACCTGGTAGGGCAGCTCGGTGACGACCAGGCAGGTGCGGTTCTGGATCTCCTCGACCTCGACGACGGCGCGCATGGTGATCGAGCCGCGGCCGGTGCGGTAGGCCTCCTCGATCCCCTTGCGGCCGACGATGAGGCCGGCGGTCGGGAAGTCGGGGCCCTTGACCCGCTCGATGAGGGCTTCGAGGAGCTCCTCGTCGGTGGCGCCGTAGTTGTCGAGGAACCAGCGGACGCCGTCGGCGACCTCGCGCAGGTTGTGCGGCGGGATGTTGGTGGCCATGCCGACCGCGATGCCCGCCGAACCGTTGACCAGGAGGTTGGGGTAGCGGGACGGCATGACGTCCGGCTCCTGGGAGCGGCCGTCGTAGTTCGGCGAGAAGTCGACGGTCTCCTTGTCGATGTCGCGCAGCAGCTCCATGGCCAGCGGCGCCATGCGGCACTCGGTGTAGCGCATGGCGGCGGCGGGGTCGTTGCCGCGGGAGCCGAAGTTGCCGTTGCCGTCGACCAGCGGGTAGCGCATCGACCAGGGCTGGGCGAGCCGGACCAGCGCGTCGTAGATCGCCGAGTCGCCGTGGGGGTGGTAGTTACCCATGACGTCGCCGACGACGCGCGCGCACTTGAAGTAGCCGCGGTCGGGGCGGTACCCGCCGTCGTACATGGCGTACAGCACGCGGCGGTGCACGGGCTTCAGGCCGTCGCGCACCTCGGGCAGGGCACGGGCGACGATGACCGACATCGCGTAGTCGAGATAGCTCTTCTGCATCTCGACCTGGATGTCGACCGGTTCGATCCGCTCGCCGGGTCCGTCCGCTGTGGTCACGTCCGTCACTGTGTAAGACCTCTTCTTCGTTGTGGAAGCAAGCTCGGGCCGCGGTCAGCGCGTCAGATGTCCAGGAAGCGGACGTCCTTGGCGTTGCGCTGGATGAACTCGCGGCGAGGCTCGACCTCCTCGCCCATCAGGACGCTGAACAGCTCGTCGGCCTGGGCGGCGTCGTCGAGCTGGACCTGCAGGAGGACGCGCTTGGCGGGGTCCATGGTGGTGTCCCACAGCTCGTTGGCGTTCATCTCGCCCAGACCCTTGAAGCGCTGCACCTGGTCGCGGGGGCGGGGGTCGCGCTTGCCCGCGGCGATCCCGGCCTCGATGATCTGGTCCCGCTCGCGGTCGGAGTAGGCGTAGTCGACGTCGGTGCCGCGCCCGTCCCACTTGATCTTGTAGAGCGGCGGCTGCGAGAGGTAGACGTGCCCGGCCTCGATGAGCGGCTTCATGAAGCGGAACAGCAGGGTGAGCAGCAGCGTGTTGATGTGGTGGCCGTCGACGTCGGCGTCCGACATCAGGATGATCTTGTGGTAGCGCAGCTTCTCGATGTCGAACTCGTCGTGCACGCCGGTGCCCAGGGCGGTCATGATCGCCTGGACCTCGTTGTTCTTGAGGATCTTGTCGATGCGCGCCTTCTCGACGTTCAGGATCTTGCCGCGGATGGGCAGGATGGCCTGGAAGTGCGGGTTGCGGCCGCCCTTGGCGGAGCCGCCGGCCGAGTCGCCCTCGACGATGTAGAGCTCGGACCGGCTGGGGTCGGTGGACTGGCAGTCGGCCAGCTTGCCCGGCAGGGAGGTGGACTCCAGCAGGCTCTTGCGGCGGGTCAGGTCGCGGGCCTGGCGGGCGGCGACGCGGGCGCGCGCGGCCTGGGTGGCCTTGCTGATGATCTCCTTGGCCTCGCCGGGGTTCTCCTCGAACCAGTCGCGCAGGTGCTCGTTGCAGGCGCGCTGCACGAACGCCTTGGCCTCGGAGTTGCCGAGCTTGGTCTTGGTCTGGCCCTCGAACTGCGGGTCGGCCAGCTTGATCGAGATGATCGCGGTGAGGCCCTCGCGGACGTCCTCGCCGGTGAGGTTGTCGTCCTTGTCGCGCAGCAGGCCCTTGTCGCGGGCGTACCGGTTGACGATGGTGGTCAGCGCCGCGCGGAAGCCCTCCTCGTGGGTGCCGCCCTCCGCCGTGTTGATGGTGTTGGCGAAGGTGTGGACCGACTCGGTGTAGGAGGAGTTCCACTGCATGGCGATCTCGACCGACATGCCCTCGGTGTCGTCGCCGAAGTAGATGACCGACTCGTGGACGGCGTCCTTCTTGGCGTTGAGGTAGCGGACGAAGTCCTCGATGCCGCCCTCGTAGTGGTAGGCCACCACGCGGGGCTCGCCGCCGTCGTCGCCGTTGAGGTGGTCGGGGCGCTCGTCGCGCAGCGTGATGGACAGGCCGCGGTTGAGGAACGCCATCTCCTGCATGCGGCGGGAGAGGGTCTCGAAGTTCCAGTCGAGGGTCTCGAAGATCTCGGCGTCGGGCCAGAAGGTGATCTGGGTGCCGGTCTCGTCGGTGGGCTCGCCCTTCTCCAGGGGGCCCTCGGCGCCCTGCCAGGTGTAGGACTGGCGCCAGTAGTGGCCGTCGGTGCGGATCTCGGCTTCCAGCCGGGTGGACAGCGCGTTGACCACGGCGGAGCCGACGCCGTGCAGGCCGCCGGAGACCGCGTAGGACTTGCCGTCGAACTTGCCGCCGGCGTGCAGGGTGGTCAGCACCAGCTCGACGGCCGGTTTCTTCTCCACCGGGTGCTCGCCGACGGGGATGCCGCGGCCGTTGTCGAGGACCCGCACGCCGCCGTCGGCCAGCAGGGTGACCTCGATGGCGTCGGCATAGCCGGCCAGGGCCTCGTCGACGGAGTTGTCGACGATCTCGTAGACCAGGTGGTGCAGGCCGCGTTCCCCGGTCGACCCGATGTACATGCCGGGCCGCTTGCGAACCGCTTCCAGGCCCTCAAGGACGGTGATCGAACTAGCGTCGTACGCCAAAGGAGATCCTCCTGCCGGGGACGCGTCGCCGCCGCCCCACACCCTGCTTATGAACTCACGGTGAACGCGGTGTGCCCCGTAACACACGTAAGGGCGCCCTCACGCTCTGGCCGTGTCGGCCAGAACCCCGGGGCGACCCATGGCGGCGCAGCATCCTGAACCCGGTTTCATTCTACCCGGTGACGGGTCGGAAAGTGGCACTGACGGACGCTGTGTGGCCGTGTGGCGGTCGAACGGGCGCGGAGGTGCATCCCCCCATTCACCCCCGGGGCTTGTCTGGTCTGTGAAGCGCTCGTAGCGGAAACCGCTGCCGCTCACTCCACATTGATGTTCTCACCCGGCACCGACAAAACGATGCCTCCCGGGGACGGGGTGTGATCAGCGCGTTCGCGGGGCCCGGACGCGACTGGCCCGGTCGGCCCGGCGGACACGGCGGGCGGGGTCAGCGGACCCGCCAGGCCCCGGTGCGGCGGGGGCCGGAGGAGGGGCCGACGACCTTGACGCGTTTGACGGTGCCCTGGCCGAGCTCCTCGTTGAGGCGGCGGACCAGGGTGGCGGCGAGCAGGCGAAGCTGGGTGGCCCAGGTGTTGGAGTCGGCGACGACGGTGAGCTCGCCGTTCTCGAACTTCTCGGGCCTGGTGTGCTCGGCGAGTTCGGGGCCGACGATGCCGGGCCAGTTGCCGAAGACGCCGCCGACGGCGGCGCGCTGCTCCCAGCCGCGGGTGGCCAGCAGGTCGCGGATGGCCGCGCCGAACGGCCGGGGGTCGCCGCCGCGCCCGGGTTCGAGGGGGCGGGCGGGCAGGGGGTTCCGGGCGCGTTTGCGGCCCTGGCCGGGGAGGGTCCCGCGTTTGAGGGCGTCGGCCTTGGCCTGGGCGAGGGCCTCGCGCGCGAGCTCGATGCCCGTCTTGGCGGGCGGCGAGCCGGGGGCCGGGCCGGAGTCCGCCGGGGAAGCGGGCTCGTCCGGCGGGTTGTGCACACCCTGTGGATCGTCGGTCATCTTCTCCCCCTTCCGGTCAGCCGAGCATGTCCCGCTCGGGGACCACCTGGCCGCCGGAGACGGCGTAGGTCGCGCCGGTCAGCTCCTTGGGAACGTCCTCCGGGACGGCGGCGGTGACCAGCACCTGCTCGGCGGGCGCGACCATCCCGGCGAGCCGCGCGCGGCGTCCGGCGTCGAGCTCGGCGAACACGTCGTCCAGGATCAGGACGGGGTCGTCGCCGTCGGCGCGCAGCAGCTCGAACGCCGCCAGCCGCAGCGCCAGCGCGAACGACCAGGACTCGCCGTGGCTGGCGTAGCCCCGCGCGGGCAGGTCCCCCAGCCGCAGGACGAGTTCGTCGCGGTGCGGGCCGACGAGGCTGACGCCGCGTTCCAGTTCCTGCTTGCGGGCCTCGGCGACGCCGCCCAGCAGCTGTTCGGCGAGCCGCGCGCGGTCGGTGGACAGCTCGGCGGCGCCGAGGGAGCTCTTGTAGAGCAGGTCGGCGGCGCCGCTGTGGGGGGCGAGCTCGGCGTAGGAGGCGGCGACCAGCGGGCGCAGCCCCTCCACCAGCTCCAGCCGGGCGGCGAGCAGCTCGGACCCGGCGCGGGCCAGGTGGGTGTCCCACACGTCGAGGGTGGCCAGCACCTCGGGGCCGGGGGAGCGGCGGTGGGCGGCGGCGGACTTGAGCAGGGCGTTGCGCTGCTTGAGGACGCGCTCGTAGTCGGAGCGGACCCCGGCGAAGCGCGGGGCGCGGGCGGTCAGCAGCTCGTCCAGGAACCGGCGGCGCTCCCCCGGGTCGCCCTTGACCAGCGACAGGTCCTCGGGCGCGAACAGCACGGTCCGCAGCACCCCCAGGATCTCCCGGGGCCGGGGGACGGGGGAGCGGTTGAGCCGGGCGCGGTTGGCCTTACCCGGGTTGATCTCCAGCTCGATCAGGGCCTTGCGGTCGTCGCGGACCACCCCGGCGCGCACGATGGCCCGCGGCGCCCCCTGCCGGACCAGCGGCGCGTCGGTGGCGGCCCGGTGGCTGCCGTGCGTGGCGACGTACCCGATCGCCTCGACGAGGTTGGTCTTGCCCTGACCGTTGGGGCCCACGAACGAGGTGACGCCCGCGTCGAGCGGCACCTCGGCGGTGGCGTACGAGCGGAAGTCCTGGAGCGAGAGATGGGCCACGTGCACGAGTAACGAGGGTAGGGCCTCGTCGCGGCATCCGCGTTGTCCACAGCGGTGGAAGAAGGCCGGGGCCCGACCGGTCAGGTGACGGATTCGGCCGGACCGGCGGCGTCCTAGCGTCCCTCACCTGCACACCGGTACCGAGCGGGCTCCCTCGCGGGAGCCCGGGGAGAGGACGACGCATGATCCTGGTGACCGGAGCCTCCGGCAACGTCGGACGGCCCCTCGTGGACCTGCTGCTGAGGGACGGGGTCCCGGTCCGCGCCCTGACCCGCGACCCCGCGGCGGCGGGCCTGCCCGCCGGGGCCGACGTCGTGGCCGGGGACCTGGCGACGATCGAGGCCGCGCTGCCGGGGGTGGAGGCGGTGTTCCTGGTCTGGCCGATGCCGACCGCCGACGCCGCGCCCGCCGTCGTCGAGGCGGTCGCCGCGCACGCGCGGCGTGTCGTGCTGCTGTCGTCGGCGGCGGTCCTGGACGGGGTGGGGACCGACGACAACGTGATCGGGCGGCTGCACGCCGGCCTGGAGGCGCCGATCGCGGCGTCCGGGCTGGAGTGGACGTTCCTGCGCCCCTGGGGGTTCGCGACCAACACGCTGGCGTGGGCGGAGGAGATCCGCGCCCACGGCACCGTCAGCGACATCCACGGCCGGGTCGCCGCGTCGCTGATCCACGAGCGGGACATCGCGGCCGTGGCGGCCCGCGCGCTCACCGGGGACGGCCATGCCGGCGCGGCCTACGAGCTGACCGGCCCCGACCTGCTGACGCAGGTCGAGCAGGCGCGGATCATCGGGGAGGCGATCGGGCGCCCGGTGCGGTGGCGGGAGATCTCCCGCGCCGAGGCGCACACCCGCAAGGTCGCGGCGGGGTTCCCGCCCGAGTTCGCCGACGTGATGCTGGACGGTTTCGCCGCGCTGGCGGAACGGCCCGGCAGGGTCACCTCCGCGGTGGAGGAGGTCACGGGCGTTCCGGCCCGGACCTTCCGCCAGTGGGCGGCCGACCACGCCGCGGACTTCCGCTGACGTTCCACCGGGAGGCCGTCCACGCCCTGTGGGCGGCCTCCCGGCGCCCTCGCCCGTCCGCCGCGTTCGATGGCCACAGGGTGTGGACAACGCCCGGCGTCCCGGCCGCCGTCCACGGTCTGTGGACGAACGCCGACGGGCCGCCCCCGCGGTGGGGGCGGCCCGTCGGCGTCGGCCTGGATCGGCGAGGTCAGGTCGCCGGGGGAGCCACGTCGGCGCCCGGGGAGTCGGCGCCCTTGGCCGACTCCACCGCGTGGCCGCCGAACTGGTTGCGCAGGGCCGCCACGACCTTCATCGCCGGGGAGTCGTCCTGGCGGCTCGCGAAGCGCGCGAACAGCGACGCCGTGATCGCCGGGAGCGGGACCGCGTGGTCGACGGCCGCCTGGACCGTCCAGCGGCCCTCGCCGGAGTCGTTGGCGTAGCCGCGGATGCGCTCCAGCTCGGGGTCGTCGGCCAGGGCGCGGTTCATCAGGTCCAGCAGCCAGGACCGGATGACGGTCCCCTCCTGCCAGGAGCGGAACGTCTCGGGCACGTTGGTGACGATGTCGGCGGCCTCGATCAGCTCGTAGCCCTCGCCGAACGCCTGCATCATCGCGTACTCGACGCCGTTGTGGACCATCTTCACGAAGTGGCCCGCGCCGACCCTCCCGCTGTGGACGAAGCCGAACTCGCCCTCCGGCTTGAGCGTCTCGAAGATCGGCATGAGGCGCTTGACGTTGTCCTCGTCGCCGCCGACCATCAGCGCGTAGCCGTTCTGCAGGCCCCACACGCCCCCGGACACGCCGCAGTCGACGAACCCGATGTTCTTGGCGGCGAGCTGCTCGCCGTGCTTCTGGTCGTCCACGTAGTGGGAGTTGCCGCCGTCGATGACGACGTCACCGGGGGACAGCAGTTCCCCCAGCCTGTTGACGGTCTCCTGGGTCGGGGCGCCGGCCGGCACCATGACCCACACGGCCCGCGGCGGCGACAGGCGTTCGACCAGCTCCTCCAGCGAGGACACGTCGCTGATCTTCGGGTCGCGGTCGTACCCGACGACGGTGTGGCCGCCGCGGCGCAGACGTTCGGCCATGTTGCCGCCCATCCGGCCCAGGCCGATCATCCCCAGCTCCATTGCTTCACTCCCCTGTCCTTGAGGTCCGTGCCCATCATGGCGCGGCACGGGCTGATCCCCCCTGGTATGCCCCCTTGACGCGTCTTACCCCGTCAGCCGCACCGGCATGATCAGGTAGCGGTAGTGGGGGTTCTCGCCCTCGGCGGCGGGCTTGCCGGTCAGGACGGCGGGCTTGGTCGGCGTGGTGAACGACAGCCGCGCCACGTCCGAGCCGATCTGTGACAGGCCGTCCAGCAGGAACCCGGGGTTGAACGCGATCTCGATGTCGTCGCCCTCCAGATTGGCCTCCAGGGCCTCCACGGCCTGCGCCTCGTCCCCGGTCCCGGCCTCCAGGACGACCTCGCCCTTGCGGAACGACAGGCGGACCGGCGTGTTGCGCTCGGCGACCAGCGACACGCGCTTGACGGCCTCGATGAACGGCGAGGTGGACACCTCCGCCAGGCCCGCGTACTCCGACGGCAGCAGCGACCGGTACTTGACGAAGTCGCCGTCCAGCAGCCGCGAGGTGGTGCGGCGGCCGCCGCCGGAGAAACCGATCATGCCCTCGCCGGTGCCGCCCGCCCCGCCCAGCGCGATCGACACCTCGGCGCCGGAGGTCAGCGACTTGGCGGTGTCGGCGAGGGTCTTGGCGGGCACCAGGGCCACGGCCGAGAAGTCGGGGCGCTCGGGCTTCCAGTGCAGCTCCCGGACCGCCAGGCGGTACCGGTCGGTGGACGCCAGCGTGACGGTCTCGCCCTCGATCTCCACCCGCACGCCGGTGAGCATGGGGATGGTGTCGTCGCGGCCCGCGGCGATGGCGACCTGGGACACGGCGGCGGCGAACTCGTCGCTGCCCACCGACCCGGCGGCCGGCGGCATCTCCGGCAGCGTCGGGTAGTCCTCCACAGGCATGGTGAGGAGTGTGAACTTCGCGCTGCCGCAGCGCAGCATCACCTTCGCGCCGTCGGTCGTGAACTCCACAGGGTGGGGAGGAAGCGCGCGGCAGATCTCGGCGAGCAGCTTGCCCGACACCAGGGCGGTGCCCGGGTCCTCGGTGTCGATGTCGGTGGAGACCTGCGCCGAGACCTCGTAGTCGAACGCCGACAGCTTCAGCCGGTCGCTGGCCTCGATGTGCATTCCGGCGAGCACCGGGACCGGGGGCCGCTGGGGAAGGGTGCGCGCGGTCCAGGCCACGGCTTCGGCCAGGGCGTCTCTGTCGATGCGGAACTTCAAGGGGACCCGCCTCCTGCAGGTGTCGGACAAGGGTGAGGTGGAGCGGGGCCGGGTCGCGCGCTCGGGACGCTCCATCCCCAGGCCCTAACTTGAGAGGGATCTTTTCTTGGTTAGAACAAAGAGGTAGTACTCGTCATAGGGACTGTGGACACGGTGGACAACCCTTGTTTCCGCAGGTGAGCGGGCGGTTTTTTGTCCACGTCCCGTGTGGAGCGCCGGTGGACGGGGCGGGCGCGCATGGGGACGACGAAACTTTCCCCACACGGTGTCCCCACCTCTTCCCCCGGTTCTCCACGAGTTTTCCGCAGGTTCTCCCACCCGTAGCGTCGGGCGGGCAGTGACCGGGTGGTCGGGAACGGGGTCGTCCCCACCCCGTCCCCAGGGCTTCCCCAAGTCGTCCACGGAGTCGTCCCCATGATGCCCCCTGGCCGTCCCCAGCCGGTCCACAATCCATCCACGAGTCGTCCCCAGCTTCTCCGCAGGTTTTCCCCCGGGTTATCCACGGACTTCCCCAGGGTTTTCCCCAGCCTGTGTGAACCGATCTTGAAATGGGTAGGGCGGAGCGGCCCCCGGGGCGGTCGGCTCAGCGCTTGCGGGCCTGGTGCTTGATGCGCCCGGTCAGCTCGGTCACCTGGTTGTAGATGGCCCGGCGTTCGGCCATCAAGCTGCGGATTTTCCGCTCGGCGTGCATGACCGTGGTGTGGTCGCGGCCCCCGAACTGCTGCCCGATCTTGGGCAGTGACAGGTCCGTCAGCTCCCGGCACAGGTACATCGCGATCTGCCGGGCGGTCACCAGCATGCGCGACCGCGACGGTCCACAGAGGTCCTCGATCGTCGTCCCGAAGTACTCCACAGTCTGCGCCATGATCATCGCGGCGGTGATCTCGGGACCGGACTCGTTGGGGATAAGGTCCTTCAGCACCGTCTCGGCGAGCTTCATGTCCACCGACTGGCGGTTCAGGCTCGCGAACGCGGTGACGCGGATCAGCGCCCCCTCCAGCTCGCGGATGTTGGAGGCGATCTGCGAGGCGATGAACTCCAGCACGTCCGGTGGCGCGGCCAGGCCCTCCTGGCGGGCCTTCTTCTGCAGGATCGCGATGCGCGTCTCCAGCTCGGGCGGCTGCACGTCGGTGGTCAGGCCCCACTCGAACCGGTTGCGCAGCCGGTCCTCCAGCGTCACCAGCTCCCGCGGCGGGCGGTCGCTGGAGATCACGATCTGCTTGCTGGCGTTGTGGAGGGTGTTGAAGGTGTGGAAGAACTCCTCCTGCGTCTGCTCCTTGCCCTCCAGGAACTGGATGTCGTCGACCAGGAGGATGTCCACGTCCCGGTAGCGGCGGCGGAACCCGTCGGCCTTGCCGTCACGGATCGAGTTGATGAAGTCGTTGGTGAACTCCTCGGAGCTCACGTACCGCACGCGCGCCCCGTTGAACAGGCTCTGCGCGTAGTGGCCGATGGCGTGCAGCAGGTGCGTCTTGCCCAGCCCGGAGTCGCCGTAGATGAACAGCGGGTTGTAGGCCTTGGCGGGCTGCTCGGCGACCGCGACCGCCGCCGCGTGCGCGAACCGGTTGGACGAGCCGATGACGAACGTCTCGAACGTGTACTTGGGGTTCAGCCGGTCGGGGTTCGCGGCGGCGGCGCCCCCGCCGCCCTGTCCACCGTCCTGTGGACGGACGTCGCCGCCGTCCTCCTCCGAGCTCCGGAACGGGTCGCTCTGCGGCCCGTAGGAGTCGGTGTACGCGTCCTCGGAACGCCCCGGCGCGTCGGGGCGCTGCGGCTCGTGCCCCTGCGGCTCGCCGGGCATCCCCGGGACGCCGGGACGCTGCAGGCCGGGCCCGCCCGGACGGGGGGCCCCCAGGGTGCGGTCGTTCAGATGGGAGGGGGCGTGGGGGCGCGCCGACGGATCGAAGCCCTCGCGGTCACGGTCGCGGCCGGGGAACTGCTGCGTGCGGTTCTCGAACGGCGACCGCCCGCCCGGTCCCGCGCCATAGGCGGGCGGACGCGCGGTGGACGGGAAACCGCCGCCGTGGTCGCTGTCGCGGCGCGGCCAATCGCGTTCGTCCTCAGCCTGGGGATAACCGCCGGGGTTGTGGGAAACCCCCGCCGAGGAACGGCCGCCATAGCCCTGGTCGCCGAACGGGGACTCGTGCCGGGGGCGTTCCGGATATGTCTGGTCCCCATAGGAACGGTCGTCATACGACCGCTCCTCATAGGGGCGGCCTTCGTACGGGCGTTCCTCGAAGGGGCGTTCCTCGTAAGGCTTCTCATAGGGCTGGTCGCCGTAGGAGGGGCGGTCCCCATAGGAGTTGTTGCCGCGGTCGTGATGCTGCTCGCCCGAGGACGCGGGCGGCTCGGGCTGAACGGTCACCGCGACGCGGATCTCCCGGCCCAGTTCACGCGACATCACGTCGGTGATGAGGCTGCGCAGGCGGCTTTCCAGAACGTCCTTGGCGAAGTCGTTGGGGGCCGCCAGCAGCGCCGTGCCCTCCACCAGGGCGAGGGGGCGCACCATCGGCAGCCAGGCGCGGTAGCCGGGGTGCAGGTCGCTGTCGGACAGCGCCGTGAGGGTACGTGCCCAGACCGATCCGAGATCCTGACCGTCCATGCGCAAGGTCCCCTCCCCAAAGAACTCCGATGACCCGGGGCACCAGAACCACCCGGTTCGCCCACGTTCGAGATCGCCTCACCGATCACTGGAGACGTCGTGGGGGACTAACTCTCTCACGAGTTGTCCACAGAGTTGTCCACATGCTGTGCATGAGGACGGGATCCCTGTGCAAAAGCCCACACGGGCGCACGGGACCGGTCAGTTGACGTTCAGGGGAGCCCCGGTTCCCGACCCGCGGGCGGGAGCCGAAAAAAGAAGGCCGACGCACGTACGGGTCGGCAGCGGTGGAAACCTTAGCCGCTGCTCGCGAGCGCTCGCAACACGAACCGCATTCGCCGCCAGGACGGTCGCATGGCCATCCTCCATCACCCCCGACCCCTTCCTACCCAGCCGAGATCAGCGCCTCACCCGGCCGTTCCGGGGGCGTCCGGGAGCCGTTCCGCCGAGGGCGAAACCCGGCATTCCCCACAGGGCGCGCCGCGCCTGTGGAAAACGATGGGGGAAAACAGGAACGGGCCCGGCGCGCCCGCCGGCGCCGGACGTTCCGTTTGACCAGACGGGCAGGCAGCCCGTAACGTTCTGAGGTCGAGTCGCATCGACCGGGATGACGCGTGCCCGCCGTCAACCAGAACGGACGGGCCCCCGCTGCGGGGGACCGGACGCGCCCCTCGATGCGAGACATCGCACCGGACCCAACCGACCGCAGCACCTGGAGCCTCTAGTGAGCAAGCGTACTTTCCAGCCGAACAACCGTCGCCGCCACAAGAAGCACGGCTTCCGGCTGCGCATGCGCACCCGCGCCGGCCGCGCGATCCTGTCCGCGCGCCGCGGCAAGGGCCGCGCCCGCATCGCGGTCTGACGCTCTAGACCCTTCGCATGCTGCCCTCCGGTCACCGGATGCGGCGGCGGGACGAGTTCACACTGGCCGTCCGGCGCGGTCGCCGCGCCGGACGGCCAACTGTCGTCGTACACCTGCTGCGCCGGGACGCCGAAGCCGACCCCGCGGTCGGCGCCGTGACCGACACGCCGCCCCTGGTGGGGTTCATCGTCTCCAAGGCGGTCGGCAACGCCGTCGTGCGCAACCGCGTGCAACGCCGGCTGCGCCACCTCGCACGCGCGTACCTCGATCGACTCCCGGGGGGTAGCCTGCTCGTAGTGCGCGCCAACCCCCGCGCGGGGACGGCGCGCCACGACGAACTGGCCGCGGACCTGGAGTCGGCGCTCGACCGGCTGCTGCGGCCCACGTCCAAGGGGCACAGATGACGGATCGGCCAGGGGCGGCCTCCCCGCCCGCGGGTTCCCCCGCGAGCTCCGGGGCCGGGGCGACCGCCCGGCGGCCGGGCCTCGCCGCCCGCGCCCTGATCCTGCTCGTCCGCGCCTACCGCCGCTTCTTGAGCCCCCTGCTCGGGCAGCAGTGCCGGTTCCAGCCCACCTGCAGCGCCTACGGCCTGGAAGCCCTCCAGACGCACGGCGCGCTGCGCGGGTCGTGGCTGACGGCTCGCCGGATCGGCCGGTGCCACCCGTTCCACCGCGGCGGCTACGACCCCGTGCCCCCGCCCCGGAACGCGTCCGAGCCGTTCCGCACGGCGCCCGACCCGGCGCCCACCCCGACCTCCGGCCGCGCGGAGAGCGGCCCCGCCCAAGCAGAGCCCAAGGAGCTGCCCGGTGCTTGACTGGTTGTACTCGATCGTCGCCCAACTGATCGTCTGGATCCATACGGGCCTGAGCGCCATCGGCATCGACAAGGACAGCGGATGGGCGTGGGGTGGCTCGATCATCCTGCTCGTGGTCCTGCTGCGGCTGCTGATGGTCCCGCTGTTCGTCAAGCAGATCCACGCCTCCCGCAAGATGCAGGAGCTCAACCCCCAGATCCAGTCGCTGCGCAAGAAGTACAAGAACGACAAGCAGCGCCTGAACCAGGAGGTCATGAAGCTCTACCAGGAGAACGGCGCCAACCCGCTGTCGGGCTGCCTGCCGATCCTGGTGCAGTTCCCCGTCTTCATCGGCCTGTTCCAGGTCCTCAAGCGGATCTCCGACGCCAAGCCGAACGCCTCGGGCCAGTACCCCGACGTGTTCGCCGTCACCGGCGACCTGGTCGCCAGCGCGCAGAAGGCCAGCATCTTCGGCGCGCACATCCCCGACACGTTCATCAAGGCGTGGGGGCTGGACCCGCGGCCGATCAGCGCGCTGGTCGTCACCGGCATCGCGGTGATCATCTCGTCCTGCACGACGTTCTTCACGGTGCGCGCCAGCATGCGCCGCCAGCCGATCACCGACGAGAACAACCCGATGATGCAGGCCCAGAAGATGATGGTGGTCCTGGCCCCCGTCTTCGGCCTGTTCGGCCTCGGCTTCCCGCTGGGCGTCCTGCTGTACTGGGTGACCTCCAACACCTGGACCCTGGTGCAGCAGCACTACATCTACTCCAAGTACCCGCCGGCGACCGCCGACGGCAACGGCGCCACCGCCACCACCGGCGCGAAGACCGGTGCCAAGGCGGGCGCCAAGGGCGGCAAGCAGGACGCGGCCACGACCAGCCTGAAGAAGGGCAAGGCCAGGAAGGACGCCGAGCCCGACCCCGAGCCCGAGTCCGACAAGCCCAAGGTCGTCCGCAACCAGCCGACGCGTAAGCCGCGCAGCAAGCGCAGCGGCTCCCAGAAGCGTTAAGTTTGACCGCAGTCCCTGTCGAAGAAGGAGATCCCGTTGAGCCAGACCGACACCACTGAGGTCGACGTCCAGGCGCTTGAGCAGGAAGGCGAGATCGCCGCCGACTACATCGAGGGCCTGCTGGACATCGGTGACTTCGACGGTGACATCGACATGGACGTCGAGGGCGAGCGCGCGATCGTCGCGGTGGTCGGCGCGTCCCTGGACGAGCTGGTCGGCAAGCGCGGCGAGGTCCTGGAGGCGCTGCAGGAGCTGACCCGGCTGGCCGTGCACCGGCAGACCGGCGCCCGCTCCCGGCTGATGCTCGACATCGGGGGCTACCGCGAGCGCCGCCGCGCCGAGCTGTCCAAGCTGGGCCGCGACGTCGCCGACGAGGTCCGGCAGTCGGGCAAGGCCAAGCCGCTGGCGCCGATGACCCCGTTCGAACGCAAGATCGTGCACGACGCCGTCGCCGCCGCCGGGCTGCGCAGCGAGTCCGAGGGCGAGGAGCCGGAGCGGTACGTCGTCGTCCACCCCGCCGAGTAGCGCGGGCCGGACCACCCGAGCAGGGCAGAGGCCCCGCCGTCCACGATCGGGATGGCGGGGCCTCTGCGTGCGCCCGGTGCGCACCGCCGCCGTAGCACACCGGGCGTTCCAGGGTGGCCCGTCAGGTCGGTGGCGACGTCACCGGCCGGATCTCCGGAGGCGTCCTGCCGGTCGGTCTCGGGTCATCCGCGCTCGTGCGGCGGGCGCCGCCTGGTGCGGGACGCGGGGTCGGCGAGGGTGGAGCTCGGGATGTTCTGGGCGGGGTCCTGCGCGATGGCGGGATCCTGCGCGCGGGCCGGGTCCTGGGAGGTGTGGCCCCGGGCGGGCGGCGCGACCGGACGTTCGATCACACGTTCGACCACCGGGCCGGTGGGCCGCTCCTCGATGATGCGCTCCTCCACGACCGTCTCGGTCCCGGCGGCCTCGGGGGACGCCGGGTCCACGTAACCGGGGTCGGCCCCGGCCATCAGGCTCGCCCGGCGGCGCGGACGGGTGTAGAGCAGGGTGAAGGCCATGCTGATGAGGCCGACCAGGATCAGGATCCAGCCGACCATCGTGATGTTGATGCCGCTGAGATCGACTTGGAGGGCGAACGCGAGGATCGCTCCGATGGCGATGAAGGCCAAGCTGACTCCGATACCCATCCCTCGGAGCCTCCTTCCGTGACGGGCGGGTGGCTCTGGTGACCCTCTACCCCAGCAGCGCCGAATATGCGCGGAACCCCCGGCGGATCCGGTGCCCGGCGCCCCACCAGCACGTTTCGCGTGTACGCGCCCACCGTGTTTTGTGGAACGATTCGTACGGTGGGGATTGCACGTGAGGTTTTCGGTGACGCACTGCCCGTGGCGGAACGCTATGCGGAGTTCCTCGCCGACGCGGGCGTGGAACGCGGCCTGATCGGTCCGCGCGAGGTGGACCGGCTCTGGGAACGCCATCTGATCAACTGCGCGGTGGTGCAGGAGGCGATCCCGGAGGGCGTCCATGTGGTGGATATCGGCTCCGGCGCGGGACTGCCCGGCCTGGTGCTGGCGATCGTCCGTCCGGATCTGACGGTCACGCTGCTGGAGCCGCTGCTGCGCCGCACGACGTTCCTCAACGAGGCCGTCGCGCTGCTGGAGCTGAAGAACGTGGCGGTGCGCCGCGGCCGGGCCGAGGAGGCCGCCAAGGACTACGCCGTCGACGTGGTCACGGCCCGCGCGGTCGCCCCGCTGGAGCGGCTCGCCCGGTGGGCGCTGCCGCTGCTGCGCCCCGGCGGCGAGCTGCTGGCCATGAAGGGGGAGCGGGCGGCGGCCGAGCTGGAGGAAGCCAGACCCGTTCTCGACCGATTCGGTGTGCGGACCACCGAACTGCTCCAAGTCGGGCGCGGTAAGGTCGACCCGCCGACAACGCTTGTCCGTGTGGTCGCCGAACGCGCGCCCCGTAACGAGAAGAACAGGCGCGCCAAAGGGTCGAGGAAGAGGTCTTCATGAGCACGGGACCAGGACTGGGCCGGCCGGAGCGCGCCGGCGACACCCCCGACGATCGCGAACCGGCCGCGGAGACGGCCACGCCGCCCGAGGAGAGCGCCGCCGAGGACCAGGACCGGCCGGCCGCGCCGTCCGGACACGCGATGTGGGGTGCCACCACGTCCGGGACCGCGGATAACGTCGGGTACGTGCCGACGGGCACCGGGGGCGGCACACCGCCCGGACGTTCATCTCAGGGGGAGTCAGAACTCGTGCGCGAGGCGCTCAGGGACGCCAAGGTTTCACGTGAATCATCCACGGTGGTGCAGGAGACCGCGGTGGCCGCGCTCAAGGCGATGGCGGGACGGCGGGAACGTGACTGGCCCCGCCCCGACCACTGCCGCGTCATCACGATCGCCAACCAGAAGGGCGGCGTCGGCAAGACCACCAGCTCGGTCAACATCGCCGCGTCGCTGGCCCTGCACGGCGCCCGCGTCCTGGTCGTCGACCTCGACCCGCAGGGCAACGCCTCCACCGCCCTCGGCATCGACCACCACGCCGAGATCCCGTCGATCTACGACGTGCTGATCGAGGACACCCCGATGGAGGACATCGTGGTGCCCTCCCCCGAGATCCCCAACCTCCACTGCGCCCCCGCCACCCTCAACCTGGCCGGCGCCGAGATCGAGCTCGTGTCCAAGGTCGCCCGCGAGTCCCGGCTGCGCCGCGCCCTGGACTCCTACGACATCGCGAAGTTCGACTACGTGCTCATCGACTGCCCGCCGTCGCTGGGGCTGCTCACCGTCAACGCCCTCGTCGGCGCCGACGAGCTGCTGATCCCCATCCAGTGCGAGTACTACGCCCTGGAGGGCCTCGGCCAGCTCATCCGCACCGTGGACCTCGTCAAGGCCCACCTCAACCCGAAGCTCAACGTCTCCACGATCCTGCTGACGATGTACGACGCCCGCACCCGCCTGGCCGCCCAGGTCGCCGAGGACGTCCGCGCCCACTTCGGCGAGATCGTCCTCAACACCGTCATCCCCCGCAGCGTCCGGGTCTCCGAGGCCCCCAGCTACGGGCAGTCCGTCATCACCTACGACCCCGGCTCCAGCGGCGCGCTCGCCTACAGCGAGGCCGCCTCCGAGATCGCGCACCGGGGTGCGGGAGCCGCCAAGTGAGCCAGCAACGACGCGGTCTGGGCAAGGGCCTGGGCGCGCTCATCCCGACCGCCCCGCCCGCGCCGGAGCCGCCCGCCGTCCCCACGCACGCCGACCCGGCCTCCCCGGCGCCGCAGGGCGGCCACACCGAGAACGCCCCGGGCCTGGCGCCGGTGGCGGGCGCGCACTTCGCCGAACTCCCCCTCGACGCGATCCGCCCCAACCCGCGCCAGCCCCGCAAGCACTTCGACCCCGAGGCGCTTGAGGAACTGGCCGACTCGATCCACATCGTGGGCCTGCTCCAGCCGGTCGTCGTCCGCCGGATCGAGTCCGACGAGCACGACTACGAACTGATCATGGGGGAGCGGCGCTGGCGTGCCGCCCGGAAGGCCGGTCTCGACGTCGTTCCGGCGATCGTCCGGGAGACCGGCGACGACGACATGCTCCGGGACGCCCTCCTGGAGAACCTCCACCGCCAGCAGCTCAACCCGCTGGAGGAGGCCGCCGCCTACAAGCAGCTGCTGGAGGACTTCGGCGCGACCCACGAGCAGCTCGCCGCCCGTATCGGCCGGTCCCGCCCGCACATCACCAACACGCTGCGCCTGATGAACCTCCCGCCGGCGGTCCAGAAGCGCGTCGCGGCGGGCGTGCTGTCCGCGGGCCACGCCCGTGCCCTGCTGGGCCTCGACAGCCCGGAGGCCCAAGAGAACCTGGCCAAGCGCATCATCGCCGAGGGCCTGTCGGTCCGCGCCGTCGAAGAGATCATCGCCCTCCGCGAGGTCGACGAGGAGGAACCCGCCCCGCGCCAGGGCCGCCGCAAGAAGCAGGTGTCCCCCGCCCTGCGGGATCTGGCCGACCGCCTCTCCGACCGCTACGAGACACGGGTCCGCGTCGATCTCGGCCGCAACAACAAGGGCAAGATCGTCGTGGAGTTCGCCGACCTTCAGGACCTGGACCGCATCCTCAAGTCCCTGGCCCCCGGCGAATCCGAAGTGGCCGACCTGGACGCGTGACGCCCCTCGCCGACGCCCCCGGGAGAACCCGGGGGCGTTTCCTTTTGTGACCGGCAGCCCCACCCGGAACGCTCGCCCCTCGCCTCACGTTCGGACGCCGACCAGCCCACCACGGCGCTTCACGTGAAGAGCCGCCACCCCACCCACTCGCGGTCCGCCTCGTCTGGGCCAGGCCACTGCGCGCCCGGGGGTGGGTGATCTGCCATCCTGCGACTGGCTAGTGTGTGGCGGCGTTTCACGTGAAACGCAGCGGGCTCAGGGTGCGCTTCTTCGCTGGCCTCGCCCTCTGGCCTCCACCCGTCCCCCATGCCTCACTAGAGCGCCCACTGTCGTTCCCTGGAAAGGTCGGGCCTACATGAGGCCGGGGAGGGCGGTGGTCCGGCTCCGCATGGGACAGGGAAGAGGTTTTCTGGTCGCGACCGCTCCTCGGCGAAGCGTCACATGAGGGATGCCTTCATCCCTCGGATGTCACCGCGAGCCGTTAGCCGCTGCTCGCCGGAGGAGGAGATGGTGCATGAGTGGGTGCGTTTCACGTGAAACGAGCGTGGCGGTGCGGTGGTCGTGCGGCCGTGGACCGGATCCGTTTCACGTGAAACGGCGGGCGGAGGTTTCCCGTGAAACGTGGCGGTGGAGAGCCGAAGGGTGTTTCACGGGAAACCTTGGCGATGGGCGCGAGGGCACTACGGCGTGCGGCGCTGGAGCAGGAGGTCACGGCAGACGTCCGCCAGGTTCAGGTCCGCGGCCGCGATGGCGCGGGGGAGGAGGCTGGTCTCCGTCATCCCGGGAGCCACGTTGACTTCCAGGAAGTGGACCTCGCCGGAGGGGGAGACGATCAGGTCCGTACGGGAGAGGTCCCGGAGGCCCAGGGCCCGGTGCGCCGTCACGGCCGCTTCCGTGGCGCGGGCGGCGGCCTCCGGGGCCAGGCGGGCCGGGGTCACGAACTCCGTGTCGCCGGAGTCGTAGCGGGCCGTGTAGTCGTAGCGGCCGTTCGGGGTGACGATCTCGACGGCGGGCAGGGCGTGGGGCTCGCCGTCGCGTTCGACGACGCTCACGGCCACCTCGGTCCCCTCGATGTGCCGCTCGATGAGGGCGGCGTCGCCGTAGCCGAAGCAGGCGACCATCGCGGCGGGCAGGTCGGCGGCCTCGCGGACGACGGACGTGCCCAGGGCCGAGCCGCCGCGCGTCGGCTTCACGAACAGGGGGAGGCCCAGGTGCCCCAGGATGCGGTCCATGACCGACGCGGCGCCCAGGTCGTGGAACGTCTCCCTGGGCAGGGCGATGGAGGCGGGCGTGTTCAGGCCGGCGCGGCGCACGACGGCCTTCGCGGTGGGCTTGTCCCAGGCGACCCGGCAGGCGTCGGGGCGGGCGCCGACGTAGGGGATGCCGAGCAGCTCCAGCACGCCGCGGACCGAGCCGTCCTCCCCCGCCGCGCCGTGCAGGACGGGGAAGACCACGTCGGGGGTGTCGCGGGCCAGGGAGTCCAGCAGGGCCGCGTCGGCGTCGCGCAGCTCCACCGGGACGTCCAGGGAGCGGAGCGCGTCCGTGACGCGGCGGCCCGACCGCAGGGAGACCTCCCGTTCGTGCGACAGTCCCCCGGCCAGAACGACGACGTGCCCGAGTTCCAAGTTCAGTGCCTTCCTGTGGGATGAAGAACGCCCGGCCCCCTGGGGAGCCGGGCGTTCCTTCCGAAGGTCCGGTCAGACCGTGTCGGGGCCCGGGGTGTGGACCCCGCCGGCGGAGCCGCCCGGCGCGACTCCCCCGAAAGTGTCTCGCAGCTCCAGCTCCCGCTCCACCACGCCCGCCAGGCGGCGGACGCCCTCGCGGATGCGGTGCGGCTCGGGGTAGCAGTAGGAGATGCGCATGTGGCGGTGGCCCGAGCCGTCGGCGTAGAAGCCGGTGCCGGGGACGTAGGCGACGCGTTCGGCGATCGCGCGCGGGGCCATCGCCTTGGCGTCCAGGCCCTCGGGGAGGGTCAGCCACACGAAGAAGCCGCCCGCGGGACGGGTCCACGTGCAGCCCTCCGGCATGAACGCGTCGAGCGCGTCCAGCATCGTGTCGCGGCGCTCCCGGTACAGCTCGCGGAAGTCCTTGATCTGCTCGCGCCACGGCTGGGTGGTGAGGTACTCGCGGACGGCGAGCTGGGAGAAGTTCGACGGGCACAGGATCGCCGACTCGGCGGCGAGGACGAGCTTGGCGCGCACGGCGTGCGGGGCGAGCACCCAGCCGACCCGCAGCCCGGAGGCGATCGTCTTGGAGAACGAGCCGAGGTAGACGACGCGGTCGGCGTCGTCGGCGCGCAGCGCCCGCATCGGCTCGTGGTCGAAGCCGAGCAGGCCGTAGGGGTTGTCCTCGATGACGAGGACGTCGTACTCGGCGCAGATCTCCAGCACCTGGGCGCGGCGCGCGGCGGTGAGGGTGACGCCCGCCGGGTTCTGGAACGTGGGGACGGTGTAGAGGAACTTGACGCGGCGGTTCTCGCGGCGCAGCCGCTCCAGCGTCTCGCGGAGCGCGGCGGGGACGAGGCCCGCGTCGTCCAGCGGAACGTGGACGACGTCGGCCTGGTAGGAGGCGAACGTGCCGAGCGCCCCCACGTAGGACGGCGCCTCGGCGAGGACCACGTCGCCCGGGTCCACGAAGAGGCGCGTGACGAGGTCGAGGCCCTGCTGCGCGCCCACGGTCACGACCACGTCGTCGGCGCACGCCTGGATGCCCTCCAGGGACATCACCTCGCAGATGCGCTCGCGCAGCAGCGGGTCGCCCTGCGCGGAGGCGTACTGCAGGACCTCCGCGCCGCTGCGGGAGATCAGGTCGCCGACCATCGCCCCGACCGTGTCGAGGGGGAGCGCCGAGACGTACGGCATCCCGCCGGCCAGGGAGACCACCTCGGGACGAGCGGCCACGGCGAACAGAGCCCGGATCTCCGAGGCCACCATGCCGGCGGCACGGGCGGCGTAGCGATCGACGTAGGCGTCCGTACGCGTGTGCTGTTCCACGAGGCACCTCCAGGGTGTTCGGAGCGATTCCCGCAATCTACGGCAGTGCCGTGCGGGTCGGCGGGACCGGCCCCCGAGCGCCCGTGGTTCGCGCCGGGGCGGAACCCCCTCTCTCCGATACGATGCCCGAGGGTCCCGGTTCGTTGCCGGGAATTTCCCCGAAGCGGTGCTCCGCTCCGAACCACCTTGACCTCTCAGGGCCCCAGGGGGTGCCGACCAGGTGTCGCGTCGTCTCGTCAACATCACTCTGGACAACCTCGACGACCTTCCGCGTCGCTGCCGCCGCTGCGTCTTCTGGGAGCTGGACCCGGTGAGCCGAGACCGCGCCGTGGAGAGCGGCGACACCGAGCTGGAGAAGGAGGCGTGGGTCTCCTCGACGCTGCTGGAGTGGGGCAGCTGCGGGAAGATCGCGTACGTCGACGACGTTCCGGCGGGGTTCGTGCTGTACGCGCCGCCGCTGTACGTTCCGCGCTCGGTGGCGTTCCCGACCAGCCCGGTGAGCGCCGACGCGGTGCTGCTGATGACCGCGCACATCCTGCCGGACTTCACCGGCGGCGGCCTCGGCCGGATGCTGGTGCAGGGCGTCGCCAAGGACCTCACCCGGCGCGCGGTGAAGGCGATCGAGGCGTTCGGCGACCTGAAGGGCGAGGAGGGCACCTGCGTGGTGCCCGCCGACTACCTGCTGTCGGTCGGCTTCAAGACGGTCCGCCCCCACCACCGCTACCCCCGGCTGCGGCTGGAGCTCAAGTCGGCCCTGTCGTGGCGTGAGGACGTCGAGGTGGCCCTGGAACGCCTGCTGGGCTCCATGAGCCCGGAGGGCGCCCTCCGCCCCGTCTGAAACGATCTCAGCGACGGGAAGAACTCCATGCGGGTGACGGGCGTCTGACTCCTGTCACGTCCGGCTCCGCCAGACCCGAACGCACCTCCGGGAGACGCCATGCCGCGAGAGACCCCCCTCGATCCGCGCGACCCCCTCCGGCTCGGCGGTTGCGAACTGGTCGGGCGGCTGGGCGAGGGCGGGCAGGGCGTCGTCTATCTCGGCCGGGCGGCCGACGGGACACTCGCCGCCGTCAAGGTGCTGCACCGCGGGCTGGTCACCCGGGGCGAGGACCGTCGCGCCCTGGCCAACGAGCTGGCCGTCGCGCAGCGCGTGGAGCCGTTCTGCACGGCGCAGGTGCTGGCCGCCGACCTCGACGCCGACCCGCCGTACGTGGTGAGCGAGTACGTGGACGGGCCGTCGCTGGCCGAGGCGGTGCGGCGCGACGGGCCCCGGACGGCGGGCGCGCTGCACCGGCTGGCCGTGGCGACGGTCACCGCGCTGGTGGCGATCCACGAGGCGGGTATCGTCCACCGCGACTTCAAGCCCGCCAACGTGCTGCTGGGACCCGACGGTCCGCGCGTCATCGACTTCGGCATCGCCCGCATCCAGGAGACCACGCTCTCCACGACCGGGCGGCTCATGGGCACCCCCGCCTACATGGCCCCGGAGCAGACCACCGGGCAGCGGGTCACGGAGGCGGCCGACATGTTCGCCTGGGCCGGGGTGATGACGTACGCGGCGTTGGGGCGGCCCGCGTTCGGAACCGGCCCGCTGCCCTTGGTCGCCACGCGGATCACCTACGGGGAGCCGGATCTGGGGAACCTGTCGGGGCCGGTGCGCGGGCTGGTCGAGGCGTGCCTGGCCAAGGACCCGGCGGAACGGCCCTCCGCGCACGACGTCCTGATGGCGCTGCTCGGGGCGGCGCGCCGCACGGCACCGCTCCCCGAGATGATGCGCGAGGCCGCCGACCTCGCCCGCCCGCGGTCCTCCCCGGAGCCCTGGGAGTCGCCCGCCCGCGACGTGACGCTCCCGGCGGCCGTGTCCCCCACTCCGAAGAGCACACCGCAGGGGGAGCCCGTCGCACGGGAGACCATGGACCCGTCGCTGCGGGACCGGCGCGTCGCCGGGGCCGGACGGAATCCCGTGCGGGGCGGTGGGGTCCGCCGGCGGGTGTGGTCGGCGGGTGCGCTCGGTGTGGCCGTGGTGGGTTTGGGCGCGGTGGGTTTCGTGGCGTTGGAGAACATCCGTAGTGGTTACTACGTGGGTGAGGAGAACGGTCGGGTGGTGCTGTACCGGGGCACCACCCAGGAGGTTCCGTTGATCAGCCTGTCCCGGCGGGCCGACGCGCGGGAGCAGCCCAGGCCGCCGATCGAGGTGGCGGACCTGCCGCCGGTCCAGCGGGCCGCGGTGAAGGCCGGGTACGAGGTCAAGGGGCCCCAGGCCGTCAGGGACCTGATGAACGTGGTCTGCCGCCATGTGATCACCACCGACCGCGACGGCAGGGTCGTCGTCGTCAAGGGCCTGAACCAGAACCAGTGCGGCTCCTGGACCATCCTCGGCAGCCAGTTCCCCCTGGGCGAGCTGCCGGAGAACGACCAGAAGGCGATCCGCGACGGCAGGCTCACGTTCGTCGGCAGGCAGGCCGCCCAGCAGGAGCTGGCGAGACTGTCCGAGCGCCGGGATCGGTGCCGGGCGGCTCCCTCGACCCAGGGCTGCCCGTGACGCGCCACGGCGTCCCCGGAAACGACCACGGCCCGCACCCCGGAACGGGGTGCGGGCCGTCGCGCGTTCGCCGCGGGTGGCGAAGATCGGGGAAATCCGGTGGGTCAGCCCTTGCCGACCTCGATGAACTCCGCCAGCTCGCGGAGCAGGGCGGCCTTCGGCTTGGCGCCGACGATCTGCTTGACGACCTCGCCGCCCTGGTAGACGTTCAGCAGCGGGATGCTGATGACGCCGGCGGCGGCGGTCGACTGCGGGTTCTCGTCGGTGTTCAGCTTGACGATCTTGAGCTTGTCACCGTGCTCGTTGGAGATCTCCTCCAGGATCGGAGCGACCATCCGGCAGGGGCCGCACCACTCCGCCCAGAAGTCGACCAGAACGGGCTTGTCGCTCTTGAGGACTTCGGCTTCGAAGTCGGCGTCGGTCACGGCCTGCATTGCGTCTCCTTCGATGTTCCCCGGCGGCGGGGCCGTCCCCGCCGCCGCAGCTTCGTCCGGCCGGTCAGGACGGGGCTCAGCCCTCGCCCCGCAGCTCCTCGGGGGTGTGCGGGACCAGCGACTCCAGGTCCTGGTCCTGCAGCCAGCGCTCGGCGTCGATCGCCGCCTGGCAGCCGGTGGCCGCGGCGGTGATCGCCTGCCGGTAGATGTGGTCCACCACGTCGCCCGCGCCGAACACTCCGGGGATCTTGGTGGCGGTGGTCGGGTGCTGGACGACGAGGTAGCCGTCCTCGTCGGTGTCGAGCACGTCCCGGAACAGGTCGTTGCGCGGGTCGTGGCCGATCGCGATGAACAGGCCGGTCGCCTCCAGCGTGCTCTCCTCACCGCTCACGCGGTTGCGGATCCGCACGCTCTGCAGCCGGTCCTCGCCGGTCAGGCCGACGACCTCGCTGTCCCAGACGAACTTGATCTTCTCGTTGGCGAACGCGCGCTCCTGCATGATCTGGCTGGCGCGCAGCTGGTCGCGGCGGTGCACCACGGTGACCGAGCGGGCGAACTTGGTCAGGAAGATCGCCTCCTCCATGGCCGTGTCGCCGCCGCCGACCACCACGATGTCCTGGTCGCGGAAGAAGAACCCGTCGCAGGTGGCGCACCAGGACACGCCGCGGCCCGACAGCCGGTCCTCGTCGGGCAGGCCCAGCTTGCGGTGCTGCGAACCGGTCGCGACGATCACCGCGTGCGCCCGGTAGACGTCCTCGCCCACCTTGACGATCTTGGGGCTGGCGGTCAGGTCCACCTCGGTGACGTCGTCGGTGACCAGCTCGGCGCCGAACCGCTCGGCCTGCTTGCGCATGCTGTCCATCAGGTCCGGACCCATGATCCCGTCGGGGAACCCGGGGAAGTTCTCCACGTCGGTGGTGTTCATCAGCGCGCCACCGGCGGTCACCGAACCCTCGAAGACCAGCGGCTTCAGATCCCCTCGGGCGGCGTAGACCGCGGCCGTGTACCCCGCCGGGCCCGAGCCGATGATGATGACGTTGCGGACGTCGCTCACTGTTGAATCCTTCTCCTCAAGGGTGACCGCCCTGCCAGTGGCGTCAACCGATCCTAGGGCCCGGGGATTCCCGGACCGATGCGCCGCTGGTCATAAGCTTGCACACATGGCGCGGATTCTTCTCCTCCACTCGGTTCACGGACTGCGGCCCGCCGTGCTCCAGGCCGCCGAACGGCTGCGTTCGGCGGGGCACGAGGTGCACACCCCCGACCTGTACGACGGCCGTGTCGTCGACACCCCCGAGGAGGGCCGGAAGATCCAGGAGGAGATCGGCCGGGACGAGCTGCTGAAGCGCGCCGTCGCCGCCGCCGCCCCGCACGTCGACGGAGGCCTGGTGTACGCGGGGTTCTCGCTGGGCGGCGCGATCGCGCAGAACCTGGCGCTGGCCGACGAGAAGGCGCGCGGGCTGCTGCTGATGCACGGCACGTCCGACCTGTCCGAGGACGTCTCGACCGAGATCCCCGTCCAGTTGCACGTCGCCGACCCCGACACCTCCGAGCCGGTGGACTGGCTGAACGCCTGGTACCTGCTGATGCGGCGGGCCGGAGCGGACGTGGAGATCTTCCGCTACCGGGGCGTGGGGCACCTGTTCACCGATCCGGACCTGCCCGACCACGACGCCGAGGCCGCCGGACGCGCCTGGGCGATCGCCCTGGACTTCCTCTCCGAACTGGATTCCTGACCCGTGAAACGAGGGGGCCGCGGATCTCTCCGCGGCCCCCTCGTCGTGTCCGGCGGACGTCAGGTGGTGACGTGCGTCAGGACGTTCCTGTCCCGGGGGGAGCAGTTCGGGCCGACGACCCAGATGTCCCACTGGCCGGGCTTGGCGCCGTTCAGCACGACGACCGTGGCCGGGGAGCCCTCGAACCTCGCGGAGTCCACCAGCACCGGGGCCTTGCCCCCGGTCACCGACGCGACGCACTCGGCCAGCCTCGCGTCGGATCTCCGCGGCTCCAGGCGCGCCTCGTTGCCCTTGCCGAGCAGATCGTTCACCTGGGAGCCGAGCGTCGCCGCCCGGTAGTCGGTGCCGGTCCGCGCGACGCCGAACGACGGCGCGTGCGCGGCGAAGGTCCGCTGGGTGGTCTTCCCGTTCTCCGCCTGGCCGCCCGACGGCGCCGACGGGACGGCCCCCTTCGGGGAGTCCTGCTGGTCGCCGCCGTCCAAGAGGGGCGTGGTGCGCGTGGCCGAGGCCTGGCCCTCGTCCCGGGCGTCGTCCAGCGCCGCCTTGCCGACGACCGCTCCGCCGCCGAGCACCACCACGGTGGCCGCGGCCGCCGACAGGATCCGCCAATGCCGCCTGCCGCGCCGCTGCTCCAGGCTCACCACGGTGGCGTTGTTCAGCGACTCGGCGGCGATGGCCGAGTCGATGCGCGACGCCAGGTCGGCAGGCATGGACGGGACGGGAGCCTCCGCCAGGATCCGGGAGACGTCCGCAAGGTCGGCGGAGCGTTCCCGGCACTCGGCGCAGGTGTCGAGGTGGGCGTTGACGGAGGCGGCCTGGTCGTCTTCGAGCAGACCCTCGGCCAGATCGGCGAGGGTGTCGTAGTCAATATGCGCGGGGTTCATTTAGGCATGCCACCTCCTTCCACACCTCCGACGTTCCGGCGGTCCCGACGGTTCCGATGGTGGACCAGAAGCGGCGCCAGCCGAGCCCTGCCCCGCGCGCAGCGACTCTTGATCGTTCCCGGCGGCACCTCCAGGACCTGCGCCGCGTCGTCGACGGAATACCCCATCATGTCCACCAGGACCAGCGCCGCCCGCTGCTCGAACGGCAGCTCCAGCAGCGCCGCGTGCACGTCCAGCGAGACGCCGTGCGCGTCGGTCGGGTCGGGCATCTTCGGGGCGACCGCGTCGAACGTCGCGTCGTCGCCCATCGGGGTGGCGGGCCGCACCGACTTGCGCCGGATGCGGTCCAGGCACGCGTTCACCACGATCCGGTGCAGCCAGGTCGTGACGGCGGCGTCCCCACGGAACCGGCCCGCCGCGCGGAACGCCGACAGGCACGCGTCCTGCAACGCGTCGGCGGCCTCCTCCGGGTCTCCGAGCGTGCGCAACGCCACGGCCCACATCCGGTCCCGATGCCGGTTGACCAGCTCGGAGAAGGCGTGGGGGTCGCCCTGCGCGTGCCGCGCCAGCAACTCCTTGTCGGGAACCTCGTCAACGCGCCGCACGCTCACCGACGCCATACGCCTGGACTTTCCACCACGGCGGAACCCGCCTGGCCCGGACTTCGCCGGGAAGCACCTGCTGGGGAAGACACCACAGATTCCTGGGGAGAGGGGACATTCTGCTGACAGGAACGATACCGACTGCCCCCACCCCCCGTCACAACGCAAAAAGCCACAGAACCTCAACCGATCCCGCCCAACCCGGAACCCGGGCGGAACCGCGACGGCGACACCCCGATCCCCATCCGGCGATGAGCCCCCGTCCGGCGCTGGAAACCTGCGCGAAATCGGACGCGCCGCGCTCGGAACGCGCACGACGGCTCCCCGCACACGTTGACAACGAGCAGGCGAACAGCGGCCCCACGGGCTTCCCCCAGTCCGCGAGGCGCGCAGAGATTTCGGCACGCGGCAGCCATGGATCACGACACCGAAGATGACTATTCTGTACAAAGATCATCAAATCAAACAAGGGAGTCGTGTGCGTCCGCGTTTCAAGGACATCCTGTCGGTCGGTGCCGCCACCGCTGCGGCCGTCGGTCTTCTCGCCGTCCCCGCCACTGCGCGGACCGCTGAGACGAGCGTCGGCGCCAAAGCCAAGAGCGGCCGTCTCTACACGATGAGCGGCAAGTACGAGAACAAGTACAACGTGCGCACCGGCCCCGGAACCGGGTACCGGGTGGTCGCCACCGTGCGGGGCAAGGGGAAGAGCCTTCCGTGCTGGTACAACGTCTGCAAGGGCGTCAAGCGCAAGTCCTACTACCGGTGCTACGCCAAGGGGGAAAGGGCCAACGAGTGGGTCCCCCTGAGCTACAAGGGCCGCAAGGTATGGGCGGCCATGAACTGCGGCGCCCTCGGAAGGTGATCCCGGCGAAGGGCAGCGGGCTCAAGTGGCAGCGCGCGGGACTGTGAGCAAGTGCCGACATGAAGAGGGGGTGCGGTGACCTCAGGCCACCGCACCCCCTCTTCATGATTACTGGGCTTGGCCGTGGACGGTGATCTCGCTCAGCCTCGCCTTGCAACTGGGCGGGAGCTCGGCGAACCACACAAGGACATATCGTCCCTGCGTCTGTTCACGCGCCTCCAGCGTGAAGGTCCCCGCCGAGCTGGTGCCCTTGCCGACGGTGCGCAGCGAGCCGAGGGCGTCGCTGTCACCGACCTTGAGCTGGAGGGAGGCCCCCGACTCGGGGGCGGTGACCTTCACGTTGGCGATCTTGACGGAGCGGCCCATGTCCAGCAGCACGCCGGCGCCCTTCAGCAGGTTCCCGAAGCGGACGTCCCGGTAGGTCTGGGTGTGCCAGTCGGCCTTGTACTTACCGTCCTTGATCGGGTCGGACACCCTGTTCATGGCCTCGTCGTGCTCGTTGCCGACCCAGAGCTCGTCGACCGATCGCGCGTTCTGGATGGGCAGGAGAACGGGGGGCTGCGGTGAGGCGGACTTCTTGGGGTCGGTGACGCCGGCCTTGTTGTTGTTCACGGGCGGGGTGCTGCCGTCGTCGCCGGTCAGGGCCCAGGCGCCCAGGCCCGCGATCACGGTCAGGGCCGCCGCGGCGGCGCCCAGCAGGGCCTTGCTCGTGCCCTTGCGGCGGGCCGGGGCGTGCTGGGGCGGCAGCGGGGGCGACGGGACGTGGTGCTGGTGCGTCGTCTGCCGGCTGGGCTGCGGGGTCGGCCGGGTGGGGGCCTGCTGGCGCGGGGGCGCCGGGCGGCGCGGCGGCGGGGGCGTGCCCAGGCCCGCGAACAGCGGGAGCGGGGTGCGCGGGACGCCGCGCAGCGCCGCGGCCAGGTCCGCCGGGGTCGTGATCGGGCCGTCGTCGGTCAGGCCCAGGCTGCGGCACACGATGTCGTTGATGCCGTGGGCGATGCCCGCCTGGACCATGCGGGGCGGCTGGACCGCGCCGTCGGTCCGGGGGGCGGCGGGCAGGGAGGAGCGTTCCGGGGTGCCCGGCCAGTGCGCGGTCAGCGCGGCGTAGAGCATCGCGCCGAGGCCGTGGGCGTCGTCGGCGGCGGGGTCGGCGGAGGCGCAGTCGCGGAGGGCGGCGTCGGTGGCGACGCCGAGGAGCTTGACGGTGCCACCGGTCGTCCACACCAGGTCGCGGGGCGACAGGCACAGGTGGGTCAGGCCCGCGCCGTGGGCGGCGGCGATCGCCTCGGCGGCCTCGTACAGCAGGGTGGCGGCGCGGCCCGGCTCCAGCGGGGCCTTGGTCAGCATCTGCTCCAGCGTCTCGCCGGACACCCACTCGCTGACGACGTAGGCGTTCTCGCCGCTGTCGTCGGCGTCGAAGACCTGGGTCAGACGCGGGTCGGTGAGGCGGCTGGCGGTGCGCGCCGCCGTGATGACGTCGGCGATGCGCGGGAACTCGGGGTCGAACGTCCGGACGGCGACGGCGCGGGCCAGGATCTCGTCCACGGCCTTCCACAGCGTCGAGCCGCCGGCGTCGTGGATGCGCTCTTCGAGGCGGTAGCGGTCGGCCAGGCGGGTGCCGGGCTCGATGACTGACGTGCTCACGGCAACGTCCTGCACAGGTGGTCAGATCCCATGTTCGTGGCGTGGCAGCTTACGCCTCCGACCCTCCTCTTTGCGTTCCCCAGGGTGTCGCCCCGCAAGCCGTAGTCCCCCACATGGTAGTGGTTAGCCACTCGAGTGGCTGCCTTATCGACGCGCGTCCCGTGTACTTTGCCACGCTTTACTCCCCGCGAGGTGACTCACCCCCGGCCCGGGAGACGGCGGGTGATGGTAGAGATCATCGTTTGGACCTCGCCGACGCGCAGCAGTTTCGCGAAAAGCAGGTACAGGGCCCCGCCGCCGGCGCCGCCGACGACCAGCGCGACCAGACCGGGCAGCAGGCCGGTGCCGAGGACCGCCTCGGTGATCGCGTGGACCGCGTAGCCGAAGCCCACAAGCGGCCACAGCGCGATGACGAGCTTGACGTACGACACGAAGACCCGGCGGCCGTCCATGCCGCCGAGGCGGCGGCGCAGGATCAGCCAGCCGACGAACGCCCCCATCGTCTGGGCGAGCGCGAACCCGCCCGCGATCCCCACGATGATCTTGTTGGTGGGCAGCACCGCGTAGGCGGTGAGCGCGCACGCGATGTTGGTCGCGACGACCGCGACGCTGACGAACGTCGGCGTGCGCGTGTCCTGCATGGCGTAGAACACCCGCAGCATCAGCTGGTAGGCGGCGAACGGCACCAGCGCGATCGCGAACATCCGCAGCACCTCGGCGATGACGTGCGCGTCGGCGACGCTGGTGGCGCCGTGCGCGAACAGCACCGTGGTGATCTCGGGCGCGAGCACGGCCATCAGCCCGGCGGCGGGCAGGATCACCACCGAGCACAGGCGCAGCCCGTTGGAGAAGTCGTCGGCGACCTCGCGCATCCGGCCCCCGGCGGCGTGCTCGCTCATCCGGGGCAGCAGCGCCGTGATCAACGAGACGCCGATGATCGCGTAGGGGAGCTGGAACAGCTGGTAGGCGTTGAAGTAGGGCGTGTAGCCGACGTCGCCGAGGTGTTCCAGGCGTCCCTTGACGCCGGCGGAGTTGGCCAGCCGGGTGGTGATCGCGAACCCGATCTGGGTGATCAGCACGTAGGCGAGCGTCCACACGGCCATCTTCCCGATCTGGCCGATCTCGCCCTTCTGGAAGTCCAGCCGGGGCCGCCAGCGGAAGCCCGAGCCGCGCAGCGACGGCCACAGCGCGACCGTCTGGAGCGCCATGCCGCCGATCGTGCCGCCCGCCAGCAGCGCGATCTGCCAGTCCGCGATCGTGTCGGGGTTGACCTTGCCGGTGCTGACCAGCAGGAACGCCGCGGCGGTGCCGATGATGACGAGGTTGTTCAGCACCGGCGCCCACATCGGCGCGGCGAACCGCTTGCGGGTGTTGAGGATCGCCCCGGCGAACGCGCTGACGCCCAGGAAGAAGATCTGCACCGCGAACAGCCGGGCGAACAGCACCGCCAGCTCGCGCTGCGAGCCGTGCATCGACCCGCCGTAGATGCCGATGAACACCGGGCCGAGCAGCACCGCCACCGCCGTCATCGCGGCCAGCGCCAGCACGGCGAGGGTGAACAGCCGCTGCTCGTAGCGTTCGCCGTAGGCGGTGTCGCGCTCCTTCGCCCGGACGATCAACGGGACGACGACGGCGGTGAGGATGCCGCCGAGCAGCAGGTCGTAGACGATGAACGGGACGGTGTTGGCGGTGTTGTAGGCGTCGGCGAGCGCGCCCACGCCCAGCGCCGCGACCAGCATCGCGGTGCGCAGGAAGCCGGTGATGCGGGACGCCAGCGTGCCCAGCGCCATGACCGCGCCGGACTTCAGGATCGACGACGCGCCGCCCTTGCCGCCGCCGGACGGGGGGACCACCGGCAGGTCAACCGCCGTCTCCGCCGCGGTGCCGCCCGCCCCGGGGGCCCGGTGGCCCGGTGGCGGAGTCGCCGTTGGGGGAGCCTGGTACGGGGGCCGCGGCGTCGGGTTCGGCGGCGGGCCCGGACGACCCGTTCCCGGAGGCCCCTGGGGTCCCGGCGGGTTCGGACGGCCAGAACCCTGCGGACCCGGCACCGGGGGTCCCGGGTTCCAGTGGTCCGGTCGCTGTTGGTCCCATTCCGGTCGACCCGTCACCGGCTGCCTCCGCTTTCCGGCGGCGCCTTGCTCTGATGGCCCGCACTCCGACGCCCACGAAGAGTACGGCAAGTCCGCCGCCGGTGATGAGCAGCGCGGTGCGCGCGTACCCGGTGGTGCGGATCGCGATGGTCATCGGGTCGCCGAACCGGCGCTTGCCGTCGGCCGACAGCAGGGTGATCCGCAGCTTGTGGGTGCCGTTGCCGAGCGCCTGGACGGGGACCCAGACGGTCTCCTTCTCGCCGCCGTCCAGGTCCCGCGGGCGCCAGCCCCCCTCCGGCTCGCCGACCTTGAACTTGAAGGTGTTCTCGGAGGTCACCGAGAGCAGGAACTCGACCCTCTGGTCCTTGGCGAAGTCGTTGACGATGGTGATCGGGATCCGGCCCTCGCGGCCGCCCATCGCCGCCCCCGGGGTGATCACCCGGACCTTGTCCATGTCCCGGGCCAGCTCGTCGGCCAGCTCCTCGCGGGTCCTGCGCGCCAGGGCCGAGTGGCCGCGCCAGGACGCCGACTGCATGCGCAGCAGCGCCCGCTCGTAGCTGACCGGCGTCTTCGACTTCATGATCGCGTGGAGGCCGCGGGCGCGGCGGCCGATGGCGCGGACCTCGCCGAGGTAGGTGTCGCCGAGTTCGTAGCGCTCGAACTCGTCGGGGTAGTTCTGGTAGGCGCGCGGCTGCGGCCTGGCCTTGCGGAGGTCGGCCAGCGACGCCGGTTTGAGCCAGGGGGCGTTGCCGGAGTACTCCAGCAGTTTCCTGGCGAACTCCGGGGTCGGGTTCCAGACGCGGTTCGGCGCGACGACCAGGGAGCGGTTGGGGGCGCTCGGGGCCTCCAGGGCGATCATCGCGGTCTCGGCGATGAAGCGCTGCTGGGCCAGCACCGCCGCGCCGGGGGCGCGCACGTTCGCGCTGACGATGTCGTTGAGCTTCTCGTCGTAGGTCAGCACGGGCTTGTTGCCCTGCTTGGTCCGGACCGTGGTCAGCGCGTTGGTGGTGATGTTCTGCGGGGCGAACATCCGCTCGCTGAGCACGAACGCGCCGTTCGGGTTCTTCAGGCCGTACTGGGCCATCACGTTGAGGCTGCCCGGACCGGCGACGCCCGCGGCGGGCCAGGCGTACTGGACGTCGGGCTGCTTGCCCAGGACGCGCGCCGCGACGTCGGTGTTGCGGTAGGCGGGTTCGAGCTGGTCGGTCAGGAGGTGCCGGGTCAGCGCCACCACGTCGGGATCGGCGTAGGGCAGCGTGAAGTACGGGTTTCTCCGCACCCCGTCCTTCAGCGAGTTCAGCCAGGTCAGGGCGGCGGGGTTCTTCGGTTTGCGAGCGGCGGTCTTCTCGTCGGCCAGCGGCGCCTTCACCCGGTGGTCGGAGGTGCCGACCGTCTCCAGGTCGTCCAGCAGCGCCGGGTCGACGGCCCAGGTGACGGGCACCTTGGTGTTCTTGGCAGGCGCGTTGACGAGGGCGGGCAGCCGCCCGTCGACGGCCAGGTCGCGGTTCAGCTGCTCGCTGACGAACGTCTGGTCGTTGGCGCGGTGCATCCGTCCCGCCAGCGGCCACACCCAACCGATCTTCACCCGCTGGGCCTCCTGCCCGGGCGGGTCGTAGGTGACGAACGTGGTGATGCCCGCGACGACCTGCTGGGCGGCGTTCACCACCTCCACGCCGATCGGGTAGACGCCGAACTGCTTCAGACCCATCACCTTCGGGTCCAGGGAGGACTGCCAGTTCTGGGTGCCGTCGGGGGCCTCGGCCTGCGGCAGTCTCCGGACCGACTTCTCCGCCACACCCGGCAGGTTGGCGGGCGGCGCGGAGGCGTACTGGTCGAGCTGGCTGCGGCTGCCGACCTTCCCGGCCGAGTATCTCAGCCGTACCGTCAGGCCGGGCATGGGCTGGCCGGAGCGGTTCGTCACCGACCCCTTGACCGTGATCCTGGAGTTGGGTTTGACGAGGGGGGTGACGTCGGTCAGGACCAGGCCGACCTGTTGGCGCCCCCGCTGGGGGGCGGTCCCGGGGGCCGCCCCGGGTGCGGCTTCGGGCACCGCCTCGGGGGAGGCGGGCGCGGCGACCGGGGCGGCCGACGCCGTCCGGGGCGTCAGGCCGGCCAGGAGGCAGGGCAGCAGTGCGGCCAGCGCGGCCGCGCGTTCGACCCGTCTCACGCCATGTCCGCCCGACGGCGACCCGCAGTGGGGACCGCGTGGGGACGGCGGGCGTCGTGTTCCCGCACCACGGGCTCGATGGTAGCCGCGACGCAACCGCCATCGGACCTTCCCGGCGCTTCCGTCGTCGTTCCCGGGTCAGGTGGTCGCCGCGTCGAGCCGGACGACGCCCCCGCCGAGCAGGGGCACCGGCTTCGCGCCGCACAACGCGAACAGGTCCGACGCGCGGATGCCGAGCGCCGTCGAGGCCTCCCCCGTCGCGGTGTAGACGACCTCGTCGGGCGACAGGCCGTCCAGCAGGCGCCGGTCCACCAGCAACGGCATCGAGTGCGGGAGCAGCAGCGGGCACACCAGTCCCGCGGCGTATTCGGTCACCCGGTTCACCTCGGCGGCGCGGGCCGGGCGGATCTGGCGGGCCCCGACGGCCTGCCGGACCGCCTCGGGCAGGGGGCGGGCCCCGGCGGTGACCACCGCCCCGGCCAGGAAGCGCCGGCCCAGATGGGGGTCGTCGCCGGAGAACACGCTCGTCACCAGGCACCGTTCCGCCGGGAGCCCCAGCGCCCTGGGCAGCTCGTCGGCGTGCGCGATGGAGATCGGCAGCCGCACGATCTCGTGCAGCGTCTCCCGCTCCAGCAGCGCTCGGTGGACGGTGAGAGCGTTCTTCATCTCCGGCTCCGTTCCGCGGGGAGGCACCGCCCCGCTCACATCCCCCCGGCTACCGACTCCGTGACCCCCGATGGTCTCCGGGCGGGGATCTCCCCACATACCCGTGGTGACGGACTTCATCCCTGGTGCACCCGCCGCTTCGTGATCCGACCCGCGATGGTCCCGCGCGCGGCGTTCCCCGCTACCGTTGAGGGGCCGGAAGGTTCGGCCGGGTATTCGTGGGGTGTTCACCCTGTCTCCGGAGACGGACGTGTCCAGAACGTAACCCGGGGATCGCGGGAAGTGAAGGCCCTCCGTGAGCCGGTGACCGGCAAAGTCTTTTGTCACAGACTCCCTGAGGAAATACGCTCGATGCCCGTGCCCAACCAGAACGTGACCCCAGAGCAGCAGGCGTCCGACGCCCCGCAGAGCACTGCGCGGCGCACCGCCGTCGCCGAGCTGCTGAGCCGCGTCGCGCCCGTCGCCGACGAGCTCGGCGCCCGTTTCGCGGCCGCGGGGCACGAGCTGGCGCTGGTCGGCGGCCCGGTCCGCGACGCGCTGCTGCGCCGTCCCACCAAGGACGTGGACCTGACCACCGACGCTCCGCCGGACCGGATCCTGGAGATCATCGACGGCTGGGCGGACGCGGTGTGGACGATCGGCATCGAGTTCGGCACGGTCGGGCTGCGCAAGGGCGACCACCAGCTGGAGGTCACCACCTACCGCAGCGAGTCCTACGACCCGAAGTCCCGCAAGCCCGAGGTGTCCTACGGGACCTCGCTGGTGGAGGACCTGCGGCGGCGTGACTTCGCGGTGAACGCGATGGCGGCGCGGCTGCCCGGCTACGAGCTGGTGGACCCGTTCGGCGGGCTGACCGACCTGCGCGACCGGGTGATCCGGACGCCGGGACGGCCGGAGGACTCGTTCGGCGACGACCCGCTGCGGATGCTGCGGGCCGCCCGGTTCGCCTCCCAGCTCGGGTTCGCCGTCGCGCCGGACGTGGTCGAGGCGATGACCGCGATGGCCGGCCGCATCGAGATCGTCTCGGCCGAGCGGATCCGCGACGAACTGTCCAAGCTGGTGTGCGGCACGCATCCGCGCGAGGGCCTGGCGCTGCTGGTGGACACCGGCCTGGCCGGGCAGGTGCTGCCCGAGCTGCCCAAGCTGCGGCTGGAGATCGACGAGCACCACCGGCACAAGGACGTCTACGAGCACTCGCTGATCGTGCTGGAGCAGGCGATCGCACAGGAGGAGGACGGCCCCGACCTGGTGCTGCGGCTGGCGGCGCTGCTGCACGACATCGGCAAGCCCCGGACCCGGCGGTTCGAGGCGGGCGGCCGGGTGTCGTTCCACCACCACGAGGTCGTCGGCGCGAAGATGACCCGCAAGCGGCTGACCGCGCTGCGCTACCCGAAGGACGTGATCAACGACGTGTCCCGGCTGGTGGAGCTGCACCTGCGGTTCCACGGCTACGGGACCGGGGAGTGGACCGACTCGGCGGTGCGCCGCTACGTGCGCGACGCCGGCCCGCTGCTGTCGCGGCTGCACAAGCTGACCCGCGCCGACTGCACCACCCGCAACAAGCGCAAGGCCGACCGGCTGCGCCGCACCTACGACGAGCTGGAGGCGCGGATCGCGCGGCTCGCCGAGGAGGAGGAGCTCGCGGCGATCCGGCCGGAGATCGACGGCAACGAGATCCAGGAGATCCTCGGCATCCGGCCGGGTCCGCTGGTGGGGAAGGCGTACCGGTTCCTGCTGGACCTGCGGCTGGACCGGGGCCCGATCGGCAAGGAGGCCGCCGCGGCGGAGCTGCGCCGCTGGGCCGCCGAGCAGGACGTCACCGGCGAGTGACGCGCGGCGGGGCGCCCGGAACCACCGGACGCCCCGGGCTGCTCAGCGCACGTCCACGTAGTCGTCGCCGCTGACCGACTTGAAGAACATCGACGAACCCCAGTAGCCCGCCCGCCAGGTCCCGTCGTACTTCGCCTTGAAGGTGCGCTTGTAGGAGCCGTTGGACGCGGTCGTGGCGGCCCCGGCGTACACCCACCTGCCGGTGCCGCGCTTGCGGAAGTAGACGCTCACGCGCTGCTTGCCGTACCCGACGTAGTCACCGTTCCAGCCGTAGGGGTCCAGGCGGGTGAGCCGTCCGGCGACGGTGAGGGTGCGGCCCTTGCGGACCGGCTCGGGACCGGCGTTGGCCGACAGTCGGGTGCTGCGCTTGACGGAGAACGTCGTGGACGGGCCGGGCTTCGTCGATCCCTCGTTGGTGTCGTAGACGCTGGTCTCGGCGCGCCAGCCGCCGGGCTCGGCGGAGCGGTCGAACTTGCCGCGTCCGACGAACACGCCGTCGCCGTCGGGGTCCTCGATCACCGCGTCGCCGACCCAGTCGCCCTTGGGGCCGCGCAGGTCGAAGTTGATCCACGACCCCGGGCCCATGCCGGGGGCGGTCACGGTCACCGTGACCCAGGTGGAGCTCTTGGCCTGGAGCACCACGGTGCCGGGGGCGATCTTCACGCCGGGGGCGCGGCGGGCGGCGGCCTCGGCGGGGACGGCGACGGCGGACGTCAGCGCGACGGCGGCCAGGGTCAGGGCGGGAAGGGTGTGCCTCACGTATGAGCTCCCGGGGAGAGGGTGGGAAGCGGCGGGGGGCGAGGCGACCGGGAAAGATCAAATCAGAGAACGGCGGACCCGCGCATCCGAATCCGGGAGCGGGGCCGTCCGGAAGGGGGCACAACCGGAGCGCAACCGAACCACAATCCCCGCCGCACAGGATCGGTCCCGACACCGATGACGGGAAAGGATCCTGATGACGAACACCAATGCCGTGCCGGTGACCGTGCTCGGCCTGGGGCTGATGGGCAGCGCGCTCGCCAGGGCGTTCCTCGACGCCGGGCATCCGACCACCGTGTGGAACCGTACCGCCGCCAAGGCCGCGCCCCTGGTCGAGGCCGGGGCCCGGCAGGCGGCGACGGTCGAGGAGGCGGTGGCCGCGAGCCCGCTGGTCGTGACCTGCCTGACGGACTTCGACGACACCCTCCAGGCGCTGGAGCCGGCCGCGGCGGCCGTGGCGGGGCGCGCGCTGGTCACGCTGAACACCGGGACCCCGGCCGGGGCGCGGCGGATGGCCGACTGGGCCCGCGAGCACGGGGCCCGCTTCCTGGCGGGGGCGGTCAAGAACGTTCCCCCGGCCGTCGGCGCGCCGGACACCCTGCTGTACTACGGCGGCGACCGGACCGTCTTCGACGAGCACCTGGCGGCGCTGCGGGTGCTGGGCGGCGACACCGTGTACCTCGGCGACCAGCCCGACCTCGCGGCCCTGTACGAGCTGGCGGTGGGCGCCACCCTGCTGCCCGCGCTGGTCGGGTTCTTCCAGGGGGCCGCCGCCGTGCAGGCACGCGGCCTGCCCGTGTCGAGCATGGTGCGGTTCGAGGCCAAGTGGCTGGAGATGATCGCCTCGGAGCTGCCCGCGCTGGCCGACGAGATCGACCGCGGCGACTACACCCGGCCCCGCTCCACCGTCGGCCTGTTCCTCGACGCGGTGCGGGGCGACGAGGAGTTCGGCCGGGAGGCGAACGTCGACACCTCCTGGAACAGGCCGCTGCACGACCTGCTGGAGCGGGCCGCCGCGGCGGGCCACCGCGACCACAGCATCGCGGCGCTGGTGGAGGTCCTGCGGAAGCCCTGACCCGGGCGGTGGGGCCGAGGCGGCATCCTGGTGGGGTGACCATGTTGAGCCTGGGCCGGATGAGCCCGCAGGAAGCCGAGCGCATCGTGGCGTTCGACCGTGAGCACGTCTGGCACCCCTACGCGCCGATGCCCGCGACCGAGGAGCCGTGGCCGGTGGTGTCGGCGTCCGGGGTGCGGTTGACGCTGGCCGACGGGGCCGAGCTGATCGACGGCATGTCGTCGTGGTGGTCGGCGATCCACGGCTACAACCACCCCGCGCTGAACACCGCCGTCACCGGCCAGCTCGGGAAGATGGCGCACGTGATGTTCGGCGGGCTCACCCACCCGCCGGCCGTGCGCCTCGCCGAGCGGCTCGTGGAGATCACGCCCGAGCCGCTGACCAAGGTGTTCTACGCCGACTCGGGCTCGGTGGCCGTCGAGGTCGCGATCAAGATGGCGTTGCAGTACTGGATGTCGCAGGGGCGGCCCGAACGCCACCGGCTGCTCACCGTGCGCGGCGGGTACCACGGCGACACGTTCGGGGACATGGCGCTGTGCGACCCGGTGAACGGGATGCACCACCTGTTCTCGGACGTGCTGGCGCGGCACCTGTTCGCGCCGGAGCCGCCGCCGGGCTACCTGGCCGACCCCGACGAGGCGTACCTGGCCGGGCTCCGCGCGCTCGCCGCCGAGCACGCCGGCGAGCTGGCCGGGATCGTGGTCGAGCCGATCGTGCAGGGCGCGGGCGGGATGCGCGTCTACGCGCCCGAGTACCTGCGGGCGCTGCGGGAGATCGCCGACGAGCACGGGCTGCTGCTGATCCTGGACGAGATCGCCACCGGGTTCGGGCGGACCGGCGAGCTGTGGGCCTGCGACCACGCCGAGGTCGCGCCGGACATCATGTGCGTCGGCAAGGCGCTGACCGGCGGGTACCTGTCGATGGCGGCGACGCTGTGCACCGACGAGGTCGCGCGCGGGATCTCCGAGGGGGAAGCGCGCGTGCTGCGGCACGGCCCCACCTACATGGCCAACCCGCTGGCCGCCGCCGTCGCGTCGGCCTCGATCGACCTGCTGCTGTCGCGCGACTGGCGGGACGAGGTGGACACGATCGAGGCCGTGCTGACCGCCGGGCTGGAGGGCGCGCGGGACCTGCCGGGCGTCGCCGACGTGCGGGTGCTGGGCGCGATCGGCGTGATCGAGACGCGCGAGCCGGTGGACGTCGCCGAGGCGCAGGGGATCCTCATGGCGCACGGGGTGTGGCTGCGGCCGTTCGGGAACCTCGTCTACACGATGCCGCCGTACGTCTGCACCGAGGAGGAGGTCGGGCGCATCGCGGACGCCATGTACGCCGTCGCCGAGTCCCTCTAGCCCGCGGTGACGACCCTCCCGGAACGGCCCGCGGCCGCCCGGTAGGCCACCGCGCCCCCCGCGTAGGCGGCGGCCACGGCCAGCAGCGCGACGACGGACGTCCCGTCGGCGGGCAGCGCCGCCGCCGCCAGCACCACGGCCGCCGCGAACAGCGCGTTGAACAGCATGTCGTACACGGCGAAGACCCGGCCCCGGTAGGCGTCGTCGACCGTCTCCTGGAGGATCGTGTCGGCGCACAGCTTCACGCCCTGGGACACCACGCCCAGCAGGAACATCAGCAGCGCCCACGGCGGCCGGTCGAACGACAGCCCCAGCAGCATGGAGGCCGCGCCGGTCACCAGCAGCGCCGTGATCCACGCCTGCTTGGAGATCCGGTGCACCACCGGCGGCGTGACCAGCGCGGCGACGAAGAACCCCGCGCCGGACACCCCGAGCAGCATCGCGAACACCGACAGCCCGTCCTCGACGCGGGCGGCGAAGTGCTCGCGGGACAGCAGCAACGCCATGATCAGGACGATGCCGTACAGGAAGCGGTGGAACGAGATCGCGCCCAGCGCCAGCGCCCCCTGCGGCCGCCGCGCCATGTGGCGGGCCCCGTCCACCAGGCCGTGCAGCACGTTGCCGAGGGCCCGGCGGGTCTGCTCGGCGGCCTCGTCCAGGTGCGGGCCGAGCCTGCCGCGCGGCAGCGTCGTGGCGACCGCCGCGGCCGCCAGGAACAGCGCCGCCGCGCACACCAGGATCAGCGCCGTCCCGGACCGCCCCGCCCCGAACGCCAGCCGCAGCGCGTACCCCACGCCCGCCCCGACGAACGAGATGATCGTCCCGGAGGTGACCGCGAACGCGTTGGCCGTCACCAGGTGCTCGCGCCGCACCACGTGCGGCAGCGCCGCCGACAGCGCCGCCAGGAAGAACCGGTTGACCCCGAGCACCAGCAGCACGCCCAGGTAGAACCCGGCGCCCTCGTACCCGGCCACGACCGTCGCCGCGACCGCCAGCACCAGCGCGGCCCGCACGACCGGGGCCCACGTCAGGATCCGCCGCCGCGACCACCGGTCGATGAACACCCCGGCGAACGGCCCCAGCGCCGAGTACGGCAGCAGCGTGACCGCGAACGCCGCCGCGGCCTTGGCCGCCGACTCCTGCCGCTCGGGGGAGAAGAACACGTATCCGGCCAGCGCGGCCTGGAACACGCCGTCGGTGAGCTGCGAGGTCAGCCGGGTCGCGTACAGCCGCCGGAAGTCCCGGCCGCGCACGATCACCCGCAGTTCGCTCGCCCTCATCCGATCACCCTACGCGGAGTACGGGCGGGGGCCGCCGGACGGTTCGGGCGTCAGGACGACAGCCAGATGTGGGTGTAGTCATAGCCCGCCGCGGTCGGCAGGAACCGGGCGTTGCGGACGCGCTCGGAGGTGAACAGCGTGGCCGAACGGTTGAGCAGCGGCACGATCGCCGCGTCCTGCGTGATCTTCCGGTCGGCCTGCTGCCACAGGCCCGCCGCGTGCCGCTCGTCGGGGGCGGTGAGGGCGGCGTCGATCAGGCCGTTGACCACGAAGTCGTCGTAGCCGCCGTAGTTGGTGGAGCCGGAGTCCCAGTCGCGGCCGTCGAACAGCGGCGCGATCAGCGTGCGGCCGTTGTTGCCGTACCAGTCGGGGATCCAGCCGGGCGCGGCGATGTCCCACGCGCCCGCGCGGGCCTGCTCCGGGGTGGAGATCGTACGGGCGTAGAAGTTGCCCCCGGAGTCGGCCGTCAGCCTCGCCCGCACGCCGCACGCCTCCAGGTTCGCCGCGATGGACTGGGCGATGAGGCGGTGGACGCTGTTGGTGCGGTAGGGGAACCGCAGCGTCAGGTCCCGGTGCCCCGTCCGGCCGAGCAGTTCGCGGCACCTGCCGGGGTCCCCGACCGCGCCGGGCGTGGCGTACCGGTCCGACGGCGCGTACCCGGTGGTGCCGGGCGGGATCACGGTGTGCAGCGGCTGCGCCACGTCCGGCCCGCCGACGATCTTCACGAGGGCGGAGCGGTCCACCGCGTGCGCCAGCGCCCGCCGCACCTCGGGCTTGGCGAGCGCGCCGCCGTTGTGGGGGCTGCGGGTGTTGAACACCAGGTAGGGGTTGTTGCTGGGCAGCTCGCGGATCGCGAACCGGCGGTCGCGGCGCACCCGGGGCAGCGCGGCGGTCGGCACCGGCTGGTCCCAGGACAGGTCGGCGTCGCCGCGTTCGATCTGCTGCTGGACGGTCTCCGGCGAGTCCTGGCCCAGGGTGATCTGGATGCGGGCCGCGTGCCGGGACCGCAGCGGGTCGGTCTCGGGCCGCCACACCGGGTTGTGGGTCAGCAGGTAGGAGCGGCCGGGCCGGTACTCGGCGATCCGGTAGGGGCCGTTGGAGAGCGTATGCTGCCGGAACTCGGGGCCGTCCGGCAGGTGGCGGTCGTACTCGCGCGGCGCGGCGGCGGTGTACTGGAGGGTCAGCAGGTTCAGGAAGTCGCCGACGGGCCTGCGCAGCCGGAAGACGAGCGTGTCGTCGTCGGCGGCGCGCAGGCCGGGGATGTCGTGCTCGTTCTGGTAGGCGGCGATGGCGGCGGCGTCCTTGGCGTCCACCCGGGCGAACCCCCGGCAGAACGCGTCCATCCCCTGGATCGTGTCGATGTAGTAGCCCTTGCCGGACGACGGGGAGGCCGGGTTGCACAGCCGCTCAAGGCCCCGCACGAAGTCGGCGGCGGTGACCGGGCGCGGCGGCTCGGTGTTCCACCGGACGCCGGGCCGCAGGTGGACGGTGTAGACGCGGCGGTCGGCGCTGATCCCGCCGTTCTCGCGGGTGGGGATCCGCGCGGCGACGTCGGCCTGCACGGCGACGGTCTCGGCGAAGACGTTGGACGCCCGCGTCCCGAACAGGGTCCGCGCGAACGTCCGGGTCAGCCCGTAGGAGCCGGCGCTGTTGGCCGAGGCGGTGTCCAGGTGCTCCACGTCGGAGGAGCCGACGATCCGCAGCGTCCCGCCCTTGCGCGGCGGCCCCGCCGCGGCCCCGGCGGAACGGTCGCCGCCGCCGCAGGCCGACAGCACCCCCGTCAGCACCGTCAGGCCCGCCAGCCCCGCCGCCGCCTTCCGCGCCACGCGTGCCATCCCTGCCTCCACAGCGGTACGCACATATCACCGACGGTGCAACAGTAGGGCCAGAGCGTGACAACGGCCGCTACATCACCATTTTCCATTGAGAAATAAGTGAGCCCTGACAGTGGTGTCCACTGTCAGGGCTCACTCGGAGAGCTTTGTGACGAGGCTCTCAGCCGGAACGGCTCAACCTCAGCGCTCGACCTTGCCGGCGATGAAGTCCTCCACGGCCTCGCGGGCCTCGTCGTCGGTGTACTGCACCGGCGGGGACTTCATGAAGTAGGAGCTGGCCGACAGGATCGGGCCGCCGACGCCGCGGTCCTTGGCGATCTTGGCGGCGCGCACCGCGTCGATGATGACGCCGGCGGAGTTCGGGGAGTCCCAGACCTCCAGCTTGTACTCCAGGTTCAGCGGGGTGTCGCCGAAGGACTTGCCCTCCAGGCGGACGTAGGCCCACTTGCGGTCGTCGAGCCACGGCACGTGGTCGGACGGGCCGATGTGCACGTCGGCCTTGGCCATCTCGTGCGGGATCTGCGAGGTGACCGACTGGGTCTTGGAGATCTTCTTGGACTGGAGGCGGTTGCGCTCCAGCATGTTCATGAAGTCCATGTTGCCGCCGAAGTTGAGCTGGTAGGTGCGCAGCAGCTCAACGCCGCGGTCCTCGAACAGCTTGGCCATCACGCGGTGGGTGATGGTCGCGCCGACCTGGGACTTGATGTCGTCGCCGACGATCGGGACACCGGCGTCGGTGAACTTCTGGGCCCACTCGGGGTCGGAGGCGATGAACACCGGCAGGGCGTTCACGAACGCGACGCCCGCGTCGATGGCGCACTGGGCGTAGTAGCGGTCGGCCTCCTCGGAGCCCACCGGCAGGTAGGACACCAGGACGTCGACCTCGGCGTCCCGCAGGGCCTGGGCGACGTCGACCGGCTCGGCGTCGGACTCCTCGACGATGTCGCGGTAGTACTGGCCCAGGCCGTCGAACGTGGGGCCGCGCTGCACGGTGACACCGGAGGGGGGCACGTCGGCGAACTTGATGGTGTTGTTCTCGCTGGCGAAGATCGCCTCGGAGAGGTCCATGCCGACCTTCTTGGCGTCCACGTCGAACGCCGCGACGAACTCCACGTCGCCGACGTGGTAGTCACCGAACTGCACGTGCATCAGGCCGGGGACCCGCGTCTCCGGGGAGGCGTTCCTGTAGAACTCCACGCCCTGGACGAGTGAAGAGGCGCAGTTGCCCACACCCACGATGGCTACGCGCACCGAACCCATCCGGTTGCTCCTTACTCTCTTGCGGAACATGTGGTGTTGCTTCACCCGATCCCCGAGGGGGGTGGGCCGTCCTGCTTCCGGCAGGATCAGTGGCCCGTCTCCCGAGGCATGTCCGGAGTCGTCTTCGAAGAATTCTTCGTTTGCTGTTCTTGCTCCGCCCGCTCGCGCCCGATCAGCTCGTTGAGCCAGCGGACCTCGCGTTCGACGGATTCGAGCCCATGGTTCTGGAGCTCAAGCGTGTAGGTGTCGACCCGCTCGCGGGTCCGCGCCAGCGCGGCGCGGAGCCGTTCCAACCGTTCCTCCAGCCGGCTGCGGCGACCCTCCAGGATGCGCAGCCGCACGTCGGCGCGGGTGTGCGAGAAGAAGGCGAAGTGCACGCCGAACCCCTCGTCCTCCCACGCCGCCGGGCCGGCCTCGGTCAGGAGCTGCTGGAGCCGCTCCTTGCCCTCGGCCGTGAGCTTGTAGACGATCTTCGAGCGGCGGCTCTGCAGCGCCAGCGGGACGTTCGGCTCCTCCGGCCGGTCCTCGACGATCAGCCCCTTGGCGAGGAGCTGCTTGAGGCACGGGTACAGCGAGCCGTACGAGAAGGCGCGGAACATCCCCAGCAGGGCGTTGAGCCGCTTGCGCAGCTCGTACCCGTGCATCGGGGACTCGTGGAGCAGGCCGAGCACGGCGAGTTCGAGCACTCCCGCACCCTTCTTGCCCGCCATGTCGCGTCCCACTTCCGCAGAGCCGGTATCTCGACCTGATGTATCGAGCGAATGTATCGGCTCGATACATCGCAAAGATACGTTCACCCTCGCGGCCTGGCAAGTCACCGGAGTGTGATCAGTCCCTCCGAACCGGGCGTCCCGGGCCGCCGGCCGCCCGTCCCGCGGCGAAAAAACCCGATCTTCCCTGGGCCGGGGCCGCGGCCTACCCTGCTGACATGCGGGGGAACGCCTCGCGGAACGCGGGATTCCGGTCATGAGACCGCGACTGGTCGTGGACTATGGGCTGGCGCGGCGGGCCGTCCTGGCCGAACTGAGGGCCGGACGCCTGGCCCGCGACGAGGCCTGCGACGCCCACCCGTACCTGATGCGCGCCGCCCGCCACCACGGCGAGCCCACCGACCGGCCCTGCCCCGTCTGCCAACGGGTGCGGCTCGTCCACGTCACCTACGTGTACGGGGACGAACTGGGACACACCGCCGGGCAGGCGAAGGGCGCGGCCGAGCTCGCGGAGATGGCGAAAGAATACGGAGAATTCCGGGTTTACGTGGTCGAAGTGTGCCAAGGTTGCGCCTGGAACCACCTGACCGTGTCGTACGTCCTTGGACACCAGGACCAGGCCACTGACCAGTAAGGACATCGTCCGGTCCGCACCCGGTGCGCACCGTCATGTCACACTGCGCAGGGCGGCCCGTACCGCCGGTTCCTCCCCCCTCACCTGCCCGCGCAGTAATCTTCGGACACCAGTCCCCCTGTTGATCGAGGTCGCGTGAGTAATCCAAGCCAGCCCCGACCGGAACCCGGGTCGCCTGGGCCGGGCGGGCAGAACCACCCCCGTCCCGGTCCGTTCGACGGCCCCGGCTCTCCCGGCATGCCCGCCGGGGCACCACAGCCAGGTCGCCCGGGCGCGCCGCCGGGCGGCTTCGGCGTGCCGGGGGGACCCATGCCGCAGAACGGCCCCGGCCCGAGCGCCACCGCGGTCTTCGGCGGCGGGCCGAACATCCCCGGCGGGCCGGGCGGCCCCGGGGGGCCCGGGGGTCCCGGTGGACCGGGCGGTCCCGAGGGACCGCGGCGCTCCCGGCGCGCGAAGGCCGCCGGAGCGCAGGGCGGCGGCTTCATGCGCCATCTCCGGTCCCGCGACACGGGCTGGCGCCGCTTCCTGCCGTCCTGGAAGGTCGTGCTGGGCACGACGCTGCTCGGGGGCGCGAGCGTCGCCGCGATGGTCGGCGTCGCCTACGCCAACACGCCGGTCCCGAAGCAGCCCACGGTCCAGGGCGTCGAGGACGAGGCGTCGATCTTCTACTACGCCGACGGCAAGACCGAGATCGGCCGGATCGGCAAGCGCCGCGAGATCATCGACAAGCTCGACAAGATCCCCCCGCACGTGCAGGACGCGGTGCTGGCGGCCGAGAACCGCTCGTTCTGGTCCGACAAGGGCGGCATCTCGATCAAGGGGACGTCGCGGGCGGTCTGGCTGAACCTCACCGGCGGGCGGGGCGGCGGCTCCACCATCACCCAGCAGCTCGCCAAGAACTACTACTCCAACCCGCTCGACCGGTCCTACAGCCGCAAGGTCAAAGAGCTGTTCATCTCGATGAAGCTGGAGGAGGAGAGCAGCAAGGAGGAGATCCTCCGGCTCTACCTGAACACGGTCTCCTTCGGCCGCGACACCTACGGCATCCAGGCCGCCGCGCGCGAGTTCTTCGACAAGAACGTCGGCAAGCTCACGGTCGAGGAGGCCGCCGTCCTGGCGGGCGCCATCCAGGACCCCAACCGTGACATCGCCAAGAAGCAGAACCGCGACTGGGTGACGGGCCGGTACCGGTACGTCCTGAACGGCCTGGTCGAGATGAAGAAGCTCGACAAGGCGCGGGCCGACCAGATGGGCCAGCGGCTGCCGAGGATCCTCACGGTGAACGCGCACAGCCCGGTCTACGCGGGCCACAAGGGCTACATGCTCATGCGCGCCAAGGAGGAGCTGCGGCGCATGGGCATCAAGGAGACCGAGCTCACCACCGACGGCCTGCGCGTCTACACCACCTTCGACAAGAAGAAGATGGACCTGGCGAAGGCCGCCGCCGAGCGCGGCGTGCCGCAGATCAACGCCGTCCAGCTCGCCAAGCGGAAGATCCGCGTCGGGCTGGTGTCGGTGAACAACGCCAACGGCGAGGTCGAGGCGTTCTACGGAGGCCCCGACTACCTCAAGTACGCCTTCGACAACGTCTGGAGCGGCAGCGCCCAGGCGGGCTCGGCGATGAAGCCGTACGTGCTGGCCACCGCGCTCAAGCAGGGCTACAGCCTGCGGAGCATGGTCGAGGGCCGGTCCCGCATCCCGCTGAACTTCAACGGCGACGTGGTGCCGGTGGGCACCCCGGGCGCGATCAAGGTGCCGAACGGCCACAGCGCCGGCCCCGCCGTCAACCTCATCGACGCGACCGCCGACTCGACCAACACCGCGTACGTGCAGCTCGGCCTCAAGGTCAGGCTCCAGAACGTCGTCAAGACCGCGACCGACGCGGGCGTCTCCCCGGACATGCTGAAGCCGTTCGCGGCCCAGGCGGGCCTGTCGCTGGGCATCAACAACATCCGCCCGATCGAGCAGGCGGCGGGCTACCAGGCGTTCGCCAACGGCGGCACCTACCACAAGCCGCACGTCATCCGCCGGGTGATGACGAAGGACAACAAGCCGCACCAGAAGAAGTACCGGCACGAGACCCGCAAGGTGTTCGACGCCGGGGTCGCGGCCGACGCCACCTACGCGATGCAGCAGGTCGTCCGGCGCGGCACCGGCACGTCGGCGGCGCTGCCCGACGGCCGCCCGGTCGCCGGGAAGACCGGCACCACCGACCGCAACGTCGCCACCTGGTTCGTCGGCTACATCCCGCAGGTGTCCACCGCGGTGACGATGTACAGCGACAAGGTCGACCCGGTCACCAAGCTCAAGCGTCCCCTGATCCTGGACGGCCACGGCGAGATCGAGGGCGGCAGCGGCCCGGCCAAGATCTGGCGCGCCTACATGGCCGAGGCCACGGACGGCATGGAGATCAAGCAGTTCCCGCCGCCGGTGTTCGGCGGCCGGACCGAGCTGTGGGCCAAGCCGCCCAAGAAGAAGGAGAAGAAGGAAGAGAAGAAGGAGGAGGACAAGGACCGTCCGGAGTGGTGCAACCTGCCCTGGCTGAAGGACCACCCGCGGTGCAAGGGCGAGGGCGGCCAGCCCGACGACCAGAACAAGCCGCCGTGCCAGTCGCCGGTCGCGAACGATTCCTGTGACCCGAACAAGCCTCCGTCCCGCAAGCCGCCGTTCTGGTGGTGCGCGTCGCACCCCGAACACCCGTGGTGCCGACGTGGTGGTGGAGGCGGCGGTGGCCGGGACCAGGACGACAACGGACTGATCTTCCCGAACTCGGCCGGCCGGGTGCCCCTCGTCGTCTCCCCGGGACGACCACGGACCTGACCCGGAACCTCCGACGCCCCGCCCGGCCCCGGCCGCGCGGGGCGTCCGCGTTCGCGGGCGGATGGACGTTCCGGCAGATCACAAGCGGGACACTAGGCGACATGAGTGAACGAAGGGTCATGTGAGAGAGTAGGAACGGCATATATCCACTTAACGGGTGTACCGGTTTAAGTCGCGAACATGCCCGGTGATCCGTCACCATCAGTTCTGCGTCTCCCTAGTACCGGAACTCGGTGGCCCCCCACGCCTCGGAGTCAGCAGTACCCTCGGACGACGCACAGCCGTACCCCAGGTGATGAGGACGCGTGAGTTACCCAAGCCAATATGGTCCGGAATACGGAGACGGTCCCAGCCCCCGGGGCCCGCGCCGCCCCGGCGGTTCTGGCGCGCCCCGCACTGGCCGGAGCGCACCAGGTGAGGCGAGGGGCGGCCCGCCCAGGCCCGCGCGGGGCGGTGGGCGGCAGGCGCCGCGTACGACGGGCGGCAGGCCCCAGCCGGGCGCCCGCCGCCGTCCGGCCGCGCCCCCGCCCCCGGTCCCGCAGCGCGGTGAACACCATGCCCCGCCCGCTCCCCGGCCGGGCGGCCCCGGTCGCCCCGGAGGTCCGGGCGGTCCCGGCGGGCCGCGCCGCCCCGGTGGCGGTGGCGGCCCCGGCGGCGGCGGAGGCGACGGCTTCTGGGACGAGACCGAGAAGCGGCCCCGGCGGAGCCGGGGCGGCAGAGGCGACGGGGACGGCCGCAAGCCCCGCAAGGAGGGCTGGCGCCGCTTCGTCCCGTCGTGGAAGGTGACGGCGGGCGTCACCGCGGTGATGGTGCTGGCCGCCTGCGTCCTGGTCTTCGTCGGCTACAGCATGACACCGGTTCCCAACGACAAGGACGCCCAGAAGGACGCCCTCACCCAGGGCTCGGTCATCACCTACAAGGACGGCAAGCCGCTGATGCGGCTGGGCGCCAAGCGCGAGTTCGTGGCGATCAAGGACGTGCCCCCGCACGTCAGGCTCGCGGTGGTGGCGGCCGAGGACCGCGAGTTCTACAACAGCAACCTCGGCATCTCGCCCAAGGGCATGGCCCGCGCGCTCCTCAAGGCGGCGACCGGTGAGAGCGTCGAGGGTGGCTCGACCATCACCCAGCAGTTGGCCCGCAACTACTACAAGGGCCTCAGCCAGGACCGGACGATGAGCCGGAAGTTCAAGGAGATCTTCATCGCGTCCAAGCTCGGTCAGAGCAAGAAAAGGGACGAGATCCTGGAGATGTACCTGAACACGATCCCGTTCGGCCGCAACTCGCTCGGGATCCAGATGGCCGCGCGCTCCTACTTCCGCAAGGACGTCAAGCATCTCACCGTCGAAGAGGGCGCACTGCTGGCCGCGATGATCCAGCAGCCCAGCTACTTCAAGACCCAGGGCGACTCCGAGGCCGCCCAGGCACTGCGGAACCGCTGGAACTACGTTCTCGACGGCATGGTCAAGATGGGCAAGCTCGACCAGGCCAAGCGGTCGGCGATGCAATTCCCCAGGACCAAGCAGGAGTGGAACGACGTCAGGCAGGACCCGCAGGCCATCTACATCCGCGACCGGGTCATGTTCGAGCTCAACAAGATCGACCCGGAACTGGCCAGGAACGCCGACATCAGCGGCGGCATCAAGATCGAGACCAGTCTCGATCCCCAGATGATGCAGTTCGCGATCGACGCGATGAAGGAGCAGGGCGTCCAGTCCTGGCCCAAGCACATCGGCACCGGGCTGATCGCGGTGGACTCCAGCAACGGTGAGATCCTGGCGTTCTACGGTGGTAACCCCAACCGCAACCAGTTGGCCAGTGTGTTCAGCCCCGGCGCGCAGGTCGGGTCGTCGTTCAAGCCGTATGTGCTGGCCGCCGCGCTCAAGCAGGGGCACAGCGTCAAGTCGATGATCAGCGGCAAGTCGCCGATGTGCTTCACCGCCTCCGGGGCCGTCCCGGGCAACTGCACCAGCGGCGGCTACCCGGTCCGCAACGACGCGGGCGACCCGCCGTTCAACGTGATCGACCTGGTCAAGGCCACCGAGAAGTCGGTCAACACCTCCTACGTCAAGCTCGGCCTGGAGGTCGGCCTCGACAACGTGGTCAAGACCGCCGAGGCCTTCGGCGTTCCGCACTCCTACATCAAGCCGCACGCCAACATGGCCGGTCTGTCGCTGGGCATCTCCAACATCCCGCCCATCTACCAGGCGGCCGGTTACGCCGCGTTCGCCAACGGCGGTACCTTCCGCGAGCCGCACCTGATCACCAAGGTGACGAAGACCGACCCGGTGACCAAGGAGACCAGAACGGTCAAGCTGCCCTGGAAGAAGGAGCAGGTGCTCAACGCCGAGCAGGCGGCGCAGGCCAACTACGCGATGCGCTCGGTGGTCACCAGCGGTACCGGTACGGCGGCGCGGCTCCCCGACGGCCGTCAGGTCGCCGGTAAGACCGGTACCGCAGAGAAGAACTCCGCCGCCTGGTTCGTGGGCTACATCCCGCAGGTCTCCACGGCCGTGTCGATGTACAACACGAAGGGCGTCAAGCCCATCACGGGCATCCCCGGCTTCCCCCAGACGCGCAGCGTCTACGGTGGTACCGTCCCGGCGAAGATCTGGAACAGCTTCATGCAGAAGGTCATCGCCCACAAGAACCTGGAAGCGAAGCAGTTCACGCCGCCGACCTTCACGGGCCTGACCAACCACCAGTGGGACGCTCCGCCCCCGCCGAAGCCGACGAAGAAGCCGACGACCCCGTCCGAGACGCCTTCGTGCCAGCCGACCGAACCGGGCACCGGCAACGGCGACGGCCAGCAGCCCCCGAACTGCCGGCCCACCGCGCCGACGGAGCCGACGGAGCCGACGAGCCCGCCTCCGAGCGGAGGCAAGCCGTGCACGGGTCCGGGGATCCCGGTCGGCTGTGATCCGAACAAGCCGCCGACCGACCCGAACGAGCTCAAGCGGTGGTGCCGGTGGAACGACCACCCGAGCTGCCCGCCGAAGGATCCGGACGGGCCCGGCGGCCCCGACGACAACCAGGCGCACAGCCGCCCCTTCGATGAGGGCGTGTAGCGAGCGCGACGGTTAGTCGGCACGACGGCGAAGGCCGCCCCTCCCAGATGCGGGGAGGGGCGGCCTTCGGCGTTCGGGAGCGTTTACCCGCGCACGTCGTGCCAGGGTTCGCAGCGGATGTAGTCGATCTTCAGGGCGCCGGCGGCGTCCCTGGTGACGTTCCGCGCCAGGCAGGTGCGGACCCGGAACGTCTTCGTGCACCGGGAGTCGAACCGCGCGGTGTGGTCCTGCCCGAACCTCGTGTACTCGACGCCGTAGTCGCACATCGTGCCGCCGTCGAAGTGCTGGTGCTCGAACAGCGCGTACCCGGCGGTCTTCCGCGTCATCCGCAGGCTCAGCGAGCTGGTGAACTGCCCGCCGGACACGTCGTACACGCCCCTCGCGGAGATCCCCGGCAGGCCGGGCGCGGTCCAGGGGCCCTTCGGCGGGGGCTTGCGCGTCGCGGTTCTGGACGGTTTCGGGCTGGCGGTCCGGGTCGGCCTGGCCTTCGCCGACCCGGCGGGGGACGGGCGGGCGGAGTCGGCCGAGGGCGAGGGCGGCGCCGGGGACGTCGAGGCCTGCGGCATCGTCGTGTTCGCGGCGGGGACGCCGGTGTCCGGCCAGAGGACGAAGCCCGCCGTCACCGCGACCGCCACGCCGACGACCGCGCCCGCCAGCACCCCCGCCAGCGGGACGCTCCTGGGCTGTTTCGGCGGCTGCGTCGCCGCCCCCGCGTGTGCCCACGGCGCCGGCGGCGGCGGCGCGGGGGGCTGGTTCGTGGACGAGGCGGCGAGCCCGGCCCCGATCCCCATCATCTGCGCGGCCGACGGCCGCGGCGGCAGCCCCGGCGCGGCCAGCGTGGGCGCCCTGCCGGTGATCAGCGCCGACAGCAGCCGCTCGGCGGTGGGCCGGGCGCGCGGGTCCTTGGCCAGGCACGCCGCGACCAGGTCCCGCAGCGGCGAGGGGAGACCGGTCAGGTCCGGCTCGGCGTGCAGGATCCGGTGCGTCGTCATCGCGTCGGTCCCGAACGGCGGCCGCCCGGTCGCGACGAACACCATCGTCGACGCCCACGCGAACACGTCCACCGCCCCGGTCAGCGGCTCGCCGCGCAGTTGCTCGGGCGCCATGTAGGCGGGCGTGCCGATGATGTCGGTGGCCTCCCCGGCCGCCGTCGCGGTCGCCGTCTCCCGCGCGATCCCGAAGTCGATGACGCGCGGCCCGTCGGGGCCCATGATGACGTTGCCGGGCTTGAAGTCGCGGTGCACGATGCCCGCCTCGTGGATCGCGACCAGCGCGGTGGCGGTGGCGACGGCGATCCGGTCCAGCGACGGGCCCGAACGCGGCCCCTGCCCGTCCACCAGCGCCAGCAGCGACGGGCCCGGCACGTACTCGCCGGCGATGTAGGGCCGCCCGTCCGCGGTGGTGCCGACGTCCAGCACCCGCGCGGTGCAGAACTGGGCGACGGCCTTGGCCGTCGCCGCCTCCCGCTGGAACCGCCGGGCCGCCTCGCCCGAGACCCCGCCGCCGGGGCCGCTGAGCAGCTTGACCGCGACAGGCCCGTGATCGGGGGATTCGCCCAGGTAGACGACGCCCTGCCCGCCCCTGCCGAGGACTCGGCGGATAACGTGGGGGCCTACGCGCTCGGGGTCCCCCGGTCCCAGCGGTTCCCCGACCGTGGGAAGATCCACCCCTGCGGCTCCTCTCGTTGGCACGGCGTCGTCGCCGTTTCTTGGACGTGGTGTCAGTTGATCTCGGTCGACCAAGCATCCGACGAACGGAAATCGAATAGCAAAGTGAAGGCGATCACCGACCGGTTCCGGCCGGGGGACCGCGGGGCGCTGGCGCTGTGGCTCGGGGCGTGGCTCGGCGTCATGTTCGTCGTCGCGGTCGCCCCCCGCGCGCTGCCCGCGCTCTTCGATTCCCGCCCGTATCTTGACAGGTGGGCGCAGTGGGACGCGGTCCGGTTCACCAAGCTGGCCACGTACGGGTATGACGGTCCGCCGTGGGAGAAGTTCGATCCGGGATGGCCCGCGTTCTTCCCCGGTTATCCGCTGGCGCTGCGCGCGGTCGGCGCCCTGGTGGGCGACCTGCGGGCCGCCGGGTTGTTGATCTCCCTGGTCGCGGGCGCGGTCGCGGTGGTGGCGCTGGCCCGGCTCGGGAACGACGCCGAACGCGAGCGTGTGACCGACGCCACATCCGGGGTGGACGGGGAGCGCGCGCCGTCCGGGCGGCTCGGCACGATGGCGGTCGTCGCGATGCTGGCGGGCCCCGGCGCGGTGTTCCTGTTCGCGGGCTACTCGGAGTCGCTGTTCCTGGCGTTCGCGCTGCCCGCCTGGCTGTGCGCGCGGCGCGGGCAGTGGATGTGGGCGGGGCTGCTGGCGATGCCCGCCTCCGCCGTCCGCATCACCGGCCTGTTCCTGGTGCTGGCGATGCTGGTGGAGTACGCGGTCGGCGCGCACGGACGGCGGAGCAGGGGCCTTCGGCCGGCCGGGTGGCTGGTGCTGCCGTTCCTGCCGCTGGCGGCCTACACCTTCTACCAGTGGACGCGGACCGGCGACTGGATGGCGTGGCAGCACGCGCAGGAGGCGGGCTGGGACCGGAAGTTCACGATGCCGTGGGACGCGCTGGAGCTGACCTGGCAGGCGGCGTTCGCGGTGGACAACGAGTTCACGCTCGCGTTCCGCATCGAGCTGGCCGCCGCCGCCGTCGGGGTGGCGCTGACGGTGTTCCTGCTGCTGCGGCGGCGGTGGCCGGAGGCGACGTACGTGGGGTTGCAGCTGGTGGCGCTGATGACCTCGTCGTACTACCTGTCGATCGGGCGGGCGACGCTGCTGTGGTGGCCGCTGTGGCTGGCCCTCGGCGGCATGGCGGTGCGCTGGCCGAGGGCCTTCACGGGGCTGGTCGCGGTGGCGCTGCCCTTCGCGGTGCTTCAGCTGCTCACGTTCACCTCGGGGTCCTGGGCGGGCTGATCAGCGCAGCCCGCGCGCGGTGCGTCCGGTGTCCCAACCCTCGCGGAACGGGTGGATTTCGCGGTCCATGGGAGTCCCCGCACAGAGAATTAGCGGAATGAACCGTTCCGCTGCCAGGTCAAGATCTTGCCTGCTTCGAATGGAACGCCAGGTGGGAGGGGTAGTTCACCGATCATGCGGATCACCCCTGTGCTCGCCGCTCTCGCCCTGCTGTCCGGAGTCCTCCTCACGCCCGGCACCGCCGACGCCCGGACGGCACCTGCGCCGCCCGGTGTCCGGGCCCGTTCCGCCCTGCTGGTCGACGACGGGACCAGCGAGATCCTGTGGGGGCGTCGCGTCCGCGAACGCCGCCCCATCGGCAGCCTCGCCAAGCTCATGACCGCCGTCGTCGTCGTCCACGAGGGCGGCCTGAACCGGCGGCTGCGCGTGAGGCCGTGGCACCTGGCCTACGCGCACGCCCGCCACGGCACCGTCGCGCGGCTGCGCCCCGGCGACCGGATCCGCGTGCGCGACCTGCTCCACGCGCTGCTGCTGCCGTCCGGATCCGACGCCGCCGCGGTGCTCGCCGAGGCGTACGGGCCGGGCCACCACCGCTTCGTCCGCAAGATGAACCGCCTCGCGCGCGCGTTCGGCATGACCCGCACCCGCTACTCCGACGCCGCCGGGCTGCCGCCGTCGCCGGGCCACTCCACGGCCCGCGACCAGGTCGTGCTCGGCAGGTACGCGCTGGGCCTCCCCGAACTCCGGCGGATCGTGCGCAAACCCCGGCACGCGCTGCGCGCCGGGGACGGCCACGGCCGTTACGTGTGGCTCACCACCAACACCATGCTCGGCGACTATCCCGGCCTGCTCGGCGTCAAGAGCGGCTACACCCTCGCCGCCGGGGCCAGCTTCCTGTTCGCGGCCCGCCGCCACGGCCGCACGCTGGTCGGCGTGGTCCTCAACAGCTCCCCGACCGTGCGGGCGGCCCGTTTCCGGGACGCCCGCAAGATCCTGAACTGGGGGTTCCACCACACCCGCTGAGGTCAGCCCACCCGCACGCGCAGCGCCTCGACGAACCAGGAGTACGCCGGCGACAGCTCCGGGAACTCCGGCCAGCCGTTGATGACGCCCAGCAGCCTCCAGTACCGCTCGGTGCGCGGATCGTCGCCGATCTCGCAGCGTTCCAGCAGCTCGGCGCGGAACGCGGGGTCGTCGTCCCGCCCGGCGGCCGCCGCGAACCCGGCGACGACCTCGTCCACCACCGCGGCGGCCTCCGGCGACGCCGGTGCGAGGCCCGCCTCCCGCGCCGCACCGGCCCGCCGCTGGACCAGGTCCATCAGCTCCCCGTTGTGCGACCGCAGCGCCTCGCCGGTGTCGTCGCCGCGCGCCATCTCGGAGTGCTGGTACTCGGCCATCCGCCGCACGCTGGCGCGGAAGCCGGGGTCCTGGACCAGCTCGGCCAGCTCCACCCACGCCTCCACCTGCTCGGGCGTGGGGTCGTCGGGCAGTTCGGGAACGGCCGCGCGCATCCGGTCGGCGAAGCCCGGCGCGGACTCCAGCCCCTCGAACGTCGCGTCCACGAAATCGGTGATCAGCCTGCGGCGCTCCTCGTCGGACAGTTTCGCGAGCCTGTGCATGAGTTCCATCTCCCTGGGACCTGATCGGCGTCTGGCGACCGCCCGCAGCACCGCCCGGCGCAACCGCAGCGCGTCGATCTGCACGTCGATCGCCCGGACGTGCGCGGCGGCCACGTCCGCGAGGTCCACCTCGTGGTCCAGCACCCGTCGCACGGTCGGCAGGTCGACGTCCAGTTCGCGCAGCGTGCGCACCAGGTCGAGGCGGGCCACGGCCGTCACGTCGTACAGCCGGTAGCCGCCCCCGCTGCGGGTCGACGGCGGCACCAGCCCCGCGTCGGAGTAGAACCGGATCGTGCGCACCGGCAGACCGGTGCGGCGGGCCAGTTCCCCGATCGTGTAGAAGGTGTCGCCGTCCATGTCCCCACCCTGCGGTCTCCAGTCGGTGGAGACTCAAGCACGAATACTCACGATCATGAAGGGGAGGGATACCCCCAGGTCAACGCGTTCCGATCGGGCGGGCGCGGGGCGCGGGCGAGCATCCGCGCGGGGAGGGGGGCGCCGCGATGGCGATGGCCCGGAGAGCGGCGGGGGCACTGGCGGCGTGCGTTCTGGCGCCGCTGCTGACGCTGGGACTCGGCGCCTGCGCCGGGCAGCGGTCCGGCACCACCGGGCCGGTCGTGCCGGCCTCGCCGTCCGCCGGGGGCTCCGCGCCGCGGACCGGCCGGACCGCGGCGCCGTCCGAGATCACGGTCGCGGAACTGCCTCCGGAGGCGCGGGAGACGCTGCGGCTGATCGAGGCGGGCGGACCGTTCCCCCACCGTAGGGACGGGACCTACTTTCTCAACCGCGAGGGCCTGCTGCCCGCCAGGGAACGCGGCCACTACCGCGAGTACACCGTCCCCACGCCCGGCGAACGCACCCGCGGGGCCCGCCGTATCGTGGCCGGGCGGGACGGGGAACGCTATTACACCGCCGACCACTACCGCAGTTTCTCCCGGGTGGTCGGGGAACGATCGGGCGGCCGGAACCGACCGGAGCCGACCGGAGGGAGGCACGATGACCACTGACCGGGATGCCGAGCGAGCGCTGGACGACCTGCTGGCGGGGCGGCTCAGGACGGGTGTGTACCAGTGGCGCGCCCCCGTCCCGACCGCCTGGGCGGCCGTCGGGGAGCCGGACTGGCGGGACCGCGCCGCGAAGGCGGGATGGCGCACGTTCACGGTGGACGCCGGGCGCGTCCGCGACGGGAACGGGTTCCTGAAGCTGTGCGGCGAGGCGTTCGACCTGCCGGAGTGGTACGGCGAGAACTGGGACGCGCTGCAGGACTGCCTCACCGACCTGTCCTGGGCGCCCGCGCGCCACGGCTACCTGGTGCTGTGGGAACGCTGGACCGGGCTCGCCGAGGACGACCAGAAGGCGTTCCGCACCGCGCTCGACGTGTTCGCCGAGGCCGTGGAGTGGTGGCGGGACACGGGGACGCCGATGGTCGTGCTGGTGCTGCCGACACCGGGCGTGGAGGTCGCCGGGATCCCCCGGCTCGCTCCCCGGCCCGCGCCGTCCGAGCCCACCGACGACGCCGGGCCCGCCGACGACTCCGGAAACGGCTCCGGAAACGGCTCCGGAAACGGCTCCGGCCCGGACCGCCGGGGCGATCCGGGCCGGTAGCGGCCGGCGGCGCGTCAGTAGGTGCTGCTGCTGGGGGAGTCGCTCATGCCGATCACCGCCAGGAGGCCGAAGATGTACAGCCCCCAGACCAGGATCGTGAGGAAGCTGAGGATGTAGCCGATGATCAGGCCGGCCACGGCCATGCCGCTGCCGCCCTCGCCGGTCCGGCGGATCTGCCCCTGCGCCACGTGCCCGAAGATGACCCCCAGGAACGCGGCGAAGCCGCAGGTGAACAAGCCCGCGATGGAGCAGATCAGGGACGCGACCGCCATGCCGTTGGTGGGCGGCATCACGACCTGCTGCGGAGCGCCGTAGTAGTGGTGCTGCACGGCCGGCTGCTGGTAGGGCTGCTGTCCGTAGGGGTCGTAAGGGGGCTGCGCCATGGGATTCCCGATCGCTCGCGCGCCCGCCGCCGAACTGCCAGGCGCGCGTGCGCAGGGGGTAGATGGTCCGGATTATGCCAGGGGGTGCGGTTCCACGGTCGTCGTCGCCGGGCTGGGTCGTCCATGGCGTTAGATGCGGAACGGCGGACCCGGGTTCCCGCCGCCGGGGCCCGATCTTCACCCCGCGCCCGCGTCGGGCGCGGGCCCGGGATCAGGTGAGGTTCTCGCGGAGCCAGGCGATGTCGGCGGCCTGCCCGTCGCCGGGGGTCTCCACCACGACCGGCGCGGCGGCGGCCCGCACCACCGTGAGGATCAGCTCCGGGTCGATCTTGCCGCTGCCCAGGTTGGCGTGCCGGTCGGCGCCCGACCCGAACGCGTCGCGGCTGTCGTTGCAGTGCACCAGGTCGATCCGCCCGGTGATCGCCTTGATCCGGTCCACGGCGTCGATCAGCTCCTCGCCCGCCGCGTGCGCGTGGCAGGTGTCCAGGCAGAAGCCGAGCTTGCCGTCCAGGCCGTCGACGCCCGACAGCACCTCCCACAGCCGCGCGATCCGGTCGAACCGGCGCGCCATGGCGTTGCCGCCGCCCGCGGTGTTCTCGATGAGGACCGGGACCGGGAAGTCGAGCCGCTCGAAGACCTTGCGCCAGTTCTCGAAGCCCGTCTCGGGGTCGTCGTCCTTCAGCACGTGACCGCCGTGCACGACCAGGCCCTTGGCGCCGATCCCCGCCGCCGCCTCCAGTTGCTGGACCAGCAGCTTGCGGCTGGGGATGCGGATGCGGTTGTTGGAGGTCGCGACGTTGATCACGTACGGGGCGTGCACGTACACGTCCACGTCGCCCGCCGCGACCTCCCGGACCGCGTCGGGGACCACCGGCTTCTTCCAGCCCTGCGGATCGCCGAGGAAGAACTGCACCACCTCGGCGTTCTTCGCGCGGGCGCTGGCCAGCGGGTCGGTCTGGTCGACGTGGGCTCCGATGCGCATGACCCGAGGGTATCCCCGGACACCGACGGACGGCGGGGCGTTCAGATCGTGAAGCCGCCGTGCCGCAGCGCGAACGCGGCGCCGACGAACGAGGCGACCATGCCGATGACGTTCATCCAGCGCTCGTTGGTGGTCGCCGACATCATCTGCGAGTACAGCGCCAGCGGCAGGCCGACCACGCCCGCGACCGCGCCGAAGAAGTGGGTCGCCGGGACGAAGCCCAGCACCAGCGCCGTCAGGCCGATCACCAGCGCGGTGACCGCCATCGCGTCCTCGCGGCCGTGGCGCTCGTCGCGCGCCCGGGCCTGGGCCTGTGCGCGGCGGCCGACCCGCGCGCTCTCGCCTCCGGCTACCTGTTCGGGCATCGGTCATCCCTCCCTGTGACGAGTGTCGCATCCGGTGCGCTCCGGGCCCCGTTCCCGCAGGTGCCCGTGTGACACCGGGGACGGACCGACCGGCCTCGTAGAGAGATTCCCGGGTGAGGCGATGATCAATCGGAGGCGGTACCGCGGAAAAATGTCGGCGCCACCCGGTAACGTCGAACGTGGATTCGAGAACCGGACTTCTCGGCTCCGCCCCCGAGGGGAAGCGGGGAGAGGCTGGAGGTGTTCGTGATGAGGGAGAGCGAGCTGGCGGTCATCGGCGACGCCGAGCTGGTGGAGGAGCTGTCCATGCTCACCACCCAGACGGCCCGGATGCGCGCCCGCATGGCCGACATCATGGCCGAGCTCGAACGGCGCCGCTGCGCCGGCCGGGCCCCGGCGGGTGCCCGCCACTAGTCCGTTCCGGGCCGTCACGCTGCCGACTCTTGGTAGCCTGTATCGGTCTCGCGGCGATGAGTGCGGCCGACATGGGCCCGTTTCCCGCCGCGAAGGACGCAAGAAGCCCTCCTGTCACGGAGAGACCGTGACCGCATCAGTCCAGAGGAGGTAGGGACAAGCATGCGTCGTTACGAAGTCATGACCATCCTCGACCCGGCCATCGACGAGCGCACCGCCGGCGCGGCCCTGGAGCCGTACCTGAAGGTCGTCAAGGACAACGGCGGCAGCGTCGAGAAGGTGGATGTGTGGGGCCGTCGTCGGCTGTCCTACGACATCCAGAAGAAGTCCGAAGGCATCTACGCGGTGATCGACCTGTCGGCTGAGCCCGCCACGGTCAAGGAGCTGGACCGTCAGCTCAACCTGAGCGAGTCGATCCTCCGCACCAAGGTCATCCGCCCCGAGGTCCACTGAGCCAGGCTCAGCCCTCACAGCAGCCGGAGCGAGCCCCATGGCAGGCGACACCGTAATCACGATCGTCGGGAACCTCGTCGAGGACCCGAACCTGCGCTTCACCCCCAGCGGCCAGGCGGTCGCCTCCTTCCGCATCGCCTCGACCCCGCGGTTCTTCGACCGCCAGTCGAACGAGTGGAAGGACGGCGAGGCCCTGTTCCTGACCTGCAACGTCTGGCGGCAGGCGGCCGAGAACGTCGCCGAGTCCCTCCAGCGCGGCATGCGGGTGATCGTGCAGGGACGCCTCAAGCAGCGGTCCTATGAGACCAAGGAAGGCGAGAAGCGCACCGTCTTCGAGGTCGAGGTCGACGAGGTCGGCCCCTCGCTGCGCAGCGCCACGGCCAAGGTCGCCAAGACCCAGCGTCAGGGCGGCGGCGGCGGTTTCGGCGGCGGCGGTTTCGGCGGCGACCAGGGCGGCGGCGGCTTCGGCGGCCAGCAGCAGGGCGGCGGCTTCGGCGGCGCGCCCGCGGGCGCGCCGGCCAACGACCCCTGGGCCACCGGCGGCAACAGCGGCGGCGGCTTCAACGACGACCCGCCGTTCTAACCGCGACCTTTCACTGTTCACCACGTCCATTCCCGCGTGAGCGGGGCTCTCACAAAGGAGCACCACGATGGCGAAGCCACCTCCTCGCAAGCCGAAGAAGAAGGTTTGCGTGTTCTGCCAGGAGAAGATCTCCTACGTCGACTACAAGGACACCGGTCTGCTGCGGAAGTTCATCTCCGACCGCGGCAAGATCCGTGCCCGCCGTGTGACCGGCAACTGCACCCAGCACCAGCGCGACGTCGCCACCGCGATCAAGAACGCTCGTGAGATGGCGCTGCTGCCCTACACCAGCACCGCGCGCTGAGGGGAGGACTGACCAACCATGAAGCTCATCCTCACCCAGCAGGTCTCCGGCCTCGGCGAGCCCGGTGACGTCATCGAGGTCAAGGACGGCTACGGCCGTAACTACCTCGTTCCGCGCGGCTTCGCGATCCGCTGGACCCGGGGCGCCGAGTCCCAGGTCGAGTCGATCAAGAAGGCCCGTGCCTCCCGCGAGATCGCCACGGTCGAGTCGGCCAAGGAGATCGCCGACCGGCTCAAGGGCCTGAAGGTCACCCTGAAGACCCGGACCGGCAGCAACGGCCGCCTGTTCGGCGCCGTGACCGCCGCCGACATCGCCGACGCGGTCAAGGCCGCCGACGGTCCCGACCTGGACAAGCGCCGCATCGAGATCGGTAACCCGATCAAGACCGTGGGCGTCCACCGGGTCAGCGTCCGGCTGCACGCCGAGGTCAGCGCCGCCATCGACGTCAACGTCGTGGCCGCCTGATTCCGACGCGTACCAGGCCGGGTCCCCTTTTCCGGGGGGGCCCGGCCTTCGCGCGTTCCCGGCGCGTTCCGCTTGGTGATCTCTGTTCGTGCGGCTACGTTCCGTAACAGAGATCGCTACGGGGGGTCCGATGCGGGAACGGGAGTACCGGCTGGCGCGCCGTGCCGTGCTCGGCGGAATGCTCGGGTTGGGGCTACAGGCGACGTTGGCGAACAATGAGGCCATGGCGGCGGAACGACCGGAGGGGCCACTGCTGCTCCCCCGGGTGCACACCCGCAGGGAGTGGGGCGCCCGACCCGCCCGCCGCCGCGCCGAGGTGCTGGACCGCGCACCGGACCACATCGTGGTCCACCACACGTCCACCCCCAACGTCACGGACTACTCCGTGGACGCGGCCTACGACCTGTCACGGGCCATCCAGCGCTTCCACATGCGCACCCGCGGCTGGAACGACGCCGGCCAGCAGCTCACCATCAGCCGCGGCGGCCACATCATGGAGGGCCGCAACCGCAGCCTCACGGCGATCCTGTCCGGCCGCCACTGCGTCGGCGCCCAGGCCCTCCACCACAACGACCACACCATCGGCATCGAGAACGAGGGCACCTACATGACGGCCGACGTCCCCGGCCGCCTGTGGGAGTCCCTGGTCCACACCTGCGCGTGGCTGTGCGACCGCTACGACCTGAATCCGTACCAGGCCCTGGTGGGCCACCGCGACTACGGCAGGACGGACTGTCCCGGCGACGTCCTCTACTCCCGCCTCCCCGCGTTGCGGGAGGAGGTGGCGGGCCTGCTGAGGTTCCCGTCGCGGAAGTCGGCCCCCCGGATCGACACAGACGACCTGCCCGCGGACCCCGGCGAGGCCATGCCGTCCGGGACGGCGCACCCCGAGCGCCACGACCGCTGACCGGCGCCCGCCGGGGTCACTCCCCGGAAGTGGCGTAGCCCTGGCGGCGGCGGTCGATGTCGGGGTCCAGGGCCGCCACCAGGGACCAGATCTCGGCGATGCGTTCCACCAGCTTCTCCGGGGGGAGGTCGGCCAGGCCCTCGGCCGCCAGGTCGTCGATCGCCTGCGCGAGCTGGGCCCACGGCTCACCCTCGGTGGAACACATGTTCGAATAGTAGTGATCGGGAAGGGTGTCGCGCGTGCGGTTGGAGCAGCGCGTCTCATGTATCCCGATAAGAACGTTGTGTCCCTCGGCCCCCAGGGGCGGGACCCGTTCGCCCCGACCGGCGTTGATCAGCGGCGGACCGCGCCGGTGACCATCCACGCGCGCCCGCGCGCCCGCCACCCGAGCGTCAGCATCCGCACGCACATCCACAGGCCGATCGCCAGCCACAGCCCCGTCAGGCCCGCGTCCGCCCGGTACGCGCCCAGCGCCGCCGGAAGGAACGCCAGCGTCGCCAGCGCCGTCGTCCACGCCAGGTAGAACCCGTCACCGGCCCCGATCAGGATGCCGTCCAGCACGAACACCACCCCCGCCACCGGCTGGAACAGCGCCACCAGCAGCAGCGACCCCGCCAGCAGGTCCCGCACCTGCAGATCGGGCGTGAACAGCGCGGGCAGCCAGGGCCGCACCACCAGGATCGCGATCCCGAACGCCACGCCGCACACCACGCCCCACCACACCATCCGCCGCGTCACCGCCCGCGTCCCCGCCAGGTCCGACGCCCCCAGGAAACGCCCCGTGATCGCCTGCCCGGCGATCGCGATCGCGTCCAGCGCGAACGCCAGCAGCGTCCACACCTGGAACCCCACCTGGTACGCCGCGATCTCCGGATCGCCCATCCGCGCCGCCACCGACGTGCCCACGACCAGCACGATCCGCAACGCCGCCGTCCGTAGCAGCAGCCCCACACCCGCCGTCGCCGCCGTCCGCAGCCCCGCCACGTCCGGCCGCACCCCGGCCCCGTGCTCCCGCGCCGCCCGCAGCACGACCGCCGCGTACACCGCCGCGCTCCCGGTCTGGGCGATCACCGTTCCCCACGCCGACCCGGCGACGCCCCAGCCGAAACCGAGCACGAACACCACGTTCAGCAGCAGGTTCACCCCGAACCCGCCGACCGACACCAGCAGCGGCGTCCGCGTGTCCTGCAACCCGCGCAGCACGCCCGTCCCGGCCAGCACCACCAGCATCCCGGGGATCCCGAACAGGCTGACCCGCAGATAGGTCTCCGCGTACGGCGCGACGCCCGGCGACGCCCCGAACAGGTCCACCATCCACGGCACCAGCGCCCACCCGGCCACGATCAGCACCACGCCGAGCGCGACCGCCAGCCACATCCCGTCGATGCCCTGCCGCAGCGCCGCCCGCATGTCCCCGGCCCCCACCTGCCGGGCGACGCCCGCGGTGGTGCCGTACGCGAGGAACACGCACAGGTAGACCAGCGTGCTCAGGATCTGCCCCGCGACCCCCAGGCCACCCAGCTGGGCCGTGCCGAGGTGCCCGATGATCGCCGAGTCCGACAGCAGGAACAGCGGCTCGGCGACCAGCGCCCCGAACGCCGGGACCGCCAGCCGCCAGATCTCCCGGTCATGGGGGGACGCACGGAACCTCACGGACGGCACGCTACCAACCTGTAATCGATATGAACACTTTGACGCTTACGTTGGGAACGTGACGCGAATCGCCCGACTTTCTTTCCCACACACCCCGTGGACGAAGTTCTCGCACTTCAACGGTAGTCTGTGCCGGCACTCGCCGCGGTAATCCCCAGGGTTGTCCACAGCTCGTGCACAACCGGAACGGCGTGTCTGCACAGCGCCTCCACATGCTCATCCACAGGGCTCTTTGCGTTCGGCCCCAGTAATGTCAGACCCTTCCGGTAGACGTGGGATGAACGTACGGCGTCGTGGCGGACGGGGCCGCCGGTGCCGCAGCCGATGGGGGGTGTGCCAGATGAGCGTGACCGATCTCGGAACACATGAGCAGGAGTTCGAACGCACCCCGCCGCACGACATCGCGGCCGAACAGGGCGTGCTCGGCGGCATGCTCCTGTCCCAGGACGCCATCGCCGAGGCCATCGAGATCCTCCGCACCGCCGACTTCTACCGCCCCGCCCACCAGATCATCTGGGACATCGTCCTCGACCTGTACGGCCGCGGCGAACCCGCCGACGCCGTCACCGTCGCCGGCGAACTCACCAAACGCGGCGAGATCACCCGCATCGGCGGCGCCCCCTACCTGCACACCCTGATCTCCTCGGTCCCCACCGCCGCCAACGCCGGCTACTACGCCAAGATCGTCCGCGAGCGCTCCGTCCTCCGCAAACTCGTCGAGACCGGCACCCGCATCGTCCAGATGGGCTACGCCGCCGACGGCTCCGACGCCGACGACATCCTCGACCGCGCCCAGGCCGAGATCTTCGCCATCGCCGAGAAGCGCTCGGGCGAGGACTACCTCCCGCTCAGCGAGATCATGCCCGGCGCCCTCGACGAGATCGAGACCATCGGCTCCCGCGGCGGCCAGATGACCGGCGTCCCCACCGGCTTCGCCGACCTCGACGCCCTGACAAACGGGCTGCATCCAGGACAAATGGTAGTGGTTGCTGCTAGGCCTGCCATGGGGAAGGCCTTGAGCCTCGACACCCTGGTCCCGACGCCTTTCGGTTGGACGACCATGGGTGACATCGAAGTCGGTGACCTGGTCTTCGGCGCGGACGGCAAAACAACCCGTGTCGTGGCCGCCACTGAGGTCATGCATGGTCGTCCCTGCTATGAGGTCGAGTTCTCCGACGGCGAAGTGATCGTCGCCGACGCCCAGCATCTGTGGCGTACCACGACCCGTGCGAGCCGTCGCCAGGCGAGCGAGCGTAAGCCGTCCTATTACTGGCCGAACGAGGCGATCCATCGCGTTCGGTATGCGACGGCCGAGGCCAACGACGACCCGCGCCGCCTCCTCACGCACCGCGAGGCGGTGGCCGAGGTCGGCGCGGAGTTCAGGGACGCTCTCTACGCGGTCACCCGTCAGTTGGGCCACCAGGGCAAGGCCGACAGGACCCTGTCCAAGCGCCAGCCGCGCTACGAGGCCGCGGATCTCTACCGCAACCTGCTGGGTCGAGTGATCCGTCCCAAGAACTTCGCGACCACGGCGCAGCACCAGCCCATCAAGACCACCGAAGAGATCTGCGCGACCCTGCGCTGCGACGGCGACAACCGCCCCAATCACGCCGTCGAGGTGGCCAGATCGTTCCAGCTTCCGGATGCAGATCTTCCAATCGACCCCTATGTGCTCGGAGCCTGGCTTGGTGATGGCGATAGCTGGCACGGGGCGATCACCTGCTTCGACGAAGAGATCATCGCCGAGCTCGAGGCTGCAGGTGAGACGGTCACTCGTCATTCGGCTCCAGGTAGGTACGGCATCCTGAAGTTGCAACGTCGACTCATTGAGAACGGACTTCACCGCAACAAGCACATCCCCGCCGCGTACCTGCGCGCCTCTGAAAAGCAGCGGCGGGCGTTGCTCGCCGGGATGCTGGACACCGACGGCTACGTCTCCGAGATCGGGCAGGTCCAGCTCGCGTTCGCCAACAAGCGGCTCGCCGAGGACGCCCACGAGCTGATCCTCAGCCTGGGCTATCGGGCGACGATGACGACCAAGCCTGTGAAGGGCCGTTGCGAGGAGACCTCGACCTTCTACCGGATCAACTTCACGCCGGCCGAGCCGGTGTTCCGCCTTCCCCGCAAGCTGGAGCGGCAGCGCAGGAACGTGGACCCGAAGGCCCGCGTCCGCTACATCGTGGACGTGCGGCCGGTCGAGAGCGTGCCGGTGCGCTGCATCCAGGTGGACAACGCCGACCACATGTACCTGGTGGGCCGTTCGTGCATCCCGACGCACAACTCCACGCTCGCGCTCGACTTCGCGCGGGCGGCGTCGATCAAGCACGGGCTGACCTCGGCGTTCTTCAGCCTGGAGATGGGGCGCAACGAGATCACCATGCGTCTGCTGTCGGCCGAGGCGCGGGTGGCGCTGCACGCGATGCGGTCGGGCACGATGCAGGACGAGGACTGGACGCGGCTGGCCCGCCGGATGAGCGAGGTCGCCGAGGCCCCGCTGTTCATCGACGACTCGCCGAACATGTCGATGATGGAGATCCGCGCGAAGTGCCGCCGCCTGAAACAGCAGCACGACCTGCGCCTGGTCGTGATCGACTATCTCCAGCTGATGAGCTCGGGCAAGCGCGCCGAGAGCCGCCAGGTGGAGGTCTCGGAGTTCTCCCGGTCGCTGAAGCTGCTGGCGAAGGAGCTCCAGGTCCCGGTGATCGCGCTCTCCCAGCTGAACCGAGGCCCCGAACAGCGAACGGACAAGAAGCCCATGGTGTCCGACCTTCGCGAATCGGGCTGTGTGACCGCCGGGACGCGAATCATGCGAGCGGACACCAACGAGGAGATCACGATCGGCGAGCTGATCGAGAGCGGTGTCCGTGACATTCCGGTATGGGCGCTCGACGATCGGCTCAAGTACGTGCCGAGGACGATGACGCACGCCTTCTCCAGCGGACGCAAGGAGGTTTTCCGGGTCACCCTGGCGTCGGGCAGGCAGGTCGAGGCGACCGCCAACCACCCGTTCCTGACCTATTCGGGCTGGTCTCCACTTGGAGAGCTGGAGCCAGGGACACGGGTGGCGTCGTCCCGCCATGTGCCACCACCGTTGGAGATCAAGCCCTGGCCCGAGGAACGCGTCATCCTGCTGGCGCACCTCATCGGTGACGGCTCCTTCGTGAGGCGTCAGCCCATCCGGTACGCCAGCAAGGACGAGGCGTGCCTGTCGGCGGTGACCGATGCCGCCAAGCACTTCGGCATCACGGCCGTCCGGGACGAGTACGAGGCGGCACGGGTCACCACGCTCCGACTGCCCGCGCCTTACCGGCTGACCCATGGTCGCCGAAACCCGATCGCCGAGTGGCTCGACGAACTCGGCCTCTTTGGGCTGCGTTCGCACGAGAAGTTCGTGCCCGGCCCGGTCTTCGGTCTGCCCAAGGAGCAGGTGGCGCTCTTCCTGCGTCACCTGTGGGCCACCGACGGCTGCGTGTACTGGGACGCCAAGCAGGGGCAGTGCCGCGTCTACTACGCCTCGACCAGCCGCCGCCTTGTCGAGGACGTGTCGCGGTTGCTGTTGAGGTTCGGGATCCTGTCGCGCATCAAGAAGGTCAACAAGACGGGTTACCGGCCGGGTTACCAGCTTCACCTGTCCGGCGTGGAGAACCAGCTAGCGTTCTTCGAGGCCGTCCAGGTGCACGGCGCACGTGGCGTGATCGCGGCCGCCGCCGTGGAGAAGCTGCGTGATCTGCGCGCGAACACCAATCTCGACACCGTTCCTCGCGAGGTCTGGAACGACGTCCGTCAGATCCTCGTCGACAAGGGGATGACGCAGCGCGGGTTCGCGGAAGCGATGGGTACCAGTTTCTCTGGTAGCGCGATGTGGAAGCGCTCGCCGAGCCGGGCCCGTCTCGGGCGGGTGGCGACGGTGCTGGACAGCGCCGAACTGGAGATGCTCGCCACCAATGACGTTTTCTGGGATGAGATCGTCTCGGTGGAGAGCATCGGCGAGCAGGAGGTCTACGACGCGACGGTGCTCGGACTGCACAACTTCGTCGCGAACGGCATCGCTCTGCACAACTCGATCGAGCAGGACGCGGACATGGTCATCCTGTTGCATCGTGAGGACGCGTACGAGAAGGAGTCGCCGCGGGCCGGTGAGGCGGACCTGATCGTGGCCAAGCACCGTAACGGTCCGACCGCGACGGTCACCGTGGCGTTCCAGGGCCACTACAGCCGTTTCGTGGACATGGCGCAGTAGGCGCGTCTTCGGTTTCTCTCGCGAGGGTCCTTCCCGGTCGACGGCCAGGGAGGACCCTCGCCGCTTAGGGGCGTGGTGATCGCCGGACGAGATAGGGCGTCGTGTGTCGGGTCGGCTGACAGCCGGGGCCGGAGATCGGTGGTGGCTGTCAGCCGGTTGGCCGTGGGCCGTCAGGGCGGGTGGGCAACGTGGGGATCAGCAAGAACGAACCCCCTGGAAGAAGGAGCCCCCCGATGCTGGTCTTCGCCGCGGTCATGCAGGTTCTCGTCGGTCTCGCCTTCGTCAGCATCCCGGTCGTCCGGGCCCGGTACGGGCGGGACGCCGCCGCCAAGGCGGAGGCCGAGCTGGTCCGTCAGGGCGTGCCGGCCTCGGTGCTGAAGGAGAACGGTCTCAGCTTCGACGCCAGCGGGCACGAGACCGCCGCCCCGGTCGCCGTGGCGCTGGTCATGGCGGTGCTGGCGGCGCTGAACCTGCTGGCCCACCCGTGGGGCCAGACGCTCACCTGGGGCTTCCAGACGCTGGTGCTGATCGGCAACGCGCTGATCCTGTGGAGCCAGGTCACCGCCGAGCGGTCGGTGCGGGCCGCGTTCCGCAGGAAGGGTGGCCCGATGCTGGAGCGTGTCGACGTGGTGGCGCTGTTGAAGGCCGCCGAGAGCGGCTTCCCCGCCTGGGTGAAGGTCCAGCAGTACGTCCGGCACACGGTGGTGTTCGCCGGTTCCGTGCTGGCCCTGGTCGCCGTCGCCTGATCTTCACGACAACGGTCCCGTCGCTCGCGCGGCGGGGCCGTGGCGCGTTCAGAGGGCGGTCTGTTCGGCCAGGCGGGTCAGGGCCTCGTCGCGGGGGAGGCCGGCTCCCGCGGCGTACGCCGTCTGGTAGGCGGGCTCGCCGAGTCGTTCGGTGAGGGTGGCGGTCAGGGCGCGTAGTTCGGGGTCGCCGTGGTCGAACGCGCCGCGGATCGCCTCGCTCAGTCCCAGGGCGGTGGCCGCGCCGCGCGGGTCGTCCTCCAGCGCCAGCAGCCAGGCCAGCAGTTCCGCCGTGCGGGCGAGGCCGCGGTTGTCGTCCCGGGCGGCCAGGCCGGCGGCCGCGCGGGGCAGCAGGGAGCGGGCCCCGGCGGCGTCGTTCTCGGCGAGGCGGTTGGTCATCCGGGCGGCGGCGATCAGGTCCAGGGCGCTGTCGCGGGGCAGCGACAGCCGGTCGGCGGCCGGTTCCAGCCGGTCGAGGGTCGCCTCGGCGGCGGCCGGGTCGCCGGAGCGGCGGTGCAGGTCGGCGAGGACGAACAGCAGGTCGCCGCCGAACCGCTGGTGGCCGCGTTCGGCGGCGCGGCGGCGGGCGGCGTCGAGGTCGCGGTGCGCGCCGTCGAGGTCGCCGGAGCGCATGCGCTCCTCGGTGAGGCGGATCCGGACGGAGAACAGGTCGTCCTGGGTGCCGAGTTCGGAGCTGACCGCGACGCCGCGTTCGAGGGCGGCCAGGGCGGAGGCGTGGTCGCCGTCCAGGGAGTGGGCGTGGCCGACGGCGAACAGCGCCAGGGCCAGGCCCCAGCGGTCGCCGAGTTCCTCGAAGCCGCGCAGCGCGGCCAGGCGGGAGCCGGCTCCGGAACGCGGGTCGCCCCGTTCGGTGCCGATGTCGTCGCGGGCCCAGTGCGCGACGGCCCGCACCCAGGGGTCGGGGTGGTCCAGGGCGCGCCGGAGCAGGGGTTCGCCGAGGTCGGCGTTGCCGGAGGAGAACGCCAGCATCGGGATCCACACCGGTAGCGCCGGGTGGAAGTCGTGCGCCCCGGTCCGTTCGCACGCCTCGACGAGCGCGCGCGCCTCGGCGGTGTCGCCGGGCATCGCGCCGACCATCGTGCGGATCGCGTCGAGCGAGGCGCGGGTGCGGGCGGGCAGGGTGTCGCCGGACTCCAGGGCCTCCGTCACGAACGTCTCGAACGGCGCGACCATGCCGCGCAGTCCCCAGTACCAGAACAGCGCCCTGACGAAGCGGGCGGTGGTGGCGGCGTCCCCGGTGGCGCGGAGTGCGGCGACGAGGTTGTCGTGTTCGGCGTCGAGGAGGGCGACGGCGCGGAGCTGGTCGCGGGTGCGCAGCAGGGGGTCGTGCTCCTCGGCCAGTGCCAGGAAGTACGCGGCGAACCGGGAGGACACCTCGTCCCCCGACTCGGCGAGCCGGGAGGACGCGTAGGCGCGGACGGTCTCCAGCATCCGGTACCGCGGCTCGTCGTCGTCGGAGGCGTGCACGAGGGACTTCTCGACGAGCGCGTTCAGCACGTGGAGGACGTCGCCGGCGGGCAGCCGCTCGTCGGAGCAGACGCCCTCCAGCGCGGTGACGGTCGCGCCGCCGGGGAAGACCGACAGGCGGCGGGCCAGGGCGCGTTCGGGCTCGTCGAGCAGGTCCCAGCTCCACTCGATGAGGGCGAGCAGGGTGCGCTGGCGGGGCAGGGCGGTGCGGCTGCCGGAGGTGAGCAGGCGGAAGCGGTCGTCGAGCCGCCGGGCGATCTGGTCGACGTTCATCGCGCGGAGCTTGGCGGCGGCCAGTTCCAGGGCGAGCGGCAGGCCGTCGAGGCGGCGGCAGATCTCGACGACGGCCCGCACGGTGGAGTCGTCGAGGGCGAAGTCGGGCCGGACCCCGGCGGCGCGGTCGGTGAACAGCCGGACGGCGGGCGAGGCGGCGGCCTCGGCGGGGCCGGCGGTCGCGGCGGGCGGCGGGAGCGGGCCGAGGTGGCACAGCGCCTCGCCGATGATGGCCAGGGGTTCCCGGCTGGTGGCGAGGACGCGCAGGTGGGGCAGGTGGGCCAGGAGGCGTTCGGCGAGTTCGGCGGCGGCCTGGACGAGGTGTTCGCAGTTGTCGAGGACCAGCAGGGCGTCGCCGACGTCGAGGAGTTCGGTGACGCGGTCGAACGCCCGTCCGCTGTCGGCCAGGCGGCGGTCCCGGGGGGCGAGCGCGCCGAGGACCGCGTCGGTGAGCTGGTCGGGCGCGGTGATCCCGGCCAGCGGCACGAACCACACCCGTCCGTGCCCGTACGCCCGGTCGCGGGCGGCGGCCTCCAGGGACAGCCGGGTCTTGCCCGCGCCGCCGGGGCCGACCAGCGTGACCAGCCGGGCGGAGGTCATCAGCTCGGCGAGCCGTTCCAGTTCGGTGTCGCGGCCGACGAAGCTGGTCAGCGGGGCGGGCAGGCGGGCCGGGGCGGGCCCGGCGCGCCCGGCGGGGCGGTCCAGCTCGCCGCGCAGCAGGGCGAGATGGGTCTCCCGCAGGTCGGGTGAGGGGTCGACGCCGAGCTCGTCGGCGAGCCTGGCGCGCACGTCCTCGTACACGGCGAGCGCGTCGGACTGGCGGCCGGCGGCGGCCAGCGCGCGCATGCGGAGCGCGGCGAGGCGCTCGCCGAGGGGGCGTCCGGTGTGCGCGGCCTCCAGGTCGGCGAGGACGCCGGCGTGGCGGCCGAGCCGGATCTCCGCCGCGAACCGGTCCTCGGCGGCCGTGGCCCGCAGGTCCTCCAGCCGGGTCGCGACGGCGCCGGCGAACGGGGCGTCGCGCACGTCGGCGAGGGCCGTGCCCCGCCACAGGCCGAGGGCCGCGCCGAGCACCGAGGAGGCCTGCTCGGCGCGGCCCGCCGCCAGCTCGCGCCCGCCCTGGGCGGCGAGCTCCTCGAACCGGTGGGCGTCGACGTCGGTGCCGCGCACCGACAACCGGTAGCCGCCGCCCGCGCCCTCGACCGTGCCCGCGCCGCGCAGGGCCCTGCGCAGCCGGGACACCAGGGCCTGGAGCGCGTTGGCCGCGTCCGCCGGGGGCTCCTCGCCCCACAGGCCGTCCACGAGCGCGTCGACGGGGACCGGGCGGCCGCCCTCCAGGGCGAGCCTGGCCAGCAGCATCCGCAGCCGGGCGCCGCCGACCGGGATCGGGGAGGCGTCATCGGCGAAGACCTGAACCGGTCCGAGAAGGGCGATCCGCACGCGGTCACTCTGCCAGAGCGGCCGCGGGTTCCGGCGCCCGCTCCGTCCCGGACGGGGTGCGGCGGATCAGCAGGAGCGCCGTCGCCGCGGCCGCCAGGGCGATCGCCGACGCCGTCAGGGTGGTGGTGTTGAGGGCGGTGGCGAACGCGCCGGGGACCGCCGGGTGCGCGGGGGCGTGCCCGCTGGTCAGCGCCTGTGCCGTGGCGGCGGCGTCCGGGACGCGGCCGGTCAGGGCGCGGTCCAGGGCCGGGTGGAAGACGCCGCTCAGCACCGCGATCCCCAGCGCGTAGCCGAGCTGGCGGAACGCGCTGACCGCCCCCGCCGCCATCCCGCCGCGCTCGGGCGGCACGGCGGCCATCGCGGCGGCCGTGACGTTCGGCAGCGCCAGGCCGACGCCGATCCCGGTGAGGGCGAAGCCGGGCACCAGCGCGGCCCACGAGGAGCCGGCCGACAGCGTCGACTGCGCGAGGGTCCCGGCCGCGACGAGCAGCATGCCGCCGCCGACGGTCCACCGGGCCGGGACGTCGTGCGGGAGGCGGCCGGTCAGCCAGGAGGCGGCGAACGACAGCCCGCTCATCGGCAGGATCGCCAGCCCCGCCTCGATCGCGCCCAGCCCCTGCACGGACCGCAGCCACAGCGACGTGAACATCAGGGAGGCGAACGCGGCCCCCGACATCGCCAGCGACGCGACCATGACCCCGGTGAAGGCCGGGTCGCGGAACAGCCGCAGGTCCAGGACGGGATGCTCGTTCCGCGCCTCGACCAGCAGGAACGCCGCCAGCCCGGCGCCCCCGAGCGCGAACGCGCCCGTCGCCGCGGGCGAGGTCCAGCCGTCGCGGCCGGCCTCGGTCAGGGCGAGGACGACGGTCCCGGCGGTGAACGCGAACAGCAGCGTCCCGGTGACGTCCAGGGGCCGCGCCGGGCCCCGCGACTCCGCCACGACCCGCCGGGTGAGGACGACGGCCGCGACGCTGACCGGCAGGTTCACCAGGAAGATCCAGCGCCAGCCGGCGGTCTGCGCGACCAGCCCGCCGAGCACCGGCCCGATCCCGGCCGCCGCGCCGTTCACCGCGCCCCACACGCCGAACGCCACACCCCGGTCGCGTCCGGTGTAGGCGGAGCCGACCAGCGCGACCGTCGTCGCGAACATCAGCGCCGCGCCCGCGCCCTGCACGGCCCGCGCGGTGACGAGCAGCGTCGCGTCCGGGGCCAGGCCGCACGCCAGCGACGCCGCCGCGAACACCGTCAGCCCCGCCACGTAGGTCCGGCGGCGTCCCAGCCGGTCGGCCAGGGCGCCCGCGCCCAGCAGCAGCGCCGCCAGCACCAGCGCGTAGACGTCCAGGACCCACTGCAACGCGCCGTAGGACGCGTCCAGCCCGCCCGCCATGTCCGGCATCGCGACCGTGACGATGTTGACGTCCACCAGCAGCATGAACGACCCGAGGCAGATCGCCGCCAGCGGTCCCCATCTCCCCATCGTGACCTCCGTGATCTCGTTTCCGGGAGCCTCACGATCACCGGGCGGGTGGGGAGGAACCACTCAGGGAGGCCGAGGATCGGGGTTTTCGACATCGGCTAGGTTCAGATGGTGAATTCCTCCATCGCCGACGAACTCGACCGGCGGCTGATCCACGCGCTGCAACTGGACGGCCGGGCCCCGTTCAGCCGGATCGCCGAGGTGCTGGGCGTGTCCGACCAGACGGTCGCGCGCCGCTACCGCCGCCTGCGGTCGGAGGACCGGCTGCGGATCGTCGGCGTCCCCCCGGCCAACCACGCCGCCCACGGCCGCTGGCTGCTGCGGCTGCGCTGCGCGCCCGGCGCGGCGCAGGGCGTCGCGGGCGTGCTGGCGCGCCGTCCCGACACCGCCTGGGTGCAGATCGTCTCCGGCGGGACGGAGGTGCTGTGCGTCGCCCGCGGCCGGGACCGGGACGAGAGCCGGGAACTCCTGCTGGACCGGTGGCCGCGCGGCAGCCGGGTCGTCGCGGTCGCCGCCCACGAGGTGCTGCACACCTTCTACGGATCGCCGAGCCGCATCCGCGCGTTGAACGCCCTCACCCCGGACGAGGTCGCGGCCCTCACGCCCGGGCCGGTCCCCGAGCCCGACGGCCTGCTGCGGCTGGACCCCGGCGACCGGGCGCTGCTGGACGTCCTGGCCCGCGACGGCCGCGCCTCCCACGCCGAGCTGGCCGCCGCGACCGGCCGGTCGCCGTCCACGGTCGCGCGCCGCCTCGACCAGCTGCGCGCGGCCGGTGTCCTGCACTACTACGCCGAGTTCGACCTGTCGTTCGTCGGTCTCGAAAGCGCCGCCCGGCTGTGGCTGACGGTCCCGCCGTCGGAGCTGGTCGCCACCGGGGAGGCGCTGGCCGCCCACCCCGAGGTGGTGTTCGCCGCCGCCACCACCGGCCCCACCGGCCTCGCCGTCCAGGTCGTCTGCCGCGACTCCCGCGCGCTGTACCGCTACCTGACCGGGAGCGTCGCCGCCCTGCGGTCGGTCACCCATGTCGAGACCGCGCCGATCGTGCGGAACGTCAAGCGCGTCGGCGCCCTGCTCGACCCGGCGTTCCTGACCGTCTCCCGCCTCTGACCCCGCCGCCGGGGACCGGAGGCGGGGTCACCGGCGCGGGGTCACAGGCGCGGGGCGCCGGACAGGCCCTGGAGCTTGTCGGGGTTGAGCTGGAGGCACAGGTCGCGGATCGCGCCGTCGGCCAGGGTGAACGTCAGCGCGCCGATCGGGGTGTCGCCCATGGCGACCAGGATGCCCGGCTCGCCGTTGATCGTGGCGCCGCGCAGGGCGACGCCCGCCGAGACGGGCTTGGCGAGGACGCCGAGCAGCCAGCGGGCGGCGTGGTCGCGGCCGTGCAGCGGGCGACGGGCCGCGGTGACCTTGCCGCCGCCGTCGGACCAGACGGTGACGTCGGGGGCGAGCAGTTCCATGACGGCGTTCAGGTCGCCGCCGGAGCAGGCCTCCAGGAACCGGGCGGTGACCTGCTCGCGTTGCGCGCGGTCGGCGTCGTAGCGGGGGCGTCGGGCCTGGACGTGGGACCGGGCGCGGTGCGCGATCTGCCGGACCGAGGCCTCCGACCGGCCGAGCGTCTCGGCGATCTCGGCGTGGGTGTAGCCGAAGACCTCGCGGAGCAGGAACACGGCGCGTTCCATCGGGTTGAGGGTCTCCAGCACCACCAGCATCGCGGTGGATACGGTGTCGGCCAACTCGGTGTCCTCGGCGACGTCGGGGGAGGTGAGCAGGGGTTCGGGCAGCCACGGACCGACATAGGTCTCGCGGGTGGCACGGGATGAGGTGAGGCGGTTGAGCGCGAGGTTGGTGACGGTGCGCACCAGGTAGGCGCGGGGGTTGCGGACACCGGAGCGGTCGGCGCCGTTCCAGTTCAGCCAGGCGTCCTGGAGGACGTCCTCGGCGTCGGCGACGCTGCCGAGCATCCGGTAGGCGGTGGCGAACAGCAGGCGGCGGTGCTCCAGGAACGGGTCCCGGGCGGTGGTCTCGGCGGCGTTCATCGGCTCATGGTCTTCGCTGCTCAGGGATGAGGGCGAGCCCTCAGCCACGGGTGGCGCGGCCGCCCTTCGACAGCTGCGGGTTGATGTGGACGTGCTTGCCCAGCGCGTACAGCTTCAGCGGGCTCGAGCTGACGCTCTCCTTGTAGAGGATGGCGGCCCGCCCGGTCAGGCACCAGCGGCTCGCGCTGTCGTCGGCGTGGGTGAACTGGATGACCGCGTCGCGGCGTCCCAGGCTGAGGGGCTGGTGGAAGTACCCGAACCGGAACGGCTTCACGGTCCTGCCCCGCAGCCGCCGCGCGATGGCGTCGCCGGTGTACGCGCCGGTCGGGATCCCGCTCTGGCAGGTGCCGTGGATCGTTCCCCACGCCTGCCGGATGGCCGCGGCGTCGCCGACGGCGTGGATCTCCGGGTGCGACACCGAGCGCAGCGTGGCGTCCACGACGACCCGGCCGTTCCCGTCGGCGTCGACTCCCGCGTCGGCGGCCAGCGGGGGGACGCGGACCCCGGCGGTCCACAGGCAGGCGTCGGCCTGGAGCAGCTCGCCGCCGTCGAGTTCGACGGCGTCGGGCAGCACCTTGGCGACCTGGCCGATGCGGACGGTGACGCCGAGGCGGTCCAGGGCGCGGGTCAGGTGGGTGCGGGCCCGCGCGTTCATGCCCGCGCCCGGGGCCCGGGTGGTGACCAGCGTGACGCGCAGGCCGGGGCGGCCCTCGGCGATCTCGGTGGCGGCCTCGATCCCGGTGAGCCCGCCGCCGCAGACGACCAGCGTGCCCCCGGCGGGGATCGCGTCCAGCCGGGCGGTGAGGTCGGCGGGCCGGTCGAGGACGAACGCGTGCTCGGCGACGCCCGGGACCCGCGCGGTGTCGGTGGCGCTGCCCAGCGCGTACACGAGGGTGTCGTAGGCGAGTTCCCGCCCGTCGTCGACGGTGACGCGGCGGGCGTCGGGGTCCAGGGCGGTGGCGCGGCCCCGGACGAACGTGACGCCGGTGCCGTCCAGCACGTCGGTGACGCGGTGCTCGGGGAGGGTCTGCCCGCCGGCGACCTGGTGGAGGCGGAGCCGCTCGACGAACAGCTCCGACGGGTTGACCAGGGTGATGCGGACGCCGAGCCGGCGGGTCCGGCGGGCCAGGCGGACCGCGCACATCATGCCGGCGTAGCCCGCCCCGAGGATGACGACGTGGTGGTTGTCCATCTCTCACTCCCGTCTGCGTGGTGACGTCCATGGGACAGGTGACCTCTGTCGGACGTGACAGCCCGGGAATGTGATGTGGCTCACCGGCGTCCGGGCGGGCCCGCGCGGGGTGCCCGGGGGGTTGTTAGGGTCGCCGGTTATGGAATTGCGGCAGCTCAGGTACTTCGTCGCGGTGGTGGAGGAGGCCAACTTCACCCGCGCGGCCGAACGGTTGCACGTCGCGCAGCCCGGGGTGAGCGCGCAGATCCGCCAGCTCGAACGCGAGCTCGGCCAGGAGCTCCTGGACCGCACCGGCCGCGCGGTCCGGCTGACAGAGGCGGGCCGGGCCGTGCTGCCGTACGCGCGGGCGGCGCTGGCGGCCGTCGAGGGCGCGCGGCTCGCGGTGGACGAGCTGACCGGGCTGATGCGCGGCCGGGTCGCGGTCGGCGTGGTGACCTCGCTGCCCCACCGCCTGCTGCCCGACCTGCTGGCGGGGTTTCACGTGGAACACCCGGCGGTGGAGATCCACCTTTCCGAGGCCAACTCCGACCGGATGGTCCGCGACCTGCTCGACGGGCGGCTCGACCTGGCGTTCCTCGGGCTCGCGGGCGACCCGCCCCCGGGGCTCGCCGTGCAGGTGGTCATCGACGAGGAGATGGCGCTGGTGGTGGCGCCGGACGATCCGCTGGTCGGCGCGGACCCGGCGCCGATCACGGTGCTGCGGGACCGGGCCGTGATGAGCCTGCCGCACGGCACCGGGCTCCGGGCGGTCCTGGAGAACGCGTGCGCGGCGGCGGGGTTCGCGCCGCGCGTGACGTTCGAGGTGGCCGACCCCGGCATGCTCGCCGAGCTGGCCGCGCGGGGCCTAGGCGTGACGCTGGTGCCGCGCTCCCTGGTCGACCACTACGCCGGCCGGCTGCGCGCCGTCGAGATCGACGGCGCGGACCTGCGCGGCCGGATCGTGCTCGCCTGGCGGGCCGAGGGCCCGGTGAGCCCGGCGGCGCGGGCGCTGATCGAACGCGCCCGCGCCCTGTTCCCGCCCGGCCCGGCGTCCTAGCGGCGGGTCACCCGAGCCTTCCGACCAGGTCGTCGATGACGGGCGGCAGCACGTCGGTGAACCCGGCGTCCACGATCTCCTTCATCATGCTGAGCAGGTGCGCGGCGAGCATCGGGGGCACGCCCTCGGCGTCGCTGGCCTCCAGGATGTTGACCAGGGCGGGCGCCTGCATGTCCAGCGGGGACTCGTCCGCCATCTTGGCGGCGTCCATCCCGGCGAACACCGACAGCATGGCCTGGATCCAGGACAGCAGCATGGTCTGGGAGAACTCCTGCGCCTTCGCCGGGCCGGCGTGGGCGGTGACCAGCGCGCGGGCGTGGGCGACGCCCGCCGCCATCCCGTACATGCCCGACAGCAGCGCCAGGTCGTACAGCGCGGCGGCGCCCGGGTCCTCGCCCATGAAGTGCGGCGTGCCCAGCACCGCCAGCGCGTCCCGGTGCGCGTCGAACGCCTCCCGGTCGCCGCTGTAGAGCAGGAACGACGCCGGTCCCCCGATCAGCGGCGGCGTCGCCATGATGCCGCCGTCCACGTAGGTGACGCCGTTCTCGCCGGCCCAGGCGGCGATCTCGCGGGCCTGGTCGGGGGTGCTGTTGGTGAGGTTGACCAGGACGCGGTCGGCGAACGCCTTCCCGGCGGACGCCAGGGACTCGCGGGTGACGGCGTGGTCCACCAGGCAGACGATCACCAGGGGGCTCGCGGCGGCGGCCTCCGCCGGCGTCGCGGCGCGCGCCGCCCCGGCCGCGACCAGGTCGTCGGCCTTCTCCGGGGTGCGGTTCCACACGGTCAGCGGGTGCCCGGCCTTCAGGAACGTGGAGGCGAGGGTGTGGCCCATCGAGCCGAGGCCGATGACGGTGACGGGGGTCTTGTTCGTTGCGGTCATGACTCCACGGTCGGGGACGGGGGTTGCGGTCGGGTTCGGATCGGGTTGCGGCGGGCGTTAGCGTGGCGGCATGCGTTTCGGGGTGCTCGGTCCGCTCGCGGTGTGGACGTCGGACGGGGAGCCGGTACGGATCCCCGAGACGAAGGTCCGCGCGCTGCTGGCGGACCTGCTGGCCCATCGGGGCCGTGCCGTGTCGGCGGACCGCCTGGTCGAGGACCTGTGGGGGGAGGATCCGCCCGGCAGCCCCTCGGGGACGCTGCGGGCGAAGGTGTCGCAGCTGCGGCGCGCGCTGGGGGACCGCGACCTGGTCGTCCACCAGGCGCCCGGCTACGTGCTGCGGGACGCGGACGTGGACGCCGACCGCTTCGAGGAGCTGACCCGCCGGGCGCGCGGCGCCGGGGACGCCCGCGTCCGCGCGGACCTGCTCGCCGAGGCCCTCGACCTGTGGCGGGGACCGGCGTTCGCCGACTTCGCCGACGAGGAGTTCGCCCGCCCCGAGGCCCGGCGGCTGGAGGAGGCCCGGCTGACCGCCCTGGAGGAGCTCGCCGAATGCCGCCTCGACCTGGGCGAGCCCGCCGACGTCGGCGCGCTGGTCGCCGAGCATCCCCTGCGCGAGCGCCTCCGCGCCGCGCACATCCGCGCGCTGTACCGGGCGGGGCGCCAGAGCGAGGCCCTGGCCTCCTACGAGGACATCCGGACGCTGCTGCGCGACGAGCTCGGCCTCGATCCCGGCCCCGAGCTGACCGCCCTCCACCAGGCGATCCTGCGCCAGGACCCCGCCCTGGCCCCCCGCCGCCCCCGGAGCAACCTGCCCGCCCCGCTCACCGAGCTGATCGGCCGGGACGACGCGGTCCGCGCGGTCCGCCGCCTGCTGGACGGTGGCCGCCTGGTCACGCTCACCGGCACCGGCGGCGTCGGCAAGACCCGGCTGGCGCTGGAGGCGGCGGCGCGGTCGGCGGAGGCGTTCCCCGGCGGGGCCTGGCTGGTCGAGCTGGCCCCTCTGGACGGCTGCGCCGAGACCCTGGCCGAGGCGGTCGCGGCGGTGCTGGGGGTGCGCGACGTGCCCGACCCGGGCGGCCGCCCGCTGCTGGACCGGGTGGTCGAGGCGCTGCGCGGCGCCCCGGCGCTGCTGGTCCTCGACAACTGCGAGCACCTGGTCGAACCGGTCGCCGAGCTCGCCGCGGCCCTGCTGCGCGCCGCCCCCGACCTGCGGATCCTCGCCACCAGCCAGGAGCCGCTGTCGGTCGCGGGCGAGCTGCGCTGGCCGGTGCCGCCGCTGGAGCCCGACAACGCGGCCCGGCTGTTCGCCGCGCGGGCCCACGCCGCCGCGCCGCACGCCGCGCTCGACGCCGACGCGGTCGCCGCGATCTGCCGCCGCCTCGACGGCATCCCCCTGGCGCTGGAGCTGGCCGCGACCCGGCTGCGCGTGCTGAACGTCCGGGACCTGGCCGACCGCCTCGACGACCGGTTCCGGCTGCTGACCGGCGCGAACCGGGCCGCGCCGCCCCGGCAGCGCACCCTCCGCGCGATGATCGACTGGAGCTGGGAGCCGCTCACCGAGGCCGAGCGGACCGTGCTGCGCCGCCTGGCCGTCCACGCCGACGGCTGCGCCCTGGACACCGCCGAGCAGGTCTGCTCCGGCGACGGCGTCCGCCCCGACGAGGTGCTGGACCTGCTGGGGCGGCTGGTCGAACGGTCCCTGGTCGTGCCGGGCGAGGACGGCACCCGGTACCGGCTGCTGGAGTCCGTCGCCGCCTACGGCCTGGAACGCCTGGCCGAGGCGGGCGAGACCGACCGCGTCCGCGCCCGCCACCTGGCCCGCTTCGTCGCGCTCGCCGAACGCGCCGACCCGCTGCTGCGCGGCGGCGACCAGCGCGCCTGGCTGGCCCGGCTGGACGCCGAGAGCGCCGACCTGCGGGCCGCGCTCGACACCGCCGTCCGCACCGGGGACGCGGAGTCGGCGCTGCGGCTGGTGAACGCGCTGGGCTGGTACTGGTTCCTGCGGGGGCGGCTGGGGGAGGCGCGCCGGTCGTTCACGCGGGCGCTGGAGACGGCCGGGGACGCGCCCGAGGCGGTGCGGGCCACCGCGCTGGCGTGGCGGGCCGCGATGGCGCTGCTGATCCTGGACGGCGCGGACCCCGACCCGTTCGAGCAGGTCGACGCGGCGCTGGCCCGCCTGGAGGCGGCGGGCGACCCGGCGGCGCTGGCGTGGGCGCGCTGGTTCCTGGGACGCGGCCAGCTCGGGTTCGGCGACTCCGAACGGGGGCTGGTGCTGATCGAGCTGGCGCTCGCCGACTTCGAGGAGCTGGGCGACCGGTGGGGGATCGCCGCCGCGCTCAGCGTCCGCGCCGAGCTGCGCACCTACCGCACCGACCTGGAGGCCATCGAACGCGACGGGCGGCGCGCCATGGAGCTGTTCCGCGAGCTGGGCGACCGCTGGGGAGAGCTCCAGGTCACCTTCGTCCTCGGGGAACGCGCCGAGGTCGCCGGGGACTACGCCGGGGCGGCCCGGCTGCGGACCGCCGGGCTGCGCATCGCCGAGGAGCTCGGCCTGTGGTCGGAGATGTCGGGGCTGCTGGCCCGGCTGGGCCGCATCGCGCTGCTCACCGGCGACCTGGACCGGTCCCGCGACCTCCACCAGCGGGCCAAGCAGATCGCGGCCGAACGCTCCCACCAGCGCGGGGAGGAGTTCGCCGAGGTCGGGCTGGCGCTGGTGGCCCGCCGCCAGGGCCGCCTCGACGACGCCGAACGGCACCTGACGGCCTGGATCGACTGGTGCCGCCAGTGGGAGGGCGACGGCGGGCTGGCGTTCATCCTCGCCGAGCTGGGCTTCATCGCCGAGCTGCGCGGCGACGCCGAACGGGCGCTGGCGTTCCACACCGAGGGCCTCGTCCACGCCGAACGCACCGGCGACCGCCGTGCCTACGCCCTGGCCTGCGAGGGGCTGGCCGGGGCGCACTCGCTGGCGGGCGACCACGAACGGGCCGCGCGCCTGCTGGCCGAGGCCCACGCGGCCCGCGCCGCCGTCGGCGCGCCGCTGCCGGACGCCGAACGCGGCGACGTGGACCGGATCGCGCGGCGGGTGCGGGCGGCGCTGGGACCGGACGCGCTCACGACCGCGGAGCCAGCCTCCACAGGGACGTGACCTCGGCGGACCGGGCCGCGTGCATCGGGTCGTCGGGATCGACCGAACGCGGGTGCGTGGGCCGGGTGTCGAGGCGGTCCAGGACCTCCAGCCCCGCCGCCTCGAACGCCGCCAGGAGCTGGCCGCGGGTCCGCAGCCCCAGATGCTCGGCCAGGTCGGACAGGATCAGCCAGCCCTCCCCGCCCGGCTCCAGATGGCCGGGCAGCCCGTCCAGGAAGCCGCGCAGCATCCGGCTGCCGGGGTCGTAGACGGCGTGCTCCAGCGGTGTCGCGGGCCGGGCCGGGATCCACGGCGGGTTGCAGACGACCAGGTCGGCGCGGCCCGGCGGGTACAGGTCGGCCTCGACGACCTGCACGCGGTCGGCCAGGCCGAGCCGGGCCGCGTTGTCGCGGGCGCAGGCGAGGGCGCGCTCGTCCAGGTCGGTGGCGACGACCCGTTCCACGCCCCGGTGGGCGAGGACGGCCGCGAGCACGCCGGTGCCCGTCCCCAGGTCGAACGCGGTGCCCGCCCCGGGCAGCGGAGCCTTGTCGACCAGGCTCACGTACTCGCCCCTGACCGGGGAGAACACCCCGTAGTGCGGGTGGATCCGGGCTCCGCCGAGCGCGCCGACCGGCACGCCGTTCAGCCGCCACTGGTGCGCGCCGACGAAGCCGAGCAGCTCGCGCAGGGACACGACATAGGGCTCGTCGGCGGGGCCGAGCGCCGCCTCGCACGCCTCCCGCACGTCGGGCGCGCGCCGCGCCGCGACGACATGCCCCGGCTCCACCGGCACCAGCACCATCCCCAGGATCCGCGCCCGCTGCGCCCGCGCCTGCCGGAACAGGTGGAACTCCTGCGCCGGGTCGCGCACCGGCTTGGGGCGGCGGCGCGGGGCGTCCACCCGGCGGGCCATCGCGTTCAGCAGCTGCCGGGCGTTCTGGTAGTCGCCGCGCCACAGCAGCGCGGTGCCCTCGCAGGCCAGCCGGTAGGCGGTGGCGGCCTTGGCGCGGTCGTCGGCGACCACGACGCGGGCGGGCGGCGGCGCGCCGTTGCCCGAACGCCACCGCGCCCGGTGCTCCGCGCCGTCCTCGTCCCAGGAGATGACCTGCCGTTCCTCGGGTCCGCCCATCCCAAGATCGTAGGTCAGGAGGGAGGCCGGGCGGTCAGAGCTCCGCGCTCGACCGGTGCGCGCCGGTCTCGGCGAGCCTCCGCAGCGCGGCCTCCGACGGCGACCCCGGCTCGGCCGCGTACAGCATCAGGCGGCTCAGGTCCGGGTCCCCCGGAAGGTGCAGCGTCTCGAACGGCAGCACCAGCCGCCCCACCTCGGGATGCCGCACCCGCGCCTCGCCGTGCCGCAGGTCCTCGACGGGATGCTCCTCCCACATCCGCGCGAACTCCTCGCCGCGTTCCAGCAGCTCGTCCACCAGGCCCCGCAGTTTCGGGTCGTGCGGGTCCTGGCCGAGGCGCAGCCGCAGGTAGGCGACGTTGCGGCGGGCGACCGGAAGCCAGTTGTCGTCCAGGCGGGCGCGGTAGTCGGGGTTCAGGTGGATCTGGTGCGACCAGGTGCGCTCCTCCGGCGGGACGTCGGCGAGGTCCACGAACACGGCGGCGGTCAGCCGGTTCCAGGCGACGACGTTGGTGTAGTGGCCCACGACGTACGCCGGGGCGTGCGTGATCGCGTCCAGGAGGTGCTGGAGCGGCGGGCGCAGCCGCACGACCTCGGCGCGGGGCGCGCGGCGCGGCGGGCGCGCGAGCCGGTGCAGGTGGGCCCGCTCGTCCGGGGTCAGCCGCAGCGCCCGCGCGATCGCGTCCAGGACCTCGGCGGAGACGTTGTCGGCGGTGCCCTGTTCGAGCCGGATGTAGTAGGCGACGCTGACCCCCGCGACCTGCGCCAGCTCCTCCCGCCGCAGCCCCGGCACGCGCCGCCGCCCGCCGTAGGCGCGCAGCTCCACGTCCTCGGGGCGCAGACGGGCCCGCCGCGATTTCAGAAACTCGCCCATTTCGGATGCCACGAGCCTGATCCTGCCAGTGGTACGAACGGCCGGGAGCTGGGCGGGTGCGCGCGGGCACGCGACCGTGGGGCCATGGATCTCGAACTGACCGGAAAGGTCATCATCGTCACGGGCGCGTCGGCGGGCATCGGCGAGGCGACCGTCCGCCTGCTCGCCGCCGAGGGAGCGGTCCCGGTCGGCGTGGCCCGCCATGTGAAAGCCCTGGTCGAGCAGGGGTTCGACGCGGTCGAGGCCGACGTCGCCGACCCGGCCGCCGCGCAGCGCGCCGTCGACGCCGCCCTGGACCGGCACGGCCGCCTCGACGGCCTGGTCAACAACGCGGGCGGCCTGGACTCCCGCATCGGCTTCCTCGACGTCACCGACGAGCAGTGGAGGCACACCTTCGACCTGAACCTCCACTCCGCCGTCCGCATGGCCCGCGCCGCCATCCCCGCCCTGTGCGACCAGGGCGGCGGCAGCCTGGTCCACGTCTCCAGCGAGGCCGCCCGCTTCCCCGACACGCCCCTGGTCGACTACGCCGCCGCCAAGACCGCCCTGCTGTCGGTGTCCAAGACCCTGGCGGGCGAGTTCGGGCCGCACGGCATCCGCTCGAACGTCGTCGCGCCCGGCCCGACCCGCACCCGCCTGTGGGACGCCCCCGGCGGCCTCGCCGAACAGCTCGCCGCCCAGTACGACCTGCCGGTGGAGCGGGCGGTGGACCGCTTCGTGAAGCGGGAGCGCCGCCTGCCCACCGGCCGCCTCGGCACCCCCGAGGACGTGGCCCGGGTGATCGCCTACCTGCTGTCCCCGCTGGCGGCCCAGGTCACCGGGGCCGAGTGGGCGGTGGACGGCGGAGCGCTCCGCCAGCTGTGACCGTGACCGCCGGTCCCGGCCGTCAGCCCGGCACCCTGTCCAGGAACCCGTAGACCCTGCTGATCCGCCCGTCGCCGTCGAACACCGCGACGTCGGACCCGACCACCGGGGCCTCCCCGCCCTCGGGCCCGAGCTCCCAGGTGAACCGCGCCTGCCCGTGGTGCGCGTCCACCTCTCCCACGAGCCGGAACACCCATCCCGGGAACCGCTCCCGCACGGCCCCGATGGTCGCGTCCACGGCGTCCCGCCCCTCGGCGGCGCCGAGCGGGTCGACATAGCGGGCGTCCTCGGCCCACACCTCGTCGATCCCGGCCCGGCGGGCGGCGGCGTCGGTCTCGTTCCACAGCTCCAGGTACCGCTCGACGGCCTCGCGCGCGTCCCTCATGTCCTTCTCCGTTCTCTCGGCGCCCCCACGCCGCCGGGCCGCCGACATAAGATCGATTACGCGGGAGGTCAGGAACGCCGCCCGCCCGGACGACGCCGGACGGTGATGTCGCTTTTCCGCTAGTGAGCGCTGGTGAGCATCGGTGATGCTGGAGCCATGCATGAGGACGTGGAGCGTTGCGTCCGGGCCGTCCGGTCGAAGGACGCCCGGTTCGACGGGTGGTTCTTCACCGGGGTCGTGACGACCGGGATCTACTGCCGCCCGAGCTGCCCGGTGGTGCCGCCCAAACCCGAGAACATGCGCTTCTACCCGAGCGCCGCCGCCGCCCAGCAGGCCGGGTTCCGGGCGTGCAAGCGCTGCCGCCCCGACACCAGCCCCGGTTCGCCGGAGTGGAACCACCGCGCCGACGTCGTCGCCCGCGCCATGCGGCTCATCGCCGACGGCGTCGTGGACCGGGAGGGCGTCCCCGGCCTGGCGAGCCGCCTCGGCTACAGCACCCGCCAGATCGAACGCCAGCTCCGCGCCGAACTCGGCGCGGGCCCCCTCGCCCTGGCCCGCGCGCAGCGCGCCCAGACCGCGCGCCTGCTGATCGAGACGACGGCGCTGCCGATGGGCGACGTGGCGTTCGCGGCCGGGTTCGCCAGCATCCGCGCGTTCAACGACACCGTCCGCGAGGTCTTCGCGCTCACCCCGACCCAGCTGCGGGACCGCGTCGCCAGGGGGCACCCGGCCGCGACGTCGGGCTCGCTGTCGCTGCGGCTGCCGTTCCGCGAGCCGCTCTGCCCCGACAACCTGTTCGGCCACCTCGCGGCGACCGCCGTGCCCGGCGTGGAGGAGTGGCGCGACGGCGCGTTCCGCCGCGCGCTGCGGCTGCCGAACGGCCACGGCATCGCCGCGCTGAGCCCGCGCCCCGACCATGTGGCCTGCACGCTCACCCTCACCGACCTCCGCGACCTCACGATCGCGATCAGCCGGTGCCGGTGGATGCTGGACCTGGACGCCGACCCGGTCGCCGTGGACGACCTGCTGCGCGCCGACCCGGCCCTGGCCCCGCTGGTCGGCAAGGCCCCCGGACGGCGCGTGCCCAAGACCGCCGACGCCGAGGAGTTCGCCGTCCGGGCCGTGCTGGGCCAGCAGGTGTCGACGGCCGCCGCCCGCACCCATGCGGCCCGCCTCGTCACCGCCCACGGCGACCCGGTCGACGACCCGGCGGGCGGCCTGACGCACCTATTCCCGACGCCGGAGGCCCTGGCCGGCCTCGACCCCGACGCGCTCGCCATGCCCCGGACCCGTCGCACGACGCTCACCACCCTGATCGGCGCGCTGGCGTCCGGGGCCGTCGACCTCGGCGTCGGCGCCGACTGGGACCGGGCCCGCGCCGGGCTCGCCGCGCTCCCCGGCGTCGGCCCGTGGACGATCGAGACGATCGCCATGCGCGCCCTGGGCGACCCCGACGCGTTCCTGCCCACCGACCTCGGCGTCAAGGTCGCCGCGCGGGCGCTCGACCTGCCCGCCACCCCCGCCGCGCTGACCCGCCGCGCCGCCGCCTGGCGGCCCTGGCGGGCCTACGCCGTCCAGTACCTCTGGGCCACCGGCGACCACGCCATCAACCACCTGCCCGCCGCCTGAAAGGCCCCCGATGCCCCTCCACACCGTCATCGACAGTCCCTGCGGCCCGCTGACCCTCGTCGCCGAAGACGGGCGGCTGTCGGCGCTCTACATGGAAGACCAGCGCCACCGCCCCGCCGGCGAGACGTTCGGGGAGTACGCCGACCCGGCGACCGGGCCGTTCCCGGCGGTCGCCGAGCAGCTCGCCGCCTACTTCGCGGGGGAGCTCACCGAGTTCGACCTGCCGCTGGACCCGCGCGGCACCCCGTTCCGGCGCCGCGTCTGGGACGTCCTGCGGACCATCCCCTACGGCGAGACCGTCACCTACGGCCAGATCGCCGAGGAGCTGGGCAACCCCAACGCCTCCCGCGCCGTCGGCCTCGCCAACGGCCGCAACCCCATCGGCGTGATCATCCCCTGCCACCGCGTCATCGGCTCCACCGGGGGCCTCACCGGCTACGGCGGCGGCCTGGAGCGCAAGCGTTTCCTGCTCGACCTCGAACTCCGCCACCGGTTCGAACTCCGTTCCCAGCTCGCCTGACCCGGATGACCGCCGCCGGCCCCCGCCCGGCGGCGGTCACCTCCGCGCCCGGTGGAACCCGAACGCCGCCAGCCCGAACAGCACCCCGCCCGCCATGAACCACGGCTCGTACAGGAACGTCACGAACCGCTCGTTCCCGGTGAAGTCGCCCGTCGTCCTCGTCCCGGTCGCCAGCGCCGCCCAGTCCGGCACCGTCGGCAGCGCGTGCACGGTCATCAGCGCCGCCGCGCCCCACGCGCCCAGCGCCCGGAGCCGCGCCGGGACCCACCGCCCCCACGCGTTGACCAGCGACAGCGCCAGTGCCGTCGCCCCCAGCGACACCGGAACGGCGATGATGTCGATGACCAGCAGGGCCGTGTTGGAGAACAGGTCCATCCCCGCGGGCAGCCCCCACCGCCCGCCGAGCACCCAGTAGACGTGGACGGCCGCGAACAGCAGTCCCCACGCGGCGGCCCCGTAGGCCGCCCACCCCCGCACTCCCCGCCCGATTCCGTCGTGGAGGCGGGCCGTTCCAGTCGCGTTCATGAGTCAAGGCTCGCCCCCGGCACCCCCGCGGGCCTTCCCCCTCACGGGCTTTTCACCTCCCCCGGACGGGGGAGAACCCGGATGTCAGGTTCTGTCAGACCCGGCCCGTAATGTGCTCCTCGTGGCCGCCCCGCCCGCGCGGGGCGGTCGCGCGCCGAGCCTGGAGATGGGGGCAGTTCATGGAGTTCCGCGTCGAACGTCACGCGTTGGCCGACGCCGTCGCCTGGGCGGCGCGCACCCTTCCGTCGCGTCCGGCCCTGCCCGTCCTGGCGGGCATGCTCGTCGAGACGACCGCCGAGGGGGCCCTGACCCTGGCCGGGTTCGACTACGAGGTGTCCACCAAGGTCCGCACCGAGGCCGACGTCGCCGAGCCCGGCCGCGTGCTGGTCCCCGGCCGCCTCCTGTCGGAGATCGTGCGGAACCTGCCCGCCGAGCCCGTCGACGTCGCCCTCAAGGGCAGCGAGGTCGTCGTGCGCTGCGGCAGCGCCGAGTTCGGCCTCCAGGTGATGCCGGTCGAGGACTACCCGACCCTGCCCGACGTCCCCGACCGCGCCGGAACGGTCTCCGGTGACGTGTTCGCCGAGGCCGTCGGCCAGGTCACCCCCGCCGCCGGACGCGACGACACCCTCCCGATGCTGACCGGCGTGCGCGTCGACTTCGACGGCGACGTCCTGCGGATGGCCTGCACCGACCGCTACCGCATCGCCGCCCGCGAGCTGCCCTGGAGCCCCGACCAGGAGGGTTTCACCGCCGGGGTCGTCGTCCCCGCCCGCACCCTCGCCGACGTCGCCAAGGCGATCCGCCCCGGCGACGAGGTGTCGCTGTCGCTGACCGGCATCACCGACTCGCTGATCGGCATCTCCATGGGCGGCCGGAGCATGACGACCCGCCTGCTGGACGACCAGTTCATCAACTACCGCTCCCGCCTCACCGGCGACTGGACCTCCACCGCGAAGGTCCAGACCGCCCCGTTCGTCGAGGCGATCAAGCGCGTGGCCCTGGTCACCGAGCGCAGCACCCCGGTCCGGCTGGCGTTCGGCGGCGGCCAGGTGCAGATCCGCGCCGCCGCCGGGGACGCCGCCCGCGCCAACGAGACCATGCCCGCCGAGCTGGTCGGCCCGGAGATCGACATCGCGTTCAGCCCGCAGTACCTGCTGGACGGCCTGAACGGCGTCCACTCCCGGTACGCCCGGCTGGAGTGCACGGGCCCCACCAAGGCGGCCCTGCTGACCGGCATCCCCGACCCGGAGAACGAGGACGAGGCCCTCGACGAGAACGGCGACACCGGCTTCCGCTACCTGGCCATGCCCGTCCGCCTGAGCGGCTGAGCCCGAGCGGCGGGTCAGCTCTCGCGGGTCTGGACGGGGATGGTCCGCGCGTCGTCGGGCGCGCCCGCGCGGGTCACCTGGCGGGTGCCCACCAGCCAGGCGCCCGGCCCGGAGGCCGCCGACGCCAGCCACACCGCCGCCGTGCCGAACGGCTGCGGGGCCGCCATCGTCTCCCAGCGGCGGCCGTCGAAGCGGGCCAGCTCGCCCCGGCCGCCCGCCACCCAGACCTCCTCGGGGGACAGCGCGGTGACCGTGTTGGCGGCGGCCACCGGGGCCTTGACGCGCCGCCACCGGCGGCCGTCCCAGCGCAGCACGTGGTCGCGGCCCACCGCCCACGCCTCGCCCGAGGGGCACACCGCGACGTCGGTCAGCGGGAACCGCGTCGCCGGGCTCGCCGCGCGCCGCCACTCCGCCCCGTCGTACCGCAGGATCAGCCCGCTGCGGTCGTCGGCCCCGACCGCCCACACCTCGTCCGGGCCGTGCGCGGCGACCGCCAGCAGCTTCCCCTTGGCGATCTTCGGCAGCGGCGCGGGGCGCCAGTCGCCGTCCGCCCAGCGCAGCGCGACCGGACCGGCCGGCGTCCCCCACGGGAAGCCGTGCCCGACCGCCCACGCCTCGTCCGCGCCGACCGCCGTGACGTCCGTCAGCACGTAGCCGCTGTCGAGGCCGGGCCCGCCCCAGGAGCCCCACGCCGTCCACGCGCGCCCGTCCCAGTGCCGGATGATCGGCACCTCGGTCCCGGCGACCCGGTCGTAGCCGCCGCCGACCGCCACCGCGCGCGGACCGGCCGGCTCCGTCCCCGGCACCACCCGCAACGCGGGCCGCCGCGTCCGCTCCGCGCCGCCGTTGAACCGGTCGTCCCGGCCGTCCGCGGGGGAGGGGATAACCCGCAGACCGGGAGGAGGACCGGCAGGGGAGGTCGTGTCGGCGGACGGTGTTCCGGCGCCGGGCCGGGACGCGTCCGGCGCGGGCCGCGCGTCGCCGGGGAACAGCGTCACGCCCTGCAACCCCGCCCCCACCAGCGCCGGGTCCTCGGGGGGACCGGGCGGCAGGGTCCACGCCGAGCCGTCCCACCGCGCGGCGAGGGGCTGCTGGCCGACGTTGCCCACCACCCAGATCTCACCGGACGCCGCGACCGCGACCCCGGTCAGCAGGTGCGGGGACTCCACGACCGCGGCGGGGACCGCGTGCCACGCCGTGTCCGGGGACAGCGACATCACCGCGCCGGTGACCGCGGTCCGGCCCTGGCTGCGTGGTGCTCCGTTCACCGTTTCCGACCCCTCAGCTCGGCGACGAGTCTTGTCGGGGGATCATCGACGGTGACGGTGGGTCCTGACAAGCGTTCGCACGTCCGATCAGCGCATCGTTCAGAGTGGCTCCCCCCATAGTGGCCCGGCGAGCCCGGAATGCGTAGCTCAACGGTCCAGAACGGCCATGACGAACCGGAGTTCGCGATCGGTGTCGTTGCGGTAGGAGTGCGGCCGGTCCCCGGCGAACACCGCCGCCGTGCCCGGTCCGAGCCGGTCGCTGCGGCCGTCCACGCGCAGCGTGAGCTCGCCGGACTCCACATAGATGATCTCCTGGGTGCCGGGCTGGTGGGCGTCGCTCGCGCGCTCCTCGCCCGGCAGCAGGTCCCAGTGCCACATCTCCAGCGCCGGACGCGGATCCCCGCCCGCCAGCAGCGTTCCGGTCCCGCCGCGCTCGCCCCGCCACAGCACCACCTGCCGGTCCGGCGGGAAGACCCGCACCGCGGGCTGCTCCTCGACCTGCACCAGCCGGGTCAACGGCACGCGCAGGGCGTCGGCGATGCGGATGAGGGTGCCGAGGTTGGGATTGCCCCGGCCCTGCTCCAGGCCGACCAGGACGCCCTTGCTCACCCCGGCGCGCCCGGCCAGCTCGTCCAGGCTCCAGCCGTGCTCGGCGCGCAGCGCGCGCACGGTGTGGGCGACGGCCTCGCCGACGGCTTCCTGATCGTTCACGTCATCCTCCCGACGGCAAGGGTAGGCCAGTCGCCGTCGGTCGTTAAGATGCTATATACAGTTCACTTAAATGACCGCCGTCGGAGGAGAACCCCCAGATGCTCGACCAGGTCACCGTGACCGGGGCCGTGCGTGAGCTGCGCCCGGATTTCGCGGTGCTCGTCATCACCGCCGAGGGCCTGCCGAACGGCCCCAGCGACACCCGTTCCACCGACTGGCTCACCGCCGCCGCCGAGCGCGCCGACCCCGCCGACCCGCACGTCGCGGCCTGGCACGAGGCGTACCGGGCGTTCGGCGCCAAGCCCAAGCGCACCCGCCCCTCCGTGGACGCCCTGCTGCGCCGCGCCGGCTCCCTGCCCGCCATCAACCGGGTCGTGGACGCCTACAACGCCGTCAGCGTCGAGCACGCCCTCCCGGTCGGCGGCGAGGACCTCGACGCCTACGCCGGGCCCGCCCGCCTGGTGCGCGCGGCGGGCGACGAGCCGTTCGACATCACGGCCGGCGGCGAGCCCGCCGTCGAGCACCCCGACCCCGGCGAGGTCGTCTGGCGCGACGACAGGGGCGTCACCTGCCGCCGCTGGAACTGGCGGCAGTGCGTGCGCACCCGCATCACCGAGACCACCGAGAACCACCTGTTCCTGCTGGAACGCCTGGAGCCCTACCCCCTCGACCGCCTGCGCGCCGCCGGCGACGACCTGACCGGCCGCCTGCGCGCCCTCTCCCCGGACGTCCGGATCGGGTCCCGCCTGATCGGCGGCCCCGAATGGTGATCACCCTGGCGCTCGCGGCCGCGATGACCTACGGCGTCGCCGACTTCCTCGGCGGCGCGGCGGCCCGGCACGCCTCGGCCCTGAAGGCGCTGGTGTGGGCCGTCCCGGCGGGCATGGCGCTGATCCTGGCCAGCGCGCTGGCGGTCGGCGGCACGCCCGCCGCCCCCGCCCTGGCCTGGGGGGCCGGCGCGGGCCTGGCGGGCGGCGCCGGGCTCATCACGTTCTACCGGGCGCTGGCGCAGGGCCCGATGAGCGTCGTCGCGCCGGTGTCGGCGCTGGCGGCGTCCCTGCTGCCGATCGCGGTCGGCGTGGCGCGCGGCGAGCGCCTGGAACCCGGCGTCCTGGCCGGGGTCCTCCTCTGCCTGGTCGCGATCGTCCTGGTCAGCATGGAGGAGAACGAGGAGGCCGACGCCCCCGCCGGGCGCGGCCCGCTCGCCAACGGCCCCCTCATGGCCGGGGTCTCCGGCGTGCTGTTCGGGATCTTCTTCATCCTGCTCAAGCAGGCCGGGGACGGCGCGGGCCTGTGGCCCCTGGTCGGCGCCCGGCTGGGCAACCTCGCCGCCGTCGCCGCGGCCCTGCTCGCCCTGGCCCTGCTGCGCCCCGGCACGGCCGGCCCCCGCCTGCGGGGCCGCCTCCCGATCGGCCTGGCCCTGCTGTCGGGCGCCCTGGACGCGACCGCGAACATCCTGTACTTCCTGGCCGTCAACGCCGGGATGCTCAGCCTCGCCGCCGTCCTGACCTCGCTCTACCCGGCGATCACGGTCCTGCTGGCCCGGATCGCCTACAGCGAGCGGCTGCGCACCGTCCAGCGCCTCGGCCTGGTCGTCGCCGCCGCGGGGGTGACCCTCGTGACCGTCGGCTGAACCCGTCGCCCGGCGTCACGGGACCCGGGCGACACCGCACCACATGGAGACGTCCTCGACGCTGGGGCGGCGCCGCGCGCCGTCCGGCCGCCAGTCGAGGACCGAGGTGATCCCCGGCTCCAGCAGCTCCAGCCCCTCGAAGAAGCGCGCGAACTCCGCGCGCGAGCGGAGCCGGAACGGTACGCCGCTGCGTTCGTTGGCCTCGACGTTGGCGGCGTACCGCTCGGGGGTGAGATGGTCGCGGGCCGCGTGGGTGATCACCAGGTGGCTGCCGGGGGCGAGCCGCTCGCGCAGCCGCCGGACGATCTCGTACGGCCCCTCCTCGTCGGTGATGAAGTGCAGGATCGCCACCAGCAGCAGGGTGACCGGCCGGTCCAGGTCCAGGGTGCGCAGCAGGGCGGGATCATTCATGATCTTGTCGGGGTCGCGCAGGTCGGCGTCGATGTAGGCGAGCGAGTCCGGCCGGACGCCGGTCAGCAGCGCGCGTGCGTGCACCAGCACGACCGGGTCGTTGTCGACGTAGACGACCCGCGCCTCCGGCGCGATCTCCTGCACGATCTCATGCACGTTGCCCGCCGAGGGCAGGCCGGTGCCGATGTCGAGGAACTGCCGCATGCCGACGTCCCGGGCCAGGTACGTCACCGCCCGCTGCATGAAGCGGCGGTTCTCGATCGCCGACAGGTGCACGGTCGGGAAGGCCTCGGCGACCGTCGCGGCCGAGGCCCGGTCGGCCGCGAAGTTGTCCTTTCCGCCGAGCCAGTAGTTGTACCGGCGTGCTGGATGCGCCTGCGACGGGTCGATCCCGCGCGGAACCGGCTCAGTGTCCACGGCCACCTCGCAACCAATAGATCTTCGCCATTGTGCACCCCGGACGGCCCGGCCGCCTCTCCGACCGTCTCGAACAGACCATGGCGTATCACCGCGAAGCACGACATGATCACCGTGGTGCGGCAACCGACGATCCGGAGAGGCCTCCATGGACCTGCGTTACAGCCCCTTCGACCCCGGCATCCAGCGCGACCCCTACCCGGTCTACGCGCGGCTGCTGGAGGAGGCGCCGGTCTACCACAATCCCGACGACGACTTCTGGGCGCTGTCGCGGCACGCCGACGTGGTCGCCGCGCTGCGCGACTCCGACCGGTTCTCCAACGTCAACGGGCTCCGCCTCGAACCGGCCTTCTGGGGTCCGGACGCCGAGCGCTTCTTCTCCTTCGTCGCCATGGACCCGCCCAAGCACACCCGCATGCGCGGGCTGGTGTCGCGCGCCTTCACCCAGCACCGCGTCCAGGGCCTGGAGCCGCGGCTGCGCGAGATCGCCCGCGCCCACCTGCGGCCGCTGCTGGAGGGCGACGCGTTCGACATGATGCACTTCGCCGGCGCGTTCCCCACGGACGTGATCTCCGAGCTGGTCGGCGTCCCCGAGGCCGACCGCGCCCGGGTCCGCGAGCTCGGCAAGGCCGTCATGTACCGCCCCGACGACGACGCCGACCCCGCCGACCTGCCGCCGGAGGCGCTGCAGGCCATCGGCGCGCTGGTCGGCTACTACACCGAGCTGACGATCGAGCGGGCCCGCGAGCGCCGCGACGACCTGCTGTCGGGCCTGCTGGACGCCGCCGAGGGCGACGACCGGCTCACCCCCGAGGAGATCGTCGGGGTGCTGATCCTGCTGGTCGGCGCGGGCATCGAGACCACGATGCTGCTGCTGGGCAACGCCTGGTACGCCGCGTGGCGGCACCCGGACGAGCGGGCCGGGGCGTTCGGCGGGCGCGTCGACGACTGGGTGGCCGAGACGCTGCGGCACAGCCCGCCGACCCAGACCATCGCCCGCACCGCCACCCGTGACGTCGCGCTGCACGACACCGTCGTTCCCGCCGGGGCCCGCGTCGTGCTGCTGGCGGCGGCGGCCAACCGCGACCCGCGCGTGTTCCCCGACCCCGAGCGCTTCGACCTGGACCGCGACACCGGCGCGGCGATCACCTTCGGCAGCGGCCGCCACCACTGCCTGGGCGCGAACCTGGGACGGCTGGAGGCGCGCGTCGCGCTCCAGGAGCTCACCTCCGTGGTGGCCGACTACGAGATCGACGAGTCCGCGGCCCAGCGCATCCGCTCCTCCAACAACCACGGCTTCGCGACCCTCCCCACCAGGATCACGGCCCGCCGCTGACCCGCCGCCCGCGGGGACGGGCCCCGGCCACCACGCCACGAACATCCAGAAAAAGGCCTTCTGGGTCGGAATTAGTGCCCTGGTGCCTAAACAACGCAAGGGGCGCGCTTATACGCTGCCTGCCTTGCTCACCACGGGTGTGCGCCCCGCTGCACACCGGAGAGGGGTTCGATGATGTCGAGCACCAGGATCAGCGTGATCGCGGCGGCGTCGGCGACCGCGCTGGCGACGCTCACCGCCCCGGCGGCGGCCCAGGCGCCCGCCCCGGCGTCCGCGTCCGCCCAGGCGCCCCAGGTGGGCGCCAAGAAGGTCCACCGCGGGCACGGCAAGTGCATCAACTGGTCGTGGGGCGACGGGAACGTCAGCACCACGATCTACTTCAACAACCACTGCAAGCAGGCCAGGTGGCTCAAGGTCTGGCGCACCGGTCAGTACTGGCCCAAGTGCATCAAGGTCAACGGCAAGACCAAGGGCCGCAAGAAGCTCTGGGACTCCAAGCCCACCAAGATCCGCGAACTCTCCAAGTGCGTCCAGCAGCGCGGCTGACACCACCCCCGACGGAGAAGGGGCGCCGCGTCCGCGAGGCCGACGCACCGGGGCCCCGCGGTGGGCCTGGCCTCTTGGCGCTAATCCGGACGGACCAAATTGGTGCCAAGGGCACATGACGTCGCCTGTCCGAAATCGGCACCCTCGGTAGGGAAGCAGGTGCCGACGAAAGGAAAACGGGGATGTCGAAGGTGATCCGCACGGCGGCCGTACTCGGCATGGGGGCCGCGCTCGCGCTGCCCCTCGCGGGGACCGCGCAGGCCGCGCCGGTGGCGCGTCCCGCCGCCACGGGCGAGGCGAAGGTGCAGGCCAAGGCCTGCTACGTCTCCTTCTATGACAAGAAGAACTTCGGCGGCCGGGGGGTGTGCATGCCGGTGGGCGACTACATCAACCTGCGCCACTACAAGTGGCCGGGCACCAACATCCCGATGGACAACAAGTACAGCTCGGCCAAGATCGACAAGGTGTGCAAGGTGCAGCTCTTCCGCGACTTCAAGTACAAGGGCAAGTCCTCCACCTGGAAGCGCATCGGCGGCGTTCCGGGGAACCTGCGCAAGGTCCCCGACCTGAGCAAGGTGAAGGTCGGGGACAACAAGGTCACCTCGATGAAGATCTTCTGCGCCGCCGACGTCTGAGCCGACCCCGGCGCCTCCACGTCTTGACGGTCGACAAGACGCCCGACGGGGGCGCCGTGGGGCGGGGCGAACGGGACCGGGCCGGGTTCATGACGACGCGACCCGGTCCCGACCATCCGCCTCGCCTGCCCGGCAGGCTCGACGGCGAGGCCGTCACGACCGGCCGGTAATCCGTCCTCGACGTCGCCGGGGCGTGGGACCTGCAATCCATGCTGGAGATCACCGCCCCCGAAACAGGGCACCGTTGCGCACGGCACGACGACGGTCGACGAACCGCGTGGATGCTGCACGCGGGCGGGCGACATGGCACCAGGTGAGGTGGGTCTGCGGGAGATCTCCGGAACGCTGCCACGAACCTCCGCCGCTTCACCCGGCGTGAGTTCGGGGTCCGCCCTGGGTCCTCAGGCCCTGGGGAGGGGCAGCGGTGATCTCTAGGTTTGGTTCGTTCCAAGCCAAGCTGGGAGATACGGAATGCGCGGTCCCCGGACGGTCCGGGTCCTTTTGGGCGTGGTGGCCTTCCTCACCCTCATGGCGGCCGTTGAGGCGTGGCGTCTGGACGGGGGCGCCGCCGGTTTCGGGACGGCCCTCGTGCTCGCCGTACCGGCCGCCGCCGCCCTGCTGGCCGCCCGGTCGCTCGCCGTCCCTCGGGCCCGCACCTGGTGGCTGGTCGTGGCGCTCCAGGCGGGATACGTCCTCTGGCAGCTCGCACGGGTGGCCGACGGCGACCCGTGGGGGCTGGTCGGCCTGGCCCTCCCGCTGACGATCATCGTCCTGGCCGCCGGGCGCCTGCGGCCCGCCGCCCGTCCGGCGCCCGATCGGGGCGAGGGCGCGGTCGGGTACGCCGCGCTGCTCCTGCTCGTCGCGGCGATCGTGGCCGCGCTGCTGAGCACGGGACTGCCGGGGCAGGTCTCCGACCACGTGCAGGCGGCGGTGTGCCGGGTCACCGCCGATGAGGACTGCGGCGACGACCGCCCGGCGCCCGCCCGGCCGCTCGCGGAACCGGCCGAGGCCAGGCCCGCACCCGACGACGGCAACTGCGTCGACTGGCTCGACTGGGCCTGCGGCCTCACCGACGGCGTCCGCCGGGGCGTCGTGAGCGCCGTGACGGACGTCAAGGACGGCGTCGTCTTCGCCGTCTGCCTGGTGCCGGTGTGCGACAGCTCCGGCGACAACTGGAAGGGCCTTGAGCAGCTGGTCACCAATCCCGTCGACAGCGGCAAGGCGATGTGGGACGACGCGACCCAGCCGATTCGCGACGACTGGAACAACGGCCACAAGATGCGGGCCGTCGGCTTCGCCGTGCCGTCCTTCCTCGGCAGGATCTTCGGCTCGAAGGGCCTCGGCACTCTCGGCAAGCTGCCGAACAAGCCCAAGGCCCCCGACTTCGACCGCACGTCGTTCGCCGCCTTCACCGACGGCATCACCGGCCGCGTCTACCAGGGCGACGACGCCACCCTGCGCGGCGACATCCCCGCCGCCGAAGAGCACCTGCGCGCAGCGGAGAAAGACCTTGAGACGGCGCGCGAAGCCGCCAAGAAGGGCGACCTGCAGGAGGAGTCGCACCGCGTCATGAACGCCGAGTGGTTCGTACACCGCCTCAAGTCAGACATCTTGCTGCGCAAGGCCCTTCTCGACACCCCGGGCGGCAAGGAGGCCACGGACCTCCTCATCAAGCACAAGATCAGCTTGGAGGCGACCCACCTGCGCGACAACGCGGTGACCTACCAGGGCCCGTACAACGGCCTCGATCACCCTTACCTCCGGATCGACAACCACCACGGCCGCCAGGGCCCCCTCACCGAGGCCCGCGCCCGGCAGCTCGCCCCCGAGATCGTCCGTGTCCTCAAAGACCTGGACGAGCGTCGGGAACTTCCCGGTCAGGACTAGGGCGTGTTTCCAAGCCCTGGCCCACGGCGCTCGCCTGGCGGCTCGCACCTCACCAGGGCTTGGCGAGCGCGACATCGCTTCGCGATCTGACCTGCGGGCCCTCGCCTTCGGCGTCGGGCCCGCAGGTCAGGTAACGCGCTCGCGTGCGTGGCTGAGGCCCACTTTGAAACAGGCCCTAGCCGCCAGCCTCGGGTACCCGACCATGTCGACCAGCCGACGAGCGGCGGGCCAGACCCATGCGGACCGTGGCGCACCCCGTAGACCACCGCCTTCCCTACCAGGGCCACGGTCGCCAGCGAGCGGGGCAGCGCGATACCGCCGGTCTCCCAGACCGCCGCCAGCGGCATTGCCTCCTGAGCCGTGATCGTTGAATGATCTCGTCTCTCGCGTGCGGCCTCTTGGATGGCGCCGACGGCGTCCCACTCCCATCGGTGCCCGCGCGCGGCCACCGGCTCGGCCGCCTTCAGGTCGGGGCGATCCGCGTCCCGTGCCGCGACGGTGCCGCAATGATCACTAACGCAAAAGGGCCGCTGAGCTGTTTCCGCAGCTCAGTGGCCCTTTTCGGTGGCGGTGGTGGTGGGATTCGAACCCACGGAAGCTTGCACTTCACACGCTTTCGAGGCGTGCGCCCTCGTCCACTAGGCGACACCACCGCGAAAGAGCCTACCGGACTCTGCGAGTGCTGAAGAACTCGATTAGCGGGGCGGCGCACTCGTCGGCCATGACCTCGGCGACGACCTCGGGCCGGTGGTTCAGGCGGCGGTCCCGGACGACGTCCCACAGCGACCCCACCGCGCCGCCCTTCAGGTCGACCGCGCCGTACACGATGCGGTCGATCCGCGCCTGCACGGCCGCGCCCGCGCACATCGTGCACGGCTCCAGCGTCACCACCAGCGTGCAGCCCGAGAGCCGCCACTCGCCCCGGACGGCGGCGGCGGCGCGCATCGCGACGATCTCGGCGTGGCCGGTGGGGTCGCCGGTGCGCTCCCGGTCGTTGTGGCCGGCGCCGATGACCGTTCCGGCCTCGTCCAGCACCACCGCGCCCACCGGGACGTCCCCGGCCTCGCCCGCCGCCCGTGCCTCGGCCAGCGCCGCGCGCATCGCGTCGTGGTACGCCAGTGTGAGATCGGTCACCGTGTCAGTCACGCAGCCGGTCGAACTCCTCGCCGAAGCCCGCGATCTCGGCGAGCAGCAGCAGCGCGTCGCCGGGCAGCGCCTTGTCGGCCAGGTCCGTCATCTGCGGCGCGGGCACGCCCAGGTCCTCCAGCAGCCCGGGATCCCCGGCCGCGTCCCCTTCCGGCACGTCCCCGACCAGCTGGTGGAACAGTCCGCCCAGCCCGTCGTCGCGCACCGTGGACACGAACGCCCTCGGCTCGTCCTCGCCGTCCAGCCGCACCACGGCGAACCAGTCGTCGTCCTGCTCGATCAGCAGCACCACGGGGTCGCCGTAGGACTCGACGGCCGCCTCGCGCATCAGATCGGCGACATCGTCGACGTGCTCGGCCTCGGCGAGCACGGCCTCGGCGCCGACCCACCCCTGCGGAGTCCGCGCGAAGACGGCGGCGAAGTAGGACACCCGCTCATTGTTACTCACCAGACAGGCCCGGTCACACCCTCGGGAGGGTCCCAATCGGGGCCGCCCCCGGTCAGACGACGGCGTCCAGCGCGCGTTCGAACGCGGGCGCGAACCCGATCCGGGAGGCGACGCTCAGCAGCATCTCGTCCGGGTACAGCTCCAGGTCCCCGGAGATCGCGCCGAGCTCCATCTCGTCCAGCCCCAGGTCCGCGAAGATCGACATGTCGCCGACCGGCAGCACCTGGTCCAGCTCCTCGTCCTCGGGGACCGGGATGTCGAGGTACTCCAGCACCTGCTGGGCCAGCGGCCAGTCCACCGAGGCGGTGACGTCGGACAGGAAGACCATCTCCTCGTCGCCCAGCAGCCGGATCGCCACGAAGAAGTCGTCGCCGACCGACACCAGGCCGATGGTGCCGCCCAGGCTCGGCTGCTGACGCAACGCGTGGATCAATCCCGCCAGATCCTCGGTCAGCGCGACCGGAAGGACCTCCGCCTCCCAGCGGTCGTCTTCCCGGTACACCACGACGGCGAAATCCGTCGCGTCCATATCCGTCATTTCCACCCCACCGGCGCCGTTCCTGCCCTGGGCATGGTCGCAGATACGGCGCGTGTTCGCGTACCTCACCGCCGAAATGCACGCGCACTTCACGGCGGCGGCCCGGCCCGCCGCGGGCCCGGGACTCCTCGCGCGGAATCTACTGGATCCCCGCTCACAGGCTCCGGAACGTCCGGCGGCGCAGGGCGGCGTGGATGCGGGCCCGGCGCGAACGGTGCGGGGTGACGCGTTCCCGCAGTTCGCGGGCCTCGGCGAGTTCCCGCAGGAAGGCCGCGCGGCGGCGCAGCCGCTCGCGGATCTGCTCCGGCGTGAGGTCGGTCACCGCGTCGTCGTCCCGGCCGTCGTCCCGGCCGTCGTTCCGCCGCCCGGAGCCGGAGGCGGGCGGGTCGGGGGCGCTCTCCTGCACCCGTACGGCCCGGTGCCGCGTGTTGCCATGATCTCCGTTCATAACGGGATGGTGCCCAGCTCAGCGCCCCCCAATCGGAACGTCCCGCGCCCCTCCCCCGGGGGGACGACCCGAGGCGCCCGCGAAGGTACGGTGAGGCCATGCAGACCCTCGCCGTCGACCACCCGCTCGTCGCGCACAAGCTGACCACCCTGCGGGACGTGAACACCGACTCGCCCACGTTCCGCCGGCTGGCCGACGAACTGGTCACCCTCCTGGCCTACGAGGCCACCCGCGACGTCCGGGTGACCGACGTCACCGTGCGGACCCCGCTGACCGACGCCGACGGCGTGCAGCTCACCAGCCCCAAGCCGCTGGTCGTGCCGATCCTGCGGGCCGGGCTGGGCATGCTCGACGGCATGACCCGGCTGCTGCCGACCGCCGAGGTCGGCTTCCTCGGGATGATCCGCAACGAGGACTCGCTCCAGGCGCAGACCTACGCCACCCGCCTGCCGGACGACCTGTCGGGCCGCCAGTGCTACGTGCTGGACCCGATGCTGGCGACCGGCGGCACCCTGGCCGCCGCGACCAAGCTGCTGCTGGAGCGCGGCGCGACCGACGTCACCGCCGTGGTGCTGCTGGCCGCGCCGGAGGGCCTCAAGCACCTGGAGCAGGAGCTGACGGGCGCGCCGGTCCGCGTGGTCACCGCCGCGATCGACTCCCGCCTCAACGAGCAGGGCTTCATCATGCCGGGCCTCGGCGACGCCGGGGACCGCCTGTACGGCGTGGTCTGACCCCTCGGCTTGACCGCACGCGACCGATCTTGGGGGTTCGGCCCGACGTCACCGTGGGTAGGACACCGCTACGGAACGTCAGATCGTTCCCCTCCGTCACCCCGGCACAGGGGACGGTTCAGGACCGGGGCGACGCGAGCGAGTCCGAGGATGCGTGATGGCACACCCAGGGGACGGCGCAGCGCCGCGTGACGAAGCAGAAGCGGGTTACCGGGCGGTCGGTGAACGCCTCACCGCGGAGTTCTCGGGAGTGCACCCGCCGGAGACGGTCGCCCGCTGTGTCGCCGCCGCGCGGCACGGCGCGCAGGAGGTCGCCGGCGGGGCGCCCGCCGATCTGGTCGAGAAGATCGCCCGCCGCCATCTGCAGGTGCTGGCGATGGTGGCCGCCGAGAAACGCCGCCGCGCGCCCCGCACCACGTTGGGCAACACTCCCTAGGAACGCGCGGCGGCCGTTCCTTTGCCGGGCGTTGGGCCTGTGGGAAACTGGCCTGGGGTCTGTGGCTCAACGCGCTCCGGGAGGCTGTCGTGCCCGCCAAGAAGTACCTCACGTGGGCCGCTGTGGCCTTTGTGGCCTTCTATGTGTTCAACCAACCAGAGGGTGCGGCACGGTCGGTGCAGACCGCCGCCGACGGGCTGGCGTCCGCCGCCGACTCCCTGACCACCTTCGTCACCTCCCTCGGCTGAGGCGTCATGCGGCTGGTCACTCCCGGCGACTCCGCGCCGGCCTCGGTCAACAAGTACCTCCTCCCGCACGAGACCCAGGTGATCACGGTGCGGCGGCACCCGGCCGTGCTCATGGTGCCGGTCGGCCTGGTGCTCGGCGGGCTCATCGTCGCGGGGGTGCTGTCCAACACCCTGGCCGGCGACGCGGGCGCGGTGATCAGCTGGATCTGGTGGGGCTGGCTGGCGGTGCTCGCCTGGTTCGTGTGGCGGGTCGCCGAATGGTCGGTGGACTACTTCGTCATCACCAACCAGCGCATGCTGCTGACGACGGGACTGCTCACCCGCAACGTCGCGATGATGCCGCTGGCCAAGGTCACCGACATGAGCTTCAAGCGCTCGATCACCGGCCGCATGCTCGGCTACGGCGAGTTCGTGCTGGAGTCCGCCGGCCAGGACCAGGCGTTGTCCACGGTGGACTACCTGCCCTACCCCGAGCAGCTGTACCTTGAGGTCTGCGAGATGATCTTCCCGAACAAGAACCCCAGCGACGACTAGCGGCCGGGGCGGGCACCCCCCGTTCGGGGGTACCGCCCGAACTATTTTCGGTACCCGCCCGGATCCCCTGGCGAGCAGGGCTTTCGCCGACAAAAAGAGGATCTTGTCGGTTAACGCTTCGTTGCTCTCGATGTGTGTCAACCGTCGATGTGCAATTATGTCGGCACCCCAGCCGCCTGAATACTTCCGCTAAGTGAGTCCACATGCCGGGTCCAGGCAACGTCGGCGAACGTGTCCGCAACCTGCGCCTGACCAGACGCTTGTCGCAGGCACAACTCGCCGGCCACGACCTTTCAGACAGTTACATCTCGTTGATCGAGTCCGGGAAGCGCACGCCCACGCCGACCGTGCTGCGGATGCTGGCCGAGCGACTCGGCTGCACACCCGAGTACCTCGCCGAGGGCGTCGAACCGGAACAGCGCGCCCATCTGGAGGTGCGCGAGCGACATGCCCACCTGGCGCTGCTGGGCGGGGACGCGGCGGCCGCCGAGCGCGGCTTCGCGGAGGTGATCGCTCGTAGCGACGACGCCGAGCTGACCGCCCGCGCCCGCTGGGGCCGGGCCCGCGCCCTGGCGGAGACCGACCGCCTGGAGGAGGCCATCGCCCTCTTCGAGGACCTGCGTGAGCAGGCCGAGCGCGATCCGGGCCGGGCCAGCCGCCTGCCGTTCGTGATCGCGCTGGCGCGCTGCTACCACGCGGTCGGCGACCTCGGCCAGGCCGTCTCCCTCGGCGAACGCGCCCTGGACCGCCTGCGCGCCCTCGACCTCACCGTCGGTGAGGAGTACAGCGAGGCCGGACGGGTCCTCCTCCTCACCTACGTGGACCGCTCCGATCCGGCCCGCGCGCACGCCCTGGCCCGCGAGCTGCTGGCCGCCCGGGAGGCCGAGGGGGACGTCCCGCTCAGCGTCGCCTACCAGCGCGCCAGTCTCCGGGCGCTGGAGGAGGGCGCGATCGGCGACTCGCTGTACTTCGCCGACCAGGCCCTGACCGTCCGGTCCGCCGGGACGCCCGAACACGTGCGCGCCCGCCTGCACCTGGCCGCCGCCAAGGCGCTGCTGCGCGGCGTCCCGGCGCTGTCGGCGACGTCGGACGCCGCGCAGGAGGCCCTCGACCTGCTGGACGGGACCGACGGCCTGGGCGAGGCCGAGGTCGCCGAGGCCACCATCGAGCGGTCCCGCGCGCTGGTCCTGCTCGGCCGCGCCGACGAGGCGATCGCGCCGCTGGAGGACTTCCTGCAGACCGGCCTGGCACTGGCCGCCCCGGAGTCGGAGGACGGGCTCCGGGCCGCGCCGCTGCCGGACGAGGATCTCGCCGGACGCCTCCAGAAGACCGCACAGGCACGGTTGGTGCTGGCCCGGGCCCGGCTGGCGCGGAACGACCGCACGGCCGCCCTCGTCGTCCTGCGCGCCGCGCGGGGCCGGCTGGCCGATCTCCCGCCGGGCCGCCCGGCCGCCCACATCCTGCGGGAGCTGGGCGAACTGCTGGAACAGGCGGGAGAGGTCACCGAGGCCGCCGACGCCTACCGGCGGGCGCTGGAGGCGGCGGGCCTGCGCCCCGCGCGCCCCATGACCACGAGCTGCGACCTGGGCCGCGTCTGACGGGCACCGCGCCGCCGCCCGCCACCCGGCGGGCGGCGGCGCGATGCCCGGGGTGAGCACCATCACGTAACGGACGGAACAAAATCAGGCGATTCGTGGTCCTAACATGGAGACATGGGATGACTGGGTGATCCGCCCGGTCCTCCCCGCCGTGACCGACCTCGAAGGAGCACCGTGACGCTGCGCACCGCCCGCCGTTCGTCCCTGGTGGACCAGGTGATCGATCAGCTCAGGGGCGAGATCGCCGCGGGTGCCTGGCCGGTCGGCGGCAAGATCCCGCCGGAGCCGGTGCTGTCGGAGACGCTCGGCGTCGGCCGCAACACCGTGCGCGAGGCGGTGCGCGCCCTCACCCACGCGGGCCTGCTGGAGTCCCGCCAGGGCGACGGCACCTACGTGCTCGCCACCAGCGAGATGTCGGGGGCGGTCCGCCGCCGCCTGGAGACCGCCGAGCTCATCGAGATCCTGGAGGTGCGGCGCGGGCTGGAGGTGGAGGCCGCCCGGCTGGCCGCCGCCCGCCGCACCGAGGCCGACATCGCCGCCATCGGCGCGGCCCTGGCCGAGCGCGACGCCGCCTGGGCCGCCGGGGAGCACGCCCGGTTCGTCGAGGCCGACCTGGCGTTCCACACCGCCGTCGTGGAGGCGACCCACAACCAGGTCCTCACCGACCTGTACCGCGACTTCGCCGCCACGCTGCGCGCCAGCATCGGCGCCGCGGGGAACATGCTGGAGCACGCCGACGTCCCGCACGGGCCGATCGCGTCGGCGATCGAGGCCGGCGACGCGCCCGCCGCCGCGCTGGCCACGCACTCGTGTCTGGACCAGATCCTGCGCTCCACCGAGAAACGCGACGCCGCGCCCGTCTGACGCCGCCGCCCGGGCCCGTCCCGAACCCTTCCCGGAGCGCTCCGGCACCGTCGCTCCCACCCGACTTCCGCACCCCGCAGGACGTATCGCATGACGACCATGACCTCTTCCGCCCGCCGCACCCCGGCCGTCTCCCGCGCCACCGCGCTGTGGACGCTCGCCGGACTCATCCTGCTGACCGTCAACCTGCGCGCCGCGATCACCGGCGTCTCGCCGATCCTGGGCGACCTGAAGGAGCAGTTCGCGCTGACGGGCTTCGAGGTCAGCGTGCTCACCACGCTGCCCGTGCTGTGCCTGGGGATCTTCGCCTCGGCGGCCCCGGTCCTGGGCCGCCGGCTGGGCACCGAGACCGCGATCACCGCCGCCCTCGCCATGATCACCGTGGGCATCGTGCTGCGGATCGTGCCGTCCCCGCTCGCGCTGTTCGCCGGGACGGTCCTGGCCGGCGCGGGCATCGCGATGGGCAACGTCCTCACGCCCGCCGTCATCAAGCGGGTCTTCCCCGGCCGGGTCGGCTCGCTGACCGGCCTGTCGATGATGCTGATGGCGGCCAGCGGCGCGATCGCCGCCGGGCTGGCCGTTCCGCTGGACGACTCCGCCGGGTGGCGCGTGGCGCTGGCGGTGTGGGCCGTCCCGTCGCTGGTCGCCGTCCTGGTCTGGGGCCCGCTGGCGCTGCGCGGCCGCCGCTCGGCGCGGCCCGAGCGGGCCGAGACCCCGGCGAGCGGGCCGCAGGGGACGCTCCTGCGCTCCCCGCTGGCCTGGTACGTGGCGACGTTCATGGGCATGGCGTCGCTGATGTTCTACGTGCTGATGTCGTGGCTGCCGGAGATCATGCAGGACTCCGGGTTCGCGCCGGCCGAGGCCGGGATGATGGTCTCGGTGATGATGCTGATCGGCATCCCGCTGGGCTACCTGGTCCCGGTGTTCGCCGCCCGCCTGCGCGACCAGCGCCTCATGGTCGGCGCGGTCGGCGTGAGCATGGTGGCCGGCATCGGCGGCATGCTGTTCGCGCCCGCCCTCGGCTGGGTCTGGGTGTCGGTGCTCGGCCTCGCGACCGGCAGCGCGTTCCCGCTGGCCTACACGCTGCTGAACCTGCGTTCGCTGACCCCGGCCGTCGCGGCCCGCCTGTCGGGCATGGCGCAGACCGCGGGCTACCTGCTGGCGGGCTTCGGCCCCCTCGCCGTCGGCACCCTGCACAGCCTCACCGGCGGCTGGGACGTCTCCCTGTGGCTGCTGCTCGTCCTGGTGGTCCCGGAGATCGTGTTCGGGCTGCTGGCGGCCCGTCCCGGCCATGTCCGCCCGAGCGGCGAGCAGGAGGAGGGCCCGCTGGAGAAGCTGCTGGAGCCCGAGGAGGCCGTGGCGGTCACGTCCCGCTGACGGCGTCCAGGTCGAGCACCCGGGCGTGCAGCACGAGCCGCTGGTGCAGCGCGGCCCGCAGCGCCCGGTGCAGGCCGTCCTCCAGGTACATCTCGCCCTTCCAGAGCACCACGTGCGGGAACAGGTCCCCGTAGAACGTGGAGTCCTTGGCCAGCAGCGACTGCAGGTCCAGCTCCCGCTTGGTGCTGATGAGCTGGTCGAGCCGCACCTGGCGCGGGGGGATCTTGGCCCAGTCCCGGGACGACAGCCCGTGGTCGGGATAGGGCCGTCCGTCTCCCACCGCCTTGAAGATCACCCTTGCGAGTGTACGTTCTCAGATGGACCCGGAGAAGGTGTCGCACCTGTCCGGATCACCTGTCTGGAAGCCCGTGGTGAACCAGCGCCGCCGCTGCTCAGAGGTCCCGTGCGTGAATCCGTCGGGATCCACGGACCCCTGGGTGCGCCGCTGGATGCTGTCGTCCCCGACGGCCTCGGCCGCGCTCAGCGCCTGCCGGATGTCCGTCTCGGTCAATCGGGTGAGGAAGCCGGTGCCGACGGCGTGTTCGGCCCAGACCCCCGCATAGCAGTCGGCCTGGAGCTCCAGCCGCACGGCCCCGCTCTCGGCGCCCTTGGCGTCGCCCCTCACCCGTCCCATGGCGCCCAGCAGGTTCTGCACGTGGTGCCCGTACTCGTGCCCCACCACGTACGCCTGGGCGAACGGTCCGCCCTCGGCCCCGAACTGCCGCTGCAACTCCCCGAAGAAGGTCAGGTCGAGATAGACCTTGCGGTCCCCCGGGCAGTAGAACGGCCCCACGGCGGCCGTGGCGTGCCCGCAGGCGGTCTGCGTGGCCTGGCTGAACAGCTGGGTCCTGGCGGGCCGGTAGGTCAGCCCGCTCCGCCGGAACTCCTCGTCCCAGTACTTCTGGATGCTGTTGACCGTCCCGACGATGCGGCAGTCCTCCGACTGGTCGGCGTCGGCCCCGGTCCGGCACCGCTCGGAGAGGTTGGTCCCGCTGCCGACCCGCCCGGCCTCCCGCTGCGGCGACCCGTCGCCCCCGGTCAGGTCGAGCCCGAAGACCAGCGCCACGACCGTCGCCACCAGCCCGAGGACGCCCCCGCCCACGACCATCCTCCCGGGCCCTCTCCGTCCCCGGGCATCCTCGACCTGCGAGGAATCCAGTTGAGCGTCATCCCTGAAGTCCATCCGGCGCCTCCGACCAGCCCTCGATCTCGCCCCGGACCTTCCCCGAGATCCGCCGATGCAACGTCCCTTCCTCCCCCAATCCCGACATCCGGACGGTTGACCCGGGGCGGGCGGAAGGCGATCCTCGTTTAATTAGGTTTGCCTTACCTAAGCCGAGGAGACGTGGTGACCCGGACCAACATGAACGCGATCCGCGTGAAGCCCGAGGACAGCGAGCTGCTGGAGTTGCGGGTCGTGCGCCGCGAGCGCCTCTCTCCCCACTTCATGCGGGTCACGCTCGGCGGGGGAGACATCGGGCGCTTCGCGTTCATGGGTTACGACCAGTGGTTCCGGCTGTTCATCCCCGTCTCCGACGACTCGCTGTCGCGGCTGCCCAGGAAACTCAACGCCCTCGCCTACGCCAGGTACCTCGCCATCTCCAGGACCTCCCGGCCGATCCTGCGCAACTACTCCGTGCGCGCCTTCCGCGAGGACGTCCAGGAGATGGACGTGGACTTCGTGCTGCACGGCCCGGACGACGGGACCGCGGGCCCCGCCGCGTCGTGGGCGCGGACCTGCGAGGCCGGCGACCCGGTGGCCGTCCTGGACGAGGGGATCTCGTTCAGCCCTCCGCCGGACGTGCGCCACGCGCTGCTGGTGGCCGACGAGAGCGGCCTTCCCGCCGCGGCCGGGATCCTCGCCTCGCTGCCGCGCGACCACCGGGGCAGGGCGCTGCTGGAGATCCCCTCGCCCGAGGACAAGCAGGACCTCGACGTCCCGCCCGGGGTCGAGATCGACTGGATCACCCGCGACGACCCGCACGCCGTTCCCGGACGCGCCGCGCTGGCCGCGGCGACCGCGCTCGACCTGCCCGACGAGCCGTTCTTCGGGTGGACGGTGGGGGAGCAGGCCCTGCCCGTGGCCGTGCGCCGCCACTGGGTGAAGGCGGGGGCGCCCAAGGAACGCATCATGTTCTGCGGCTACTGGCGCCACACCCCCTGACCGGGAAAAACACCAAGGGCGGCATCCTGGGATGCCGCCCTCGTGGAGTGCGGAGGATACGAGATTCGAACTCGTGAGGGGTTGCCCCCAACACGCTTTCCAAGCGTGCGCCCTAGGCCACTAGGCGAATCCTCCGTGGGCTAGCCTACCGGGTCTCGGGCACTGGTCTGACCTCGATTACGGCCGAGGTGGGGATCGGGCCGTAGACGTGGGGGAACAGGTCGCCGTCGGCGGGTTCGTAGCGGACCGGGGCGTCGAGTTCGGACACGTCGATGACCAGCAGGGCCAGGGTCGCCGGGTCGGTTCCGGCGTAGAAGCGCGACAGGACGCCCCGCGCCTGGTCCAGGTCGGCGGAGCAGTGGATGAAGCCCTCCTCGTCCAGGGTGCGGCCCAACGTGGACATGGTGTACGACACACCCGTGGCGCGGGCCTCTTCCCAGCGGGCGATCTCGGCTATGTGCAGGAGAGTTTCGGACATCGTGAGCGAGCCTACGGCGGGAGGGTGCTCAGGTGGACCGCGGATGTCATAGACTCTGGGCAGACCCCTCGCACGGCGTCATCCTGTGAACCTCCCCAGGGCCGGAAGGCAGCAAGGATAAGCAGGCTCTGTCGGGTGTGCGGGGGGTCCTTTTCGCTTCTGACGCTCTGCTTCTTCCAGGAGGGCGGGCCCCATGAGTCTGGCTCTGTACCGCAAGTACCGGCCAGCGACGTTCGCCGAGCTCAAGGGGCAGGAGCACGTCGCCGAGCCGTTGCAGCAGGCCCTGCGCAACGGGCGCATCAACCACGCCTACCTGTTCAGCGGGCCGCGCGGCTGCGGCAAGACCTCCAGCGCCCGGATCCTGGCGAGGTCCCTCAACTGCGAGCAGGGGCCCACCCCCGAACCGTGCGGCAAGTGCGACTCGTGCGTCGCGCTGGGACCGACGGGGAACGGCCACATCGACGTCATCGAGATCGACGCCGCTTCGCACGGTGGTGTCGACGACGCCCGCGACCTGCGGGAACGGGCCTTCTTCGCCCCCGTCGCCGCGCGCTTCAAGGTGTACATCATCGACGAGGCGCACATGGTCACCCGCGAGGGTTTCAACGCGCTGCTCAAGCTCGTCGAGGAACCCCCGCCGCACCTGAAGTTCGTGTTCGCGACGACCGAGCCCGAGAAGGTCATCGGGACCATCCGGTCGCGGACCCACCACTACCCGTTCCGGCTGATCCCGCCCGGCGTGCTCACGCAGCTCGTCGAGGAGATCCTCCGGTCCGAGAACGTCCCCTACGAGGAGGCCGCGCTGCCGCTGGCGGTGCGGGCGGGCGCCGGGTCGGCGCGGGACACCCTGTCGATCCTGGACCAGCTGCTGGCCGGGTCGGACGAGAAGGGCATCACCTACGCGCGGGCCGTGTCGCTGCTGGGCTACACTGACTCGGCGCTGCTGGACGAGGTCGTCGAGGCGTTCGCGGCGCGGGACGGCGCGAAGGTGTTCGCGGCCGTCGACCGGGTCGTGGAGAGCGGGCAGGACCCGCGCCGGTTCGCCACCGACCTGCTGGAGCGCCTGCGCGACCTGGTCATCCTCGCGAACGTCCCCGAGGCCGGGGGCAGCGGCCTGCTCAACGTCCCCTCCGACGAGCTCGAACGCATGAAGCGGCAGGCCGCCGCGATGGGCCCCGGCGAGCTGACCCGCGCCGCCGACCTGCTGCACTCCGGCCTGACCGAGATGCGGGGCGCGACCTCGCCCCGGCTGCTGCTGGAGCTGATCGCGGCCCGCATCCTGCTGCCCGCCGCGTACGAGGACGAGGCGTCGCTGTTCGCGCGCCTGGACCGGCTGGAACGGCAGGCCCAGGGCGGCGGGTTCGCCTCCGCCCCGGCCCCGGCGGCCGCTCCCGCTCCGCCGCCCGCCCCGGCCCCGGCCCCGGTTCCGGCCGCGACCGTTCCGGCTCCGGCGCCCAGCCCCGAGCCGCCGCGCCCGGCCGCGCCGGCCCCGCCGCCGCCCGCGCAGCAGTCCCGGCCCGCGCCCCCGCCGCCTCCGGCCCCGGCCCCGCCGCCGGCCCCCGCCGCCGGTGGCGGTGACGTCGCGGCCGTGCAGCGCATGTGGCCCGACATCGTCGAGGCGGTCAAGCGCAAGAGCCGCGTCGCCTGGATGGTGATCATGTCGGGCGTGCAGCCGATCGCGCTCGACGGGAACCTGCTCACCCTCTCGTTCGACACCGAGGGCAAGCGCACCAACTTCACCCAGGGCGGCCGTGACGTCGTCCTGCGCGAGGTGCTGCGGGAACGCATGGGCGTCGAGTGGCGCGTCGACACCGTCATGGCGGGGCAGGCCCCGTCCGGCGGGCGGTCCGGCGGCTACGGCGCGCGGCCCGCCGCGCCGAGCCCGGCCCCGGCGAACGACGCCTTCAACGCCGCCCCCGCGCCGCGCCCCGCCCCGCCCCGGAACGACACGCCGCCGCCCCCGCCCGATCCCGGTCCCCCGCCGCCCGACGAGCCGCCGCCCCCGCCGGAGCCCGGCCCGATCGACGAACGCGAGGAGGTCGACCCCGAAGGCGACGCCGACGCCGACGGGACCGAGGCGGAGATGAGCGGAATGGCGCTGATCCAGCGGGAGCTGGGCGGTCAGGTCATCAGGGAGATCGACAACACCTGACCGCTCCCGGGCGCACCGCGCCGGGTGCGTACCGCATCCCGCCCGAAACCCGTAGTCTCGGGAAGGACGGACGTCCGGTGGCCCGTGGGCCCGGAGGAGTCAGGCCCTTACGGGGGCGGCGAGGAAACGGAGTACACCCCGTGGAACCCGGTGGTTTGAACATCCAGGAACTGCTCCAGCAGGCGCAGCGCATGCAGGAGCAGCTGGTCAGCGCCCAGCAGGAGCTGGCCGAGACGCAGGTGGAGGGCACCGCGGGCGGCGGTCTGGTGACCGTGAAGATCAATGGGCAGGGCGAGGTCGTCGATCTGCGGATCGACCCGAAGGCCATCGACCCGGGCGACCCGGCCGACACCGCCGAGACGGTGGCGGACCTGGTGCTGGCGGCGATCCGCGACGCGGGCCGCGCCATCCAGGAGCTGATGCAGCAGAAGATGGGCCCGCTCACCCAGGGCCTCGGCGACATCCCGGGGCTCGGCCAGGGAGGGATGCCCGGCCTGCCCGGCATGCCCGGCGGCCCCCCGCCCGGCCACTGACCCGTAGCGAACCGGGCGGACGGAACGCCTCCGTCCGCCCCTCCGACCCGAAAGGAAGCGACCGTTGTACGAAGGGGTCGTCCAGAACCTGATCGACGAGCTGGGCCGCCTGCCCGGCGTCGGCCCCAAGAGCGCGCAGCGGATCGCCTTCCACCTCCTGGCCGCCGACCCCGCCGACGTCGAACGGCTCGGCCGGGCGCTCAAGGAGGTCAAGGAGAAGGTCCGGTTCTGCGGGACGTGCGGGAACGTCGCGGAGGAGGAGGAGTGCCGGATCTGCCGGGACCCCCGCCGCGACCCGAGCGTGATCTGCGTGGTGGAGGAGTCCAAGGACGTCGTCGCGATCGAGAAGACGCGCGAGTTCCGGGGCCGGTACCACGTGCTGGGCGGCGCGATCAGCCCGATCGAGGGCGTCGGCCCCGAGGACCTGCGCATCCGTGAGCTGATGGCGCGGCTGGCCGACGGGACCGTCACCGAGCTGATCCTGGCGACCGACCCGAACCTGGAGGGCGAGGCCACCGCGACCTACCTCGCCCGGCTGGTGAAACCGATGGGACTGACCGTGACCCGCCTGGCCAGCGGCCTGCCGGTGGGCGGCGACCTCGAGTACGCCGACGAGGTGACGTTGGGCCGCGCGTTCGAAGGACGGAGACTCCTCGATGTCTGACACCAACAGTCCGCAGGACTGGAACACCCTGGCCGAACGTGTCGCCTGCCACGTCGAGAACTACCTCAGCGGTCTGGAGGCGGTCGCGCGCGGCGAGGGCGGGACGCACACGATCCCGCTGCTGCTCCTGGAGGTGTCGCAGGTCATCCTGGCCGGTGCGCAGCTGGGCGCCAGCGCCGACGTGATCCTCCCGGACAACTGGGAGCCGGAGATCGGCGACGATCCCGACCTGGACCACGTCCGGCAGGGGCTCGCCGAACGCCTGGTCACGGTCGACGAGTACGTCGAGGTGTTCGACCCGTACAAGGACACCGAGCCGACGTCGTACCGGCTGTCGGACGACCTGGTGGACGTGGCCAGCGACCTGGTCCACGGCCTGCGCCACTACCAGCAGGACCGCCCGCTGGAGGCCCTGTGGTGGTGGCAGTACTCCTACTTCAACCACTGGGGCAACCACGCCGGAGCGGCCCTGCGCGCCCTGCACGCGGTGATCGCGGGCGCCCGCCTCGACGTCGTCCAGGAGAGCGTCGCCGTCCAGTAGCGGCCGCCGGTCCCGTCCCCTAGCCTCGGGATCTCGTGAGATCACCGGGATGGGGGACGGATGCCGTTCAGCGAGGAGTTGCGGGCGCTGACCACCGGGGACATGCCGGAGACGGTGCTGCGGTTCCGGCGGCTCAACGCGGCACTGGCCGGCCGGGCGCTGCGCCGCGACCCGGAGGCGGGCGCGTTCTGGGTGGACGGGGACCGGCGGACGGCGAGCGTGCTGGGCACCCTCGCCGAGGACCACACCTTCCAGTGGACCTGGGCCGTCCGTGACCCCGGCGACCCGGTGTGCCTGCACGCCGGGCGCCTGCGTGCGCTGGGCGAGCGCCACGGCGTGCCGGAGCTGACCGCCCCGCTGGTGGACCTGGGCGGGTTCGCCGACCCCCGCGCGGCCGCCGACGTGCTGGCCGCCCGGGTGTCGGGGCTGCTCGGCTCCGGTCTGGTGATCAAGTATCCGCACGGCGGCCGGGCGCTGACCTACTACTTCGTCGAGATGCCCGAGGCGCCGCCCGCGCCGGACGAGGACCCCGCCGACGAGAGGCTCGACATCGTCGAGCTGGGCGTTCCCGCGCCGCTGCCCGGGGCCCTGATGGAGATCGCCGCGCCGGCGGTCGCCCGCACGCTCGACACCGGCCACGCCCTGGCCGCCGAGGTCGGCGGCTGGCGCACCGTCCCCGCGTGGGAACCCGCCACCGGGGTCCTCGACTTCGGGAACGGCCGGACGGTGGCCGCCGCCGAGGTCGGCCTGGTGCGCCCGGACGGCGTCTGGGAGTGGACCGGCGGGCCCGGAGCGGAACGCTTCCGCGCGGCCGCCCGCGAGCACGGCGCCGCCGAGCTGGCCGCCGACCGCGTCGACCTGTCCGGCCACCCGCGGGGCGCGCACGTCGTGGAGGTCCTGTCCCGCGCCGCCGCGCACCTGGGCGGCGCGAGCGGCCACTGGGCGGTGCCGGGCGACGGCGGCGTCCGGCACTTCGCGCTCACCGGAGCCGGCCTCGCGGAGATCGGCCTGTCCACCCTCGACCGGGCCCTGGACCAGGCCGCCGACATCGTCCAGCAGCTCACCGCGTACCCCGACCGCCCTCCGGTGATGCGGGAGATGGTGCGCGGGGCGCTCGCCCTGCACGGGTTCGGCGTCTGGCAGGACGGTCCGGACATGCTCTTCGGCAGCGTGGACGAGCTGGGCGGCGCCGGCATGGGCATCGGCACGCACCGGTACAACGTCACCTTCAGCCGGGACGCGACCATCATCCGCACCGAGTTCGGGCCGATGACCGACTTCCTCTGACGGCGGTCTATCTCACACTTCGGGAAGCTTGTCTCGCCGTGAGCTTTACCTGCCCGTAATTCGCGGACGTGACGTCGGTAGACTCGTCGCCGGTAGCCTGACCCCGAACCGAGGAGCGCCCACTCGTGGCCCTTATCGTGCAGAAGTACGGTGGCTCCTCCGTCGCCGACGCCGAGTGCGTCAAGCGGGTCGCCCAGCGCATCGTCGCGACGAAGAAGGCGGGCAACGACGTCGTCGTCGTGGTGTCCGCCATGGGCGACACGACGGATGACCTCATCGACATGGCCAAGCAGGTCTCCCCGCTGCCTCCGGGACGTGAGCTCGACATGCTGCTCACCGCCGGCGAGCGGATCTCGATGGCGCTGCTGGCCATGGCCATCGCCAACCTGGGCCACGAGGCCCGCTCGTTCACCGGCTCCCAGGCCGGTGTGATCACCGACGGCACCCACGGCAAAGCCAAGATCATCGATGTGACGCCGGGGCGGATCCGCACCGCGCTGGACGAGGGCTCGATCTGCATCGTGGCCGGGTTCCAGGGCGTGTCGCAGGACACCAAGGACATCACCACGCTCGGCCGGGGCGGCTCCGACACCACGGCGGTCGCCCTGGCCGCCGCGCTGGACGCCGACGTGTGCGAGATCTACACCGACGTGGACGGGGTGTTCACCGCCGACCCGCGGATCGTGTCCGCCGCGCGCCGCATCCCGCGCATCTCCTACGAGGAGATGCTGGAGATGGCCGCCAGCGGGGCCAAGATCCTGCACCTGCGCTGCGTCGAGTACGCGCGCCGCTACAACATCCCGATCCACGTCCGCTCCTCCTTCTCCCAGAAGGAAGGCACCTGGGTCGTGGACAGCAGCGAGATCGAAGGACAGGACATGGAGCAGGCGATCATCTCGGGCGTCGCGCACGACCGCAGCGAGGCCAAGATCACGGTGGTCGGGGTGCCCGACAAGGTCGGCGAGGCCGCCGCCATCTTCACGGCGCTGTCCGAGGCCGAGATCAACATCGACATGATCGTGCAGAACGTGTCGGCGGCCTCCACCGGCCGCACCGACATCTCGTTCACCCTGCCGAGCACCGACGGGCAGACCGGGCTGAGCACGCTGAACAAGCTCCGGGAGCGGATCGGCTTCGAGGCGCTGCGCTACGACGACCGCATCGGCAAGATCTCGCTGATCGGCGCGGGCATGCGCTCCAACCCGGGCGTCACCGCGACGTTCTTCGGCGCGCTCGCCGAGGCCGGGGTCAACATCGAGATGATCTCCACCTCGGAGATCCGCATCTCGGTGGTCGTCGCGCAGGACGACATCGACACCGCCGTCGCCGCCGCGCACCGGGCGTTCGACCTGGACGCCGACCAGGTGGAGGCGACCGTCTACGGCGGCACCGGCCGCTGACGACCGTCCCGGACGGGCCGTGCCGCATCCGGCGCGGCCCGTCCGGCGTCACCCCGAGGTGGCCCGCGCAACATGAGCGACTCGGGGTTCTGGGCCTTAGGGTGGCCTACGTGACCGAGACGAAGGCGGTGAAGTCCGAACAGACGCGGGCGCTGATCGTGGAGACGGCGCTGCGGCTGTTCCGCGAGCGCGGTTACGAGGCGACCACGATGCGGGCCATCGCGAAGGAGGCCGGTGTCTCGGTCGGCAACGCCTACTACTACTTCGGCTCCAAGGAGGAGCTGATCCAGGCGTACTACGACGAGCTCCAGGAGGAGCACGTCAAGGCGTGCCGGGCGGTGCTGGACTCCGAACGCGACTTCGCGCCGCGCCTGCTGGGCGTGCTGAAGGCGCGGGTGGACACGATGGTGCCCTACCACGAGTTCGCCGGGAAGTTCTTCAAGTTCGCCGCCGAGCCGACCAGCCCGCTCAACCCGTTCTCGGCCGAGTCCGGCCCGGCGCGGGAGGCCGCCGTCTCGATCTACCGCGAGGTCGTGGACGGCTCCGGCCTCAGGATCGACCCCGAGTTCCGCAAGGAGCTGCCCGAGCTGCTGTGGCTGTACTCGATGGGCGTCGTGCTGTACTGGGTGCACGACTCCTCGCCGGGCTGCCGCAAGACGTACCTGCTGGTCGAACGGACCGTTCCGCTCGTCAACCGGATGGTGTCGATGTCCCGGCTGCCCGGTTTCAAGGGTGTCACCCGCGAGCTGGTCGGCATCATCCGCGAGGTGCGCGACTAGGGGACCGTGATGTCCCAGTGGCCGGACTCGCGGGCGAACACGACCCCGCCCGGCGACCGGTACAGCTCCGCCCCGTCGCCGCGCTCGCCGACGTACCGGAACATCCGGGTGATGTACCGGTCGGCGCACCGGTCCGGCAGGATGTCGATCTTGTAGCCACGGCGGTGGCTGAGCGGGCCCGGCGCGTGCCCCCGCTCGGTGCCGCCCGACACCGTCAGCGGGCAGCCGCTCGCCCGCCGCAGGCGCGCGACCGTGGCGATCGTCCCCCAGCGGATGCCCTCGAACGACGTGCAGTCCACGCGGTCCCGGTCGGAGCACCCTCCGCTGGAACGCCACCGGACGTCGTGGGCGCGCAGTGCCCGCACCGCGAGGTGGTGGGGCAGCGGCGTCGAACGCGTCCAGGAGCGGTGGAACCACATGACGCCCATCAGCCGCCGCCAGGGCGGGGGCCGGTGGGCCGCGACCGGGTCCGCCGCGACCGGGGCGGACGGCTGCGCGGAGGCGGAGTGCCCCGCCGTGGCGCCCAGCAGGGAGAAGAGCATGGATCCGCAGGTCAGCATGGCCAGCAGCCGCGGTCGCGGCTCCCAGACGATCGGCACGACGCCCCCCGTTCGACGTTCTCACGCGGGGGGCGCCGGTCGTCCGGACCGGCCGACCGGGAAGATCCCCGATCGGTTGATCTTGTAAACGTCAGCCCGTCCCGAGGTGCCGCCGCGCGAAGTCGATCTCGGCCGCCATCTGCTTGATGCGCTCCTCGACGACCAGGGAGCCGTGCCCGGCGTCGTAGCGGTAGACGTCGTGCGGCTTGCCGAGCTCGGCGAGCCGGGCCAGGTAGTTGTCGATCTGCCGGATGGGGCAGCGCGGGTCGTTCTCCCCGGCCAGCACGAACACCGGGGCCGTCACCCGCTCCACGTAGGTGATCGGGGACGACTCGCGGTACCGGTCGGGCACCTCCTCGGGGGAGCCGCCGAACAGCGACCGGTCGAACGCCTGGAGCGCCTCCATCTCGTCCTCGTAGGCCGCCACGTAGTCGGCGACCGGCACCGACGCGACCGCCACCGACCAGTCGTCCGGCTGCGTGCCGATCCCCAGCAGTGTCAGGAACCCGCCCCACGACCCGCCGGTCAGCACGGTCCTCGCGGGGTCGGCGAGACCGGACTCCACGGCCCAGTCCCGGACGGCCTTGATGTCCTCCAGCTCGGTCAGCCCGACGCGTCCCTCGATGGCGTCGCGCCACGCCGACCCGTAGCCGGTGGAGCCCCGGTAGTTGACGCGGACGACCGCGAACCCGTGGTCCACCCACGCCGCCACGGTCGGCGCGAACGAGTCGTCGTCCTGCGCGGTCGGCCCGCCGTGGACGTCGAACACGACCGGGAACGGCGCGGTGCCCCCCTCCGGGCGGCTGACCAGCGCGTGGATCCGCCCGCCGGGCCCCTCCACCCACACGTCCTCCACCGGTACCGACGGCGGCGCGGGCGGGCCGGGCGGCGTCAGCACGACCGCCCCGGACGTCGAGCGGACCACCGGCGGTTCGGCCGCCGACGACCAGGCGAACTCCACGGTCCCGTCCGGCCGCGCCGTCGCGCCGCCGATCGTGCCGCGCGGGGTGTCGATGCGGGTGAGCGTCCCGGCGTCCAGGTCGTAGCGGTACAGCTCGTCGCGGCCCTCATGGGCGTGGTGGACCAGCAGCGCCGACCCGTCGGGGTACCAGTCGGCGCCGACCTCGCCGGGCAGGTCCAGCTCGATCTCCCGCTCGGTCCCGGCGACCGGGTCCCAGACCAGCATCTCGTCGCGGCCGCGCCGCTCGTGGTTGACCAGCAGCCGGGGGTCGCCGGCGACCGGCGCGAACCCGGCGCCGTACACGCCCTTGCCCGGCCCGTCCCACAGGTCGGCGACCGTGGAGCCGTCGGGCCGCACCACGCGCAGCGCCATGTGGCGGCTGTCGCCGTGCTCGCTGTGCCCGACCGCGATCAGCGTCTCGTCCCGCGACAGGCCCGCGACGTGCGCGTCCTCGGTGTGCTCGTACAGCACCTCGGGGTCCGCGCCGGGCCGCGCCAGGTGGATCGTGGAGCCGTTCCGGTGGGACCGGCCGACGACCGCCAGCCCGCTGGACCCGCGCGCCAGCCCCGAGGGGTAGGACGGCTCCAGCCCCGGGACGGCGGGTTCGGCCTCGCCGCCGCCGAACGGCACGCGCACCCAGGTCCCGAACTCGTCGCCGTCGGTGTCGTCGAACCACCACACCCACTCGCCGGTCGGGTCGACGCCGCCCATCCACGTCCCGTTGGGCCGGTCGGTCACCTGCCGCCGCTCGTCGGTCCGCCGGTCCCAGGCGTAGATCTCCCACGTCCCGGTGGCGTTGGACCGGTAGGTGCAGCGGTGCGGGGCTTCCCGCGCCCATCCGGGAAGGCTCACCCGCGCGGCGCGGAACCGCGCCTTCCAGCGCTCTTCGTCGACCATGCCCCCAGTATCGCCCAGCGCCGGGCGGTGATCGCCGGGACCGGCGGAACCGGTCCCGGCGACGCGGGCTCAGCCCTTGAAGTAGAAGATCGCGCTGTCGGAGGACGCGTCGTCCGCCGGCCGCAGCACGCCCGCGCCCACCACCGAACGGGTGCCGGGCATCAGCGCCACGTCCGCGGGGCCGCCGACGCGGCCGCGCGGCACGGTGACGTTCGCGCGGGTCCACTTGCCGGACGCCGAACGGTGCCAGATCTCGGCCCGGTCGTACGGGGACCCGGCCACGACCCACAGCCCGCCCCGGCCGTCCGGGACGATCTCACGCGGGGACTGCTTGGTGGGAACGGCGTACTTCTGCCAGCGCTTGCCGTTCCAGCGCAGCAGCAGGTTGGTGGTGGACGGCTTCGACGTGCCGCCGTAGCGCTGGGTGTGGGCCGGGAACCAGACCTCCTTGGCGGACCGCACCAGCGGTTCCCCGACGAAGGAGGAGACCTGCGGGGCGTTGTCGTCCTCGGGGTGCTGGTCGGCGGGCAGCACGCCCTTGGTCGAGACGGTCCTCCAGCGCTTGCCGTCGAACCGCACGACCGTCCTGGCGTCGCCGTTCAGGCCGCGCGCGTTGGCCCAGACGTTGGTGGCCGAGGAGGCGTCGGCCTCGCCGATCAGCGCGGGCGGGTTCTTCAGCTCGGTCCAGGAGTGGCCGTTGTAGTGCCAGGTGCCGACGCCCCTGTCCGCGCCGGGCGCGCCGAACACCCACACGTTCTTCGCGCTGAGCGCGAGGATGTCGGAGACGCGGCCGCGGGAGGCCGCGAACTTCTTGGCGACGGCCCACTTCTTGCCGTTCCAGCGCAGCACGTAGGCGCCGGGCGAGCCGCCCGCCTCGGAGTTGCCGCCGTAGGCCCACACGTTGGTCGCCGACGACGCCGAGCCGTCCCGGAGGTGCCCGGTCAGCCCGGCGGGCAGGGCGCTGGAACGCCAGGACTCGCCGTTCCAGTGGTAGGCGAGCGGCCGGTTGGAGTCGCCCTTCTTGCGGTCGCCGCCGCCGAACGCCCAGGCGTTGTTCTTGCTGAGCGCCAGCACGCCGCTGAAGCCGTCTACTTGCCGTTGTCGTAGGTCTTCACCACGCGCCACGTGGGCGCGGCGGCGTGGGCCGGGGCCGCGAGCACGCCCGCGGCGACCGCGCCCGCGACGGCCACGGCGGCCGCGCGGGCGGAGGAGGAGGAAGGCATGGATCTCCCGGGAAGCGGGGGAGGGGCGGCGGGGGAACTGGAGCATGGCAGGCAGGGCCGGGCCCGGCAACACGAAAAACAGGGCGCGCCCCGGCGGGACGCGCCCTGCGGGCGGAGACGGATCAGACGTTCGGCGGGACCGAGCCGTCGGAGGTCTCCCAGGTCGGGTTCGGGGTGCTCTGGAACGACTGGGAGCGCAGGCCCGGGTTGAGGTTGCGGTGCACGGCCGAGGCGACCCGCTCGATGGTCGTGACCGCGTAGCCCATCGACGGGGTGTCGCGCGTCAGCACGACGATCATGTAGTTCTCGCCCCGGCCGGTGAACGCGCCGATGCTGTGGACCCGCCAGTGCTTGCCGTGGCGCGGCAGCCAGCCGTTCTTGACGTGCCACTTCACGCCGGTCGGGCGGCCCGCCGGGGTGCCCCAGCGCTGCGCCGGGACCACGCTGTTCATCAGCGTGAGCTGGTAGTCGCGCGCCCGGTCCGTCAGGACCTTGTTGCCCTTGGTCAGCAGCGACAGCAGCTTGATCTGGTCGCCCGTGGTGATCTGGGTGAGGCCCCAGTAGCCGTCCGGACCGAGCTTGGTGCTCTTCATCCCGGCCATGTTCAGGAACTTCTGCATCCGGGTGCGGCCCAGCGAACGCCACAGCGACGACGCGGCCCCGTTGTCCGAACGCGTGATCATCTTGTGCGCCAGGGACTTCTCGTTCGCGGTGAGCCCGCGGCCCTTCTCGATGGCGCGGCGCAGCGTGGCGGCCAGGATGGTGGCCTTGACGACGCTCGCCGAGTCGTACCGGCGGGTTCCGCCGACCGAGCAGCTGATGCCCCGCTTGCGGTCGAGGACGGCGACCGACTCGGTGCCGGAACGCCCGCTCAGGGCCGAGCGGATCGCGTCGCTGATCCGCTGGGCCTGCTTGGGGTTGGCCTTCGAGACGCAGTGCTTGGGCGCGGCGGCCGCGGTCGCCGACGGCGCGGCGGCGTGCGCGGGCACCGCCCCGATCGTGGCGGATGCGGTCAGAACGGCACCGGCCAGCAGGGAACCGGCGGTGCGTGCGGGACGTGGGCGCATTCCCTCCACGTTAGTGATCGTCGTGACGGAAGCGCCGACGGTCGGGGTAACGAGTCGATCTCGGCGCGGCGGGGCCGGGCCCGCGCGCTCAGCCGTCCCCGGAGGCGGCCAGCCCGCCGAGCGTCCGGTCGAGCGCGGCGCGCACCTGCCGGTCCATGGCCCGTGCGAAGCCCGCCTCCACCGTCACCTGCGCGCCCGGCCGCAGCCGGTCCAGGGTCGCGGTGAGCGCGTCGAGGTCGCGCCCGTCGAGCCGCCCCACCACATGGTCGGCGATCAGCCGGACGAACATGGCCGCCAGCTCGTCCATGCTGTGCTGGAGCCTGCGGCTCACCGCCAGGACCTCGCCCAGCGGCACCCCGGCGCGCACCAGCGCGACCGTCGCCTCCAGCTGGCGGCGGCTCCAGTGGGTGACGCGGTCGCCGTCCACGGTCAGGTGGCCGAGCTCGACGGCCTCCGCGACGGCCGCGGCGTTCACCTGGCCGGGGAACAGCCCGGCCAGCTCCTCCAGCGTCATCGTCACCGGTTCCTCGGTGGACCAGGGCGCGGTGACGACCTTCTCCACGCCGAGCACCGCGCCGATGTCGCGGCCCTGCTCCCAGGCCGACAGCAGCTCGCGGATGCCCTCCAGGGTGTGGCCGCGCTCCAGGAGGTTCCCGATGACGCGCAGGCGGGCGAGGTGCTCCTCGGAGTACAGGCCGACGCGGCCGACCCGGCGCGGCGGCGGCAGCAGACGGCGTTCCTGGTAGTAGCGGAGTGTCCGCACCGGAAGCCCCGCGGCTTCGGCGAGTTCGCCGATCCGGTACTCCCGTGCCGCCCCGTTCGACCCCGCCGCATCGCTCACGTCGTCAGCATAGTTCGGGAGCATGTGGCCCCGTTCGCGGCGAAGCGGGAACGGATCGCCGGTTGGTCGCGTCCCATGGGGGTATCGCTGCTGATCAGAGTGTTCGGGCGCCGTTCGCACGAACCCGGATCCGTTCCTGGAAAGGCCGACATGAGAAAGACCCCCGTCACCGTCCTCGCCGCGGCCGTCATGGTCGCCACGCTCGGGCTGACCGGTTGCGGCTCCAAACGCCACTGCGAGCACGACGCCACCGACACGCGCGTCGCCAACAGCTACTGCGAGAAGAACACGCCGGGCTACGAGTGGGAGTCCGGCAGCAAGTCGAAGAAAAAGAAGAAGCGGCGCTGACGTCGTGACCGGCGCGCGGGTGGCGGTGGCCGGGGGATGACGGCGCCGCCGCCGACCCGCGCGTGACGCCGGTCGGGCGTTCCGGGGCGGCCGGACCCTCCCCGCGGCTCGTGACGCGGGAGGACCCCATCGCGCTCCGGAACGCCGTGCGGGACCTCGGCTAGGCGGAGTGCCGCAGCACCCGGACCTTCCGAGGTCTGCGTCTACGGCCGTCGCGCGGTTCCTGTGGCACATCGTCGGCCAGAAGCTCCACGAGGGTGCGCGGAACGGCGACGTTCTCGGCGAACGGCGAACGCATGAGGGTCTCCTTCCCAGCCGGGTCACACCGCTGCGGCGCAGCCCGAGTACACATCGGTCACGGTGCGCAGCGCCCAGCGCATGCGGGCGGCGTACGCCTCGGGGTGGTCCCCCGCCTCCTGGGCCACAAACGCGACACACGACGCGCGGTCGCCGCCGCACGCGCACAGCCGTTCGTCGATGGCGGCGCGGATCTGCTCGGACGTGGGACGCTCGGACGCCTGCAGCCGGGTGGCGAACAGCAGCTGCGCGAGTTCGGAGACGTTGAGCGAGGTGAGGGTCAGCGTGTTCGACATCGTCCCGCCTTCCTTCCTTCCGAGGGCCCCGGCCCCCTGTCACCTATTACGACTCTGGCGGCGTCCCGCACTCATCGCCATCGGTGAAAACCCCCAAAAGTGATGGGAGTGCCTCTCCAGAACCCGTAGGCATATCCCCCCTAAGGGGTGGGAAGGCGGCCCGGTTCCCGGTCGAGGGCGGCCACGGCCCGGTCGAGGGCACGGCGGCAGGCGCGGACCGCCGGGTGGTCCCCGCCGCCCCGCCGGACGGCGGTGAAGATCCACCGGCTGTTCACGTCCGCGGGCAGCGGCCGCAGCGCCACGCTCGGCGTCCGCCCCGCCCAGACCAGGTCCGGCAGGAACGCCGCCGCGTGCCCCTCCTCCACCAGCCGCGACTGGAGCAGCAGGTCGCTGGACTCGAACCGCACGTCCGGCTCGAACCCCGCGCTCCGGCACAGCGTCATCGCCCAGTGCCGCGACGCGGTCCCGGCGGGCTCCATCACCCACGGCAGGCCGGCCGCCGCCGCCAGGTCCTCGCCTCCCGGCGACGCCAGCCGCATCTCGTCGCGGAACAGCTCCTCCTGCTCGATCTCGGCGGGTTTCGGGTTGGGGTTGCCCGGATACTCCTCGGCGACGACCAGGTCGAAGTCGCGGGCCGACAGCGCGGGCAGCGCCGTCTCCGGCTCGGCCTGCGTGATCTCCACCCGCAGCCCCGGGTGCGCCTCGCGCAGCAGCGTCAGCGCGTCCGGCAGCAGCGCCATCGCCGCCGTCTGGAACACCGCGATCCGCACCGTCCCGATGAGCCCGTCCAGGGGACGCGGCCAGGTCGGCCTCGGCGCGTTCCAGGCGTTCCAGCACGGCCTCGGTGTGCGCCACGAGGATCTCCGCCTGCGGCGTCAGCCGCACCCGCCGCCCCGACGGCTCCAGCAGCGGCACGCCCACCTCGCGTTCCAGCACCGACAGTTGCTGGGAGACGGCGGAGGGGCTGTAGGACAGGGCGGCGGCGACGGCGGCGAGCGTTCCCCGGTGCTTCAGCTCACGCAGCAGCCGGAGTCGATGGAGGTCGAGCATCGGCGGACCCTTCAGTTTTCCTGACCATTACCGCTCGGAAAGTTCTGATGGACCGACGATAACGGTATGCGGCAGCGTGACCGTATGGCTGCTCCCGCTGCTCCCGCCCCGTCCGCCGACTCGTCCGCCGGGCCGTCCTCCCCCCTGTCCCGGTTCACCGACTCCTGGTTCGCGCACTCCTGGTTCACCCGGCCGCCCGCGCGGCTGTGGCGGTGCGATCCCGCGCCCGCCGACGTCGCCGGGTTCCACGCGATGCTGCCGGGGTACGCGCCGACCCCGCTGGTCGAGGTCCCGGCACTGGCGGCGGAGCTGGGCGCGGACCGGGTGTTCGTCAAGGACGAGTCGCGGCGGATGGGCCTGCCCGCGTTCAAGATCCTGGGGGCGGCGTGGGGGGTGCGCCGGGCGATCCGCGCCCACGGGCGCCCCGAACGCCTGGTCGCCGCCACCGACGGCAACCACGGCCGCGCCGTCGCCCGGATCGCCCGCCTGCTCGGCCTGCCCGCCCGGGTGCTGGTGCCCGAGCACGTCCCGGCCGCCGCCCGCGCCGCCATCGCGGCCGAGGACGCCGAGGTCGTCGTGGTGCGCGGCTCCTACGACGCGGCCGTGCGACGCGCCGCCGCCGAGCCGGGCCTGCTCGTCCAGGACACCGCCTGGCCCGGCTACGAGGAGATCCCCGGCTGGATCGTCGAGGGCTACTCCACCCTGTTCCGCGAGGTCGACGCGCAACTGGCCGCCGCCGGGGCCGCGCCCGCCGGGCTGGTCGCCGTCCCCATGGGCGTCGGGTCGCTGGCCCAGGCCGCCGTCGTCCACTACCGGTCCGGCGGGTCCGCCCCCACGCTGCTGGGCGTCGAGCCCGACACCGCCGCCAGCGTCCTGACCAGCCTGATCGCCGACCGGCTGACCACCGTCCCCGACGGCGACACGGTCATGGCGGGACTGAACTGCCCGACCCCGTCCACCCTGGCCTGGCCGGTGCTGCGCGCGGGCCTGGACGCGGCGGTGGCGGTGCCCGACGCGGCGGCGCTCCGCGCGGCGCGCGACCTGGCGGGCCACGGCGTCCCGGCGGGCCCGTGCGGGGCGGCGGCGCTGGCGGGCGTGCGCGCCGCGCTCACCCCGACCCGCCGCCCGTCGCTGTCCCCGGCGCACACCGGGACGGTCGTCCTGCTCAGCACCGAGGGCGTCACCGGACCGCCGGCTCGCGCGGAGCGGGGGCCTCGTCCGTCATCAGCCGGGTGATCGCGCGGGCCTCGGCGCACACGTCGCGGACGAAGGTCCGGCGCGTCATCCCGAGCTCCCGCAGCGCCCACCCGTGGTCGGCGACCACCACGGACGACACCGCCGCCACCGCGCACAGCCACAGCAGCGCCAGCGGGCGCGGCAGCGGGTTCAGGCGGGCGCAGTGGAACGGCACGTGCCGCCGCTCGTCGGCCAGCACGCGCGCCGCGACGTCCCGGGCCAGCGGGTCGGCGGCCCCGTCGCGCAGCGCCCGGTAGTACCGCAGCGCCACCACCTCGGCGATCATCAGCACGGCCAGCTCGGTGCGCAGCCCCAGCGCCCGCCGCAGCCGCACGAACAGCGCGTCGCTCCAGTGCGCGCCGATCGTGGGCTCGCCCGCCGCGCCGAGCAGCAGCGCCAGCATTCGCGCGTGGTTCTGCTCCTCGGCCACGAACAGCCGGGCCGCGGCGCCGTAGTCGCCGTCCCCGGCCTTGCGGATCAGGTTCGCGCCGTCGCCGTTCTCGCCGACCTGGAACCGCTGGAGGCTGCGCACCAGCTCGGGGGTCAGGCGCGCGCCGGCGCTCCAGTCGGGATCGGGGGTGGCGCGGCGGCGCTCCGCCTCGTCCTCGAAGTGCCGCCGCCACGCGGTCGCGTCGAATTCCATGGCCCGCTCCTTTCACCACCGCCTACCCAAGCGCCCCGGTATGGGGATATCCGCCGGGAAATGTGGCGGAAGTGTGCGGGTTTCAGGGGAGCGGGACGAACGCCTCCAGCAGGTAGGTCCGGTCGGGGCCCGGACCGTGGACGAGACGGCCGTCCGCCAGCAGCCGCGCCGCCGGCCCGCCCCGCAGCCCGATCGCCGAGAGCGCGCGGGCCAGCGCCTCACCGCGGTCCCGCGCGGCCCGCAGCCGTTCGCCGGTCGCGTCCGCCTCGGCCAGCCGCCCGCGCGCGAGCCACAGCTCCCGGTGCAGGAGGTTCAGCCATCCCAGCGCGAAGACGGTGAGCGCGGCGAACACATTGCGGGCGGCCAGCTCCACGACGTCCCCGGCCACGGCGTCGCGCACGAGGTCGCTCACCACGACGGCCCCGATCACCAGCACGGCCAGCGGAACGGCCGCGCGCGGCGCGACGGCCAGCGCCAGCATCCCGGCGAACAGCCCCGGCAGCGTCCCCCAAGGCCCGTCCACGAACACCGCCAGCGCGACCGCGCAGACGCCCGCCGCCGGCAGCGGCCAGGGCCGCCGCACCGACGGGCCGTGCTCGACGACGTCCCAGGCCACCCGCGCGTACGCGCCGAGGAACACCGCCACGCCCACCAGCCCGAACGCCAGGATCAGCGGACCCGTCAGACGCGACGCCGGCGCGGCGGACCGCTCGGCCAACTGGAGCCTCCTCGTGCCCGTCCGGCCGGGAAGGTCATCGTAAATGAGGATGTACGGCAGTGACGGAGCGTGCCGATGCGATTCCGGAGAAATTTCCTGGCGAGGATGTCGAGAACGGCCGCCCCGGCTTCGGACCCTGGGCGACAGTGTCTCCAGACCGCGAGGAGCCGGATATGAAGTACATGCTGCTGATGCAGTTCGCCGACGCCGACGCCGACAAGATCCCGCCGATGTCGGGCTGGAAACCCGAGGAGATCCAGGCGCACATCGCGTTCATGAACGGGTTCTGCGAGCGGCTCACCGCGTCCGGTGAGCTCGTGGAGGCGCAGGGCCTGGACGACCCGTCCCAGGCCCGGATCGTCCAGGCCGGTCCCGACGGCGCGCCGGTCGTCACCGACGGTCCGTTCCCCGAGACCAAGGAGTTCGTGGTCGGCTACTGGGTCGTCGACTGCGAGACCGAGGGGCGCGCCCTGGAGATCGCCGGCGAGGCGTCCACCGCGCCCGGTCCCGGCGGGGAGCCGCTGCGGATGCCGATCCAGATCCGCCGGATCATGGCCGAACCCCCCGTGGAGCCGTGACCGCACCCGCCCTCGACGACCTGCTGCGCGCCCTCGCGCCGCAGGTCGTCGGCATGCTCACCCGCCGGTACGGCGACTTCGACGCCGCCGAGGACGCCGTGCAGGAGGCGCTGGTGGCCGCCGCCCGCCAGTGGCGCGAGCATCCGCCGGGCAACCCGCGCGCCTGGCTGTACCAGGTCGCCCGCCGCCGCCTGATCGAGCTGTTCCGCAACGAGGAGGCGCGCCGCCGCCGCGAGGACCTCGTCGCCGCGCAGGAACCGCCGCGCCCCGGGCCCGGCGCCGACGACGCCCTGGACGCCGACCGCGACGACACCCTGACCACGCTGTTCCTGTGCTGCCACCCCGCGCTGTCCCCGGCGTCGGCGATCGCGCTGACGCTGCGTTCGGTGGGCGGCCTGACCACGGCCGAGATCGCCCGCGCGTTCCTGGTGCCCGAGGCGACGATGGCGCAGCGGATCAGCCGGGCCAAGCAGCGCGTCCGCGACTCGGGCGTGCCGTTCCGCATGCCGACGCCCGAGGAGCGCCCGCGGCGCCTGGCCGCGGTCCGGCACGTCCTCTACCTGATCTTCAACGAGGGCTACACCAGCAGCACCGGCCCCGACCTGCACCGCGCCGAGCTGGCCCGGGAGGCGATCCGGCTGACCCGGATGGCGCACGCGCTGCTGCCCGACGACGCCGAGGTGGCGGGGCTGCTGGCGCTGATGCTGCTCACCGACGCCCGCCGCCCGGCCCGCACCGACGCCTACGGCATGCCGGTCCCGCTCGCCGAGCAGGACCGCGCGCGCTGGGACCGGAAGATGATCGACGAGGGGGTCGCGCTGGTCTCGGCGGCCCTCGCCCGGGGCGCGGTCGGCCCCTACCAGGTGCAGGCCGCGATCGCCGCCCTCCACGACGAGGCCCCCACCGCCGCCGACACCGACTGGCCCCAGATCCTCGCCCTGTACGGCCTGCTGGAACGCATGACCGACAACCCGGTGGTGTCCCTCAACCGGGCCGTCGCCGCCGCCATGGTCCACGGCCCCGGGACGGGCCTGGCCCTGCTGGCCGACCTCGAACCGCGCCTGGACGGCCACCACCGCTTCCACGCCGCCCGCGCCCACCTGCACGAGATGGCCGGGCACGTCGCGGAGGCCGTCGCCGACTACCGCGCGGCCGCCGCCCGCACCGCCAGCGCCCCCGAACGCGTCCACCTCACGACCCGGGCGGCCCGCCTGGCCTCCGGCGGCTAGGGCTTGCGGCCGACGCCGCCGAACTCGTCGATCGGCTCGGTGCCCTCGTCCACCGGCCGCCACAGCGGGCACGACACGATGCCCGGCTCGACCAGCTCCAGCCCCGTGAAGAACTCGGCGATCTGGTCGGGCGTGCGCAGCACGTACGGCGGCTCGGCGGAGCGGTTCCAGATCTCGATCGCCTCGGCGGTCTCCGGGCGCAGGACGTTGGTGGCGTCGTAGACGGCCAGGTAGCTGCCCGACGGCAGCGCGTCGATCAGCCGCCGGACGATCGACACCGCCTCCCCGTCGTCGACGATGTGCCCGAGGATGCCCATGAGCATCAGCGCGATCGGCTGGTCGAAGTCCAGCGTCTTGCGCGCCTCCTCGATGATCTTCTCGGGCTGCCGCAGATCGGCGTCGATGTAGGTGGTCGTCCCCTCGGGGGAACTGGTCAGCAGCGCCCACGCGTGCGCCAGGACCAGCGGGTCGTTGTCCACATAGACGATCTTCGCGTCCGGGGCGACGGACTGCGCGACCTCGTGGGTGTTGTCCGCGGTCGGCAGCCCGGTGCCGATGTCGAGGAACTGCCGGACCCCGGCCTCCCCGGCCAGGTGGCGCACGGCCCGCACCAGGAACGCCCGCGTGGACCGCGCCATCTGCGCCATGTCGGGGATCACCTGGAGGATCTCGTCCCCCACCCGCCGGTCCACCTCGACGTGGTCCTTGCCGCCGAGCCAGTAGTTCCAGATCCGGGCGGTCTGCGGAACGGTGAAGTCGACTCCGGGAAACTGGGCGTCGCTCACGGCGCGAACCCCTTTATCGATAGGCTTTTGGAAAGGTCATCGGGCAACGACATATTTCCACACGAAGTTATCGTCCACCGGTGTTTCCGCGCAGCTCCCCGACGGGGCGCGGTTCACGAGCGGGAGGCGATGACCTCCAGCATCGCGCTCGTCGAGCGCGCCTCGGTGAGCCCGAACTCCCACGCCTCCGCGCCCAGCGCCTCGGCCCCCAGCCGCTTGGCCTCGGTGTGCGGGTCCCCGGCCGTGAACGCCAGCGCGGCCGGCTCCATCGGCGCGAGCAGGCCGACGTAGTCCCGCCAGCCCGCGGCGTCCGGCGGTCCCGAGATCACGAAGACGCCGGCCACCGAGCGCAGCGCCGCCATGACCTCGGCGCGTTCGGCGGCGGTGTTGACCGGACGGGTCGGCCCCTTCCAGGCCCGCACCCGCTCGTCGTCCTCGATCCCCACCACCACGGGGAGCCCGCGCGCGGCGACCTCCGCCAGGTAGCGGACGTGCCCGACGTGCAGCAGGTCGAACACCCCCGTGACGACCGCGGGCCGCCCGCTCGGTCGCGCCCCCGCCCAGGCGGCCGACAGCCGATGCTCCTCCAACGTGGCCCGCCCTTCGAACGTCCTTCCCCTGCTCCCCAGTCAACACGACCGGCCCGGCGTTCCCGACAACCACCCTGCGCCTTGGCGAACGGACCCGGCGTCCCGCCAGGTCAGCGGAGTCTTCCGGGCGGCGCCGCCACCCCGTGGTCGGGGGGCGCCACGTCGGAGCGGATCCAGTTGAGGGAACGCTCGACGGCGCTGCGCCAGTTGCGGTACTCGGCCCCGCGCCGGTGCGGGTCCATCGAGGGGACCCAGCGGGCCGCGCGGTGCCAGTTCCGGCGCAGGCCCTCCAGGTCGGCCCAGTACCCGACGGCCAGCCCGGCGGCGTAGGCCGCGCCCAGCGAGACCGTCTCGGCGACCATCGGGCGGGCGACGGGGACGTTGAGCACGTCGGCCACGAACTGCATCAGCAGGTTGTCGGCGGTCATGCCGCCGTCGACCTTGAGCTCGCCGATGCCGAGGCCCGAGTCGCGGTACATGGCGTCGACGACCTCGCGGGTCTGCCAGCCGGTCGCCTCCAGCACCGCCCGCGCCAGGTGCCCCTTGGTGATGTAGGAGGTCAGCCCGACCACGACGCCGCGCGCCTCGCCGCGCCAGTGCGGCGCGAACAGCCCGGAGAACGCCGGGACGACGTAGCAGCCGCCGTTGTCCTCCACCGAACGCGCCAGCGTCTCGATCTCCGGGGCGCTGCCGATCAGCCCGAGCCCGTCGCGGACCCACTGCACCAGCGCGCCCGTGACGGCGATCGACCCCTCCAGCGCGTACACGGCCGGATCGTCGCCGATCTTGTACCCGACGGTGGTGAGCAGGCCGTGCTCGGAGCTGACGGGTGTGGTGCCGGTGTTCATCAGCAGGAACGCGCCGGTGCCGTAGGTGCACTTGGTCTCCCCGGCCGAGAAGCACGTCTGCCCGAACAGCGCCGCCTGCTGGTCACCGAGCGCGGCGGCGATGCGCGTGCCCGGGAAGACCCGGCGGGCCGTGCCGTACACCTCGGCCGACGACCGGATCTCCGGCAGGATCGCGCGCGGCACGTCGAAGAACGCCAGCAGCTCGTCGTCCCAGGTGAGGGACCGCACGTCCATCAGCAGGGTGCGCCCGGCGTTGGTGGCGTCGGTGACGTGCACGCCGCCGTCGGGGCCGCCGGTGAGGTTCCAGATCAGCCAGCTCTCCATCGTGCCGACCAGGACCTCGCCGCGTTCGGCCCGGCCGCGCAGGCCCGGCGTGGCGTCGAGCATCCAGCGGATGCGCGGCGCGGAGAAGTAGGCGGCCAGGGGCAGGCCGGTGCGGTCGGGGACCAGGGAGGCGTCCGGGGCGCGCGACAGCTCCTCGACCAGGCCCTCGGTGCGGGTGTCCTGCCAGACCAGGGCCCGCCCGATCGGCGCGCCGGTGATCCGGTCCCACAGGACGGTGGTCTCGCGCTGGTTGGCGATGCCGACGGCCGCGATCTGCTCCGGGGACGCCCCGGCCTGGGCGAGGGCCTGCGGGGCGACGCGTTCGAGGTTGCGCCAGATCTCCATCGCGTCGTGCTCGACCCAGCCCGGCCGGGGGAAGTACTGGCGGTGCTCACGCTGCGCGACCGACACCAGCCGGCCGCTGTGGTCGAACAGGATGCACCGGGTCGAGGTGGTGCCCTGGTCGATGGACATCACGTAGCGCTCGGTCACGGTCGCGGCCTCCGCTCACCAGCGGGAGCCGCCGAACTCCCGCGACACCGCGCGGGCCGCGTCGCGCACGTAGCCCACCAGCCGCGCGTCGGGGACGCGGCGCGCGTCGCACAGGCGCTCCACCGCCCCGGAGATGCCGATCGCGCCGACCACGAGGCCGCCGTGTCCCCGGATGGGCGCGGCGATCGCGGCCTCGCCGATCGACAGCTCCTCGACCTCCGCCGCCCAGCCGTTCTCCCGGACGCGGGCGAGCGCGCGGGACAGCTCGCGGTGGTCGGTGACGGTGCGGCGGCAGAACGTCTCCAGCTCGGTCCCGCGCACCGCCGCGACGGCGTTCGCGTCGTGCGCCAGCAGCGCCTTGCCGAGGGCCGTGGCGTGCAGCGGCAGCAGCGCCCCGACGTCCAGGGTCTGGAGCGTGTCGTCGGGGCGGAAGACGTGGTGGACGACCAGGACGCGGCCCTCCAGCAGCGTGCCGATCCGCACCGCCTCGCCGCTGCGCGCCGCCAGCGCGTCCGCCCAGTTGAGGGCCCGCGAACGCAGCTCGTTGACGTCCAGGTAGCTGGAGCCCAGGTGCAGGAGGGCCGCGCCGAGCTGGTACTTGCCGGAGTCGCGGTCCTGCTCGACGAAGCCGACCCGCTCCAGGGTGCGCAGGATGCCGTGCGCGGTGCCCCGCGCCAGGCCGAGCGACGCGGCGATCTCGCCCACGCCGAGCCGGCCCGTCCCCGCCGCGAGCAGCCGCAGGATCGCGGCGGCCCGCTCGATCGACTGCACCGGTCCCGGCATGGTCGCGATGCTAGTTCCGCCGGAAGGTGTTCGACAATGTCGGCACCCTCCGGCATCGCCGTGGTAAGCCGGAGACGCTGCCCCAACGCTGTGATCCACTGCACACGGGCGAGGGTAACGGGCCGTCCCGCTCGGCAAAAGTGTTCGACAATGTCGGCACGCGTCCGTTGTTGCCGCTATGTGGCCGACTTATCGTCCTCGGCACCGACCGAGGAGGAAGCAATGGAGCGTAGAAGGGTCCCGGGCCTCACCGGCGAACTCGCGGCCGAGTTCGCCGGCACGATGATCATCATTCTGTTCGGCGTCGGCGTCGTCGCCCAGGTCGTCGCGGGCGGCATCGGCGACCACGACAGCATCGCCTGGGCCTGGGGCCTCGGCGTGACCCTCGCGGTCTACACCTCCGCCAAGATCAGCGGCGCGCATCTCAACCCGGCGGTCACCGTCGCGCTGGCGACGTTCCGCGAGTTCCCCTGGCGCAAGGTCGCCCCGTACGCGCTGGCGCAGACGCTCGGCGCGTTCGTCGGCGCGCTGCTGGTCCGCTGGAACTACAGCGAGGTGCTGGCCAAGGTCGACCCCGACCACACCATCAAGACGCAGGGCGTCTTCTCCACCCTGCCCGGCAACGGCACCCTGCCCGTCCACACCGGCGGCGCGCTGCGCGACCAGATCATCGGCACCGCGATCCTGCTCTTCCTCATCCTGGCCGTCACCGACCTGCGCAACTCCGGCCCCGCCGCCAACCTCGGTCCCGTGGTGGTCGGCCTGATCGTCGTGGCGATCGGCTTCGCGTGGGGCACCGACGCCGGGTACGCCATCAACCCCGCCCGCGACTTCGGGCCGAGGCTGGCCTCGTTCCTCACCGGCTACGACGGGGCGTGGCGCGACCAGTACGGCGACCTGTACTTCTGGGTGCCGATCGTCGGCCCGCTGGTCGGCGGCGTGCTCGGCGCCGGGCTCTACCGGCTCCTGATCGGCCGCTACCTGCCCGGCCCCGAGGACGTCACCCCGCCCGCCACCCAGCCCCAGACCGCGGCGGCCTGACCCGCCCCGATCCCCAGGAGACACAGCAGATGGCAGAGTTCGTCGGCGCGATCGACCAGGGCACCACCAGCACCCGGTTCATGATCTTCGACCACGGCGGCAACGAGATCGCCCGCCACCAGCTCGAACACGAGCAGATCCTCCCGCGGGCGGGCTGGGTGGAGCACGACCCGATCGAGATCTGGGAGCGCACCCGCGCCGTGCTCCAGTCCACCCTCAACAAGGCGAACCTCCAGGCGTCCGACCTGGCCGCGCTCGGCATCACCAACCAGCGCGAGACCACCGTCGTGTGGAACCGCCGCACCGGACGTCCCTACTACAACGCCATCGTGTGGCAGGACACCCGCACCGACCGGATCGCCTCGGCGCTGGACCGCGACGGACGCGGCGACGTCATCCGGCGGCGGACCGGACTGCCCCCGGCGACCTACTTCGCCGGCGGCAAGATCCAGTGGATCCTGGAGAACGTCGACGGCGTCCGCGAGGCCGCCGAGCGGGGCGAAGCGGTCTTCGGGACGACCGACTCGTGGCTGCTGTGGAACCTCACCGGCGGCCCCGGCGGCGGCGTGCACGTCACCGACGTCACCAACGCCAGCCGCACGATGCTGATGGACCTGGAGACCCTGGACTGGGACGACGAGCTCCTGTCGTTCTTCGGCATCCCCCGCGCGATGCTCCCGGAGATCAGGCCGTCCGCCTCGCCCGACCCCTACGGCGTGACCCGTCCCAACGGCCCGCTCGGCGGCGCGGTGCCGCTGACCGCCGCGCTCGGCGACCAGCAGGCCGCCACCGTCGGCCAGGTCTGCTTCGAGCCCGGCCAGGCCAAGAACACCTACGGCACCGGCAACTTCCTGCTGCTCAACACCGGGACGACGCCCGTCCGCTCGTCGCACGGCCTGCTCACCACCGTCTGCTACAAGTTCGGCGACCACGACCCCGTCTACGCCCTCGAAGGCTCCATCGCGGTGACCGGGTCGGCCGTGCAGTGGCTGCGCGACCAGCTCGGCATCATCTCCGGCGCGTCGCAGAGCGAGTCCCTCGCCCGCCAGGTCGAGGACAACGGCGGGGTGTACTTCGTGCCCGCGTTCTCCGGCCTGTTCGCCCCCCACTGGCGCTCGGACGCCCGCGGCGCGATCGTCGGGCTGTCCCGGTACAACACCAACGCCCACCTGGCCCGCGCCACCCTCGAATCGATCTGCTACCAGACCCGCGACGTCGTGGACGCCATGCAGAAGGACTCCGGCGTCTCCCTCGACGTCCTCAAGGTGGACGGCGGCGTCACCGCCAACGAGCTGTGCATGCAGATCCAGGCCGACATCCTCGGCGTCCCGGTCTCCCGCCCCGTGGTGGCCGAGACGACCGCCCTCGGCGCGGCCTACGGGGCGGGCCTGGCCGTCGGGTTCTGGAAGTCCACCGACGAGCTGACCGCCAACTGGAACGAGGACCGCCGCTGGGAACCCCGGTGGACCGTCGAGCAGCGCGAGAGCGGCCACGCCGGATGGCGCAAGGCCGTCACCCGGACCCTCGACTGGGTCGACGTCGACTGACGCCGGTCCCGCGGGCGGGGCGGTCCCACCCGCCCCGCCCGCACCGCAGAACCCACCACACAGACAGGAGACCCGACGTGATTTCCGTGGCCATGGGGCCGCACCACCGGGCGGCCACGCTGCGCGACCTCGCCGAGAACGAGTTCGACGTCCTAGTCGTCGGCGGCGGCATCGTCGGCGCGGGCACCGCGCTCGACGCGGTCTCCCGGGGGCTCAGCGTCGCCCTCGTCGAGGCCCGCGACTGGGCGGCCGGAACCTCCAGCCGCTCCTCCAAGCTGATCCACGGCGGCCTGCGCTACCTGGAGCAGCGCGACTTCGGACTCGTTCGCGAGGCCCTGCGCGAACGCAGCCTCCTGCTGACCACCCTCGCCCCGCACCTGGTGCGCCCGGTGCAGTTCCTCTACCCGCTGCGCAACCGCATCTGGGAACGCGCCTACGTCGGCGCGGGCGTGACCCTCTACGACACCATGGGCGGCTCGCGCGCCCTGCCCTGGCACCGCCAGCTCAGCCGCCGCGCCGCTCTGCGCATCGCCCCGGCCCTGCGCCACGACGCGTTCGTCGGGGCCGTGCAGTACTACGACGCCCAGGTGGACGACGCCCGCTACACGATGACGGTCGCCCGGACGGCGGCCCAGTACGGCGCCCGCGTCGCCACCGGCGCCGAGGTCACCGGCTTCCTGCGCGAGGGGGCCCGGGTGACCGGCGCGACGGTCCGCGACCACGGGACCGGCCGGGAGATCACCGTCCGGGCCCGCCGCGTCGTCAACACCACCGGCGTGTGGACCGACGACGCCCAGCGCATGGCCGAGACGCGCCCGGCGTTCACCGTCCAGGCGTCCAAGGGCGTGCACATCGTGGTGCCCCGCGACCGCATCCCCATGCGGACCGGCCTGATCACGCGCACGCCCAGGAGCGTCCTGTTCATCATCCCGTGGGGCCGCCACTGGATCATCGGCACCACCGACACCCCCTGGAACGACGCCCCGGACGCCCCCACCGCCGACCACGCCGACATCGACTACATCCTCGACCAGGCCAACGCCTGGCTGCGCGTCCCGCTGACCTCCGACGACATCGAGGGCGTCTACGCGGGCCTGCGCCCCCTCCTGCGCGGCGACACCGACGACACCACCCGCCTGTCCCGCGAGCACACGGTCGCCGAACCCGTTCCGGGCCTGGTCGTCGTGGCGGGCGGGAAGTTCACGACGTACCGGGTGATGGCCGAGGACGCCGTGGACGCCGCGGTCCGGGAGCTGGAGAAGGAGGTCCCCTCCTCGGCCACGGCCCGCCTGCCCCTGATCGGGGCGGTCGGCTACGAGGTCCTGTGGAACGACCGCCGCCGCATCGCCGCCGACGCGGACCTGCACGTGGCCCGCGTCGAGCACCTCCTGCGCCGCTACGGCTCCTGCGTCCACGAGGTCCTGGAACTGGTCAGGGCCGACCCGTCGCTGGGCGACCCGATCCCCGGCGCCGAGGACTACCTGAGGGCCGAGGCGGTCTACGCGGTCTCCCACGAGGGCGCGCGGACCCTGGAGGACGTCCTGACCCGCCGCACGAGGATCTCGATCGAGACCAGGGACGGCGGCCTGGCGGCGGCCGACCACGTGGCGGCGCTGATCGCCCCGTTCCTGAACTGGACCGACGCCCGGCGGACCGACGAGCTGACCCACTACAGGACCCACATCACCAAGGAGCGCCACGAGACCCCGAGCCTCCTCCCCGCCGCGTGACCCGGTCCGTGGTGTGTGCCCGGCGTATCGGGCGCACACCACGAAAAGGCCGTATCCGCCGACTTTGACGGTGGCCGCCGCTAGCTTGCTGATCATGACGGAAGACACCACCGCGCTGGTCAACGACGACCCCCGGCGGGTCCGCGACCGGACACCGGTCCACCAGGCCTCGTACGCCCTGCACCGGGACCTGGCCCCGTGGCGGCGCCGCCAGATCCTCGCGCTGGACGCGGCGCGCCTCGGAGACCGGGCGCTGTCCGCCCGGATCCTCGCGACGCCCGTCCCCGGCGAACCGGACGCCGAGTGGACGGTGGACTGGGCGACGGGCGCCCAGGTCGACCCCCGGTTGCGCGCGACGATCCCCGTCGGCCCGCACTCGGTGGAGGCGGCCACCCCGATCATGATCGAGGGGCGGCCCCACATCGTCAGCGGCGACCAGGGCGGAACGGCGTTCCTGTGGGACGCGACCACCGGCGAACGGGTCGGCGGGCCCATGAGGTGCGGCGACGACGAGACATGGGTGAAGGCCGTGGCGACGCTGGAGATCGACGGCCGCCCCCACGCCGTCACCGCCGGAACCGACGAGTTCGTGCGGGTCTGGGACCTCACCGCCTGCAAGAGGGTGGCCACGTACGAGTCCCCGTTCCGATGGGTCGAGTCCCTGGCCGCCGTCGCCGCCGGGGGACGCGCGTACGCCGTGGCCAGCTACACCAACGACGGCGCCACGAACGAGGGCCTGATCCGCTGCTGGGGCCTGCCCGCCGGCGCGACGCCGGACTGCCCCGACGACGAGGAACTCGCCGCCGTGGCCGCCGTGGTGATCGACGGCCGTCCGCATGCGGTCGCCGGTTTCCGGGACGGCGCCGTGCTGGTCTGGGACATGGCCACCGGCGCTCCGACCCGCCGGCGTCCGCGCGGCCACGACACGGCGGTGAACACGGTGACGCCCGTCGTCATCGACGACCGCCCCCACGCCATCACCACCGCCCGCGACGGAACGGCGTTCCTGTGGGACCTGACCACCGGCGACCAGGTCGGCGCGCCGCTGCTCGACCCGTCCGAACGCGCGTCCCGCATCGCCGCCGTGGACCTCGACGGCCGCGCGCACGCCCTCGTCCTGAGGCGCGACAACACCCTCGCCCTCCTCGATCTCGACACCCGCCGCGAGGTGATCGAGAGGCTGTCGCTCGGCCCCGCCGAGTCCGTGGCCGCCGCCGTGATCGACGGCCGCCCCCACGCGGTCGTCGGCCACTCCGACGGCACCGTCAGGATCTGGGCGCTGCGCCCGCTCCCCGCGGACGACCCCCGGATCCCCGGCCACCGGCAGATGATCGAGTCGATGGCCACGGTCGACCTCGACGGCCGCCCCCACATCGCCGCCGGCGCCTTCGACGGAAGCATCCGGATCTGGGACCCGGTCACCGGCGCCCCCGGCGCCACGCTGAAGACCGACGGGCTCTCCGCCGACATCACCCACGCCACGTTCCGGCTCGACGGCCGCCCCCACGCCGTCATCACCGAAGGCTCCTCCGGCACGGCGGCGGTGTGGGACCTGGCCAGCGGCGCCCGGGTCGGCGATCCGTTCACCACAGGGAGCGGCCACCGCACCAGCATCAGCGCGTTGGCCACGGTGACGATCGACGGCCGTCCCCACGCGGCCCTCTGCACCTTCAACGGAGGGCTGTACCTCTGGGACCTCGCCGCCCGCCGGTGGGTCGGCGAATCATCGGACAGCGACGAGTACTGGCAGCAAGCGGCCCCGGTGGAGATCGACGGACGGCCCCACCTGGTCACCGCCGCGCTGGGCGGCGCGCTGCGGCTCTGGGACCTGACCACCTGCGGCCCGGTGGGCGACCCGCTGACCGGCCACGACGCGTCCGTCAGCACCATCACCACCACAACGGTCGACGGCCGCCCCCACGCCGTCACGGGAAGCTCGGACCAGACCGTCCGCCTCTGGGACCTGACCACCGGCACCCAGGTCGGCGACCCCGTCACCGCCCACGAGTGGGAGGTGAACGCCGTGGCCGTGGGCACCCTCGGCGGCCGCCGGGTCATCGCGACCGGAGGCGACGACCACACGGTCCGCCTCTGGGACCTCGCCACCAGGGAACAGGTGGGCCGGGACCTGAACTTCACCTGGAAGGTCTTCGGTGTGGAGATCCTCCCGGACGACCGGATCGCCGTGGCCTTCGGCCAGGAGGTCGCCGTCCTGACCAGGACGGCATAGCCCCTGGGGGCCAGTCGGACCGGACAAGATGGGATCTCGGCTCCTTGTCCGGTCCGCGCGCGGTCGGCATGGTCGGTGGTCCCGGAAAGATCACCGACATCGAGGAGCAGCGATGCGAAGGATCGTCCACAGGACCCTGGCCATCGGCACGGCCGCCGCCGCGGGGGTGGCCGTGCTGGGCGCGACGGGAACGGCCCAGGCCGCCATCAAGCCCAGCGCCACGGTCAGCTGCACCAGCAAGCAGGGCGACAGGGGAACGCTGTACTTCTACAAGACCGACCTCTACGGCTACAAGGCCACCTACAAGATCAAGCTCAAGGGCCACGGCACCCGCACCGCCAACGACGTCGAGTTCTCGGACGACGGCCTCATCACCGGCACCGAGAAGCACGTCACCCGAAAGGCGAGGTCCGACAACAAGGTCCACACCCTGTTCGACCAGACCTACACCCGGACCCGCGGCTACATCAAGGTCAAGTTCATCTTCGACATCCCCAAGGTCAAGGACCACTGGTGCACCACGAAGAAGAAGTGGATCTGACACCGCCCCACCACCGGGCGGTCCCACCGAACCGGACCGTCCGGTCCCTTCCCTGACCGAGGAACCACAGACCGCCCACGAACGCGGAAGAGGCCCGTCTCTCACGAGAGACGGGCCTCTGACCTGCTGCTCAACCTGTCGGGGTGGCGGGATTTGAACCCACGACCTCTTCGTCCCGAACGAAGCGCGCTGCCAAGCTGCGCTACACCCCGGTTGGTGGCTGCCCGGGAGTCGATCGGTTCTCCCGGCGCCGAAGACAACTCTAGCGGATGTCGGGGAGTGCTGCGGACGCAATATTCGGGGCGTCGTGCAACCATTCGCCCGGTTCGACGCATCGAGGGGGCATGGAGCTGACCGGATGAGCCGCCGTGAGCGGGAGTTCACGGCCTACGCGGAGGAGCGGCTGCCGTGGTTGCGGCGGCTGGCCTACCTGCTGTGCGGGGACTGGCACCGCGCCGACGACCTCGCGCAGACGACCTTGATGCAGTTGTTCGTGAAGTGGCGGCAGGCCCGGGGCGCCGACAGCGTCGACGCCTACGTGCGGACCATGCTCGTGCGGGTCTACCTGGGAGAACGGCGGGGCGGCTGGGCCTCGCGGGTCTGGGTCGGCGGCCGGACGCCGGAGGAGGCCGGGCGGGAGGTCGACGTCGCCTCGGCGATGGACGTGCGGGACGCGCTGGCGCTGGTGCCGCCGAGGCAGCGGGCCGCGCTGGTGCTGCGCTTCTACTGTGACCTGACTCACGAACAGGCCGCTGAGGTGCTCGGATGCTCGGTCGGAACGGTGAAGAGCCAGACGGCGCGCGGGCTGGACGCGTTGCGCCGGGTGATGTCGGCGGTCGAAGGGGCGTGAGGGACGTGGACGTGCGACGGATCGTGGACGAGATGGCCCGGGAGCCGCAGCCTCCCGGCGGGATCGACCTCGGAGCGGCGGTGCGGGCGGGGAAGCGGCGGCTGCTGTGGCGGCGGGCCGTGGCCGGAGGCGGTGCGATGGCCGCGCTGGTCGCCGGGGTGATGGTGTGGCCCGCGGCGGAGGCGGAACGGATGACGCCCGCCGGGCCGAGCGCGCCCACGGGGTTCGACCCGATGGTGCGGCATCTGGAGTTCGGCTGGGTGCCGGACGGGCTGTCGGCCAGGGGCGTCGACAACGGCACCCGCCACGCGGCGATCACCGCCGGGCCCCGGCCGCGGGACGAGCGCGTGTTCGAGGCGCCGACGCTGGCGGTGGTGTTCGGGGCGCGGGGCGCCGCGATCGACGACGCCGGGCCGAGGATCGGGGTGCCGGGGGGCGACGGGCGCGGGAACTGCCCGATGAACGACAAGATCACCGAACCCGCCCCCCAGGTCGGCGGACGCCCGGCGGTCTGGCGCTCGCTCCAGGCCCCCATGACCGGCTGCCGGCCGGTCGTCAGGGAGCTGCGCTGGGAGTACGCGCCGGGAGCGTGGGCGGCGGTCCGGCTGGAGAGGACGCCTGAGGGAACCGACCGCAAGGACGCGATGATGCGGGTCGCCCGCTCGGTCCGGAGCGGCCTGAACGCGCCCCTGCGCCTTCCGTTCCGGCTGGCGGAGCCCCTCACCCCCGCCAGGCTCACGACCGGCCAGGCGAAGCCGAACTGGAACGTCCACGTCGAGTACAGCGGACAGCGGACCTGCTCGGTGGGGGCGCGGCCGAGCGCCTACCGCGACCGGCACGGCGAGGTCGGCCCCGCCGACACGACGTTCGACGGCCGGCCCGCCCGCCGGACCGGCCCCGAGCTGACCGTGTTCGGCATGAAGGGGCTGGACGTCAGCGTGGCCTGCGCGACGGACACCGACCGGACCATGCGTTCGATCAGCGTCCCGGAGCAGCGCTGGAAGGACTGGTCCGCCGGTTAGACGACCGGCTCGCGCGGGACCAGGGTCAGCAGGGAGGCCTCCGGGGGGCAGCAGAAGCGCATGGGCGCCGTGGGGGACGTGCCGAGGCCGGCGGAGACGTGCAGCCAGGCGCCCTTGTGCTTGTGCAGGCCCTTGACCCGCTTGCGGTCGATGCCGCTGTTGGTCGCCAGGGCCCCGTAGAACGGCACGCACACCTGCCCGCCGTGCGTGTGGCCCGCCAGCAGCAGGTCGTAGCCGTCGGCCACGAAGCGGTCCATGTTGCGCGGTTCCGGCGAGTGCATCACACCCAGGTGCACGTCGGCCTGCGGGTCCACCGGGCCGGCGATCTTGTCGTAGCGGTCGCGGCCGATGTGGGAGTCGTCGATGCCGCCGAACTCCACGTCCAGGCCGCCGACCTTCAGCCGCCCGATCCGGTTGTTCAGGTCCAGCCATCCGGCGGCCTGGAGCGAGGAGCCCAGGGCGCGGTAGGGCAGGTCCGGTTCGCGGCGGCGCTTCTTGTAGTCGGCCTGGCTGGTCCGCCAGATGTACCGCAGCGGGTTCTTGAAGACCGGCGAGTACAGGTCGTTGGAGCCGTAGACGAACACGCCGGGCCGGTCCAGCAGGGGGCCGAGGGCGTCCAGGAACGGCCCGATCGCGTCGGGGTGGCCGAGGGAGTCGCCGGTGTTGACGACCAGGTCCGGCTCCAGCGCGTCCAGCGAGCGCACCCAGTGGATCAGCCGGGAGCGGCCGGGCGTCAGGTGCGCGTCGGAGAGGTGCAGGATCCGCACCGGGGGCCGGCCCTCGGGCAGCACCGGCACCTCGAACCGGCGCAGCCGGAACCAGTTGCGTTCGAGCACCGAGGCGTATCCGAACGCGACGGCGCCGGTCCCCGCCAACGCCAGCGGCGCGGCGTACAGCTTTCGCACGGTTCATCCCTCCGGAGCGTTCCGTCCTCCCCCAATGCTCCCAGACGGGGCGCGCGCGTGCCCAATCGCGGCGGGCCGGCGTTAATCCTGGTGAGCACGGCGGGGCGGGACGGGCATGATGGACCCATGAGCACCCTGAAGGAGAAGCTGGAGAACGACCTCTCGACCGCCATGAAGGCCCGCGACCAGGTGCGCACCCGCACCCTGCGGATGGCCCTGACCGCGGTGAAGAACGAGGAGGTCGCCGGCAGGCAGGCCCGTGAGCTGAGCGACGACGACGTCGTCAAGGTGCTCACCCGGGAGGCCAAGAAGCGCCGCGAGGCCGCCACCGAGTTCGCCAAGGCGGGCCGTGAGGAGCAGGCGCAGGCCGAGCGGGACGAGGGCGCGGTGCTGGACGAGTACCTGCCGGCCCAGCTCACCGACGAGGAGCTGACCGCGCTGGTCGCCGACGCCATCGCCGAGACCGGGGCGGCGGGCCCGCGCGCGATGGGCCAGGTCATGAAGGTCGTGAACCCGAAGGCCGCGGGCCGCGCCGAGGGCGGCCGGGTCGCCGCCGAGGTGAAGCGCCAGCTCGCCTCCTGAGCGGGACGCGCGAGGGCCCGGCACCGCCAGGTGCCGGGCCCTCGCCGCGTCCGGGGCTACCGGGAGAAGCCGGTGGGCGGTTGGCCCCGGTCCTCACCTTCGCCCTTGTCGCCGTTGCTCAGGAACAGCGTCACGATGGCCCCGGACGAGGTCTCGTCCCCGGCGTCCGGCGAGGTCGAGGCCACGGTGCCCTTGGGCCGGTCGGACGGCACCGGCCGCGGCGAGACCTTGACCTCCAGCCCGGCGCCCTTCAGCTTGGCGGTCGCCGCGCCCGCCGACATGCCCCGCACGTCCGGGACGGCGACGGTGTCGCCGAAGTCCTCGGCGGAGGTGCTGAAGTTCAGGACGGGCTTGCCCGACAGCGCGCCGCGCATCCCCGACGCCCACATCGACAGCGGCTGGTCCGCGCCGTACACCCCGTAGACCTTGTACCGCCATGGGCCGCGGAAGTCCCAGTAGGCGGCGGCGCCGGCCAGGTTCGGGGTGTGCCCGGCGAACACCGCGCAGGTGTGCGCCTCGCACGTTCCGGTCTTGCCGGCCTGCGGGCGGCCGAGGCCGCCGCTTCCCCTGGCGGTGCCCTTGGTGAACACGCCGCGCAGGATCTCGTTGGTCTTGTCGGCGACGGCCTGGTCGACGACCTGCTGGCAGTCGGGCTTGGGCAGCTTCAGCTTGCGGCCCGCCGCGTCGGTGACGTCGGTGACGGAGACCGGCGCGCAGTACTTGCCGCGCGCGGCGATGCCGGCGTAGGCGGCGGCCAGGTGCACCATGTCGATGTCGTTCACGCCGAGGACCTGGGCGGGGTACTCCTGGAGCGGCGCGCCGTTGGCCTGCTTCATGCCGAACTTCTTGGCCATCTTGACCGCGTTGCACAGGCCGACGCGCTTCTCGAGCTGGGCGTAGAAGGTGTTGACCGACATCCAGGTGCCGGTCTTGAGGTTGTACGGCCCGGTCTCGGCGGGGTCGGAGTTGCGCGGGCTCCAGACGCCCTGGACCCTGCCCTTGCAGTCGGTCATGCCGGACACCGTGGTCTGGCTGCCCGTGGTGATCGACGAGCTGACCGGGATGCCCTGGTCGAGCGCCGCCAGCAGCGTGAACACCTTGAACGTCGATCCGGCCGACACGCCGCTGCCGCCGCCGTGCTGGGAGTCGGCGGCCAGGTTGATGGTCGTGCGGGTCTTGCTGGAGGCGCCGAACTTCTTGCTCTGCCCGACCGCCCGCACGTACCCGGTGCCGGGCTCGACCATCGCCATCGCGCCGACCTTGTTGTCGGCGGGGGAGACGACGTTGCGCACCGCGTTGTCCAGGGACCGCTGCGCCTGCGTGTCGAGGGTGGTGCGGATGACGTAGCCGCCGCGGTTCAGCTTGTTGACGACCCCCTGCTGCTCCTTCGGCTTCATCTGCCAGTACTTGCCGTCCGACAGGATGTTGAGCATGTCGTACTTGACGTACTCGCAGAAGAACGGGGCCTTGCTCTGCTCGCAGCCGCCGACCGGGTCGGTGCGGTTCAGCCGGATCGGCTTGGCGGCGGCGGCGTCGGCCTGCTGCTTGGTGATGTGCCCGAGCTGCGCCATCCGGTAGAGAACGGTGTCGCGGCGCTTGCGCGCGTCGTTCGGGTTGCGGATGGGGTCGAAGGCGGTCGGGTTCTGGGTGATGCCCGCCAGCAGCGCCGCCTCCTCCAGCTTGAGCTTGGCGGCGGGCTTGCTGAAGTAGCGCTTGGCGGCGGCCTGGACGCCGTAGGCGCCGGCGCCGAAGTAGGCGATGTTCAGGTAGCCCTCAAGGATCTTGTCCTTGCTCATCCGCTGCTCCACGTCGAGGGCGTAGCGCAGCTCGCGCAGCTTGCGGCCGACGGTGGGGGCGGTGGCCTGCTGGTACTCCTCCTGCGTGCGGGCGCTGTCCACCAGCAGGTTCTTGACGTACTGCTGGGTGAGCGTCGAACCGCCCTGGGTCTGCTCGGAGTTGGCGTTGGTCGCCATCGCCCGGATCGTGCCCTTCAGGTCCAGCGCGCCGTGCTGGTAGAACCGCGAGTCCTCGATGTCGACGATCGCCTGCCGCATGATGGGCGCGACCTGGTCGAGCCGGACCGACTCGCGGAACTTGTCGAAGAACCGGGCGATCTCCCGGCCCGAGGCGTCGTAGACGACGGTCTTCTCCGATGGCCGGTCGGTCTTGAGCCGGCTGTCCATCTGCTGGAAGTTGTTGGAGGCGTCCCGTGCCGTGAGTCCGGCGCTGCCCACCGCCGGCAGCGCGACGAACGCCAGCAGGACGCCCGCGACCGTCGCCGCGCACAGGAGTCTCAGCAGAGTGGAGAAGGGGTTGCCCCGACCTTCGTTCGCATCGTGCACGCGACAAGAGTACGCGGGACGACCAGTGCATACGGGACGGGTCGCCCGTCCCGGCGCGGCGTTTGCCCCCGACGGAACGATCTTTCACCTGGTCACGGATGACAACCCGGCGCCGTGTCCGGGCGTCAAGAAGAGGTAACTAGTCCGTTCCGGCGGTATGGCCCTGGTGGGCCATATCGAGAATGGGCCCATCGGGGACTGTTGATTCTCCCCTCGCTTCCGTAAGTTCTTCCCCACGGCTTTCGTTTGGCGGCCTGACGTCCGCGCCCGTCTGGCCATGGAGCGCAAATCGACACAGACCCTAGGGGAGTGGGGCCAAGATGTGGATCACGGATTGGACCGCCCGCGCCGCCTGCCGTAACGCGGATCCAGACGCCCTGTTCGTGCAGGGAGCGGCGCAGAACCGAGCCAAGCTCATCTGCCGCGGCTGCCCGGTGCGCACCGAGTGTCTCGCCGACGCCCTGGACAACCGCATCGAGTTCGGGGTGTGGGGCGGGATGACCGAGCGGGAGCGTCGCGCCCTGCTGCGGCGGCGTCCGGACGTGCGGTCGTGGCGCGATCTGCTGGAGACCGCGAAGGAAGAGTACGAGCGGTCGGCGGATGACAACGAGGAAGAGCTCGTCGCGAGCTGACGAGGGGGAGTCCGGCGGAACACGTTCCCGTGATTCCCGGGCCCGCCGGACACGAGGACCACGACAACGGCCATGGACGTGCGCTCACCGCGCCGCGTCCGTGGCCGTTGCGCATGGTGTCCCCGGTTTTTGGACTGCGTCTATTTCTGATTCATTCAAGACCGTTTGTGGTGCCGTCCGCATGCGGCCACGACAGTTCCGTTTAGCGCCAGGTGATCACGCCGACGCCACGACGGAGGCGAACACCATGGCCTGGAGCGTCGCCTGAGCCGTGACGAGCACCGGCCGCATTACGGCGGCGGCCCGCACGCGGCGCGGCAGCGCCACCGCGACGATTCCGGTCGCGGCACTGCCCCAGAACGCCCACCACGCGACCGGCAGCCAGGTGTCGGCCGCGGGGTCGCAGGTCTCGCCGTAGGTGAGGCAACGGCCGAACGTCTCGGTGCTCAGCACATAGATCCAGGCCAGCACCGTCACGGGCAGCAATGTGACGAGTCCGACGACGGCGCCCACGCGCCAGGGGTCCCGCCGTGTCCGGGTGGAGATCGTGCTCATACCTCCACCCAACCGCCGGGACGGGGTGGGGCGTATCCGTGGAAGTACTCAGCTGGAGATCCCCGGATACTCAGACCCGCGCGGGGCGCGCCGTCGTGGAGGAGGTCAGGCGGCCGGGGCGGACTTCCCGTTCGACAGGTCCTCGCCGACCTGCCGCAGGCCGTCGAGGTCGTGGACGTCCTCGGCCTGGGCGGGGACGGCGGTGACCGGAACGGCCGGGTGCGTGGAGCTGAAGTGGTCGCGCAGCCGTCCCTCCCGCGCCGCGAGCTGCATCCGGGCGGTGTGCAGCCGCAGCAGCTTGGCGGTGAGGTCGTGCTCCCCGCGCTCCTCCAGCGTCTCGGCGGCGGCCTGGGCGCGCGCGGCCGACAGGCAGTCGTCGCACTCGTGGACGCGGTTGACGATCAGTCCGGCGAGCGGCATGCGCTCCTCGGCGAGGCGCTCCACGAAGTAGGACGCCTCGCGCAGCGCGTCCGGCTCGGGCGCGGCGACCACCAGGAACGCGGTGCCCGGCGTCTGGAGCAGCCGGAACGTCTTCTCCGCCCGCTCCCGGAACCCGCCGAACATCGTGTCGAACGCCGCCACGAACGTCTGCACGTCCCGCAGCAGCTGCACGCCCAGCACCTTGTTGATCACGCCGGTGAACATCCCGAACCCGGCGCTGATCACCTTCACGCCGAGCCGCCCGCCGCTCTTGGCCGGGGCCGCCAGGATCCGCATGAAGCGGCCGTCCAGGAAGCGCCCCATCCGCTCGGGCGCGTCGAGGAAGTCCAGCGCGTTCCGCGACGGCGGCGTGTCCACGATGATCAGGTCCCACGCGCCGGACCGGTGCAGCTGCCCCAGCTTCTCCATCGCCATGTACTCCTGCGTGCCCGACAGGGACGACGACAGCGACTGGTAGAAGGGGTTGGCGAGGATCTGCCGGGCCCGGTCGGGGTCGGCGTGCGCCTCGACGATCTCGTCGAAGGTGCGCTTCATGTCGAGCATCATGGCGTGCAGCTCGCCGTCGCCGTCGATCTCGATCCGGCGCGGGTTGTTGTCGAGCTCCGACAGGCCCATCGACTGCGCGAGCCGCCGCGCCGGGTCCACGGTGAGCACCACCACGTCGCGGCCGCGTTCGGCGGCCCGCACGCCCAGCGCGGCGGCCGTGGTGGTCTTGCCGACGCCGCCGGACCCGCAGCACACGATGATCTTGGTGCGGGGGTCGTCGATCAGCGCGTCCACGTCCAGGACGGGCGCGTTCCTCCCGGTCATCAAGCGGCTCCCTGTTCCCGAAGTGCCCGCGCCAGGTCGTACAGCCCGGCCAGATCCACGCCGTCCGACAGCAGCGGCAGCGTGTAGCGCGGCTGCTCGATCCGTTCCAGGCGTTCCTTCTCCCGCCGTTGCAGCGCGGTGCGGCGGGCGTGCGCGACGGCCTCGGCGGCGAGGACGGCGGCGACGCGCTCGGCGTCGTCCTCCAGCCCGGCGGACTTCACGCCCCGGACGATCTCGTCCAGGTCGAGGCGCTCCCCGGCCGCGGCGGCCAGCTCGTCCTCGGCCAGCAGCGGCGGGTGCTCCATGTTGACGAACACACCGCCGACCGGAAGGCCGACCTCGCGGAGCTCGGTGATGCCGTCCATGGTCTCCTGGACCGGCATCTCCTCCAGCAGCGTCACGAAGTGGACGGCCGTCTCGGGGCTGCGCACGACGCGCATCACGGTGTCGGCGTGGTTGCGGACCGGGCCGACCTTGGCCAGGCCGGAGACCTCGTCGTTGACGTTGAGGAACTTGGTGATCCGGCCGGTCGGCGGGGCGTCCATGACGACCGCGTCGTAGACGAACGCGCCGTTCTTCTCCTTGCGGCGGACGGCCTCGCTGGTCTTGCCGGTGAGGATCACGTCGCGCAGGCCGGGCGCGATGGTGGTGACGAAGTCGACCACGCCGAGCTTCGTCATCGCCTTCCCGGCGCGCTTGAGGTTGTAGAACATCTCGAGGTACTCGATGAGCGCCTCTTCGGTGTCGATGGCGAGCGCGTACACCTCGCCACCGTCCGGGGCGACGGCGACCCTGCGCTCTTCGTAGGGCAGCGGCGGGACGTCGAAGAGCTGGGCGATGCCCTGCCTTCCCTCGACCTCGACCAGCAGCACCCTGCGCCCGCCGGCGGCCAGCGCCAGGGCGAGTGCGGCCGCGACGGTCGTCTTCCCGGTGCCGCCTTTACCGGTGACCACATGGAGGCGTACGCCGTCCCAGTCGGTGTCTTTCGCGCTCACCTGATCGACCATATCGTTCGCTCGGCAAGGACTTCAGAGGGTGCCCGGCCCCATGCAAGTGATTCCTGACACGATGCCCTCCGCGCCCGGATCCCCTGCCCGGACCATTGCTGACGCCGTGCCCACAGGGTTGGCTGGGAAACGTGGAACGGGGGCCCGGTTGGGGACGTCCCATCACCAGGGTCCACCGCTGGAACGGGGAAGGGTCCGGCCATGGAAATAGTTCTCTTCATCCTCCTGATCGGCCTGGTGTTCTTCGCGCTCGTGGGGGCGGCGTCGTCGATCAAGGTCGTGCAGCAGTACGAGCGCGGCATCGTGTTCCGCTTCGGCCAGGTGCGGCGCGGTGACCAGCTGCGGCCGGGCGCGGTGCGCGAACCCGGGCTGACGGCGATCATTCCGTTCGTCGAACGGATGCAGAAGGTCAACCAGCAGGTCATCACGATGAACGTGCCCGCGCAGGAGGGCATCACCCAGGACAACGTGTCGGTGCGCGTCGACGCCGTCGTCTACTTCCGGGTGATCGACCCGGTGAAGGCGATCGTCAACGTGCAGAACTACGGGGTGGCGGTCTCCCAGATCGGGCAGACCTCGCTGCGTTCGGTCATCGGCCAGACCGACATGCAGGAGCTCCTCGGCGAGCGCAAGAAGATCAACGACCGGCTGCGGACGATCATGGATGAGATCACCGACGCGCCGTGGGGCATCCGGATCGAGCGCGTCGAGATCAAGGACGTGTCGCTGCCGGAGGGCATGAAGCGCTCGATGGCGCGGCAGGCCGAGGCCGAACGGGAGCGCCGCGCCCGCATCATCACCGCCGACGGCGAGTTCCAGGCGTCCAAGCGGCTGGCCGCCGCCGCCGAGATCATGTCGCAGGACCCGGCGGCGCTCCAGCTCCGCCTGCTCCAGACGGTCGTCGAGGTGTCGGCGGAGAAGAACAGCACGCTCGTCATGCCGCTGCCGGTCGAGCTGCTGCGCTTCTTCGACAAGATGGGCGGTGGCCCGGTCTCCACCGGCGAGCGGGAGGAGGAGAAGCCGGGCCTGGCCGAACGCCTCGCCAAGGCCGAGGAGGAGCTGGCCAGGGCCGCCGAGAAGCCCACCGCGCTCGACCCGGCCTCCGACGTCCCGCCGGTGATCGGCCTGGAGGAGCCCGCCCGGGCGCCCGAGATCAGCGCGCCTCAGCCGGAGGGCGACGAACGCTGAGCGCGCGCACCCCCGGCACCGCGGCGGTCGCCAGGCAGGCCGCCGCGACCAGGACCGCCGCGACCGTCAACGGCACGCCCGGCCCCCACCGCGACGCCGCCCACGGGGCCAGCGAGTACCCGAGCGGCGCGGCGGCCAGCGACAGCAGCCAGTCGTAGGAGGTGACCCGGGCCAGCACCGGCCCGGGGATCGCCTCCTGGACGGCGGTCTCCCACAGCGGGTTCAGCACGCCGAGCCCGGTCATCGCGACCGCGTAGGAGGCGATCACCAGCGGCGCGGGCAGGGCGAGCGCGAGCAGCAGCATCGGCAGCGCCAGCGTCGCCAGCCCCAGGTTCGACACCAGCACCGGCCGCCGCGGGCGGACCCTCGCCGCGATCAGCGACCCGAGCACCAGCCCGACGGCGCCCGCCTGGACGGTGAGGATCCAGACCTTCTCGCCGCCGAGCCGGTCCACGGCGATCTTCGGGCCGAGCGTCAGCAGGACGGCGGCGGCCCCGTTCCACACCGAGTGCGCGACCAGGCTGGACCAGTACCAGTCCCGGGACCGCACCTCCCGCCAGCCCGCCACCAGGTCGGTGCGCAGCGACCGGCGCGGCGCGGGCACGCGCCGCACCCGCAGCAGGGCCAGCAGGGCGGCGCTCCCGGCGAACGCCGCGGCGTCCAGCGCGAACGTCCAGCCCGGCCCCACGGTGAGCACGAGCGTTCCGGCGAGGGCGGGCCCGGCGAGCTGGGCGGTCCCCCGGGCCGCGCCGAGCAGCGAGTTGGCGCGCTGCCGCCGTTCGGCGGGGACGGTCCCGGCGACCAGCGGCGACACGGTCGGCATGGCGAACGCCGAGGCGGCCCCGCCCACGGCCTGCGCGACGGCCAGATGCCACAGCCGGGGCTGCCCGCCGAGCAGCTCCACGGCCGCGAAGGCCTGCGCGCCCGCGGCGACCAGGTCGGCCGCGACGGCGACGCGCCGGGCCGCGAACCGGTCGGCCAGCACGCCGCCGACGGGCAGCAGCATCAGCCGGGGCACCATCGCGCAGGCCAGCACCAGCGCCAGCGCGCCGGAGGACCCGGTGGCGCGCAGCACGGCCAGCGCGAGCGCGGTGGGCACCGCGGCCTCGCCGACCATGACCAGCACCCGGGCGGTGAACAGCAGACGGAAGTCGAGGGGTCGCATCCCCGCAAGATAGTTCTTCGACGAACTATTCGTCAACGAAATATTCTCTGACGAAGTAGGATGCGGTCATGGAACCGCGCGACCGGGTGGACGACCATGTGGACCGCTGGCTGCCCGTCCTGCCCGACCTGGATCCCGACGTCGAGGGCGCGGTCACGCGCATGCAGCACCTGACGGCCCACCTGCGCCGCACGAAGGAGAGAACGCTCCAGGGGCTCGCGGTGCCGCCGCACGAGTTCGAGACGCTGCACGCGCTGGCGGGGCGAGGGGGCCGGGCGACCCCGTCCCAGCTGGCGTCCGACCTGGGGATGCCCGCGAACTCGGTGACCGGCCGCCTGGACGCCCTGTCCCGCCGCGACCACATCCGCCGCACCCCCTCCCCGGCGGACCGCCGCCGCGTGGACGTGGAGCTCACCGACGCGGGCCGCGAGACCTGGCGGAAGGCGATGAACGCCCTGGGCCACGAGGAGGAACGCCTGCTGGGGGCGTTGACGCCCGAGGAACGCCGCCAGCTCTCCGGCCTTCTCCGGCGGGTCCTCCTCCGCGCCGACGCCACCTGAGGCCGCCGCACCGCCTTGCGGCGTTCTGAGCCGAGAGGGTCAGGCGCCGAGGGTGGTACGGCGGGCGGCCAGCTCCGCCGGGTAGTCGCGCAGGTCGATGGAGGTGGCGGCGCGCGTGCTCAGCCTGTCCAGCAGCTTCAGCAGCGGACCCTTCGTCAGGGTCCGGTAGATGCGGGTGCGGCGGCGCAGGGCGCGTTCGCTCCTCGGGGCGAAGAAGCCTCCCACCCCGCCCGCCACCCGCTGGCACGCCTTCGTGAACTTCCGGATGCGCTCCTCGTAGGCCGGGAACGCGACCCGGTGGTCCCCGTTCGCGGCGGCCAGCTCGCCCGCCAGCACGTAGGCGCACACGATCGCCACGCCGCTGCCCATCCCGCCGCAGGTCGCGCCGTACCCGGCGTCGCCCAGCAACGCCACGCGGCCCCTCGTCCAGCCGTCCATCCGGACCATGCTGATCGAGTCCATGTAGAAGTACGGCGCGTCCCCCATGTCGCGCAGCAGGTCGGCGGTCCGCCAGCCCATGCCCTCCATCGTCGCGGCCAGCACCCGCTTCTGGCCTTCGACGTCCCGGCGGCCGACGTCCGGGCGCTCGCCCGCCCACACGCACATCACGTTGGCCCTGGCGGCGTCCTCCAGCGGGGCGGCCGAGACGGCGCGGCCCGGCTCGCTGTAGAGCAGCGCCGGGCCGGCCAGCCCGAGCCGGTTGGGCGCATCGAAGATCGCCACGTGGTAGCCGGTGTCGCGCACGTACCGCTCCTCGGGGCCGAACGCCAGCCGCCGCACGTTGGAGTGCAGCCCGTCCGCGCCCACCACCAGGTCGAACGTGCGGGGGGCCGACCGTTCGAAGGTCACCGCCACCCCGTCGGCGGTCTCGGTCAGCGAGGTGATCGAGTCGTCGAAGACGTACTCGGCGCGGTCCGCCGTGCGCCGGTACAGGATGTCCGCCAGGTCGCCGCGCCGGATCTCCACCGCGCCGCCCGCGAACGAGGCGGGCATGCTCACCAGCGTCCGCCCGGCCCCGTCGACCAGGTCGATCGCCCCGCCGTGCGTCTGGTGCTCCCGGATCTCCGCCAGGACGCCCATCCGCTCCAGCACCGACAGGTGGACCTCGCCCCGGAAGTCCACCGCCTGCCCGCCGGGCCGGATGCCGGGGGCCCGCTCGATAACCGTGACCTCGAACCCGTACCGCGTCAGCCAGTACGCCAGCGCCGGACCCGCGATGCTCGCCCCGGAGATCAGAACCTTCATGTGCGCTCCTCGAATGCCGTTCTCGATGCCCCGACACTCGACGACCCCGCTGACCGTCGGCGCACCGGCCGCTGACCGTCACGGCACCAGGACGATCCGCCCCCGCAGCCCGCCCTTCGCCAGCAGGGCGTGCGCCTCGGCGGCGCCCTCCAGCGGCAGCGTCCGCGCCACCCGCGGCGTCAGCCTCCCCGCGTCCACCAGCGCCGACAGCTCCCCGAGCTGGGCGGCGTCACCGGCGGCCCACACGTTGTGGACGCGGGTGCCGCGCAGCGGCGACGGGACGACGGGCCCGCCGTTGACCGCGACGAACGCGCCCCGGTTCCGGACCGCGTCGAGCGTCCTCGCGCCGAGCAGCGCCGCGTCCAGCGCGCCGTCCACCCCGCCCGGCACCAGCGCGCGGACGGCGTCGCCGACATGCTCCCCGCGCGGCACGAAGAGCTCCGCGCCCATCCCGCGCACCAGCTCCTCGTCGGCGGCGCCCGCCTGCGCCACCACCCGCAGCCCCCGCTGCGCGGCCAGCTCGACCGCGTACCCGCCGACCGCCCCGGCGGCCCCGGTGACCAGCAGCGTCGCCCCGGCGGGCAGGTCGAGCAGGTCCAGCGCCTGCCACGCGGTCAGCCCGTTCAGCGGCAGCGTCGCCGCGTGCGCCGCGTCCACGCCGCGCGGGGCGGCCGCCACCGCGCCGGCGTCGAGCACCACGGCCTCGGCGTAGGCGCCCAGCGCCGTGTCGATCCGGTCCCGCACCCCGATGACCCGGTCGCCGACCGCGAACCGGGTGACGCCCTCGCCGACCGCGTCCACGGTCCCCGCCGCGTCCCAGCCGATCCCGTACGCCGGACGCGAGCCCGCCGCCAGCTCCCCGAACTCGGTCATCAGCCCGGAGCGGGTGAGCGCGTCCACCGGGTTGACCGCCGCGGCGGCCACCCTGATCCGCACCTGGCCCGGCCCCGGAACGGGCTCGGGCACCTCCGCGACCTCCAGCGCCTCCGGGCCACCGAACGACCGCACGACAACAGCACGCATGACAGAACTCCTGGTGAGAGGGGTTGTACGGGGGGATCGCCCCGCAGGTCCCACCTTCGCCGGAAGATCGCGGGGGCGGAAGGGGTTACCTTCGAGTGCGTTCGATACCCCGAGGGGAGTCCGCAGTTGACGACGATGACGGCCGCGCAGCGCCGCGCCCGCGCCAAGACCGAGTTCGAGGCGTACATGGCGGCCTGCCCCACCCAACAGCTCATGACCACGCTCGGCAACAAGTGGTCCACGATGCTCCTGCTCGCCCTCGCGCCGGGGCCGCGCCGCTACGCCGACCTCGCCCGCGAGATGCCCGGCGTCAGCGCCAAGATGCTCACCCAGACCCTCCGCCTCCTCGAACGCGACGGGTTCGTGGCGCGCACCGTCACCCCGGCGGTCCCCGTCCAGGTCGACTACTCCCTCACCGGGCTGGGCGAACGCGCGATCCCGCTCGTGGAGCAGGTCCGCGACTGGGCCGAGGCGAACATCTCCGACGTCCACGCCGCCCGCGCCCGCCACGACGCCGAAGCCCAGGTCGCCGGTCGATAGGCTGACCGCCATGAAGAAGTGGGAGTACGCGACCGTTCCGCTGCTGGTCCACGCGACCAAGCAGATCCTCGACAACTGGGGCCAGGACGGGTGGGAGCTCGTCACCGTCCTCCCGGGTCCCAACCCGGAGAACCTGGTGGCCTACTTCAAGCGCGAAGTGGAGCAGTGACCGTGGCCACTCCGGAAGAGCGCCTGGCCGACCTCGGGCTGGAGCTGCCCGAGGTCGTCAAGCCGCTGGCCGCCTACGTGCCGACCTCCCGCACCGGGAACCTGGTCTACACGGCCGGGCAGCTGCCCATGGTCAAGGGCGAGCTGCCGGTCACCGGCAAGGTCGGCGCCGAGGTGACCCCCGAGGTCGGCCACGAGCAGGCCAGGATCTGCGCGCTGAACGCCATCGCCGCCATCCGGGCCGAGATCGGTGACCTGAGCCGGGTGCGGCGGATCGTCAAGGTGGTCGGGTTCGTCGCCTCCGCCCCGGACTTCTACGGCCAGCCCAAGGTCGTCAACGGGGCCAGCGACCTGCTCGGCGAGGTCTTCGGCGAGGCCGGCGTCCACGCCCGCAGCGCCGTCGGCGTCTCGGCCCTGCCACTGAACGCGCCCGTCGAGGTGGAACTGGTCGTCGAAGTCGCCTGACGCGAGGATCTCCGCCAGGCGCTCCTGGCGGGGCCGGAGGGGCGTTCCCGGCCCCGCCACGGCGATGGAACGGCTGGTCGGGGCCCGTCACGTGACCGCGGCGGGCCCCGCCGCTCTTGACGGAACGGTATGCCTTGTGTCCGAATTGACCGCCATGAGGATCACATCTGGGGCCGCCCGGTGGTGAACGGGCTGCGGCTGCCCGACGAGTTCCGGCAGCGTATCGAGGACATCGACGCCGGACGGGTCCAGCCTCCGGCGGCGCGCCACGCCGCCACCGTGGTCGTGCTGCGCGACCATCCCGAGCACGGGCTGCAGGCGTTCCTGCTGCGCCGGGTGTCGTCGATGGCGTTCGCGCCGGGCGCGTACGTGTTCCCCGGCGGATCGGTGGACCCGCGCGACGCCGACCCCGTGGCCTGGGCCGGTCCGTCACCGGCCGAGTGGGGGCGGGCGTTCGCCGCCGACGAGGCCCTGGCCCGCGAGCTGGTCTGCGCGGCGGTGCGCGAGACGTTCGAGGAGAGCCTGGTCCTGCTGGCCGGGCCGACCGGCGAGTCCGTCGTGGGCGACACGCGCGGCGAGGACTGGGAGGCCGACCGGCAGGCGTTGTTGGATCGTTCCCTGTCGTTCCGCGAGTTCCTGGACCGGCGCGGCCTGGTGCTCCGCTCGGACCTGATGCGTCCCTGGGCGCACTGGATCACCCCGGCGATCGAGACCAAGCGCTATGACACGCGGTTCTTCGTCGCGGCCATTCCCGCCGGCCAGCGCGCCCGCGACGTGAGCACCGAGGCCGACCGCGTGGCCTGGGTGAAGCCCGCCGAGGCCGCGGCGAGGGCCCGGGCGGGGGAGTGGGCCATGCTCCCGCCCACGCTGGCGACGCTGACGGAGCTGTCCCGCTTCGAGAAGGTCGCCGACGTCCTGGCCGCGCCCCGCCGGATCGTCGTCCAGGAGCCCCGGGGCGAGATCATCGACGGGGAGCCCTACCTGGTCCTCCCCGAGGAGGCCACGCACGACTACGCGCAGGGGTGATGAGGCTGTGGTCCGGACGCCATACCCGCGCGTTGCTGCTGCGGCTCGCGGGGACCTCGGCGCTGCGGCACCTGGACCAGATCCCCGGGCACCCGCTCCGGCATCCTGATCGCCGGTCGGGGAGGATGGGCGACATGAGCGAGATCGACGGGATGCGAACGGACCGGGCGCTCTGCGTGCTCGCGCCGAATCCGTCCATGATGACGCTGGACGGCACCAACACCTGGATCGTCGCCGAGCCCGACGCCGGCGAGGCCGTCGTCATCGACCCCGGACCCGACGACCGGAAGCACCTGCGGCGGGTCCTGGACCTCGTCGCCGAGCGGGGCCGCCGCGTCGCGCTCGTGCTGATCACCCACCGGCACCCCGACCACACCGAGGGCGCGGGGACGTTCGCCGAGCTCGCGGGCGGCGTTCCGGTGCGCGCCGCCGACCCGGCGCACCGGCTGGGCGACGAGGGCCTGGCCGAGGGCGACGTGATCACCACGGGCGGGCTGGAGCTGCGCACCCTCGCCGTCCCCGGCCACACCGACGACTCGGTGGCGTTCTGGCTGCCCGCCGACCGCGCGATCTTCACCGGCGACACCGTCCTCGGCCACGGCACGACCGTCCTGGACGGGAGGCTCGGCGACTACCTGGACAGCCTCGACCGGCTGCGCGCGTTCGCCGAGGACAACGCCGTCACCACGCTCCTGCCCGGCCACGGCCCGAGGATCGACGACCCGCTGGGCGTCCTCGACCAGTACATCGCCCACCGCCAGGAGCGGCTGGCCCAGGTCGAGGCGGCCCTGGCCACCGGGGCCCGCACCGCCCGCGAGGTCGTCGAGACCGTCTACGCGGACGTCGATCCCAAGCTGTGGCCCGTCGCCGAGTGGTCGGTCCAGGCCCAGCTCGACTATCTGGCCGAACGCGGCCACTGAACGGATCGGGGGCGGCGCCCGCCGGGCACCGCCCCCGATCCGTACATCCGTACGGGACCCGCGGCTACTTCGAGCGCTTGCGCAGCCGCTCGATGTCCAGGATGACCACGGCACGGGCCTCGATCCGCAGCCAGTTGCGCTGCGCGAAGTCGGCCAGCGCCTTGTTGACGGTCTCCCGGGACGCGCCGACCAGCTGGGCCAGCTCCTCCTGGGTGAGGTCGTGGTGGACGTGCAGCCCGGTCTCCGACGGCTGGCCGAAACGCTCGGCCAGGTCCAGCAGCGCCTTGGCGACACGGCCGGGGACGTCGGTGAACACCAGGTCGGCCATCACGTCGTTGGTCTTGCGCAGCCGCTGGGCGAGGGCGCGCAGCAGCTGCACCGCCACCTCGGGGTGCCCGGTCAGCCACGGCCGCAGATCGTCGTGGCCGAGGCCGGCCAGCCGGCACTCGGTCACCGCCACGGCGGAGGCGGTGCGCGGGCGCGGGTCGAACAGCGACAGCTCGCCGAACATCTCCGACGGGCCGAGCACGCTCAGCAGGTTCTCCCGGCCGTCGGGCGCGGTCCGGGTCAGCTTGATCTTTCCTTCGAGGACGACGTACAGGCGGTCCCCGGTCTCCCCCTCGTTGAACAGCGTCTGACCGCGGGCGAGCCGCACCTCGGTCACGTTGGCGCGCAGCGCCTTGGCGCCCTGCTCGTCCAGGGCCTCGAACAGCGGGGCTCTGCCCAGTACGTCCACGTCGCGGTCGGTCACGCTTCTCCTCCTCAAACACCTACATGCATAGTGTGACGTACGTCCCACCGCGTACGTGAAGGCAGGGCCGCAGTGCGTCGGTGCACCGCGCGGCGCGTCACGTCGTCGGTACCCGCACGACGCCGATCCACCCGGTGCGCGACACGATCCTGTACCCCCAGTGTACGGATCATTGGTTGAATGTAGTCACAAGCAGGTCAGAACGGGTATGAGAGACCCCGCTAGGCTGGGTTCGGACGTCCGTCCGCCGGGGTGATCACGAGGTCGGAAAGCGAAACGTGCCGCGACGACAGCTGGGCCAGCTGGAGGCCGAGGTCCTGGCCGCGCTGGCCGCCGCCGACGGTTTCGTCACCACCGCGCGGCTTCGCGACCGCCTGTCGGGCGACCCCGCCTACACCACGGTCAACACGATCCTGTTCCGCCTGCACGACAAGGGCCTGGTCGTGCGGGAACGCTCGGGCCGCCGGTTCCGGTACCGCCTGGTCGTGGACGAGTCGAAGCTGGTCGCGGGGCGGATGCGCGACCAGCTCCGGGTCGCCAGCGACCCGGCGGGGGTGCTGGCGCAGTTCGTGCGGACGCTCAACGCCGACGAGACCGCCGCCCTGCGCGAGCTGCTGGACGGGCCATGACGTCCTCGGTCCTGCCCGGCGTGCTCACCCTCGCGGTCGCCCTGGCGCTGGGCCGGGGCGCGGTGCCGCTGCATCCGTCCTGGTCGGCCCGGCTGCTGGCGACGACCGCCACCACGACCCTGCTCGCCGTGCCGGGGACGCTGCTGTTCCTCGCGGTGAACTACGGCGCGACGCTCGCCCCGCACCTGGCCGCGCACGTTCCCGAGTGGGCGCTGTTCGGCGACGACCGGCCCGTTCCCGACTGGGTCGGCGCTCCCGCGGCGGTCCTGACGGCCGCCGGTGGAGCGGCGGCCGTCAGGGCGTTCGCGCGCTGGTCGCGCCAGCTGCGGGCGGCGCGCGCCGTGTTCCCCGGAGTGCTGGAGACCGACGAGCCCATCGCCGTCGCCGTGCCCGGCCGGGACGGCGGCGTCCTGGTCTCGCGCGGCCTGCTGACCGGCCTGGCGCCCCGCGAGCTGGAGGCCGTCTTCCAGCACGAACGCTCCCACCTCCGCCACGCCCACCACCGCTACCTGGCGGTCGGCGAGCTGGCCGCCGCCGTCCTGCCGCCGCTGCGGCCGCTCGCCGTGCGCCTGCGGTTCGCCGTCGAACGCTGGGCCGACGAGGAGGCCGCCGAGGCGGTGGGCGACCGGCGGCTGGTCGCCCGCACGATCGCGAAGGTGGCGCTGGGCCGCGCCGGGGAGGCGGACGCCGGGCCGCTCCCGGCGTTCACCGGCTCCGAGGTGGTGCGGCGGGTCCGGGCTCTGCTCGGCGCGCCGCCGGCCAAGAACACCGTGACCGGCCCGGTGGCCCTCGCCCTGTCCGGCTCGGCCACCGGGGCGCTCGCCGCGCTGGCCTGCCAGCTCGACCACGCGCTGGCCTCCACGTTCCTGTGAGCCGCCTTCAGGCCCGGCCCGCCGCGACGCCCGCCGCCGCGCCGCCGACCCAGAACGTCCCCAGCACGCGCTTGAAGACCATGGTCCCCCTTCACATAGGTGATCTTGCCGCGAACTGCTATTACACATGTAATAGTTGGGGTCGGCCGCGGACCGTTCCCCGCCGGTCCCGCCCGGCGGGCCCGGACGACGCCTTACCCTGGCGGCATGGCGACGGAGGCGGTTCCGGGATCCGCGCGGCGGTCCCGCAAGTGGGCGAACGAGACCCGGCTGGGCATGGTCCGCCGGGCCCGGAAGATCAACAGGATGCTGGCCGAGACCTATCCCGACGCCCACACCGAGCTGGACTTCGACGGGCCGTTCCAGCTCCTGGTCGCCACCGTCCTGTCGGCGCAGACCACCGACGTGCGGGTGAACCTGACGACGCCCGCGCTGTTCGCCCGCTACCCGACGCCCGAGGACCTGGCCGCCGCCGACCCCGAGGAGCTGGAGCGGCTCATCAGGCCGACCGGCTTCTACCGGGCCAAGGCCAAGTCCCTGCTCGGCCTGGCGAAGGCGCTGGTCGAACGCTTCGACGGCGAGGTCCCGCGCAGGCTGGAGGACCTGGTCACGCTGCCCGGCGTCGGCCGCAAGACCGCCAACGTCGTGCTCGGCAACGCGTTCGACGTCCCCGGCATCACCGTCGACACCCACTTCGGCCGCCTCGTCCGCCGCTTCGGCTGGACCACCGAGACCGACCCGGTGAAGGTCGAGCACGAGATCGCCGAGATCTTCCCGCCCAAGGAGTGGACGATCCTGTCGCACCGGCTGATCTGGCACGGCCGCCGCATCTGCCACGCCCGCAAGCCCGCCTGCGGCGCCTGCCCGGTGGCGGCCCTGTGCCCGTCGTTCGGAACCGGCCCGGTCGACGCGGCGGTGGCCGCCAAACTGGTCAAGACCGGACCGCCTTCGTGAGGAGGGCCCCGCGCCCCCGTCTCCGCGCGACCGGTGGTCGCGTTCCGCACAGGGCCCGCGCGGGAGGTACGCCGGGCGCCGCCTGGGAAGCAAGCCGGTGAGCCGATCGTTGGGAGTGACGTGACCGATAACCCCCCTGCCTCCTGCCCCGACTGGCTGCGCCCGCTGCTGGCCGAGGTCCCCCGGATGACGCTGCCGCCGTTCCTGAGCCCGCCCGCCGACGCCCGCCCCGCCGCCGTGCTGATCCTGTTCGGGGAGGGCCCGTACGGTCCCGACGTCCTGCTGACCCAGCGCGCCGCGACCCTCAACGCGCACGCCGGGCAGCCCGCGTTCCCCGGCGGGCGCATCGACCCCGAGGACGACGGCCCGGTCGGCGCGGCGCTGCGCGAGGCGTGGGAGGAGGCCGGGGTCGAGCCCTCCGGCGTGGACGTCCTGGCGACCCTGCCCGACCTGCACCTGTCGCACAGCGGGTACCGCGTCACGCCCGTCGTCGGCTGGTGGCGCGAGCCGTCGGACATCGCCCCCGGTCACCCCGGCGAGGTCGCGAGCGTCGCCCGCGTCCCGCTCGCCGAGCTCACCGACCCCGCCAACCGCCTGGTGGTCCGCCACCCGTCCGGCATCGCGACGGGCCCGGCGTTCCGCGTCGGCGGCATGCTCGTGTGGGGCTTCACCGCGATGCTTCTCACGCGGATTCTGGAGGCGGGCGGCTGGGACCGCCCCTGGGACACCGGGCACGTGGAGGATCTGCCCCAAGACGTGCTTGACCTGGCCTCCCGCGGCTGACCCCCGCATCCTTCCGGAGCGGGGCGCCGGGGCGCATCACCCCCCACGGCTACCCGGACGGACGGAATCTGGTCCGACGAGGGGACGTGGACAGGGCCGCTCTCGCTATACGGTGAAGCGGTGCTGGGTGACCATCTTCTCGACCTCATCCTGCTCGTGCTCGTCGCGCTGTTCGCGGTCTCGGGGTACCGGCAGGGCTTCATCGTGAGCCTGCTGAGCTTCGTCGGCTTCCTGGGCGGCGGCGTCGTGGGCGTGTTGATCGCTCCTCCCATCGCCTCCTCGGTGGTGGACGGAACGGCCCAGCAGGCGCTGCTGGCCATCGTGATCGCGTTCCTGGCGGCGACCCTCGGCCAGCTGGTCGCGTCGTCGGCGGGCGCCGTGGTGCGCAACCGCGTGACCGACATCAACGCCCGCGCCGTGGACGCGGCGGGCGGCGCGGTGGTCAGCGCCGTGTCGCTGCTGCTGGTCGCCTGGTTCTTCGGCAGCCTGCTGCACAACTCCGACTTCAAGCCGCTGCGCACCCAGGTCAACGGCTCCACCATCCTCGGCGGCATCGACGACGTGATGCCGGACGCGGCGCAGACGTGGTTCGCCTCGTTCCGGCAGTTCGTCCGCAACAGCGAGTTCCCGCAGGTCTTCAACGGGCTCGGCGGCGAGTCGGTGGCCGAGGTGCCGCCGCCCGACGACGCCATCCTCAAGACCGAGGTGCTGCGCAACGCCCGCAACAGCATCGTCAAGATCACCAGCACCGCGCCGCAGTGCGGTCGCAAGATCGAGGGCACCGGCTTCGTGTACGCCCCCGACCGCGTGATGACCAACGCGCACGTCGTCGCCGGGGCGCAGGGCCGGTCCCGCGTCCAGTTCCTCAACGGCACCACGCTGTCGGGCCGCGTCGTCCTCTACGACCCCCGCCGCGACATCGCCGTGCTGCACGTCCCGGGCGTCCGGACGGAGCCGCTGAAGTTCGCCGGTCCCGCGCGGGTCCGCGACGACGCGATCATCGCCGGGTTCCCGAAGAACAGCCCGTTCACCGCGCGCGCCGCCCGCATCCGCGCCCAGCAGACCGCCAAGGGCCCGGACATCTACCACTCCAGCCAGGTGCACCGCGAGATCTACGCGATCCGCGGCAAGGTCGAGCCGGGCAACTCCGGCGGCCCGCTGCTGACCTCCGACGGCCGCGTCTACGGCGTGATCTTCGCGGCGGCGCTGGACACCTCGGCCCCCACCGGCTACGCGCTGACCGCCGAGGAGGTCGCCCCCGACGCCCGGGCCGGCGCCGAGGCGACCGTCCCGGTGGACACCGGAAGCTGCTCGGACTGACGGGGGCCCGGGGCGAGCGTCCGGCCCGTCACCGCAGGGACAGGCGGACCGGTGTGGCGGGCGGCAGGTCCTCGGCCGCGAGCAGGGCGTTCACGGCCGCGGCGACGCCCGCGACGTCGACGCCGTGCGGCGGGTCGGCCGCGAACGGGGCCAGACCGGCGACGGCGCGGCCCAGCAGCGCCCGCGCGCCCCTCGGGTTGCCCCGGCGGACGTGCGTGATCCCCACGGCCACCTGGGCGAGGGACCGCCACAGCTCGCGCTCCCCGTCCGGGGCCCGCTTCCACGCCGCCTCCAGCACCTCGTGGGCGTGGAACGGCCGGTCGGCGTCCAGCAGCCGCTGCGCCTCGGCCAGCGCCTCCGCCGGGGGGAGGTCCAGGTCTTCGGGCATCGTGGGGACGCCGTCCGCCCCGTACGGCAACGGGCGGCCGTAGGCGTCCCGAGGGCGGGCGTTCCGCGCCCGGCCCTCGTCGTCGCGGTCCCGCATCAGCGCTCCGGCTCGGGGTCGGTCAGCCACCCGACGAGCTGGGTGTCGAACGCGCGCGGCCGTTCCTGGTGCGGGAAGTGCCCCGCCCCCTCGATCAGCTTCCACCGGTAGGGGGCCGCCACGTAACGTCCCGACCCCTGCGCGCTGACGGGCAGGACGCAGGAGTCCAGCGCGCCGTGCAACTGGAGCGTGGGCACCTGGATCGGGGTCCGCATCCGCCGGATGTACCGCAGCCCGTCGGGACGGAACTGCGAACGGATCAGCCAGCGGTGGTACTCCATCGCCGAGTGCGCGACACCGGGGATCTGCGCGGCCCGGCGGACCAGGCGTTCGGTGCTCTCGTCCGGCCAGCCGGGCGCCGACCACTGGTGCAGCAGACGTCCGACGAACGCGGCGTCGTCGCGCAGCAGGCGGCGTTCCGGCCACATCGGGACCTGGAAGCCGAACGTGTGCCGCGTCGCCCAGCCCTGGTGGCGCGGGTCGCCGCGGACCGCCTGGCGCAGCCGCAGCGGGTGCGGCGCGCCGACCACCGCCAGGCGCTGCACGACCTTCGGGTGGTACACCGCCATCGTCCAGGCCAGCAGGCCGCCCCAGTCGTGGCCGACGATGATGGCGTTCGCCTCGCCGAGAGACCGCACCAGCCCGGCGGCGTCCTCCGCCAGCGTGATCAGGTCGTAGCCGCGCGGCGGCTTGTCGCTGCCGCCGTACCCGCGCAGGTCCACCGCCGCGGCGCGGAACCCGGCCGCCGCCAGCGACACCAGCTGGTTGTGCCACGACCACCAGAACTCGGGGAACCCGTGCAGCAGCAGCACCAGCGGCCCGTCGCCGTTCTCGGCGACGTGGAAGCGGGTGCCGCCCGCGCTGACGGCGCGGTGCGTCCAGGGGCCCTCGACCTCGATGTCGGACGCGTCATAGCCGGGCATGGCCGGATCAGTCCGTCAACGCGGGCTTGTCGCCGTCGCCGCGCTTGCGCAGCATGGCCAGGTCGTCCCTCAGCGTCTTGCGGGTCCGCTTCGCCCCGTCGATCTTGCGGATCCGCAGATAGCCGAAGCCGATCAGCGCGGCGGCCAGCAGCAGGTAGACGCCCGCCACGATCAGGAACGCCGCCCAGTGCCACACGCCCAGCGCGACCAGCCCGTACGCCGCCGCGATCGACAGCAGGATGACGATCAGCCCGCCGATCATCCCGGCGATGGCGAACATCACGCTGCCGTAGGCGGCCTTCTTGGCGTCGTCCTTCAGTTCCAGCTTGGCCAGGTCCATCTCGGCCCGGATCAGGCTGGACACGTTGCTCGACGCAAGGGCGACCAGTTCGCCGAGGGACTTGTCCTCGATGCGCTCGCCCGGCAGTGCCTCGGACATATCGCTCTCTCCTTCCAAGGGCTCCGGCCGCCCTGCGGACCGGTAGCGCCGCTCCCCAGCCTGTCAGCCGGACCGCGGCGCGGGCCACCCGGCGGTGGCTCAGCCGGCCGCCGCCTCGCGCCGCCGCACCCGGACGCGGCGCCGGAACACGGCGGTGGCGGCGGCCGAGGCGACCACGCTGGCGACCAGGACCGCCGTCGTCACTCTCTCGGATTGTGCCGGGTCGTCATAGGCCAAACCGCCGATCAGCAGCGAAACGGTGAAGCCGACACCGGCCAGCATCGCCACCCCCGCCAGTTCCCGCCAGTGGACGTCCTCGCCGAGGGTCGCCAGACCCAGCCGGACGGCCACCCACGTTCCGCCGAGAACGCCCACGAACTTACCGACCACCAGGCCGAGGATCACGCCCAGGGCCACCCGGTCGGTGAACACCTGTCCCAGCGCGTCCCCGCCCAGCGTCACCCCCGCCGACAGGAACGCGAACACCGGCACGCACACCCCCGCCGAGAACGGCCGCAGCGCGTGGTCGGCGCTCTCGGCGTTGGTGGGCCGCTCGTCGGGCGTCTCCCGCGAGGAGGTCAGCATGCCCAGCGCCACCGCCGCCACCGTCGCGTGGACGCCGCTGCGCTGCGTGAAGTACCAGGCCAGAAGGGCGAGCGGCACGTACACCCACGGCGTCCGCACCCCCCTGGACTGGAGCAGGCCGTAGACCGCGACGCACCCGGCGCCGAGCAGCAGCGGCCACAGCGACAGCTCGTCGGTGTAGAACACCGCGATGATCGTGATGGCGATCAGGTCGTCCACCACCGCCAGCGTCAGCAGGAACGCGCGCAGCGGCGCCGGGCAGGCCGAGAACGTCACCGCCAGCACCGCCAGCGCGAACGCGATGTCGGTGGCGGTCGGGATCGCCCAGCCGCGCGCCGCGCCCTCCACTCCCTTGCTGACCAGCAGGAAGATGACCGCCGGCAGCACCACGCCCGCCACCGCGGCGATCACCGGCAGCGCCGCGTCGCGCGGGTCGCGCAGCTCGCCGTGCGCGAGCTCCTCGCGCAGCTCCAGCCCGGCGAGGAAGAAGAAGACCGCGAGCAGCCCGCCGGACGCCCAGTGCGCCAGGTCCAGATGCCCCAGCCCGAGCCAGGACGGGCTGACCTCGAAGTGCCGCAGCGCCTCGTAGGAGGACGCCCACGGCGTGTTCGCCCAGATCAGGGCCACGACGGTGGCCAGCAGCATGATGACGCCGCCGACCGTCTCGGTCCGCAGGGCCTCGGCCAGGTTCCGGCGGTAGCGGTCCGACGGACGGAACGGCCAGATGGTGACACGACGCTGCATGGATCCCCCGGAAGCGGTGGACGGACAGGGATACGGGCACGGCCCGTCCCGCCGTCAACCGGGAAGGGCCGTCCCCACGCCGACCAGACTTCCCGGCACACCTGCGCCTGACCTTACCCGGATGATCGCCGCCTACTCGTACGCGACCGCCCTGCCGGGCACGTTCCGGACACGCGGGTGGCCCGCCCGCGCGAACGCGGACGGGCCACCCCCGGCGGATCCGGTCAGTCCTCCGTCTTGGCGCTCGGCAGCTTCTGCGAGATCAGGTCCATCACCGTGCTGTCGGCCAGCGTGGTGACGTCGCCGATGCTGCGGTTCTCGGCCACGTCCTTCAGCAGCCGCCGCATGATCTTGCCGGAGCGGGTCTTGGGCAGCTCCGGAACGATCATGATCTGGCGGGGTTTGGCGATCGGGCCGAGCGAGCGCGCCACGTGGTCGCGCAGCTCCCCGGCGAACTCGTCGCCCTCGACCTCCTCGCCGGCGCTGCCGCGCGGGATGACGAACGCCACGATCGCCTGCCCGGTCACCGGGTCGGTCGCGCCCACGACCGCCGCCTCGGCGACCTTCGGGTGCGACACCAGCGCCGACTCCACCTCGGTGGTGGAGATGTTGTGGCCCGACACCAGCATGACGTCGTCGACCCGGCCCAGCAGCCAGATGTCGCCGTCGTCGTCCTTCTTGGCGCCGTCCCCGGCGAAGTACATGTCCTCGAACCGCGACCAGTAGGTCTTGACGAACCGCTCGTCGTCGCCCCAGATCGTGCGGAGCATCGACGGCCACGGCTCCTTCAGCACGAGGAAGCCGCCGCCGCCGTCCGGAACGGGGTTCCCCTGGTCGTCCACCACGTCGGCGACGATCCCCGGCAACGGCCGCATCGCCGCGCCCGGCTTGCCCGCCGTCACGCCCGGCAGCGGGCTGATCATGACCGCGCCGGTCTCGGTCTGCCACCATGTGTCCACCACCGGGCAGTGCCCGCCGCCGATGTTCTCGCGGTACCAGACGTAGGCCTCGGGGTTGATCGGCTCGCCGACCGACCCCAGCACCCGCAGCGACGACAGGTCGTACTGCGCCGGGATGTCGTCGCCCCACTTCATGAACGTCCGGATCGCCGTCGGCGCCGTGTAGAAGATCGTCACCTTGTACTTCTGGATGATCTCCCACCAGCGGCCCTTGTGCGGGGTGTCCGGCGTCCCCTCGTACATCACGCTGGTCGCGCCGTTGGCCAGCGGCCCGTACACGATGTAGGAGTGCCCGGTCACCCAGCCGATGTCGGCCGAGCACCAGTACACGTCGCTCCCCGGCTTCAGGTCGAACACCGCGTGGTGGGTGTAGGACACCTGCGTCAGGTAGCCGCCGGTGGTGTGCAGGATGCCCTTCGGCTTCCCGGTCGTCCCGGACGTGTACAGGATGTACAGCGGGTGCTCGGCGTCGTGCGCCTCGGCGTCGTGCTGGTCGCTCTGGCGGTCCACCAGGTCGTGCCACCACACGTCGCGCCCGTTCTGCACGACGTCCTCGCCGGTACGGCGCACCACCAGCACGTGCTCGACGGACTTGGTCGCCTCGACGGCCTCGTCCACGGTCGGCTTCAGCGCCGAGGGCTTGCCGCGCCGGTACCCGCCGTCCGCGGTGATCACCAGCTTGGCCTGCGCGTCGTCGATGCGGGTGCGCAGCGCGTCGGCGGAGAAACCGCCGAACACCACCGAGTGGGTCGCGCCGATCCGCGCGCACGCCAGCATCGAGACCGGCAGCTCGGGGATCATCGGAAGGTAGATCGCCACCCGGTCGCCCTTGCGCACGCCCAGCTCCAGCAGGGCGTTGGCGGCCTTGTTGACCTCGCGCTGCAGGTCGGCGTAGGTGAGGGTGCGGGTGTCGCCGGGCTCGCCCTCCCAGTGGAAGGCGACCTTCGCGCCGCGTCCGGCCTCCACGTGCCGGTCGACGCAGTTGTAGGCGACGTTCAGCTCGCCCCCGACGAACCACTTGGCGAACGGCGGGTTGCTCCAGTCGAGCACCTGGTCCCACTCCCGGGACCAGGAGAGGCGGCGGGCCTGCTTCTCCCAGAAGGCGAGCCGGTCGGCGGCGGCCTCGTCGTAGGCGTCGGCGGTGACGTTCGCGTTCTCGGCGAGCTCGGCCGGCGGGGGGAAGCGTCGCGTCTCCTGCAGGAGGTTCGACAGGGTCTCTTGGCTCTCGCTCACGCGTGCTCCTTGCTCAAAACGACAGAGGGGGCTCCCGGGTGAGCCCACTTCACCAGGGGATCCGCTGGTTGGGCAAGCGGCCCCTGACAGCCGGCCCGGGGGCGCGGGAGGTTCCCCGCTCCGCTCGGATGCTGTGTGATGCCTGACACAGCAGCTCTTCCCAGGTCCGCGGCCTCGGAATCAAGGTCGGGCGAACACGCGAACCCGGGGTCCGGCCGGTCCGCGCGACCGCATAAGGTCGGGCCCGTGACCGATGCTCTCACCCCAGTCGCCAGCCTCCCCGGCGTCGAGGACGCCGTCGCCGACGCGCGCAAGGCCGTGGACCGCCTGCTCGGCCACCGCATCCTGCGGCGGCGCAGCGCGGAGGTGTCCACCGAGTCCGCGCTGCGCGGGGCCCGCGCCTCGGCCGTGCTGGAGGGCGCGACGGTCACCCTGGACGAGCTGCGCTCCACCGAGAACCCCACCGACCCGATCGTGCAGGGCGCGCTGCGGGTCTCGGCCGAGCTGGGGGCGCTCACCGAGACCTGGCGGCAGGCCCCCCGCCAGGTCCTCGCCCGGCTGCACGTGCTGGCCGCCGCCGACGCCGTCGACCGGGAGCTGCTGGGCCGCCCGCGGGCGGAGGGCGCCGAGGTCGCCGATCCGCTGAAGCTGGGGGAGGCCCCGTCGCCCGCCGAGGTGGCCGCCCGGCTGGACATGCTCAGCGGCCTGCTGACCACGCCGACCAAGGCCCCCGCGCTGGTCGTCGCGGCGATCGTGCACGGCGAGCTGGCGACGCTGCGGCCGTTCGGCCGGGGCGACGGCCTGGTGGCCCGCGCCGCCCAGCGCCTCACCCTGGTCGCCCGCGGCCTCGACCCCAAGTCCCTGGCCGCCCCCGAGGTCGGCCACCTGGAGCTGTCGGCCGACTACGCGGACGCCCTGCGCGCCTACGCCTCCGGGACGCCCGAGGGCCTCGCGACCTGGATCCGGCACTGCGCCGCCGCGACGGCCGCCGCCGCCCGCGACTCCCAGGCGATCTGCGAGGCGCTGATGCGCGGCTGACGTTCGGCCGCCGTTCTGTCGGAGGCCGCCGTTACGGTCGGGGGATGGCCGACCGCGTCGGCGGCAGGCCCGCCGCACCCACCGAGACCACCGTCACCGGCGCCGACTGGGACTCGCGCGACCTGTCCGGCGAACGGCACGAGGCCGTGCTGTTCGTGGACGTGGACATGACCGAGGCGTCCGGGAAGGGCGCGGTCTTCGACGGCTGCACGTTCCGGGGCGTGCGGTTCAACGCCGCCGCGTTCACCGAGTCGGCCTTCCTGAACTGCACGTTCGTCCGCAGCGGCTTCTTCGACGCGACGCTGCGCGGCTGCAAGGTGCTGGGCGGGCTGTTCGACGGCTGCACCCACGATTTGATGAGGGTGGAGGGCGGCGACTGGTCGTTCACCGGTCTGCCGGGGGCGGACCTGCGGCGCGCGTCGTTCACGGGGGTGCGGATGCGCGAGGCCGACCTCACCGGCGCGCGCTGCGGCGCGCTGCGCGAGGTGGACCTGTCGGGGGCGATGCTGCACCGGGCCGACCTCTCGGATTGCGACCTGCGAGGTAGTGAAATTTCCTCCATCGACCCGCTGACAGTCCGCTTGGTAGGCGCGGTGATAGATCCGCGTCAGGCCGTCGTGCTGGCGACCGCGCTCGGTCTGGAGGTGCGCGCCGGCTGAGGCCCCGGAAACAGAGCGGCGGCGCCCTGATCGCTCAGGGCGCCGCCGCCAGTCACGTCACACCGGGTTACCAAGCGTGCACCTGTATTCGTCGGAGCGGGTCAAGCCCGTCTCGACGCGCCTCCCGCGGCTGGTCGCGCGTGGGTACCCGGCTGCCGTGCTCGGACACTTCGTCCGTACAACCTGTGTACGCCTCATTTGCGCTGATGGCAAGCCCTCGATTGGTAAAGGAAGTCCCTTAAGGGGAGGCTGGGACGGGAACGCGCGGTGTGCGGGAGACGCTACGCGGAGTCGGAAACATCGCATTCCGGGCGCCTTGCCCCATCGCCGTTTTGATCACTCACTGTGATCGTTTCTTTTTCGTGACGATCCCGGAGAGATCTTTGGCGGGCCGGTGCGCTCACTGTCCGTGCCGTTGCAGGTCGCTCCCTCTCGGAGCGGGAGTGCAACTTCGTAACCAGGTGAGAAAAAACAACACCTGGCGAGCCTCTTTCCCGCTCGACGGAACTCTCGGTGGTCGGGCAGCATATGTTGCATCTGCCTACACTGGAGACGGCGACTTTGCCCCCTCTATAGATCAATCTGGCATGGCCGCTTAGTGCGTTCCGCCCCGAGGCTTTCTTGGGAAAACGGGCCGGCTCTACCCCCCCGGAGCCGGACCGTCCGGCGACCCCCGCTCTCCCCCCCGGCGGGGGTCGCCCTGGCGTTGGGAAAGGGTGGCGGCCATCGCACCGATGGCCGCCACCCGCCGAAGTTATCCACAGGCTGGGGAAACCCCTTCCGCCGTCGCTCGCCGGACCCGCATCGTGGAACTCCGACTTCCCCCGGAGGCCCCCATGACCTGCGCGGCGACCATCGTGACCGGCGACGCCGGACTCGCCGACGACCTCCTGCGCCTGGCGGCCGCGGCCGCCGCCCGCGCCGACGTCGCCCACAGGGCGGCCCAGGCCCGGACCGCCTGGCACCGCTGCCCGCTGATCCTGGTCGGAGCGGACCTGGCCGAGGCGGTCGCCGCCGAACGCCTGCCCCGCCGCTCCGGCATCGTCCTGGTGACCCGGGCCGACGACCTCGACGACGCCTACCGGCGCGCCCTGCGCGTCGGAGCCCAGGACCTCGCGGTCCTGCCCGACGAGGAGGACTGGCTGATCGAGGCGCTGGCGGCCGCGGCCGACCCCACCGCCGCCCGGGCGACGACGGTGTGCGTCCGCGGGGCGCGCGGCGGCGCCGGCACCAGCGTCCTCGCCGCCGCCCTGGCCCTGACCGCCGCCGAGACCGGCCGGCGCACCCTGCTCGTCGACGGCGACCCCCACGGCGGCGGGATCGACCTGCTCCTCGGCCTGGAGGACACCGAGGGGGCGCGCTGGCCCGACCTGGCGACCCGCCGGGGCAGGCTGAGCCCGGCCCTCCTCCGCGAGGCCCTGCCGCGCCTAGGAGACCTGTCGGTCCTGTCCTGGCGCGACACGGGCGTCCCCGTCCAACCGGAAGCGGTCCACGCGGTCCTGGGCGCGGCGACGCGAGCGTTCGCCCTCGTGGTCGTGGACGTCCCCAAACACCCGAGCGACATCGGCGCCGCCGCCCTGGCCCTGGCCGAGGTGGGCCTCCTCCTGGTCCCCACCGAGGTCCGCGCGGCCCTGGCCGCCGCGACCCTGCGCGGCGCCCCCGCCGACCTCCGCCTGGTCACCACCGGCCCGTCCCCCGGCGGCCTGACCCCCGAGCTGGTGGCCCAGTCCCTGGACCTCCCCCTGGCCGGAGCCCTGGAGAGGGACCGCCGGACCTCCCGGGCGGCCGAGGACGGAGACCTGCCGCGGATCCTGCGCCGTGGCCCCCTGCCCACCCTGTGCGCCCACCTGCTCACCACCCTGACGCAGACCCCCGCCCGCCAGGCCGCCTAGCGGCGGGCCCGGCCACCCGACACGGGAGACGACCATGGAGAAGCACCTGTCCGAAGCGGTCCGCGACCACCTCGCCACCACCGGCGCGGAACCGACCACCGGGAGGCTGGCCGCCGCGATCCGCGCCGAACAGCGCCTCCTGGGCGACAGCGAGGTGCTGGAGCTGTCGGCCGCGTTACGAGCCGAGTTCACCGGCGCGGGCCCCCTGGAGCTGCTGCTCCACGACCCGGACGTCACCGACGTCCTGGTGAACGGCCCCGCCGAGGTCTGGGTGGACGCGGGCCACGGCCTGGTCCGCACGGCCATCCGCTTCCCCGACGAGCAGACCCTCCGCCGCCTGGCCCAGCGCCTGATCGCCACCGCGGGCCGCCGCCTGGACGACGCGGCCCCCTACGCCGACGCCCGCCTCTCCGGGGGCGCCCGCCTGCACGCGGTCCTCCCGCCCATCGCCCCCAACGGAACCTGCCTCTCCCTGCGCCTCCCCCGCCGCCGCGCGTTCACCCTGGCCGAGCTGGTGGACAAGGGGGCGATCCCGCCCGCCGCGGCCGAGATCCTCGCCGCCCTGGTGAGGTCCAGGGCGGCGTTCCTCATCACCGGCGGCACCGGGACGGGCAAGACGACCCTGCTGAGCACCCTGCTCGGCCTCGCGTCCCCCGCCGAACGCCTCCTCCTGGTCGAGGACTCGGCCGAGCTGCGCCCCGACCATCCCCACGTGGTCCGCCTGGAGGCCCGCCCGCCGAACGTGGAGGGCGCGGGCGGAGTGACGCTGGACGACCTCGTCCGCCAGGCCCTCCGCATGCGCCCCGACCGCCTCGTGGTGGGCGAGGTGCGTGGCCGCGAGGTGACGACCATGCTGAACGCGTTGAACACGGGTCACGAGGGCGGCTGCGGGACCCTCCACGCCAACCGCGCGGCCGACGTCCCCGCCCGCCTGGAAGCGCTGGCCTGCGCCGCCGGCCTGACCCGCGAAGCGGTCCACAGCCAGCTGGCCGCCGCCCTGGACGTGATCGTCCACCTGACCCGGACCCCCGAGGGCCACCGCCGGGTGGCGGAGATCCGCCTCCTCCGGCGGGCCCCCGACGGCCTGGTGGAGGCGCTCCCCGCGATCACGTTCACCCCGACCGGCGACCTGGTCACGGCCCCCGGGGCCGAAGCCCTGGCCACCCGCCTGTCCACCCGCGACGGAGACACCCCATGACCCCCTCACCGGACGGCTCCGGGCCCTCCCGCGCCGCTCGCCAGCTCCCGGGCGTGACGCTCCTCGGCCCGGACCAGGAGGCGCCATGAAAGTGCTCGTCGCCACCCGCCCGCGCGGCGGGCCCTGGCCCTGTGACGCCAGGTCCTCCCTCATGGGTGCCGAGACCGCTCGCAAGCTCCCGATCTCGGCACTGCTCAATCCGGACCAGGCGGCACCATGACCTGGGCGACCCTCCTGGCGACATGCTGCGCGGCGGCAGCGGCGTGGCTGCTCACCGGCACTCCCCGGGCGGCCCGCAGACTGTCCCGCCTGCAAGCCGGTCCCCAGGCCCACCCACTGCCGGCCAGGCTCCACCAGGCCCTGACCGCCCACCTGAGCCTGCTCAGGGAACGCCGCCACCGCCCCCAACGATGGCGGACAGCCGTCATAGAACTGTGCGACGGCATGGCCGCCGACCTGACAGCAGGCCGAACTCCGGAAGAGGCCTTCAAGGCGACCGCCAGGATCCTCCCGCGAGAGATCTCGACCTTCCTTCTGACCCCCACGCCCCAAAGCGGTTTTCAAAGCGGCTCAACTCCATGGGACGCCCTCGCACCCCGATACGACACCGTGCACCCGGACCACTCCACCCCCTGGGGCAACACCCCCACACCACAACCCAACGCCCCACTGCGATCCGGCCCCGCGCCCCGGAATGCCCCCGCCCCACAGAAAGTCCTGCCACTCGCCAAGCGAGCGGGTGCCGCACATTCAGCGGCCCCCCTCACACAAAGCACCCGCGGAGACCAAGCCAGAAGACTGCTCTCGCCGTTCGGGCCGGCAGCGAACGAGCCCTCACCAGAGGACTTCGCCGCCCTGCCCTCCCTCGAAAGGCTCGAAGCGCTGGCGGCGGTCGTGCCGGGAGCGGAAGGGCTGCGCCTCCTGGCGGCCTGCTGGCGCATCGGAGCCGAACGCGGCGGGACCCTCGCCACCGTCCTGGACGGCCTGGCCGCCGCGCTCCGCGACGAGGAGGCCCAGCGCCAGGAGATCGCCACCCAGCTCGCGGGGCCCCGCACCACCGCCCGGATGGTGGCCTTCCTCCCGCTCCTCGGCCTGGGCATGGCGGCGATGCTGGGAGCGAGGCCCCTGGAGTTCCTTCTCGGCACCCTCCCGGGCGCGGCCTGCCTCATCCTCGGCGTGGCCCTCGACCTGGCCGGACTGCGCTGGACGCGCCGACTCGCCCAAGCGGCGGAGGGTCCCCGATGATGGCCGAGGCCGCGACCGTCCTGGCCATGACCGCGGCCGCCTACCTCTGGACCGGCACCCCCAACGCCGCCGAGCGACGCCTGACCCGCCCTCTCCCCACCCCCGCGTCCCAACGCGAAGCGAACAGCGGCGACACCCCACCAGCGACCAGGACAAAGGCCGGCGACCAGCGCGAGACGATGCTGCGCTGGGCGGCGGTGGCCGGCGTCGCGGTGGGCTGCGTGGTGGTGCTGGGCGTCCTGTTCGGCGGAGTGGCGGCGATCATCCTGGGCGCCCTCCTCCACCGCTCCTTCGAACGGCTCGAACGGGCGGAGCAGCGCGCCCGCCGGGCCCGCCTGATCGCGGACCTGCCCATCGCGGTGGACCTCCTCGCCGCCTGCCTGCGCGGCGGCACCCCGTGGAACGCGGCGGTGGACGCCGTGGCGGAGGCGGTCGGCGGGCCGGTCGGCGAGGAGTTGCAAGCGTTGGGGATCAGGATCGGACTGGGCGTCGACCCGGAAGAAGCCTGGCTCGACCTGGCCCGGGACCCGGTCCTCGCCCCGCTGGCCCGAACGGCCGCCCGCGCGGCCGACAGCGGAGCGGCTCCGGCCGCGGCACTGTCCCGCCTGGCCCGCGACCAACGCCGCGCGGCCCACGCGGCGGCCACGGCCCGCGCCCGAGCGGCAGGCGTCCGAGCCCTGCTCCCGCTGGGCCTGTGCTTCCTGCCGGCCTTCGTGTGCATCGGCATAGTCCCCGCGGTAGCGGGCCTGGCAGCTCCCCTGACCTTTCCCTGAATCCCAGAAGGACCTTCCGTTCCGCCCCCAAGGCGGCCAACGCCCCCGTGCACACCCACAACTTCGCGGTGCCATTCCCCAACCGAAGAACAACGCCACCTGCAAGAGCCACAGCATGACTTGCGAAAACACCAAAAACAGTACGCGCCAAACACCCGTCACCAAAGACGAGGAAATTCAAGAGATGAAACGCAACAGATCGGCCGCCAATAACAGCTTGACCGGCCACCCTGGGGCGAAAACCCCTCGCCTCTCCCGATGGATCCCCGTTGAACTCAGTCCAACCACAGCAACGCTGTGACCTGGTCTTTCGTTGTCCTCACTCTTCAATCGAATATCACCTTCACCCTGTGGCCAGAAGTGAAAGCGAGACAACCGTGGTCCCACCCGTCGCCAGAGGACCCGAACCCGCCTGACCGCTGCCGCCTCAGCCGTTCACCTCCGCCATTTCGAGCAGCAGCATCGCGTCGTGGTCGGGGGTGCCCGGCTCCGCCTGGTAGACCACCAGCCGGTGCCCCTCGCTGCGCGCGACGGTCAGCACCTCGTAGGACAGGGTCATGGGGCCGACGGCGGGATGCTGGAAGCACTTGCGGCCGTTGGTGCGCTTGCGCACGTCGTACCGCTCCCACAGGGTGGCGAACTCCCGGCTCTTGACGACCAGCTCTCCCACCAGGCCGACCACGTCGGGCGCGTCGGGGTAGGTCCCGGCGACGGCGCGCAGATGGGCCACCGTGGCCGCGGCCACCTCGTCCCAGTTGCCGTAGACGCGTTTCCCCTGCGGATGCAGGAACGTGTAGCGGGCGGTGTTCCGCAGCGCCAAGGGCCATTCCTCGATCCCCGGCAGCAGCCTCATCCCCGCCTCGTTGGCGGCCAGCAGGTCGTTGGCCCGGCCCAGCGCATAGGCGGGGTACGGACGGACGATCTCCAGCAGCCGCCGCACCTCCGCCCTGATCTGCTGGGGCGGCCGGGCGGCGGCGTTCGGCTTGACCGCGGGAGCGTTGGCCAGCTCGAACAGGTGCCCGCGTTCGTCCTCGTCCAGCCGCAGCACCTCGGCGATCGCCTCCAGCACCGGCGGGCTGGGGTTGCTCTGCTTCCCCTGCTCCAGCCGGGTGTAGTACTCGATGCTCACCCCGGCCAGCATCGCGACCTCTTCGCGGCGCAGTCCGGGCGTACGGCGGCGTCCGGTGGTCGCGGGCAGCCCCGCCTCCTGGGGCGAGATCCTGGACCGCCGGACCTTCAGGAACTCTCCCAAATCCGCCTTCGTCGCCACCGCTCGAGTATGTCGCGCCGCCGGCGAACCAAGGGATGCCCTCCCAGGGCCCCCCTTGGATGGGCCTGCCTCGTCACCGGCCAGGCCGAGCACCGTGGTGCCACAAGCCGATCAGGCGCTGACCAGGGAGGGAACGATGGCGGTTGTGGCGATCGTCGGAGTCGGCATCATGGGCCGGGGCATGGCGGTCAACCTGGTCCGCGGCGGGCACGACGTGATCCTGTGGAACCGCGGCCCGCTGAGCCCGGAAACGCTCTCCTCGATCCCGGAGACCACGCTGGTAGCCTCCACGCCGGCCGATGCGGCTCGCCAGGCCGACGTGGTCTTCGAGGTGACCGCCGACGACGAGTCCTCACGCGCGGTCTGGCTGGGCCCCGAAGGCATCCTGGCCGGTGCCCGCCCCGGCACGATCCTGATCTCCTCGGCCACCCTGTCGGCCGACTGGATCGCCCAGCTCGCGGACGCCTGCGCGGAGCGGGCGCTCACCTTCTACGACATGCCGCTGACCGGCGGGGCGGAGGGCGCCCGGACCGGCAACCTGACGATGCTGGTCGGCGGCGACCCGGCACGGCTGCCCGGACTCGACCCGGTGCTGAGGGCCATCTCCCGGGAGGTCCGGCACTTCGGCCCGGTCGGTTCCGGTACCCGCTTCAAGCTGGTGCTCAACGCGCTCCAGGCCGCGCACATGACCGCGTTCGGCGAGGCCATGAAGCTCGCCGCGGCGGCGGGTCTGGACCTGGACCAGGTGGGCGCGGCACTGCGGGAGCGGCCGGGCGGCGTCATCACCAGGATGGCGCACGACAACCTGGTCACCCCGCCCGAGCCGATCAACTTCTCCGCCGAATGGGCGCGCAAGGACCTGGACTACGCCGCCCGCCTGGCCGGACCGACCGGCTACCCGCTCCTCGACGCCACCCTGTCGGTCTTCACCCAAGCGGTGGCCGATGGCCACGGCCGAGAGGACTGGAGCGTCGTCAACCGCCTCACCCCTTGACCGACCCCATCCGCATGAACACCAGCCGGACGGACCGACGGCCAGACGACAGGACGGGTCCACCCGTCACGGGCTGACCGCCGGCCGCCGACACCAAGGGCGCAGCAGACATCCAGAGGATGCACCGAAACAGCCCCCCAACGCCCAACCTTGCGGCGCGGACCCGGACGATGAGCCAAAGGCGGCACCGTCGGGCCAGGCACCACATTCCGCACTTTCCACCCAACGGCCCAGAGGATTCGCGCAGCGACCGTGCGCGGCGACTGCGCCCCTAAGACCCAGCCAAACCGTTTGCGCACCGTGACGCCGACGAACCCGGGGCGCACCCCACCCCGTTCCACGTTGAGCCAGGACGACCACCATCCCGTCCAGCCCCACGAACTCCACAAGGGGGCATGACCATCCGCAGCAATGACGCACTCCTGATCGGGATCGGCCAGGGCGCGAGCGCACCAGCCACCCCCGGCCCTGCCCAGCTACTCCAAGGCGTCCGGCGCGACCTCCCAGCCGATGAGCTCATGGAGGTCCGCCGAGGCGGCAGAGCATCAACATGAGGACCCAGTAGCGAGACAGCAGCTACAACCACACGTCGACAGCCGCAACAAGAACGGCAACCTCGTAACGGGTGGCGATCCCACGCCCGGCCGGGGTGGCTGAAACAACGCTGATCCACGTTGCGGCACCGCTGGATCCATCCGGTCAGAGCCGCAAGGCCGATTCACCCATGCACCGCGCCGATCACCGGCCGCCCCACCCGGTCACCTGCCCGCATAGCGCGCACGCCACAGAGACGGAGCCGGTGAGGGCTGTGCCCCCACCAAGGAACGACTGGCCAAGGACGACCACAACGCCACTGTGAACCTTCTGATCATTGCCCGCACGTCACGGTCGACGCCCGCGAAAGAAGTTATCCACAGGTCGCCGCAGAGGCTGGAGACGATCAGTCCATGCCCCGCACTCTGGGAACGCGGGCGCACCGAGCGTCCCGAGCGATGGAAGGAGTTCCCGATGAGAACGATGAGGGCGCGGCTGGCCAGGGCACTGCGGGTGCTGAAGCGGCGCTGGAGGGGAACCCGGGATCGAGGCGCGGCGACGGCCGAGTACGCGGTCGTCCTGGTCGCCGCCACGGCGTTCGGCACCGCCCTCTTCAAGATCGTAACCAGCCAGGAAGTCCGCAACCTGCTCTTAACGATCTTGAAAAAGGGTCTCCATCTGAGCAGCTGACAACTGCCCGACAGCGCTGGCGGTCACACGACTCCCACATGCGTTCACCGCAAGCCCCACAAGCGCGCATAGCCCTACGCAAGCAGCACCGCACGCAACCTCACGCCCACCCCGGCGTGTGCAGCCCGTGACGTGCGACAACACGGACCCGCGCGAATCCACGTGCGGCTCCCGTACGTGCGGGCGCTGTACGCGACACGCGACCTTGCGCCCAGCTCCGACGCGCAGCCCACCCAGCCTTCGCGTACAGCCCTGCACGTACAAACCTGTCCACGCGCCCCCACGCCGGGCTCTGCACGCAAACTCGCACATGACCTCGCACGCCGTGCCCATGCGCGGCTCCTGCGAGAGCAAGCCGCAATACGCGCGATGACATTGGAGGTGAGACCTGAGAACGTTCGTGCGCCAAGCGCCAGGAACATCCGCCGAGGGCGGCAGCACGGTGACCGGGAACCAGCAACGCTCCAGCCAGAAGCGATGCCTGCGATTCCCTAACCTCCTCCGCCGTCCCCAAGGCTGGTCACCATGCGCGCGGAGTGAAGCGCCAATCGTTTCTGAAACCAGCCAGCAAACGTTCCAGATTCTCGCCTCCCAAGCCGACGCAGGCTGTCGCACGTAAGCGCGGACCAGCGCATATGCAAGCTCGCACGTGACCCAGACGCAAGCCCACACGGCCTACGCGGATCTGCGCCTCGTTTTCCACCACATGCCAAAACGCTGTCCGCACGTGGCGCTGTCCGCACGTGGCGCTGTCCGCACGTGGCGCTGTCCGCACGTGGCGCTGTCCGCACGTGGCGCTGTCCGCACGTGGCGCTGCCGGTGGGGCGCTGTCCGTACGAGTGGTGTTTGCGCGGGTGGTGCTGACCTGAGGTGGCATTAGCGGGTGGAGAAGCGCTCCTGAAGCCACGCTCACGGGGTGGCGGTTGACGAGGCAGCGCACGTTCGAGGCAGCGCACGTCTGCGGGGGTGTGTGCATGAAGTGGTGCGTCTGTGTGGGGGCGGGTTGTGAGCGAGGTTCGTTGGGATGCGCGACGAGGGGCTCAGGGTCTGGGAACTGAGCGCATCAGCAGAGGAGGGCTAGGCATGTACGTGCGAGGAGATTTGCGAAACAGAGAGGTGCGAACCAGACGCGCCCCGGCGGAAGGGATGCCAGTGAGTGGCTTTCGTGTGGAGGAGGCGGCGAAGAGAAGAAGGTGGGCAGCGCTCGTACGAGTAGATGGTGTGCGAGCCGAGAGCGCGCGGGTGAGATCGGTGAGAGCTGGGCCCCTGCGGGATCGGGGGGCGGTTACGGCGGAGGTCGCCTTGGTGTTGCCCACGCTGGTGCTGGTCACAGCGGTTGCGTTGTGGGGGATTCGGGTGGCGTCGGTTCATCTGGCCTGCGCGGACGCGGCTCGTAGCGGGGCCCGTGCGGCTGCGAGGGGAGAAGCCCTCCCTGCGGTTCGGGATTTCGTGGCCCGTGCGATTCCGCGTGGTGCGGCGATCGATATCCGTCGTGATGCCGCGACCACCCGGGTTTCCATCACCGCCAAGATTCCGGCCCCGGCTGCGGCCAGGCTTCCGCCTCTCACCGTTCAGGCTCATGTCATCGCGGCCACCGAGCCCGGTACGGCTGGCCCTGCTGAGGCTGGTCCTGCCAAGCGCGGTCCGATTGAGCTCGGGGACGTTGGAGCTGATGCGCATTCGCCCCGAGACCGCTGATTGGGCTTGGAGCGTGCTGGGCGCGCGGGGTCGTTCAGCGCAGGGCTCTCGGGCCGGACAGCCGTCGGGGCCGAAGTGCGGTGAGTTCCTGATGCCGGTGCAGTGGCCGTCGTGGCTGGGCTTTGGCGCGTTCTGGTCGGTGGGTTTGGAGCCGTGGGGCCTGGGACGGAGGGGAGCACGCTGGGCGGCGAGGAATCCACGCGGTGACGGGTGGAGTGATGGGCCTGGCTGGTCCGTGTGCCGTGGCTCCTGCGCCGGCGGGTCAGATCGCGAAGCGGTGTCGCGCTCACCGAGAGCTGGTGAGGCGCGAGCCCCAGGGGAGCGCCGTGGGCCAGGGTGTTTGAAGCACGGGCTGGAAGCTCGGTGGGTGATGAGGGGGTGAGGGGCTTATGGGCGGGGTTAGTCGTTTGTGGGATGGAGGGGGAGGAGGGAGGCCGACTGAGGAAGGGAGTGTGGCTCGGGGTTCTTGGAAGCGGCGCGGGCTGTGGAGGTGTGAGGGCGCGCGGGAGCGGGGAGCCGGGGCGGTCTGGGTGCTCGCGTTCATGGCTGTCGTCTGGCTCGTCGGGGCCGCGGTCGTTGTGGGAGGTGGTGTGCGGATCGCTCGGCAGCGCGGGGAGGTCGCGGCTGACCTTGCGGCGTTGGCGGGGGCCGCGCGTGTCGGGGAGGGGGAGCGGAGCGCCTGTCGGGTGGCCGGACGGATCGCGAACGGTTCCGGCGGACGCCTGGCGGTGTGTTCGGTGCGGGGTGCGATCGTCGAGGTCGAGGTGGTCGTCGGCGTCCGTGTGCCGGTCGGGGGCGGTGGGCTCCGGATCGTTTCCCGGGCCAGGGCTGGCCCTGTCGGGCCGTAGGGCGTAACCTGACGCCCCCGTGGATCGTTGCACCCGGTGTCAATAGGTGCCCGGAGGTGGGTGTTGGCGACGATGGAGTCGCTTTGTCACCTTCCTGTGACTTCTGTTACTGGGTAGTACGTTACGCTTCCGTAAGCCCGTAGTTATCACTCGACACAGCGGCCACTCACCCCCGAAGGCCGAAGACCCCCGCAGGGCTCGGTGTCCGGGCGTGAGCAGAACGCTGTCGGCAGATCATCCGATGAAGGGATTGAGGCCGTGACCAGGATTCGCAGGTTCGGTGCAGTCGCTCTCGCCGCACCCCTTGCGATGGCTTTCCCGGTTCTCGCCGCGACCCCGGCCCAGGCTGCGGGGACGGGTGTCACCTCTCCCGCGAACGGCGCTGTGATCACTAGCGGCTCCGTGGCGACCGTCCGCGCCAACATCGGCACCTGGCCTCCGTTCGCGAAGCTCTGGGTGGACGTCCCCGGCGTGGGTGACACCTATCTCACCTCGCGTACCGGCCGTGGGTCCATGTCGGGCACCGTCTCGGTGCGCCGCAACGGCCGTTACAAGGTCACGGTCAGAGGCTCCATCTTCAACGACACCTACGCCACCAGCACCTTCACCGTGCGCATCCCCCCGGCGCGTCCCAGCGGGTTGTCCACCAGCGTGTCCGGGCGCAACGTCACCGTCCGCTGGAACCTCGGGCTTGAGGACGACCTGACCGGCTACACGGTCAGCGGCAACGGCGTCACCCCCGCCAGCGGTGGTGTCGGCAGGTTCTGCTCCGGTACGAGCTGCTCGGCCACGTTGAAGGCCGGCGGGAACGTGAGCACGGCGTCGATCAGCGTGCGGGCCCAGCGGCCGAGCGGCACGGGCGGTTCGGTCGCTTCGGGCGCGAGCATCGCCAAGGCGACGTTCAGCAACGGTGACAACGGGGGCAGCACTCCTCCGCCGTCCTCCAACGTGCCGTCGACGCCGCCCGGCACCACGCCGCCGAGCCAGACGCCGCTCACGCCGTTCAACAACCAGTCGCCGGTCACCCTGCCGTCGGTGCAGCCGCCGGGCAGCACCCCCGGCTTCACCTACCCGGCCCCGCAGGTCCTCGGGACGAGCGCGCCGAAGGCCACGAACGCCGCGGCGACCGACAGTCTGCAGTGGGGCAAGAGCATAGGCATCGCCCTGATCCTGCTGGTCATCGCCGCCCACCTGGGCACCTGGACGCGGCGGCTGCGGGTCGCGCAGGCCGGGGTCAGCGACAAGGGCATGGCCGCGCGCATGGCCCGCGCCGGGGTCGGCCGCAAGCGCGTCGCCCGGCAGCGCGAGCAGATCGCCCGCGCGGAGGCGCTGGCGAAGACCGTCGGGACCTCCGCCAAGCCCGGCCGGTCCACCAAGGCCGCGGTGAAGGACGCCAAGGCCCCCGGCGCCACCAGGACCGCGGCCCTCGCGGTGAAGGCGGGCGACACCAAGACCGTGTCGGCGGCGGCCAAGGCTCCGGCCGCCAAGCCCGCCCGGCGGCGCCCGGCGACGCTGGGCAGGCGCCAGAGCGGCGTCGAGGTGCGGATCGCCGGCAAGGACGGCGCCCAGCCCGCCGGGGGGCACCGCGCCAGGAAGCACCGCAAGAGCGCCAAGTAGGCGAGCACCCGTACGGGACGGCCGCCGGCTCCGGAAGGGGCCCGGCGGCCGTTTCCGTCATCGGCCACCGCGCCGTTCGCTCCCGTGGACCTGTCCCCGGACGGGTGCGGTGTCGGTCAGGGACGGCCCTGGAGGAGTTCGCCGAGCATCAGCAGGGCTCCCTGCTTGTCCAGCGGGTCGTTGCCGTTGCCGCACTTGGGGGACTGGATGCACGACGGGCAGCCCGACTCGCACTCGCACGCCGCTATCGCGTCGCGGGTCGCCGTCAGCCACTCGGCCGCGTCGCGGTAGCCGCGTTCGGCGAAGCCCGCCCCGCCCTCGTGGCCGTCGTAGACGAACACCGTCAGCAGGCCGGTGTCGGGGTGCAGGGCGGTCGACACGCCGCCGATGTCCCAGCGGTCGCAGGTCGCGAACAGCGGCAGCAGGCCGATCGAGGCGTGCTCGGCGGCGTGGGCCGCGCCCGCCACGTCCATGTCGCCCAGCGCCTCGATCTGGTCGGGTGACAGCGTCCACCACACCGCGCGCGTGCGCAGCGTGCGGGGCGGCAGGTCGAGGGGTTTCTCTCCGAGCATCTCGCCGGTCTGGAGGCGGCGCATCTGGTAGGCGACGACCTGGTTGGTGACGTCGACCGTGCCGAAGTTCAGGGTCGCCTCGCCCCACCTGGTCGAACGCAGCCGTTCCACGATGGTGATGTCGGTGACGTCGCGGGCCGTGGTCGAGTAGTCGGGGTCGGCGGGCTCCACCAGGGCGACCGCGTCGTCCAGGTCGAGGGTCTGCACGACGAACGACTCGCCCTGGTGCAGGTAGACCGCGCCCTCGTGGACGTGCGAGTGGGACGACGCCTCGTCCACCGTGCCCAGCAGGCGGCCGGTGCCCAGCTCGACCACCTGCACGGGGACGCCGCCGGCGCCCCGGATGTCGGCCATGTCGCAGGCGCGGTCGCGGCGGGTCCAGTACCAGCCGGCGGCGCGGCGGCGCAGCATGCCCCGCCGGACCATGTCGGGCAGCAGGTCCGCCGTCGTGGGGCCGAACAGCTCGGCGTCGGCCTCGGTCAGCGGGATCTCGGACGCCGCCGCGCACAGGTGGGGTTCGAGGACGTAGGGGTTGTCGGGGTCCAGGACCGTCGCCTCGACGGGCGTGCCGAAGATCGCCTCCGGGTGGTGGACGAGGAACGTGTCCAGCGGGTCGTCCCGCGCCACCAGCACCGCCAGCGCCTGCTGGCCCGACCGCCCGGCGCGCCCGGCCTGCTGCCACAGGGAGGCGCGGGTGCCGGGCCACCCGCAGATCACCACGGCGTCCAGCCCGGACACGTCCACGCCCAGCTCCAGCGCGTTGGTGCTGGCCAGGCCCACGATCTCGCGGGCGCGCAGGGACGCCTCCAGCGCGCGGCGCTCCTCGGGCAGGTAGCCCGCGCGGTAGGCCGCCACATGGTCGACCAGTGGGGGGGCCGCTTCGGAGAGGGCGCGCTTGGCGCCCAGCGCGACGGCCTCGGCCCCCCGGCGGGAGCGCACGAACGCGAGCGTCTGCACGTCCTCCACCACGAGGTCGGCGAGCAGGTCGGACGCCTCGGCCGTCGCGGTGCGGCGCACCGGCGCGCCGTGCTCCCCGCGCAGGTCCGTCAGCGGCGGCTCCCACAGCGCGAACGTCGCGGGCCCGCGCGGCGAGGCGTCGTCGTCCACCGCCACCACGTCCAGCCCGGTGAGGCGGGACGCGGCCGCGGCGGGTTCGGAGGTCGTCGCGGACGCCAGCACGAACGTGGGCGAGGCGTGGTAGCGGGCGCAGATCCGCCGCAGCCGCCGCAGGATCTGCGCCACGTGCGAGCCGAACACGCCCCGGTACCCGTGCGCCTCGTCGATCACGACGTAGCGCAGGCGGCGCAGGAAGCCGCTCCACCGGGCGTGCGCGGGCAGTATGGCGCGGTGCAGCATGTCGGGGTTGGTCAGCACGTAGTTGGCGTGCTGGCGGATCCAGGAGCGCTCGTCGTAGGGCGTGTCGCCGTCGTAGGCGGCGGCGCGGACCCGCGTCAGCCGCAGGCGCCGCAGGGCGCGCAGCTGGTCGGCGGCCAGCGCCTTGGTGGGCGACAGGTACAGCACGGTGCCCGCGTCGCGTTCGTTCTCGGCGTAGAGGGAGGCGACGGCGGGCAGCAGGTAGGCCAGGGACTTCCCGGACGCGGTGCCGGTGGCGACGATCACAGACCGGCCCGCGTGGGCGTGTTCGGCGGCTGTGACCTGATGCTCCCAGGGCGCCTCGATCCCGGCGGCTGTGAGCCGTCGCACCAGCACCTCGGGTGCCCACTCCGGCCACTCCACATGACGGCCTTGACGTGCGGAAACATTCTCCACATGGGTGATGCGGCCGCGGCGGGAGGGGTCCGCCAGCAGCCGGTCCAGGGGAGAAGAGGATCTTTGGTCGCCCATCAGGTTTTCAGTCTGCCAGCATGGGCAAAACTACGGGAACGCCCCGGCGCCGGTGGTCCCGTTCCCCCTGCCACGACCGGCAGATCAGCAGGTCAGACGGGATGGCGCGAAGTTTCGCCCAGTCGGGCGATAACCTGCCTGCACACGGCCGGAGCGTGGTTGAATTTCGACGGAGTTCCGTCGCCCCGGCCGTCCGACCCGGATGTCCGGGCGTCGGAAATCGGATGTGCTGTACGGCGCTGGAGGACCTGTGGACCTGAAGGTGAACGACTACACCACCGACGACGGCCTGACCGTCATCACGGTGGAAGGCGAGATCGACGTCTACACGGCGCCGAAGCTTCGCGAGAAGCTCATCGATCTGGTCAACAAGGGCAAGTTCCACCTGCTGGTGGACATGGAGAAGGTGGAGTTCCTGGACTCGACGGGACTGGGCGTCCTGGTCGGCGGGCTCAAGCGGGTCCGCGCCCACGACGGCTCGCTGGAGCTGGTCTGCACCCAGGAGCGCATTCTGAAGATCTTCCGCATCACGGGCCTGACCAAGGTCTTCGGCATCCACGACTCGATCGCCGATGCCGAGGAGAAGCGCAAGGGCGCCAAGTAGGCGGCCACCGCTGAGATGGCGACCGTTGAGCTCTCATTCAGTGCGCTGCCCGTCCACGTCCGCACGGCCCGTCTGATCGTCACCGCCGTCGCCCGGCGCAGTGGCATCGACGAGGACCTGCTGGACGAGGTGCGGCTGGCGGTCGGCGAGGCGTGTTCGCGGGCCGTGGAGGCGCACCGTCTGCACTGCCCCGATGAGCCGGTGCGGATGGAGATGACCGCCGCCGAACGGCGGTTCGAGGTCATCGTGAACGACTCGGTTCCCGGCGACGACTCCTCCGGGACCGGAAGGCCCACCACCCCTGCTGACCTGCCCAAGGTGACCGGACCGGACGATCTGGAGTTCGCGTTGGGCGACGGCGCGGCCGACCTCGGTCTGGCCGTGATCGCGGGACTGGCCGACGACGTGGACATTTCCACCACCCCCAAAGGCGTCCAGATCCGCATGAGCTGGCCGGTCGAGGCGGCTCCCACCACCTGAGGACGCCCGAGACGCCGATGAAGGCCCCGCACTCCCGTGCGGGGCCTTCGTCACGTTCGGGCCGGACGGCGGCGGGCTTCCCGCCTGGCCACGAATTCCTGAAGTTCACCCCCTCCACACGCTTCGTCGCTTACAGTGACGAAGGTGTCGCATGTCGTCCTGCCGGCGGACGTGCGGCGCGGGTGAGGAGGTCGGTGGATGACGGGACCACCGCGCCATGTGGCGTGCGTGATGGACGGGAACGGCCGGTGGGCCGCGCGGCGGGCGCTGCCCCGGACGGCGGGACACGCGGCGGCCGAGGCCGCGGTGATCGACACCATCGAGGCCGCGCACGCCGCCGGGGTCGAGTGGCTGAGCCTGTACGCCTTCTCCACCGAGAACTGGCGCCGCCCCGCGACCGAGGTGGACTTCCTCATGCGGCTGGTGCGGCGGACCGTCCGCAAGCACGCGTTGACGCTGCACGCCCGGGGCGTACGGTGCCGGTTCCTGGGCGCCGCCGACCCCAGGGTCCCGCCGCCGCTCGCCCGTGACATCGCCGACCTCATGGAGCTGACCCGCGACAACCGGCGGCTGACGTTGACGGTCGCGTTCGACCACGGGGGACGCCGCGACATCGTGGCGGCCGCGCGGGCGCTCATCCGCGACGGGGTGCCCGCCGAACAGGTCACCGAGGAGAGCTTCGCGCGCCACCTGCCCCACCCGGACATGCCGGACGTGGACCTGGTCATCCGCACCTCCGGAGAGCAGCGGATCTCCAACTTCCTGCTCTGGCAGGTGGCGTACGCCGAATGGATGTTCCCCAGGGTGCTGTGGCCCGACTTCCGGGCCGGACATTTCTGGGAATGCCTGGACGCCTACCGGCGGCGCGAGCGCCGGTTCGGCGCGGTCCCGGCACCGGCCACGACGGAAGAGAGAACGCGATGAGCGACACCATGCCGACCACGCCCGCCCCCGGCGCGCCCGACCCCGCGACCCTGCTCGGGCCGGACTCGTTGCTGTACGGCTTCTGCGACGACGCCCGCTGGGGCCTGGCGGTGATGCGGGCGACGGCCCTGGAGGCCGCCCACCCCCAGATCGGCGCCGCGCTGCTGGAGAACTCCACGTTCGTGGCGCACCCGTGGCGGCGGCTGCGCAACACGCTGGTCAGCACGCGACGCGTTCTCAGCGGCGACCCCGCCGTCCGCGACCGGGAGGTGGCCCGGCTCAACCGGCTCCACGGGCGCCTCGCCGGCACCGACGAGCGGGATCGCCCGTACAGCGGGCTGGACCCCGAGGCGCGCGCCTGGGTGGTGGCGACGCTGTTCGACTCGACGGTCACGATGTGCCGGATGAGCGGCGAGTCCCTCGACGGACCCACCATGGAGCGGCTGTACGCCGAGTTCCGGGCGTTCCTGGCGCTGCTGGAGGGCCGGTACTCCGATCACCTCCCGCCCACGGTGCGCGAGTTCTGGCCCTACTACAACGAGGTGCTGGAACGGGGCCTGGAGAACAACGAGGCGTTGCGGATCATCCTGTTCCGGCTGTTCGCGCACGTGCCCCCGCCGCCGCTGCTGCGCGGGCGGCCCGCCGTGTGGGCGGTCGGCCGGGCCGTGGCCGGGCCGGTGGCGGCGGCGGTCGTCGCGGCGTCGCTGCCCGAGGCGTTCCGGCGGCAGATGGGCGTGGGCGACCTGCCGGGCGCACAGACGCTGACGCGGGGCGTCCACGTCGGCACCGGTGTGGCGACGCGGCTGCTGCCGGAGGCGTGGACGCGGACCGAGACGGTCATGAGCCTGCTGGACCCCGACCAGGCCACCGGACCCGGCGCCGACGCGTTGGCGGCGCTGCGCCGTCGGGCGGGCCGCGCCGGGGCACTGTTCCGGCTGCTCACGCCCGCTCCCGACGACGGCGGCGCGGACGGGACCGCACAGCGTCCGGCCGACCGCTTCTTCGCCGAGGTGCTGGACCAGACCGGTGACGGGTACCTGGAATGGCCCGACCTCGCCGCCATGGCACGGGAGATCGCCACCCGGCTCGACCTGGACGCGGACGGCGAGGAACGGCTGTACGAGGCGTTCGCGGCCTGGTGGCGCGAACTGGTGGCCGTCCTGGACGCCGACGGCGACGGGCGCGTCACCCGGCAGGAGTACGCCGCGTCCGCCGGGTCCCTGGCCGGGCCCGCGCTGATCAGGGTCGCCGAGACGCTGTTCGAGGCCGCCGACGCCGACGGGGACGGGACGATCAGCGCCGAGGAGCACCGCACGCTGTTCCGTTCCGCGTTCGCCCGCGAGCTGGTCGACCCGGACACCGGCGGCCGGTACTCGCGCAGCGCGTTCGTGCGGGAGTTCGTGGCGTTCATGGCGGGCCGCAGGAACTCGACCGCCTACGACGGGCTGCTCGCCCACGGCTGACCGCGGGGGAGTGTTCCCTTTCCGGGAACGGCGTCGCCGGTGGCCCGTATGTGGCAATATAAGATCGTTTTCCGGTCGCGGGAGTCGGGGCTTTTCCGGACAGTTCCACTTCGGCTTTTCTGTAGGACCGGATGTGGCGCGTGGGGCGGGCGTGGCAGAAAACGGCCACTGGTGCCGCTGGTTCAAGAGACACGTGATGAGCTGCTGAAACGCGGACAGAGAACATGTCTTTGTCAAAACTCAAGCCCGCCTTTGTTGCGCTTCGGCGTCGTTTTCGTTCAGTGAGGCGCGTTCTTCCTGTCGTCCAAGGGTCTGCGCTGGCGCCCGGTGTTCGTGTTCACCGTGGGAAGTGTTCCAACCCGTCACCCGCGGGGTACTCGATAAAGATCGTCCCTAGGGGCGATTCCATCGCCACGCTCCCTTGAGGAGGACGGATGTCTGGGCTTCCCCTGTCGAGCCCGGCCGGCGCGCAAGTGGATCTCGGTGGCGGCGACCTGACCCTGGTCGTCATCGTCGCGGTGGTCGCCCTGCTGGCGCTCGCCGTCGCCGCCGCCCTGGTCCGCGAGGTACTGGCCGCCGGTCAGGGCACCGAGAAGATGCAGAACATCGCGCGCGCGGTGCAGGACGGCGCGCTCGCCTACCTGAAACGCCAGTTCCGCACCGTCGCGATCTTCGTGGTGCTGATCCCGCTGGTGCTGTTGCTGCTGCCCGCCGACTCCATGGGGGAACGGATCGGCCGGTCGGTGTTCTTCGTCGTCGGAGCGGCGTTCTCGGCGGTCACCGGGTTCACCGGCATGTGGCTGGCGGTGCGCGGGAACGTGCGCGTCGCCGCCGCCGCGCGCGAGCAGGACGGCGAGCGCAAGGCGATGCGGATCGCGTTCCGCACCGGCGGCGTGGCCGGGATGTTCACCGTGGGCCTGGGCCTGTTCGGGGCCGCGGTGGTGGTGCTGGCCTACCAGGGCGACGCGCCGAAGGTGCTGGAGGGCTTCGGCTTCGGAGCGGCGCTGCTGGCGATGTTCATGCGGGTCGGCGGCGGCATCTTCACCAAGGCCGCCGACGTCGGCGCCGACCTCGTCGGCAAGATCGAGAAGGGCATCCCCGAGGACGACCCGCGCAACCCCGCCACCATCGCCGACAACGTCGGCGACAACGTCGGCGACTGCGCCGGGATGGCCGCCGACCTGTTCGAGTCCTACGCGGTGATGCTGGTCGCCGCGCTGATCCTGGGCACCGCGGCGTTCGGAACCGAGGGCCTGGTGTTCCCGCTGATCGTCCCGATGATCGGTGTGATCACGGCGGTGATCGGGATCTTCGCGGTCGCGCCGCGCGCCAAGGACCGCTCCGGCATGTCGGCGATCAACCGGGGCTTCTTCCTGTCGGCGCTCATCTCCGCCGTGCTCGTCGCGGTCGCGGCGCTGCTGTACCTGCCGTCGTCGTTCGCCCGGCTCACCGGAGTCACCGACCCGGCGATCCGCGACCTGGACGCCGACCCGCGCTGGGTGGCGTTCGGCGCGGTGCTGATCGGCATCGTGCTGGCCAGCGCGATCCAGCTGCTCACCGGCTACTTCACCGAGACCAGCCGCAAGCCCGTCAAGGAGGTCACCGGCAGCGCCCGCACCGGCCCCGCCACCGTCATCCTGTCGGGCATCTCGCTCGGCCTGGAGTCGGCGGTCTACACGGCGCTGGTGATCGCCGGTGCGGTGTACGGGGCGTTCCTGCTGGGCTTCGGGAACACCACGGTCGCGCTGTTCGCGGTCGCGATGGCCGGGACCGGGCTGCTCACCACCGTCGGCGTGATCGTGTCGATGGACACCTTCGGCCCGGTGTCGGACAACGCGCAGGGCATCGCCGAGATGTCCGGCGACGTGCAGGGCGAGGCCGCCGCCGTGCTGGAACGCCTCGACGCGGTCGGCAACACCACCAAGGCGATCACCAAGGGCATCGCGATCGCCACGGCGGTGCTGGCGGCGACCGCGCTGTTCGGGTCGTTCCGGACGACGGTGGTGAGCGCGCTGCAGAACGCCGACCAGGAGGCCAGGGACGCCCTCGGGACGTTCGGGAACTTCAGCCTGTCGATCGACAACCCGAACGTGCTGATCGGCCTGATCGTCGGCGCGTCGGTGGTGTTCCTGTTCTCCGGCCTGGCGATCATGGCGGTCGGCCGGGCGGCGGGCCGGGTCGTGGTGGAGGTGCGCGAGCAGTTCCGCAGCAAGCCCGGGATCATGGACTACAGCCAGCAGCCCGACTACTCGCGCGTGGTGGACATCTGCACCCGCGACGCGCAGCGCGAGCTGGCCACCCCCGGGCTCCTGGCGATCATGACGCCGCTGGCGGTCGGGTTCGCGCTCGGGTACGCGCCGCTGGGGGCGTTCCTGGGCGGCGCGATCGCGGCCGGGGTGCTGATGGCGGTGTTCCTCGCCAACTCCGGCGGCGCCTGGGACAACGCCAAGAAGCTCGTCGAGGAGGGGCAGCTCGGCGGCAAGGGCAGCGAGGCGCACTCCGCCACAGTGATCGGGGACACGGTCGGCGACCCGTTCAAGGACACCGCCGGACCCGCGATCAACCCGCTGATCAAGGTGATGAACCTGGTCGCACTGCTGATCGCCGACGCCGTGGTGACCTACGCGGGCAACCTGTGGCTGCGCGTGGCCGTCGCGGTCGCCGCGGTCGCCGTGGTGGTCGCGGCCATCGTGGTGTCCAAGCGCCGCGCCGACCCGATCGGCGGCTCCACCCCGGCCGCCGAGGGCGCGCCCGCGCCCGCCGCCGTCGGCGCGCCGGACGCGACCCCGGGCGCGGCGCCCGAGGAGCCGCTCCCGGCGGAGAACGGCCGCACCGCCAAGCCCGAACGGGAGGCCCCGCCCGAGACCCGCTGAGTTCACCCACGACCGGTGTCCCGACCTCGGGGCACCGGTCGTACGCTGTACGAGGTGCGGATGTCTCCACGCCCGCGTACAGACCTGTGGGGGAAAGCGACGATGACCGGAGAGAAGAAGACGGTGTCCGGGGCCAAGGGCTTCGCGATCATCCTGATCGCGATGATCGCCATCTTCGTGGCGCTGATGCTCCTGGGGTACGCGGCGTCCCCCAAGAACTAGACCGTGTTCCAAAGCCCCGGCCCACGGCGCTCGCCCGGGGGCTCGCACCTCACCAGGTCACGCGCTCGCGTGCGTGGCGGGGTCCACTTCGAAACAGGCCCTGACCGGTTCTGGCTAGGGTGGCGGGCATGCCGACGCTCATCGTGCTGCGCCACGCCAAGGCCGTCACGGGCCTCGGGCTGCCCGACTCCGACCGCACCCTGGCCGACCGGGGCCGCCGCGACGCGGCCGCGACCGGCGACTGGCTGCGCGCCCACGACCTGGTCCCCGACCGCGCCCTGGTCTCGACGGCGGCCCGCACCCGCGAGACGTTCGCGCTGCTGGACCTGAAGACCCCCGTGTCGTACGAGCCGACCCTCTACGACAACGACCCGGACGTCGTCCTGGACCTGGCCCGCCAGGCCGACGACGCGGTGGGGACGCTGCTGGTGGTGGGCCACAACCCGTCCATGCACCAGGTGGTCCACGACCTCACGGCCGAGGCCCCGCAGGAGTTCCCGACCTGCGCCCTGGCGGTCATCGACCTCCCGGCCCCGTGGACGGGCCTCCGCCAGGGCGCGGGAACCCTGAAGACCTACCGCACCCCCAAGTCCGCCTGACCTCGTCGGGTCACCGGCCCGCGGGGGCCCGGGGGGAGCGGGTGGCGGTATCGATCATTTCTTCGGTGTCGCGGCGCAGGGCGCGGACCGCGTAGCGCGTTCCCGAGACCTGGAGCAGCGCGTGGCGCAGCGGCGTGAACTCGTCGGTGCCCACGCCCGCCGCCACCTCCGCGCGGCGGCGCTTGGCCAGCGAGGACAGGTGGTCGTCCAGGTCGGCGAACTCCTCGTCCAGGCGTTCGGCCGGGGTCGGGGCCTCGGGGGCGCCCCTCAGGTCCCCGGACTCCTCGATCTCGTCGGCCGCCTCCTCCAGGCGGTCGGCGATGCGGTCCAGGATCTCCGGGATCGGGCCCGCGTCGACCGACTGCTCGCGCGCCATCCGGCCCACCGCGATCAGGTGGTCGCGGACGCGGTGGGCGGCGGCCACCGTCGACCGCAGGCGGGAGATCCGCTCGGTGTCGGGGACGCGTTCGTCGGCCAGGCGGGTGCGGGTCTCCGACACCGTCTCGGCCGCCTGCTCGGCGGCGACCAGCCGGTCGTGGGGCAGGGTCTCGCGTTCGCCCTCCACGACCTCGGCCGCCGAACGCGCCAGGTCCGCGTGGGCCGTCAGCATCCTGCCGAGCTGGACGGGCAGGCGCTCGGCGTGGCCCGTCGGCCACAGGAGGCGGACCGCCAGGAACGCCAGCGCGCCGCCCGCCAGCGTCAGGGCGATCCGCTCCCCGGCCGCCGTCCAGTCCGAGGGCGTCGAGAAGTCCAGCAGCATCATCGCGAGCGGAGTGCCGAACAGCGCCCAGTAGGCGAAGTTCACCGGCCGCATCGTGAAGCCCAGCAGGGCGAAGCCGAACAGGATCAACGTGGCCGTCGTCTGGTTCGGGGCCAGCGCCAGCAGCACCGCGGCGACGATCGACCCCACGGCCGTGCCGACGATCCGCTGCGTCAGGCGCGTCACGGTCTCGCCGTAGGTGCCGCGCAGGCACATCATCACCGTCAGCGACATCCAGTGGCCGTGCGGCAGCCTCAGCGCGGCGGCCAGCGCCATCGCCACCGCGACCGTCAGCCCCACCCGCGTGACCTGCCGGAAGCCGGGGGAACGGGTCCGCACCGCCCGTCCCATCCGGTCCCACGCCGACACCGGGTGCGGGGCGGGCAGCCGGCGGGGCGGGCCGACGCCGATGCGGACGCCGCCCGCGACGATCCGGCGGGCCGCGTCCACCGAGCCCGCGATCCGGTCGATGGACCGCCGGACCTGCCCGATCAGCGCGGCCGCCACCAGGTCCTCGTCCCCGGCCAGCCCGGCGCGGCGGATCTTCTCGGACTGGCGGGCCAGCCGCCGCACCGCCATCGACTCCATCGAGCCCAGCGGCGCGTCGCCGGGGCGGGCGACCGCCCCGGCCAGCAGCCGGACGCGGGCGGCGAGCGCGGCCACGGCGACCCGCGCCTCCATCTCCCACTCGCGGTCCGGCGGGCGGCGGCCCGCCGCCTCGACCAGCGTCCGCAGCGCCACCGTCTCGTGCATGACCCGCGCCAGGGCGTCGATGAGGCGTTCGGGGCGGGACGGCTCCTCCCGGTTGCGGCCCGCGCGGTAGAAGCCCACGGTGGTGCGGGCCGCCCCGATCGCCCGCGACGCGGCGCGCCGCCGTTCCTCCCAGACCGGCACGCGGGCCACCGCCGCCAGGTCGGGGTCGGTGATGTCCACGGCGTCCAGCGCGGAGGTGTCGGACGTCCCGATCTCCTGGGCGACCGCGTCCAGGGCCTCGGCGACGGCGTCGGCCGCCTCCGCCAGCGCCGCCCGCAGGGGCCGCAGCCGCCGCGCGGGCCACGGCGCGAGCAGCAGCAGACTGGCCAGCAGCCCGCCGAACAGCTCCAGGAAGCCGTTGTAGACGACGTCGTGGGTGGGCGGCCGGACGGCCGTCAGCAGCACCGCCAGCGCCGCCGTGGGACCGATCCAAGTGATCATGCTGCCGAGCGCCACGATCGGCGGCACCACCAGCACCGCCAGCCAGGTGTGCCCGGCCAGGTGCCCGCCGACCGTCGCCCCGGCGGCGACGACGAGCACGGCGCTGGCCAGGTTGCGGGCGCGGTGCCCGTAGGGGCCCTCGGGGGCGCGCAGCGCCACCAGGTACGCCCCCAGCGCGATCATCGCCCCCTGGGCGGCGTGTCCGGTGGCGGCCCCGGCCAGCAGCGGGACGGCCATCGCGAGCGCGGCGGCCAGCCCGTAGAACGGGGCGGCCCGCCCCTCGATCCGGGCCAGACTCTCCCGGAACCCCTCGAACGCCACGTCTCCCCCCTTACCCCGCGATCAGCCGGAACGATCACATCGGGGCGCGGGCGGCATCAGTCGGCGGGCGTGCCCGGGTCGGCGGCGTCGGCCGCCTCGATGTCCTCCCGGGAGATCCCCAGCAGGAACAGGATCGTGTCGAGGTAGGGGACGTTCACGGCGGTGTCGGCGGCCTGCCGGACGACGGGCTTGGCGTTGTAGGCGATGCCGAGCCCGGCGGCCTGGAGCATGTCCAGGTCGTTGGCGCCGTCGCCAATCGCGACGGTCTGGTTGACCGGGATGCCCGCCTCGCGGGCGAACCGCTCCAGCGCGGTGGCCTTCCCGGCGCGGTCGATCACGGGCCCGACGACGCGGCCGGTGAGCTTGCCGTTCGCGATCTCCAGCGTGTTGGCGGCCGAGTAGTCGATCCCCAGGTCCTCCACCAGCGCGTCGGTGACCTGCGTGAACCCGCCGCTGACGATCGCGAACTTGTAGTCCAGCCGCTTGAGCGTCCGCACCATCGTGCGCGCCCCGGACGCCAGGCGCACCTTCCGGCGGACGTCGTCGATCGCGGCGGCGTCGAGCCCGGCCAGCAGGGCGACGCGCTCGCGCAGCGACCCCTCGAAGTCGAGCTCGCCGCGCATGGCGGCCTCGGTGACCTTGGCGACCTCGTCCAGGCACCCGGCGTGCTCGGCGAGCAGCTCGATGACCTCGCCCTGGATCAGGGTCGAGTCGACGTCCATCACGATCAGGCGCTTGGCGCGGCGGTGCAGCCCGCCCGGCTGGACGGCCACGTCCACCTGCCGCTCGGCGGCCTCCACGGCGAGCGCGGCCCGCAGCCCCTCGGGGTCGGCGCCCGACACGTCCATCTCGATGCAGGTGACGGGGTAGTGCGCGAGGCGCTCGATGCGGTCGATGTTGGCGCCGTTGGCGGCGATCCGGCCCGCGATCCCGGCCATGGCGGCGGGCCTCAGCGGCGCGCCGAGCACGGTGACGTGCAGGCGTCCCCGGCGGCGCGGCACCGACTTGTCGCGGCCGGTGGACAGCTCGACCTCCATGTCGAGGTCGGTGGCGACGCGTTCGGCGGCCTGCCACACCTGCCCGATGTCGGCGCCGCCGTCGTAGGCGACCAGGACGCCGAGGACGAGGCGGCCGCGGATGACGACCTGCTCGACGTCGACGACGGTCAGCGGGAACTCGGCCAGCGTGGTGAACAGACGCGACGTCACTCCGGGGCGGTCGCGGCCGGTGAGCGTGATGAGCAGCGTGCGCTGTGGTGAGCCGTCCATGCTGCTCACCACGGTACCGGTCCGGCGGCGGCGGCGTGTGTGACGTCCACCATCCGGGACGCCCTCACGGCAGGAGCAGGTTCAGGTCCCCGAACTCGTGCCAGAGGTAGCCCTCGGCGAGCGCCGCCGCGTACACGTCGGAGAGCAGGTCCGATCCGGCGATCGCCGACAGCATCATCAGGTGCGACGACCTCGGCTCGTGCAGGCCGGTGAGCAGCCCGTCCACGGTGTGGACGCCGTGCTCGGGGGTGACGACGTGCTCGGTCCAGCCGCGCGAGGCCCGCACGCGTTCGCCGTCGAACGCCGTCTCCAGCGCCCGCACGACGGTGGTCCCGACCGCGATCACGCGTCCGCCGCGGTCCCGCACGTGCCCGACCAGCGCGGCCGTGGCCTCGGGCACCTCGTAGCGCTCGGGGTAGGGAGGCTCGTGCGCCTCGGGCGAGGCGACGCCGGTGTGCAGCGTGACGGGCGTGACCAGCACTCCCCGGGACACCAGCCGCGTGACCAGCTCGGGCGTGAACGGCCGTCCCGCGCTCGGCATCTCGGCGCCGCCGGTGGACCGGTCGGACGCGAACACCGTCTGGTACGCCGCGGTCGGCCAGTCCCGCCGCACGTACCCGTACCGGATGGGAACGCCGTGCCGCCGCAGGTACGGGACGACGTCGGTGCTCAGCCGCGCCCGCCACAGCCGTCCGGTGTGCCGGGCGGCCAGCGTCAGCGTCGCCCCGCCCGGCATCGGGATCCACTCGCCGGGGGAACCGCCCCGGTAGGGCTCGCTGCCCTTGCCGGCCCGCCGCCGCAGCTCCACCAGCCAGGTCCGGTCGTCGCCGCCGGGCAGCGGGGTGGAGAAGTGGACGGCGATCCGGTCGAGGCGGACCGCGGCGGGCAGCGTCGCGGAGGTGTTCACCACGAGCAGGTCACCGGGCGACAGCAGGTCCGGCAGGTCACCGAACCCGTGGTGGCTCACCTGCCCGTCCGCCCGGCGGCCGACCAGCAGCCGCACGCCGTCGCGGGCGCGGCCCCGGGCCTCGGGAGGCTCGCGGGCCTCCAGGGAGGCGGGCAGTTCGAAGTCGAGGAGCACGTTCATGACATCGGGTCTCCTGTCAGGGGCGGGTCTCCAGGCGGAGGGCCGCGACGATTCCGAGTGCGGCGATGGCCGCGAACAGGGCTCCGGCGACGACCAGGCCGAGTTCCAGCCGGTCGGTGCCCAGCCCGGTGACCAGGGCTCCGGCGACGCCGACGACCAGGGACGAGCCGAGGGTGTCGCTGATCTGCAGGGCGGAGGAGTTGGCGCCCTGCTCCTCCTCGGCGGACTGGCCGAGCGTCAGCACCGAGAGGCTGGAGATGGCGAAGCCCATGCCCGCGCCGCCGAGGGTCCAGGCGGGCGCGGCGGCCCAGCCGTTCACCTGGAGCGCGAGCGTCACGCCGACGATCCCGGCGGTGACCAGCACCGCGCCGAGCCGCACGAAGAACGCGCGGGAGCGCCGGGACCGGCCCTGGATCTGCGAGGCGACCGACCAGCCGAGCGCGCCGACGGTCAGCGTGACCCCCGCCTGGGTGGGGGAGAAGTGGTGCAGCTTGGTCAGGGCGAGCGGGATGAACACGTCCATGCCGAAGAACGCGCCCGACAGCATCCCGCGCGTCGCGACGATGCTGGGCAGGCCGCGGCCCAGCCGCGCCGTTCCGGCGGGCAGCAGCCGGGTCAGCCCGAACGCCAGGCCCGCCACGGCGACGGCCGCGACCGGGACCAGCACCCAGGTGGGGTGGTCCAGCACGTACAGCAGCGCGCCCGCGCCGGCGGCCAGCATGACGGCCGCCAGGTAGCGCACCGGGCTCGTCGGGGCGGCCCGTCCGGCGGGCCGCAGGTCGCGCATGGCCGGGACCAGCAGCGCCGCCGCCGGGACGACCAGCGGGATCAGCCCGAGGAACACCCAGCGCCAGCCCGCGTGCTCGGCGATGGCGCCGCCGACCGCCGGGCCGATCAGCGACGGCAGCACCCACGCCGCCGACAGCGCCGCGAACACGCGGGGCCGCAGCGTCTCGGGGTACACCCGCGCGATCACCACGTAGAGCGCGACCATCGACAGGCCGCTGCCGACGCCCTGCACGGCCCGGCCCGCCACGAACAGCCACATCGTCGGGGCCAGGCCCGAGGCCAGCAGTCCCGCCACGAACGTCACCAGGCCCGCCAGCAGGGGCCGGGCCGGTCCGGAACGGTCCACCCAGCCGCCCGACAGCACGATGGCGAGCAGGCTGGCGATTAGCGTCGCGGAGAAGCCCCAGGCGTACAGCGCCAGGCCGTTCAGGTCGCGGGCGACGACCGGCATGGCGGTGCCGACCGCCATGGCCTCGAACGCCAGCAGCGTCACCAGCATCACGATGCCGATCGTGGGCGCGCGGAACCTTCCCGCCAGCACTCCGCCCCGGGGAGGCTCGGGGGCGGCCGCGGCGGAGTCGGGGGGTCCGAGGGTGGTGGTCATCGCGCACCTGCCAGGTCGGCGGCCCGGTAGCGGCCGCTGGGGGGACGGTCGGTGATCAGGCGGCGCAGGGCCGCGGCCGATTCCTCGGGGGGCGGCGCGGCGTCGGCGTCCTCCCCGGCGGCCCGCAGCATGTCGGTGCGCATCTCGCCGGGGTCGACCCACCAGACCCGCAGGCCGGGTTCCTCGGCGGCCAGCACGTTCGACAGCTGCTCCAGCGCCGCCTTGGTCATCCCGTAGCCGCCCCAGGTCCGGTAGCCCTCCACGGCGGCGTCGGAGGAGATGTTGAGGATCGCGCCGCGGCGTTCCCGCAGGTCGGGCAGGAGCGCCTGGACCAGCGCGAGCGGGGCGAGCACGTTGACGCCGAACGCGGCCGCGAGGTCGTCCAGCGGCTGGTCGGCGAGCCGGGGCAGCGGCGTGGTGCCGAGCGTCCCGGCATTGTTGACCAGCAGGTCCGGTCCGCCCCGCTCCCGGACGGCCCGGACGAGCGCGGCCCGGTGGCCGGGGTCGGTGACGTCCCCGGCCACCGGGGTCGCGTGGCCGAGCTCTCCGGCGACGGCGGCCAGGGCGTCCGGGTCGCGCGCGTTGATGATCAGGTTCCAGCCGTCCCGGGCCAGCTCGCGGGCCAACGCCCGGCCGAGCCCCCGGGAGGCTCCGGTGATGAGTGCCGTCCTTCGCTCCGCCATGCCTCGAACCTAGGGAACGCGGCGTTCGCGGGGATCGGCCGCGCGGGTCCGCCGGGGTCGTCCGATGGACCTAGGCCCTCCGGCCCCCGGGAGCCGCCCTGACATAGCGTCACGGGATTGCCAGAAAATGTGGCGCATCGACCGGAAAAGAGAGATCCTGGTCGCGCAAGCGATCGATGGTCCGCGCCGATGAGCTGCGTGTCCTCCGAAGTCGATCTTTGGGCAGGGTGGTCACGCGCCGTGTCGGTCGAGGGAGGGCGCGCCGGTGTCAGAAGCCGGAAAATCGCTCACCTACCCCACTGGATCTCATGACCGTTCCAAAGCCCCCATCCAGGCGGTAACACCCCAGGGCGAGATGGCCGGATACGGCCCCCGGCCCCACGGGTGACGCCGCGCCGGGAAAGCTAAACGGGCGGGCTGATTCGTGCGGGGACGGCCAGAGAGTACGGTCTTCACAGGTGAGTGCCGGATGCGCTCGCCGGTGGGACGAAAGGCCGGATGGACCGGGATGGGCACGGAGCGAGTGACCTGCGGGGATCCGCCCAGGGTGGCGGAGCCCGTGGTGGCCGACGGCGCGAACGCGGCGCTGCACGCCGTCTCCTCCGCCGTGCTCGCGGTGACGCGGCACCTGTCGGTGCACGAGGTCCTCCAGGTGATCGTCCGCGCCGCCGCCCGGCTGCTCGACGCGCGGTACGCGGCGCTCGGGGTCCCCGACGAGCAGGGCTCGTTCGCCGAGTTCGTCGTGGAGGGCGTCTCGGACGCCGAGTGGGAGGCGATCGGGCCGATGCCGCGCCAGCACGGGATGCTCGCGGCGATGCTGCGCGACGGGCGGCCCATGCGCCTGGCCGACATCCGCCGCGAGCCCGAGTTCGAGGGCTGGCCGCAGGCGCACCCGGTGCTGAAGGACTTCCTCGGCGTCCCGATCCGCGACGGGGAGAACGTCCTCGGCATCCTGTTCCTCGCCAACCGGAACCCCCGCGGCTTCACCGAGGCCGACCAGGAACTGCTGACCCTGTTCGCCGCGCACGCCGCCATCGCCATCACCAACGCCCGCCTCTACGAGCGCAACCGCGAGCTCACCGTCGTCGCCGAACGCGGCCGCCTCGCCCGCGAGCTCCACGACGCCGTCGCCCAGAAGCTGTTCTCCCTGCGCCTCACCGCCCAGGCCGCCGCCGCCCTGGCCCCCCGCGACCCCGCGCGCACCGTCGCCGAGCTGGCCCAGGTGGAACGGCTCGCCGCCGAGGCCCTCGCCGAGCTGCGCGCCGTCATCTTCGAGCTGCGCCCCGCCGACCTGGCCGACGGCCTGACCGCATCGCTGCGCAAGCACGTGGAGGTGCTGGACCGCGCCTACGACACCCGTGTCCGCTTCGTCTGCGCCGAGCCGGTCGACCTGGCGGAGGACGCGGAGGCGGTGGCGTTCCGCGTCGCGCAGGAGGCGCTGTTCAACGCGCTGCGACACGCCGGGGCGCGGACCGTCGACGTCCATCTGGGCGTCGTGGACGGCAGGGCCGTGCTGGAGGTCTCCGACGACGGCACCGGCTTCTCCCGGGGCGACCAGCAGAACGGGCTCGGCCTGGCCTCGATGCGCGAGCGCGCGCGTTCCGTCGGCGGCGTCCTCACCATCGACTCCGCCCCGGCGGCGGGCACGACCGTCCGGCTGGAGGTGCCCCGATGAGCGAGCCGATCAGGGTGCTGATCGCCGACGACCATCCGGTGGTGCGGCAGGGGCTGCGGACGTTCCTCGGCGTGCAGGACGACATCGAGGTGGTCGGCGAGGCGGAGGACGGCGTGTCGGCCGTGACGCTGGCCGAGTCGCTGCGGCCCGATATCGTGCTGATGGATCTCAAGATGCCGGGCGCCGACGGTGTCGCCGCGCTGGCGGAGCTGCGGGCACGCGGGGTCCCGGCACGGGTGCTGGTCCTGACGAGCGTCACGGAACGGCGGCACGTGCTGCCTGCTGTACGGGCGGGTGCCGCTGGGTATCTCTACAAGGATGTCGATCCGCGGGCGCTCGTTCAGGCGATCAAGGCGGTCCATGACGGGCACGTCCTGTTCGCACCCGACGCCGCCGAGGCGATGATGCGTGCCGGGACGGCCGGCGCGGCGGCCGACGCGCGCGAACGGGACGACGACCGCGGCCCGGCCGCGCTGACCGAACGGGAACGGGAGGTGCTCGTGCACATCGCACGGGGCAGGTCCAACCGGGAGATCGCCCGGACGCTCGTGGTCTCCGAGAAGACGGTCAAGACGCACGTCAGTAATCTGCTCATGAAACTCGGAGTACAGGATCGGACGCAGGCGGCGCTGTACGCCGTCCGCCACGGACTCGCCGGCGACTGAGACATCAACTCCTCTGACAGGATCGTCATCGAAATCGGTATGAACGTAGCAATCAGGTACGCAGCAGGCAGCGACATCGGATGCAGCCGAGAGAACAACGAGGACTCGGGCTACGCCGGTGCACGGTTGATCGCGGTCGCCGACGGGATGGGCGGGTACGCGGGCGGCGAGGTCGCCTCCTCCACCGTCATCGGCTCGCTGCGCTCGCTGGACACCGACGCCCCCATTGACGATCTTGTCGGGGCGCTCGGCCGCGCGGTGGCCGAGGCCAACGAGAAGTTGCGCATCGTCCGGGAGGAGCGGCCCGACCTCAGCCGGATGGGCACCACCCTGACCGCGATGCTGTGGGACGGGCGTTCGGTGGCGCTGGCGCACATCGGCGACTCGCGCGGCTACCTGCTGCGCGACGGCGAGCTGTTCCAGATCACCCAGGACCACACGATGGACGAGCTGCTGAAGGCCGAGGCCGAGCAGCAGGGCGGCACCACCGATCCGGCCGAGACCTCGCGGCTGTCGCACGTGCTGTACCGGGTGCTGGACGGCCGCGAGGACCGCGAGCCGGACCTGCGGCTGCGCGAGGCGCGGCTCGGCGACCGGTATCTGCTGTGCTCCGACGGGCTGAGCGGCCCGGTGGACCCGCAGACCATCTACGAGACGCTGACGGCGGAGGCGGACCCGGCCCGCGCGGCGCAGCGGCTGATCCAGCTCGCCCGCGACAAGGGCGGCCCGGACAACATCACCGCCGTCATCGCCGACGTCGTCGAGGCCGAGCACCTCACCGAGCCCGAGGTCCCGCTGGTCGTGGGCGCCGCCGCGCAGCAGTCCTGACGCCGCGCGGCGGCCGGCCCCGCCGGCCGGGCGTTCCGTTCCCGCGCCTCCCGGTCCGGTCCCGATCGCTACGTTCTCCCGGGACGGCAAGGGGCGAATATCACAGTCCGGCGAACTCTGGGCAAAACGACATGCCCCAGTGGTCGGTATGTCCTACCGTGGCCCATGAGGTGGGCCAGGTCATACGGTGGGTAACGGTCGCGTTGCGGCTTGTTGGTCGGACTTGACCCGCCTTGGAGTGCACCCGGTATACGGGTCACTCGGACGCAAGTCAGGAGGCGGAGGATTCTTTTGGGGGGCACACCTGCGACCACGGTCGCCGGTGCACCGAAGGGTGCGATCGGCGTCGCGGCCGACAGGGTTCTCACCCTCATGCGGCACGGCCCCATGGGGGTGGTGCTGCGTGTCACGACGATGGCCGTCGCGGCCGTCGGCGTGGCCTGGATCCACCGTGCGCACGACCCCGGCGTGCTCTGCCCCCTCCGGGCGGTCACCGGGATCCCCTGCCCCCTCTGCGGAGGTACCACCGTGTTCATCGAGCTGGGCTCGGGCCGTCCGGTCCACGCCCTGCTGGCGAACCCGGTGGCCCTCGTCGGCGCGGTCGGCATCGCCGTGGCGCCGCTGGCGAGGGACCGGTGGTGGGCGCTGTCGCCGAGGACCCGCGCCTGGGTGCTCGGCCTCGCCCTCGTGGGGTCGGAGCTGTGGCAGCTCGCCCGGCTGGGCCTCCTGCGCATCTGAGCCGCCGTCCGTCGTCGGCCAGACTTTCGCGGAGCCTTCCGGGTCCGGCGGGCGTCACAGGAACCAAAGGGTCAACACCAATAAGGAGCAAGTGTGGGTAACCCCTACGACCCCTACGGCCAGCAGCCGGGCTACGGACAGCAGCCCGCGCAGCCGGGCTACGGTCAGCCCCCGGCCCAGCCGGGCTACGGCCAGCCCCCGGCGCAGCCGGGTTACGGTCAGCCGCCCGCCCAGCCCGGGTACGGCGCGCAGCCCGGTTACGGCCAGCCTCCGGCGCAGCCCGGCTACAACCAGACCCCTCCGCCGCCCCCGGCGCAGCCGGGTTACGGTCAGCCGCCCGCCCAGCCCGGGTACGGCGCGCAGCCCGGTTACGGCCAGCCCGCCGTCGAGGTGCACCACCACCACTACGGCTCGGGCGGCCAGCTCGCCGAGTGGGGCTCGCGCGCCGGCGGCTACATCATCGACTACCTGATCTTCGCGGGTCCGGTCTTCCTGCTCTACATCCTGTCCCTGATGCTGATCGGCACCGGCGACGGCGGCGGCGCCGGCCTCGGCCTGCTGCTCATCATGGTCGGCGGCCTGATCTCCACCGCGGGCGGTCTGTGGATCTGCTACCAGGAGGGCACCACCGGCCAGTCCATCGGCAAGCGCCAGATGGGCATCCGCCTGGTCAGCGCCCAGACCGGTCAGCCGATCGGGTTCGGCATGGCGTTCCTGCGCAAGCTCGCGCACTTCGCCGACGGCGCCGTCTGCTACATCGGCTACTTCTGGCCGCTGTGGGACGAGCGCAAGCAGACCTTCGCCGACAAGATCTGCAACACCATCGTCGTCCGCGCCTGAGGCACGACGCCGTCCAGGGCGCTCCCGCATCGCGCGGGGGCGCCCTGCGCCTTTTCCGGGGCCCTGCTAGGGGACGGGGTCGAACGCGCTGTTGCAGGCCGCCACCAGCGCCCGGCGCACCGCCGCGTCCAGCGACCGCAACGCCTCGTCGCGCCGCCGCACCTGCCCGGCGTCCAGCCCGCGCGCGTCCATCCGCCGCGCCAGGTCCACCACCACCGCCAGCCGCCCGGCCAGCGCCGCCACGCGGTGCGCGCGCTGGGGGTAGCCGGGCGCGAGCGGGTGGTCGTCCCGGTTCGGGTCGCGCAGGTCGATCAGCTCGTCGGCGATCTCCGGCGGGATGCCCGCCACGTCGTCGACCGCCAGCAGCGCCTCGGTCGCGTCGCGCATGGCGAGCGCCAGCGACCGGTCGGCCTCGGCCAGCGTCGGGACGTCCGGCTGGGCCGCCGAGGCGTCGTGCATCACCCACCGCACGCCCGTGTAGGACGAGCCGCGCCGGTCCTCCACCGGCACCAGCCCGATCGCGCGGGTCGGCAGCGCCAGCACCACCGCCGCGCCCGCCTCCAGCGCCGCCCGGTTGAACTCCGGAGGCCCGGTCAGCCCGAGCGGGTCGCCCGGCACCGGCAGCGCCAGCCGGAACGCCGACAGCCCGCCGATCCGCAGGTCGCCGAGGCCCCGCCGGAGGGTCACCTCGGCCGGGTCACCGCCCAGCACCTGCGGCCCGGACCCCTCCTCCAGGAAGTCCACCGCCGCGTCGAGTCCGGCGTTGCCGGTGAGCCAGGCGTTGCCCCAGGCGACCAGCGCGGTCGCCGCGTCGCGCGCGTCGTCCATGCAGACCACCATAAGTCTTCGGAATCGCATAGGTTCTTATCCGGAGACGGATCACCCGGGAAACGTTGGATAAGGGGACAAAGGCGCGCGATGGCCGGCGAGGTACTGCAGCTCCGCGGGGTAGGGGTCAAGCGCGAGGGGGCCACCCTGCTGCGCGACGTCACGTGGACGGTGAACGAGGGCGAACGTTGGGTGATCGTCGGCCCGAACGGCGCGGGGAAGACGACGCTGCTGCAGGTCGCCGCGGCGATGCTGCACCCCAGCTCCGGCAGTGTCGAGATCCTGGAGGAGGAGCTCGGCCGCACCGACGTGTTCGAGCTGCGGCCCCGCATCGGGTTCGCCAGCTCCGCCGTCGCCGAGAAGGTCCCGGCCGGTGAGACGGTCATCGACCTGGTGCTGACCGGCTCGTACGCGATCCTCGGCCGCTGGCAGGAGGAGTACGACACCACCGACGTGTCCCGCGCGGTCGCGCTGCTGGAGGCCCTGGGCTGCTCCGACCTGATCCGCCGCTCGTTCTCCACCCTGTCGGAGGGCGAGCGCAAGCGCGTCCAGATCGCCCGCGCCCTGATGCCCGACCCCGAGCTGCTGCTGCTCGACGAGCCCGCCGCCGGGCTCGACCTCGGCGCCCGCGAGGACCTGGTGGACCGGCTGGGCCGGCTGGCGGCCGACCCGGCCGCGCCGACGATCGTCATGGTGACCCACCATGTCGAGGAGGTCCCCGAGGGCTTCACCCACGCGCTGCTGCTGCGCCGGGGCGAGCTGGTCGCGCAGGGCAAGGTGGACGAGGTCTTCACCACCGAGCACCTGACGGCCGCGTTCGGGGTGCCGCTGGGCGTGGACCGGCAGAACGGCCGCTGGTACGCCCGCACCGTCCGGTAGGGGCCGCCGGGGGAAGGGACCCTGTTCGGGAGGGGAAGGGCGACTTACCATCCAGGGGTGACCTCCCCCCTGGTCGTGTCGCTCCTGCTGGTCGCGGTGGCCGGGTTCGCGCTCTACCGGTCGGTGCGCATCGTCCCGCAGGCCACCGCCGACATCGTCGAGCGCCTGGGGCGCTACCACCGCACCCTGAACGCCGGGCTGGCGGTCACGGTGCCGTTCGTCGACCGCGTCCGCAGCCGCGTGGACCTGCGCGAGCAGGTGGTGCCGTTCCCGCCGCAGCCGGTCATCACCGCCGAGAACCTGGTGGTCGGCATCGACACGGTGATCTACTACCAGGTCACCGACCCGAAGGCCGCCACCTACGAGGTCGCCGACTTCCTCACCGCGATCGAGCAGCTCACGGTGACGACGCTGCGCAACATCATCGGCGGCATGGACTTGGAGCGCACCCTCACCTCCCGCGAGGAGATCAACACCGAGCTGCGGGGCGTGCTGGACAACGAGACCGGCCGCTGGGGCGTGCGCGTCAACCGGGTGGAGCTGAAGGCGGTGGACCCGCCGGACTCCATCAAGGAGGCGATGGAGAAGCAGATGCGCGCCGACCGCGACAAGCGCGCGTCGATCCTGGCGGCCGAGGGCCAGAAGCAGTCGGCGATCCTCACCGCCGAGGGCGAGCGCACCTCGGCGGTCCTGAAGGCGCGCGGCCAGGCCGAGGCGGCGGTGCTGGCGGCCGAGGCCGACGCGAAGGCGCAGGCGTCCCGGGCCCGGGGCCAGGCGCAGGCGATCGCGACGGTCTTCAAGGCCATCCACGAGGGCAGGCCCGACCAGCGGCTGCTGGCCTACCAGTACCTCCAGACCCTCCCGGAGCTGGCGCGGGGCGAGTCCAACACGGTCTGGGTGGTGCCCAGCGAGATGAGCAGGGCGCTGGAGAGCCTGGGCGGCCTGTTCTCCGCGCCCGACCCGGTCCCGGCCGACCGTCCGGAACGCAGGCCGCCGCCCCGCCCGGCCGACGACGGCGGGTTCCCCCGCGAGGACGACGACTTCCGCCCCTACAACCCCTGACCGCCCACCCGGTTCCGGCCGCGCCCGGCCATCTCACGATTCGGGCAATTCGGACCCGCCTGTCGTGATGTTCCGGGACTTCCCTAACATCGGGGGGTCGCAGGGAACCTCAGGACTCTTGGGTGGGCGGGAACGTGGACTTGCTGGAAACGGCCGCGATCTTCGCGGCCGGGATCGCCGCGGGCGGCATCAACACCATCGTGGGCTCCGGCTCGCTGATCACGTTCCCGACGATGGTGGCACTCGGGTTCCCGCCGGTCGTCGCCAACGTCTCCAACAACATCGGGCTCGTCCCCGGCTCGGTGACCGGCGCGTACGGCTACCGCGCCGAGCTGAAGGGGCAGCGCGACCGGCTGCTGCGGCTCGGCACCGCCTCGCTGACCGGCGCGCTGGCCGGCGCGGCGCTGCTGCTGGGGCTGCCCGACCGGGCGTTCCAGTTCATCGTCCCGGCGCTGATCGTGATCGCGCTGGTCCTGGTCGTGGTGCAGCCGCGCGTGCAGAAGTGGGTGCTGGATCGCCGCGAGCACCACCGCCCGCACGGCGGGCCGTGGCTGTGGGCGGGCGTGCTCGCGGCGGGCGTGTACGGCGGGTACTTCGGCGCGGCGCAGGGGATCGTGCTGATCGCGCTGCTGGGCATCGCGCTGGACGACGACCTCCAGCGGATCAACGCCGCCAAGAACGTGCTGTCGGCGGTCGTCAACGGCTCGGCCGCCGTGCTGTTCATCGGCATGCAGATCTTCGCGGGCACCCGCATCGACTGGACGGCGGTGCTGCTGATCGCGGTCGGCTCCACCATCGGCGGGCTGCTGGGCGCGAAGGTCGGCCGCCGCATCCCGCCGCTGGCGCTGCGCGGCGTGATCGTGGTGGTGGGGCTGGTCGCGCTGGTCACGATGCTGACGTGAGCGCGGGCTCGCGCAGCCGCCGGGCCAGCAGCCAGGCCAGCGCGGGGAAGGCGGCCAGCGTGGCGACCGCCGCGTGCAGCGACGTCGCGTCGGCCAGCGCGCCCAGCGCGGGGGTGAAGACCCCGCCGACGCTCACCGCCAGCCCGAGCGTCACCCCGCCGGCGGTGCCGACCCGCCTCGGCAGGTAGTCCTGCCCGAGCGTGATGTGCAGCGAGAACGGAACGTACAGCGCGACCGCCGCCACGGCCACCACCCCGTACAGCGCCGGTCCCGGCACCAGCGCCACGCCGCCGAGCGCGGGCACCGCGACCGCGTAGGCCCGCCGCACCGTCGTGACCCGCCCCCAGCGCCGGGCCAGCCGCCCGCCGAGCACCGTGCCGACCGCGCCCCCGGCGAACAGCGCGAACAGCGCGACGCCCCCGGCCGTCTCGCCGGGCTGGACGCGTTGCTGCACGAACAGCCCGAGGAACGAGCCGAGCCCCACGTACGCGATCGACCGCAGCACGACGACCGCCGACAGCGTCCCGAACGCGGGCCAGTCGTCCCGCCCCCGGGCCTCGCCGCGCGCCGCGCCGCCCGCGCGCCGTCCCAGCAGCGGCACCGTGACCAGCGCGCCGACCAGCGCCGGGACGGCCAGCAGCGGCGCCGCCGCCAGCCCGCCCACCGCCAGCACCGGGGTCACCAGGAGCGGCGCGAGCGCGAACCCCACGTTCCCGCCCAGCGAGAACCAGCTCATCCCCACCGGATCGCCGCCGGTCACCACGCGCGCCAGCCGCGCCGCCTCCGGGTGGTAGGCCGCCACCCCGAACCCGGTCAGCGCGACCGCCGCCAGCGTCATCGGGTACGACCCGGCCACCCCGACCAGCGCGACGCCGCTCCCGGCCGCCAGCGTGCTCACCGGCACCAGCCACCGCATCGCCCACCGGTCGGTCAGCACCCCGAACAACGGCTGCACCACCGACGACAGCAGCGAGGCGGCCAGCACGACCCCGGACACGCCCAGATAGCCGTAGTGCCGCTCGGCGACCAGGAACGGCACCAGCACCGGCACGATCCCCTGGTACAGGTCGACGCACGCGTGCCCGGCGGAGAGCGCCCACCGCTCGTTCGTTCGCATGCACGCCAGCGTCGGTCTCCGGGCGGGCTGGCGGCTTCCGATAATCTGCCAATCGATGAAGGTTTCCCGCCACATGCCGCACGCGCCCACCGGCCTGCGCCTCCTGCCGCCCGGCGGGGAGATCGACGCCCACCACCACGACGACCACCAGATCGTCTACGCGGCGCGCGGCGTGGTCTCGGTGGCCACCGGGGAGGGGCGGTGGATCGCCCCGGCCACGCAGGCGATCTGGATCCCGGCGGGGACCGTGCACGAGCACCGCGCCTACGGCCGCACCGACCTGCGCCTGGTGGGCCTCCCGGTCACCGCCAACCCCCTGGGCCTGGACGCCCCGGCCGTGCTCGCTGTCGAGCCGCTGCTCCGCGAGCTGATCGTCGAGTACACGCGGGAGCGCGGCACCGGGGCCGAACGCGCCCGCCTGCTGGCCGTGCTGCTGGACCGCCTGCGCCGCTCGCCCCGGCGGCCGGTCCACCTGCCGGCCCCGCGCGACCCGAGGCTCGCCGCCGTCTGCGCCGCGCTGCACGAGAACCCCGCCGACCCCCGCGGCCTCGCGCGGCTGGGGGCGGAGGCCGGGGCGAGCGAGCGCACCCTGTCCCGGCTGTTCCGCGCCGAGCTGCACATGACGTTCCCGCAGTGGCGCACCCAGCTCCGGCTGCACCACGCCCTGATCCTGCTCGCCGAGGACGTCCCGGTCACCGCCGTCGCGCACCGGTGCGGGTGGGCGTCGGCGAGCGCGTTCATCGACGCGTTCCGCCGGGCGTTCGGGGACACACCCGGCCGCGCCAAACACGGTTGAGCAGGTCTTTTACTGGGTATAAGTCGAATATATGTTCGACTGTGGGGGTTGTGCCGATGAAGGGTGACAGGGTCGAGATCATGATCGACGCCGGGGGTGAGGGGACCCGGACGTACCAGGTCGCGGCCACCCGCGCCGGACGCCGGGTCGAGATCGCCAACCGCCGGGGCGTCGTGGAGGTGAGCGAGGTGACCCGCACCGGAACGCCGGTGCGGACCGCCCGCTTCATGTCCAGCAGGGTCCTCGCCCTGGTCGAGTACCCGTCGGCGGACCCGCGCTCCGCCGACGAGGACGAGGAGTAGCGCGGGCCGGGAGCGGGGCCGGACCTAGGGGACGGGACGGACCTGGACCGTTCCGCTCTCCAGGACCCGGGTCTCGAACGAGGGCTGCCGCCCCGTGGCGGGGCCGTGCACCACCGAGCCGTCCGCCACCCGGAACGTGCTGCCGTGCCACGGGCACACCACGCACAGCTCGGCCTCGTCGTCGGTGACGATCCGGCCCTGGTGCAGCGGCCCGGCCAGGTGGCTGCACCGGTCGGCGAGCACGTGGACGTCGTCGCCGCTGCGCAGCACGAACAGGCTGATGTAGCCGAGCCGCCGGTGGACCGGCCAGCCGTCGGGCAGCTCGTCGAACTGGCACAGGTCGTGCCAGCCGAGCGGCACCAGGTGCGCCACCTGGTCGGCGTGGCTGGCCCCTGCCGCCTGCCGGAACGCCAGGTGCCCGCCCAGGTAGCCGCCGGTCAGCAACGCCGACAGGCCCGCGAACCCCAATCCGCGCCCGAGACCGTCGCGGCCGCGCAGCCGCGCCACCAGCGACGCCCCGTACAGCAGCGTCGCGCTCACGGTGCCCATCGCGTGCACCAGGCCGACGCGCTGCTGCTCGCGGTGGAGCGCCGACCAGTCCGCCAGCCCCGTCAGCGCCGTCGGGACGGCCCCGGCGAGCCCGACGCCGATCAGCACCTGCGACGCGCGCCGCGTGCCGGGCAGCAGGTCGAGCACGGCCGCCGACATCCAGGCGCCCATCGGCAGGTCGGTCAGCGGCGGATGCGCGGGATGCCCGGTCGGCACGCCGTGCAGCGCGTCCTTGACCGGCCCCTTGGGCAGCGCGGCCCGGACGGCCCCGCTGATCGCGCGGGTCGCGCGGTCCAGCCCGTCGGCGTGCTCCAGCCCCTCGACCAGGTCGACCAGGCGCGACCCGGCCTGCGGCCGCCCGTTCCGCCGGAAGATCTTGCTCGCCCGTCGGTTCATGTCCCTCCTCAGGTGCGTGCCTCCGGTGCCCATGGACACTGCCGGTCGTTGCCTGACACCGTCTGCGACCCTAGTCCCCGCGATCAACCGACGGCCACCCGCGTGCGGAGTCCTACCGAACGGTAAGGCACCGTAAACCCGAAGGTTCCGACCAGCGGACAACGCCTTCTCCGGAGCCGCCCCGTCGCTTACAGTGAGGACGACCGTACGCGAGCAGGACGAGCCGAGGCTCATGGACGTTCCACCGCCGACCCGCGACCACCTGATCTCCGAGATCCAGGAACGATTCCCCGGCTGGGGCGTCTGGCACAGCGACGCCCACCGCTGGTGGGCGTTCCGCACCGCCTTCGCCCCGCTCACCATCGGCCAGCTGCGCGCGGGCTGCCGCCTGATCGTGCAGGCCGACACCCACACCGAGCTGTGCGCGGCGATCCGCGCCGAGATCGAGTACGCCCGCCGCGCGGCCTGACCACGCGGTCATCCCACTGGGGCCCCGGCGCGCGCGGCGACGTGCGGCGGCGTTCCCGAGCGGAGCTTCACCGACGCCTCCGCCAGGGAGAGCGCCAGCAGCGACGTGGCGGCCGGCTCCCCGCGGCTCGGCCGCCGCGCGCGGTCCCACTGCCCCGGCGCGCACTGCTCGCTCAGCAGCCGCAGCCCCGCCAGCTTCTCCCCGGGGTCGGTGACGGGCCGGGCCGTCCCGTAGATCATCGCGCTGCGGTGGTCGACGCCGTGCCCGGACACCGGCCGGGCGAGGACCGGGCCGTCCAGGTGCGTGACGGTGACGCGGACCTCCGCGCCGGACGCGGCGACCAGGCCGCGGCCGGCCGCCGACCCGTGCAGGTACAGGTGCCGCCCGTCGCTCCCGTAGACGGTCGGGACGACCGTCGGGCACCCGTCCACGACCACGCCGAGATGGCAGATGAACCCCGCCGCCAGGATCGCGTCGAGTTCGGCCCGCTCGGTGGCCGGGAGCCGGGGCGGCAGGCTGTCGTTCACGTCGGGTCTCCCACTGTTGACAGCAGTGCGACCCAGGCGAAACTACCGATTAAGTTGTTTAATTGCTAGATCGCCACTGAATCCATTGCCGAGAGGGTGACGGGGACGCCGTTGAAGACCGCGTTGCCCGACAGCGGGTCGACGCGCTGCTCGTCGGTGACGAGGTTGACGTTCACCCCGGCGTGCGCGTCCGCCACCCGCGTGCGCGTGCCGGGACGGCCGTGGCCCCAGCCGTGCGGGATGCTGACGACGCCGGGCATGATCGCGTCGGTGGGTTCGGCGACGGCCGTCAGGGCGCCCGCCCGCGACGCGACCCGCACCGGGTCGCCCGCGCCGACGCCCAGCCGCTCGGCGTCGGCGGGGTGGAGCTGGAGGGTGCAGGTGTTGGAGCCGCGCACCAGCTCGGGCACGTTGTGCAGCCAGCTGTTGTTGGACCGCAGATGGCGGCGGCCGATCAGCACGAAGCCGTCCGGGGCGGGCGCGTCCAGCCCGGCGCGCAGCCGCTCCACGTCCCGCGCGAACGCCGGCGGGCACAGCTCGATCCGCCCGGAGGCCGTGCACAGCACCTCGTCGAGCCGGGGCTTGAGCGGACCGAGATCGATGCCGTGCGGGTGCTCGTCGCGCAGCCGGGCCAGGGTGAGCCCGTCCGGGTCGGCCCCGAAGCCGTCGCCGTAGGGACCGAGGCGGATCATCATGTCGAGCCGCCGCTCCGTCGGGGTGGAGCCCTCGACGAGCTGGTGCAGCTCGTCCGGGTCGCGCCCGGCCACCGGCGACCCCTCCATCGCGACGGCCTTCTTCAGGGTGCCCGCGATGAGCATCTCGTCCAGCGCCGCCGGGTCGGCGTCCAGCCCGGAGGCGATCACCGCGAGCCGCGCCAGGATCTCCGCCTCGTTCGGCCGCCCCTCCGGCAGCGGCACGACCGGCGGCGAGTACCGCGCGTAGTCGCGCACCGCGAACCCGAGCAGCGCGACGTCGTAGTGCGGGGTCTGCGCGGGCCGGGGCGGCGGCAGGACCACGTCGGCGTGCCGGGTGGTCTCGTTCAGGTAGGGGTCCACGCTGACCATGAACTCCAGCCCCGCGAGCGCGGCGTCGAGCCGCCCGCCGTTCGGGGCCGACAGCACGGGGTTGCCGCCGATCGTGACCAGCGCCCGGATCCGCCCGTCGCCGGGCGTCTCGATCTCGTCGGCGAGGGTGGCGACGGGGAACTCGCCGTTGACCTCGGGCAGCCCGCGCACGCGGCTCTGCCAGCGCCCGGTCGTGAACGGGCGACGTTTGCGGTAGACCGGCACGTGCGCGGCGCGGGGGAACATCGCGCCGCCCGCGCGGTCCAGGTTGCCGGTGAGGACGTTCAGGACGTCGACCAGCCAGTTGCTGAGGGTGCCGAACTCCTGGGTGCAGGTGCCGATGCGGCCGTAGACGGCGGCGCGTCCGGCGGCGGCCAGCTCGCGGGCCGTGCGGCGGATGACCGGGGCGTCGATCCCGGTGACGGCCGCGACGCGTTCGGGGGTGAGGCCCGCGGCCAGGGAACGCACCTCGTCCAGGCCGTTGGTCCGCTCGGCCAGCTCCTGCGGGACGGCGGTCAGCCCCTCCTCGAACAGCACGTTCACCAGCGCGAACAGCAGGTACGCGTCGGTGCCCGGCCGGATGAAGACATGCTCGTCGGCCAGCTCCGCGGTGCGCGTCCGCCGCGGGTCGACCACCACGACCTTCCCGCCGCGCGCCCGGATCGCCTTGAGCCGCCCGGGGAAGTCGGGGGCGGAGGCGAGGCTGCCGTTGGACTCCAGCGGGTTGGCGCCGAGCATCAGCAGATGGTCGGTGCGGTCCAGGTCGGGCACCGGGACGGCCAGCGGATCGCCGAACAGGTGGCCGCTGCTGACGTGCTTGGGCATCTGGTCGGCGGTGCTGGCGGTGTAGACGTTCCGCGTGCCGAGCGCCTTGATGATCGCCCCGCCGTAGAGCGGACCGGCGACCGAGTGGGCGGTCGGGTTGCCGATGTAGACGGCGACGGCGTCCTCGCCGTACCGCTCCCGGACCTTCCCGAGCTCCCGGCGCACGGTCGCGAACGCGGTCTCCCAGTCGGTCTCGGCATGCCGGTCGCCGTCGCGCAGCAGCGGCCCGGCGAGCCGGTCGGGGTCCCCGTCGAGCCGGCCGAGCGTGGCCCCCTTGGGGCAGACGAACCCCTTGCTGAACGGGTCCCGCCGGTCCCCGCGCACCCCGGTGATCGCCCCGCCGTCGTCCAGGGTCAGTTCGAGCCCGCACAGCGCCTCGCAGAGCGGACAGGTGCGATAGGCGGTACGACTCCCCATCGGAACGCTCCTCAGGTCGGGATCGCCCCATCATGACGTGATCGTCCTCACGGCGCCATGACCCCACCCGTTATCGCGCCTCCGGCCCCCCGGATCCTGGCGCCCGATCGCCGGCCCTTCCTCGCCGTTCACGAGGTCACTCGCAGCCTCCCGACCGTGACGCTCCCCGGCCCAGACCAGGCGGCGCCATGACCCTGCTGATCGCCGCGCCTCCGCGCAGCGGGCCCTGGCGCTGGGACGCCAGGACCGGGGGAGTTGTGTAGCGAACGATAAAAAATACTGTTACGGTCTTTTTTGTAGTGTTCGTTAAAGAAAGAGGGCGTGTCATGGGAGAGCTGACGGGGAAGACCGCGCTGGTGACGGGGGCGAGCCGGGGCATCGGGCGGGCGGTGGCCGAACGCCTCGCCGCCGACGGCGCGCTGGTCGCGGTGAACTACGCCCGCGACGAGACGGCCGCGAAGGAGACGGTCGCGGCGATCGAGGCGGCGGGCGGGCGGGCCTTCGCCGTCCGCGCCGAACTGGGCGCGGACGGCGCGATCGGCGACCTCCTCGCCGGCCTCGACGCCCACGGCGTCACCACCCTGGACGTCCTCGTCAACAACGCGGGCATCGGCGCGCCCGTCCCGATCGAGGACGTGACCCCCGACCTGTACGACCGGGTGTTCGCCGTCAACACGCGCGCGCTGTTCTTCCTCACCCGGAGCCTGCTGCCGCGCATCCCCGACCACGGGCGGATCGTCAACATCACCACCGGCGCGACGCGCATCGCCTTCCCCGAGGGCATCGCCTACGCGATGAGCAAGGGCGCGGTGGACACCTTCACCCTGGCGCTGGCCAAGCACCTCGGCCCGCGCGGCATCACCGTCAACAACGTCGCCCCCGGCATCGTGGACACCGACGTGAACGCCGACTGGCTGCGCGGGAACGCCGAGGCCGAGGCGTACGCCGCGAGCCGTGCCGCGCTGGGCCGGGTGGGACGCCCCGACGACATCGCCGCCGCCGTCGCGTTCCTCGCCTCCGGCGACGGCCGCTGGGTCACCGGGACCACGGTCGACGCGACCGGCGGATCGGAGCTCTGAACACCGCCGGATCACGGGCATGGCCGGACGGCCCATGCGGGGTTACCTTGGGGAAAAGGACTCCGGCCGCCTCTGGGGGAAGTGATGGAGGCGTGGGTCGTCTGGCTGTTCGTGGCCGCGCTGCTCGGCGTGGCCGAGCTGCTCACCCTGACGCTGGTGCTCGGCCTGCTGGCCGTCGCCGCGCTGCTGGCCGGGCTGACCGGGGCCGTGGGGCTGCCGCTGGCGGCGCAGGCCGCCGTGTTCGCCATCGGATCGGTCGCGGGCCTGGCCGTGGTCCGCCCCGTCGCCCGCCGCCACATCACCCAGCCGCCCCTCCTGCGCTCGGGCGCGGACGCGCTGGTCGGCCGGGAGGCGGTCACCCTCACCCAGGTCACCCGCGACGGAGGCCGGGCCCGCATCGGCGGCGAGGAGTGGACCGTCCGCCCCTACGACCCGGACGCCGTCATCCCCGCCGGAACCGTCACCGACGTCCTGGCCATCGAGGGCGCCACCGCCCTGCTGTACGCGGCGCCCCACCACCGGGAGGCGCCATGACGCCCTCATCGCCGCGCCCCCGGCAAGCCGGATCCCCCCTCGTCGCTTGCAAGATCGCTCGCAGGCTCCCGATCTTCACGCTCCTCAGTCCAGACCAGGCGGCGCCATGACCGAACTCGCCCTCGCCCTGTTGATCGCACTGCTCGCCGGGCTCGCGGTCCTCGTGACCGCCGTGGCCCGCACCGTGTGGATCATCCCGCAGGCCCGCGCCCGCAACGTCGAGCGCCTCGGCCGCTACCACCGCACGCTCCAGCCCGGCATCAGCTTCGTGGTGCCGTTCGTGGACCGCGTGAAACCGCTGATCGACCTGCGCGAGCAGGTGGTGTCGTTCAAGGCGCAGCCGGTGATCACCGAGGACAACGTCGTCGTCCATATCGACACCGTGCTGTTCTTCCAGGTCACCGACCCGCGCGCCGCCGACTACGAGATCGTCGACTACATCAAGGCGATCGAGCAGCTCACCGCCACCACCCTGCGCAACGTGATCGGCACCCTGGACCTGGAGGCCACCCTCACCTCCCGCGACCGCATCAACACCGCGCTGCGCGGCGTCCTCGACGACGCCTCCGGCAAGTGGGGCATCCGCGTCACCCGCGTGGAGATCAAGGCGATCGAGCCGCCGCCGTCCATCAAGGACGCGATGGAGAAGCAGATGCGCGCCGAACGCGAGAAGCGCGCCGCGATCCTGCGCGCCGAGGGCGACCGGCAGTCGGCGATCCTCACCGCCGAGGGCGAGAAGCAGGCGGCGATCCTGCGCGCCGAGGGCGCCCGCCAGGCCACGATCCTGGAGGCCCAGGGCCAGGCCACCGCGATCGACCAGGTCTTCACCGCCGTCCACGAGGCCGACCCCGACCCCAAGCTCCTCGCCTACCAGTACCTCCAGACCCTCCCGAAGCTGGCGCAGGGCGAGGGCAACACGTTCTGGGTGATCCCGAGCGAGGTGACCTCGGCCCTGGAGTCGGTGACGAAGGCGTTCACGCGGGGCCTGGAGAAGACCACCGCGGTTCCGCGCCCCCGCCCCGGGTCGGCCGAGGCCGGAGAACGGGAGACCCCGCCCTACGAACTGGCCCCCGGGCAGCAGTGGCCCGCCGCCCTGGAGCGGGCCCGCACCCGCGCCGAGTGACGCCTCACGCCCCCGGAAGGGGGCGGTGGGCGATCTCGCGGGCGGACGCGTGGCTCAGGCCGAACATCCGCAGGACGTGTTCGGCGAGCTCGTCGCAGGCGGCCTCGTCGATGAGGTCGGGGCGCACCAGCCACAGGTGCAGCAGCCCCAGCAGCGCACCGGCCGCGCCCGCCAGGGCGACGTGGGGGTTGTCGATCCGGAAGCGCCCGGCGTCGACGGCGCGGCGGATGTCGCGCAGCGCGCGCGGCGCGAGGCCCTGGTCGGAGTCCAGGTAGGACAGCCCCAGGCGGGCGAGGACGCGGGCCACCTGCGGGTGGGTGTGGACGAGCCGCCCGGTCAGCCGCCATGACGCGGCGAACACCTCGGCGGGGTCGTCGAGGCCGGCGGTGAGCTCGTCCAGCAGCCGGCCGTGCTCCTCCAGCACGTCGGCGACCGCGGCCTGGAACAGCTCGTCCTTGCCGCCGAAGTGGTTGTAGAAGGAGCCGAAGCCGACGTCGGCGGCGTCGGTGATCTGCTGGATGCTGACCTCGGCCGTGCCGCGTTCGGCGAGGACGGCGCGGGCGGCGTCGATCAGGGCCTGCCGGGTGCGCGCCTTGCGGCGGTCCGTCCGGGACGGCCGTCCGGTGGACGGTTCGGGGTCTGTCGAGGTCATGGCCGGATCCTAGGCGACCCCGGCGCTGACGCCCCCTCACTTCCGGAGCCGGGACGGGTACCGGCCGCTCTTTATTTGTAGCGATTCCTCAAAACTGATGATCTAATCAGTTCTGATGGCGCGCGAGATCGCTCGCGCGGTCGTGTCCCCCGTTCCGACACCCGCCGCCCCGACTCCGAAGGGCCGTCCATGAACCAGAACTCCGCCGAACCCCCCGAATCCCCGCCGAACGCCGACCGGAAGCCCCGCCTCGGGCGCCGGCGGCTGCTGCGCACCGCCATGGGCGCGGCCGTCGCGGCGCCGCTCGTCGGCATGGCGGCGTCCTCCCGGGCCGCCGAGGATCTCGTCCCCGCCGGAGCGCCCCTGATCGGCCGGAACCGCGCCGAACTGGTCCTGATCGGCACCGCCGCCGGGCCGGTGCCGATGGCCGGGCGCGCCGGGATCTCCTCGGCGCTCGTCGTCAACGGGCGCGTCTACGTGGTCGATCTGGGGCACGGGGCGTTCGACGGGTTCGAGCGCGCCGGGTTGCGGATCGCCGACCTGGACGCCGTCTTCATCACCCACCTGCACTCGGACCACATCGCCGACCTGTACACGCTGCCGTTCCTGCGGTTCGGCGGGATCAAGCCGATGACCCACCCGCTCCACATCTACGGCCCCGGCCGCGCCGGGACCCTGCCGCGGACGGACCGGCCGCGCCCGGTGGTCAACCCGGCGAACCCCACCCCGGGCCTGACCGACCTGGTCAACGCGCAGATGGCCGGCACCGCCTACGACCTCAACCTGCGCATGCGCGACGAGGGCTGGCCCGACATCCGCGGCCTGGTCCGCACCCACGACATCGCCGTGCCGCCGGTCGGGGCGGGCCCCCACGGGCCGATGGCCCCGCCGATGCGGCCGTTCCCCGTGATGTCGGACGACAACGTGAAGGTCAGCGCGATCCTCGTCGAGCACCCGCCGGTGTTCCCGTCGTTCGCGTTCCGCTTCGACACCGAGCACGGGTCGGTGGTGTTCAGCGGCGACACCACCATCACCCCGAACGTCGTGACGCTGGCGCGGGGCGCCGACGTCCTGGTCCACGAGGTCATCGCGATGCGGCTGGTCCGGATCGCCGGGAACCTGAGCCCCGACCAGGTCAAGCACCACGAGAACAGCCATTCCGACGTCGCCCGGGTGGGCCGGGAGGTCGCGCAGAAGGCCGGGGTCGAGCGGCTGGTGCTGAGCCATCTGGCCCCGGGCGACCGGCGGATGGTCCCCGACGCCGTCTGGAAGGTCCAGGCGGGCCGGGGCTACGACGGCCGGGTGATCGTCGGCGACGACGGCATGCGCGTCCCGCTGTGACCGGTCCCCGTCCCGCGGCGGGTCAGCCGCGGAACGGCGGGGCGGCCTTGAAGTCGGGGTGGATCTCGATGGTCGGGGCCACCGCGTGCATGATGCGGCGGGCCCGGGACAGCGGATGGTCCGGGAAGTGGGGGTCCCAGCCCGGCTCCTCCGACCAGTTGCGGGGGAGACCGCCCTGGATCGTCGGGTCGTAGGGGTGCTGCGCCCACATCCGCATGACCTCCTCCAGCGGGCGGCCCTGGCCGTGCTCGGCCATGAAGCGGTTCATGACCACGCTGTCGCGCATGCCCGTGACCCCGCGTTCCATGCACTGCACCTTCAGCACGAGGCTGCGGTCGGCGCGGGGGACCGTGAACGAGCCCAGGTAGACCACGCCCGTCGGCTGGTCCGGGATCCGCATCTTGACGATCTGCGCGACGGCCGCCAGCCCGTCCAGCCCGATCACGTCCAGCTCGACCAGGCCGCCGCCGGACGCCGCGACGTGCGCGGCGATGGCACGGCGCAGCCGGTCCTGGTCCTCCAGCGGGGCGGGCAGGTCCGGCGGAAGGTCGAACCCGTACAGGCCGAGGCCGTCCCCGTCGTCGTTGTGGAACGTGCCGGGCGCCACCTCGCGCCAGCCCGCCGTGTCGAATCGCAACATGACGCCGCACCGTAACGACCGGACGGGGCGCTCCGCCAGATGCGGAACGCCCCGTCCGGACGGGTTCAGGCGTCGGTGACGCCGAGGCCCTGGGCGACGCGGTCGCCGAGGTCCTTGTGGATGTTGCGCCAGTACCCGACGACGCGCTTCTTCATGTCGTCGGTCACCTCGGGTGCGCTCGCGTGGCCGACGACGTTGTCGACCAGGTGGGCGCGGTCGGTGTCGGACAGGACCCGCTCCCACAGCGCGCGCGGCTGGGAGAAGTCGTCGTCCTCGCGGTGCGGGTGGTAGGCGCTGCGGACGATCTCGCCCGCGAGCTCGTACTCCTCGCCCCTCCACACGTCCGGGCCGGCCGCGACCGGGCCGCCGACCGTGTTCGGCGCGTACACCGGGCCGGCCGGGTTCCGGTAGGTCATCGGGCCGTCGAAGTTGTAGGAGTGGACCGGCGCCTTCGGCTGGTTGACCGGGAGCTGGAGGTAGTTCGGGCCGATCCGGTAGCGGTGGGCGTCGGGGTAGGAGAACAGCCGGCCCTGGAGCATCTTGTCGGGGGACGGGCCGATGCCCGGCACGAAGCTGGACGGCTCGAACGACGCCTGCTCGATCTCGGCGAAGTAGTTCTCCGGGTTGCGGTTGAGGGTCCACCGCCCGATCGTGATCTCGGGGTAGTCGGCGTGCGGCCACACCTTGGTCAGGTCGAAGGGGTTGAACCGGTAGTCCGCGGCCTCCTCGAACGGCATGATCTGCACGTTCACCGTCCAGGACGGGTCGTCCCCCCGCCGGATGGCCTCGTACAGGTCGCGGATGTGCAGGTCCGGGTCGGCGACCTGGGCCGCCGCGGCCTCGGCGGCGGTGAAGTTGCGGATGCCCTGGTCGGTCTTGAAGTGGTACTTCACCCAGAACCTCTCGCCGGCGGCGTTGTACCAGAGGAACGTGTGCGAGCCGAAGCCGTGCATGTGCCGCCACGAGGCGGGGGTGCCGCGGTCGGTCATCAGGAACGTCACCTGGTGCGCCGACTCCGGCGACAGGGTCCAGAAGTCCCACTGCATGTTGTGGTCGCGCAGGTGGTTGTCGGGACGGCGCTTCTGGGAGTGGATGAAGTCGGAGAACTTCTGCGGGTCCCGGATGAAGAAGATCGGCGTGTTGTTGCCGACGATGTCGTAGTTGCCGTCCTCGGTGTAGAACTTCACCGCGAACCCGCGGGGGTCGCGCGCGGTGTCGGCGCTGCCGAGCTCGCCCGCGACGGTGGAGAAGCGCACCAGCGACTCGGTGCGCGCGCCCTTCTGGAACAGCTTGGCCTTGGTGAACTGGCTGACGTCCTCGGTGATCTCCAGGACGCCGTAGGCGCCGCCGCCCTTGGCGTGCACGACCCGTTCGGGCACGCGCTCGCGGTTGAAGTGCGCCATCTTCTGGATGAGGTAGTGGTCCTGGAGCAGCAGCGGGCCGTTGGGGCCCACCGACTGCGAGTGCTCCAGGCTGGGGGCCGGGCTGCCGGCGTCGGTGGTGGCGATGGGGCGTTCGGACATGGTCGCGGTCTCTCCTTTGGTGGGCGGGGAGCGGGTCACCCGGATGCGGACGTGTCCGCGCGGCACGCGGGGCACAGGCCCCAGAAGGTGACGTCGGCCTCGTCGACCCGGAACCCGGCGTCGTCGGCGGGGTCCAGGCAGGGGGCCCGGCCCCGGACGCAGTCGACGTCCTCGATGGCTCCGCACCGGCGGCACACCAGGTGGTGGTGGTTGTCGCCGACGCGGCCCTCGAACCGGGCGGGGCCGCCCGCGGGCTCGACGCGGCGGACCAGCCCGGCGGCGGTCAGCGCGTGCAGGGCCTCGTAGACGGCCTGGGTCGAGACGTGGCCGACGCGTCCGCGCGTTCCCTCGGTGATCGCCTCGACGCCGAGGTGGTCTCCGGCGCGGACGGTCTCCAGGATCGCGACCCGGGCCGCCGTCACCCGCAGGCCGGCCCCGCGCAGGGCGTCGGCGGGGGCGGTCGGGTTCGGGGTCATGGGACCACCGTATCCCGCTAAACCTGAATGATTCAAGTTAGCGAGTGGCTCAAGTATGAGAGGAGGGTCACGGCGGCCCGAACCTCCTTCCGTCCGGCGGCATCCAAGCGGTCGGGACATACAAACCAGGAGGTAGCGGTGGGGTTCGGACGGCACACGGGGCGGTTCACCGCACTGGGAGCGGGGATGGCGCTGGTCGCGGCCTCACTGGTCGGCTGCGGCGAGGGCGTCGGCCCGAAGGCGGAGGGGAAGCCGTTCACGGTCGCGTTCGGCGGGGACGTCCACTTCGCCGGTTCCCTGGCCAACCGCCTGGCGGCCTCGCCCGACACGGCCCTCGGCCCGATCGCCGAGCACCTGAAGCCCGCCGACCTGGCGATGGTGAACCTGGAGACGGCGGTCACCGACGGCGGCACGCCCGCGCCGAAGCAGTACGTCTTCCGCGCGCCGTCCGCCGCGTTCCGGGCGCTGCGGTCGGCCGGGGTGGACGTCGCCACCATGGCCAACAACCACGGCATGGACTACGGCGAGACCGGCCTGCGCGACTCCCTCGACGCCGCGCGGCGGTCCGGCTTCCCCGTGGTGGGGATCGGCGGCAACGCCGCCGAGGCGTACCGGCCGCACGTCGTCACGGTGAAGGGCAACAAGGTCGCGATCATCGGCGCGACCCAGGTCCTGGACGACCACCTGATCACCCAGTGGACCGCCACCGACGCCAAGGCCGGGCTCGCCTCCGCCAAGGACGCCCCGCGCCTGGTCCAGGAGGTGCGCGCCGCCCGGCAGAAGGCCGACTTCGTGATCGTCAACCTGCACTGGGGGCAGGAGCTGAACCAGTGCCCCACCCCCGTGCAGCGCCAGCTCGCGGCGCAGCTCGCCGACGCCGGGGCCGACGCGGTGGTCGGCAGCCACGCCCACGTGCTCCAGGCGGGCGGCTGGCTCAAGGGCCGGTACGTCCACTACGGCCTGGGCAACTTCGTCTTCTACAACTCCGGCCCGCGCACCGGCCGCACCGGGGTGCTGACGCTGACGTTCGACCCGAAGGGCAGGCCCTCGCGGGTCAGCCGGGCCGACTGGACGCCCGCCCACATCAACGGTGGCGTCCCGCAGCCGCTTTCGGCTGCGGAGGCCCAGCAGGCGCGGGCACAATGGGAGGGTTTGCGGAGCTGCGCCGACGTCACGGCCGCTCCGGCGTGACCGGCCGTTCCCCGGAAGGCCCGGCCAGGCGGTTCCCAAGGAACACCCCGCTCCGGGCCGATCGACGGCGGTTCCGGACGAGACCGTCGGCGACGCGTGCCATGCTGTCGCCGAGCCGATCAAGGAGGGGCGCCATGCACCGGAACGTGATCGCCGCGACGGCCCTGGCCGGGATGTTCGCTCTGGTCGCCACGGCCTGCGACGGCACCGAGGACCCCGCGGACGGGAAAACGCCGCAGGCGACGTCGTCCCAGCGGCCCGCCGGCCAGCCGAAGGCCGCCGCGCAGCCGAAGCAGCCGTTCACGATCGCGTTCGGCGGCGACGTCCACTTCGAGGGCCAGCTGCGGGCGCGGCTGGCCAGCCCGGCGACCGCGCTCGGCCCGATCGCCCGGACCCTGAAGTCCGCCGACCTGGCGATGGTGAACCTGGAGACGGCGATCACGACCGGCGGCACGCCCGCGCCCGGCAAGGAGTTCAAGTTCCGCGCCCCGGCGTCGGCGTTCACCGCGCTCAAGGTCGGCGGGGTGGACATCACCTCCATGGCCAACAACCACGGCATGGACTTCATGGACTCCGGCCTGCGCGACTCGCTGAAGGCCATCCGGAGGACCGGCTTCCCGACCGTGGGCATCGGCCGGAACGCCGCCGAGGCGTACCGCGCGCACCGCTTCACCGTGAAGGGCAACAAGGTCGCGATCGTCGGCGCGACCCAGGTCCTGGACGACCACCTGATCTCGGCGTGGACCGCGACCGACACCAAGGGCGGCCTGGCCTCGGCCAAGGACGTCCCCCGGATGGTGCGGGCGGTCCGCGAGGCCCGCAAGGGCTCCGACGTGGTGATCGTGCACCTGCACTGGGGCCAGGAGATGAGCCCCTGCCCCCTGCCGCGCCAGAAGGACCTGGCCCGCCAGCTGACCGAGGCGGGCGCGGACGTCGTCGTCGGCGGCCACGCCCACATCCCGCTGGGCGGCGGCTACCTCGGCGACAAGTACGTCCACTACGGCCTGGGCAACTTCGTCTTCTACTCCGCCAACGGCGCGACGGCGAACTCCGGCGTCCTCGTCCTGAAGATCGACGACGGGAAGGTCGTCGCCGACCGCTGGAAGCCCGCCCGCATCGCCGGCGGCCTGCCGCGCCTGCTGACCGGCGCGCCGGCGGCGGCCGAGAGCAGGCGCTGGCACTCGCTCCGCCGCTGCACGGGCCTGACCGCCCGGCCCGCCTGACGCGTGGACGAGGAGCTGCTGCCGATCGGGCGGTTCGCCCGGCTGTGCCGGCTGAGCGTCAAGCGGCTGCGGCACTACGACGAGATCGGGCTGCTCCGCCCCGCCCGGGTGGACGCGGCGTCGGGCTATCGCTACTACCGGCGCGAGCAGGCACGGGACGCGTTCGTCATCGGGCTGCTGCGGTCGCTGGACGTGCCGCTGCCGGTGGTCGCGCGGGTGCTGGAGGGGGAGGCCGCGGACGCCCTCCGGCAGGCGCGGGACCGGATGGAGGCCGAACTCGCGCGGCGGCGCAGGGCGCTGGCGGCGCTGGACCGGGTGCTCGCCGAGGGGCTGCCCGCGCCGCGGGTCGAGCTGTGCGACGAGCCCGCGCGGCGGGTCCGGACCGTGCGCGACCTCGCCACGCCCGAGAGCGTCGCGGCCGTCACCTCGGCGTGCGTGGCGCGGGCGCTCGACGGGCCGCCGCCGGGGCTGATGGCCGGGCTGTTCCCGCTGGACATGCGGGACGAGTTCCCCGTCACGGTCGCGGTGGAGGACCCCGCGGGCACTGAGGTGCTGGACGGCGGACGCTTCGCGGCGGCCGTGCACCTGGGCCCGTACGAGCAGATCCCGCTGACGGTGCACGCGGTGCTGGCGTGGTGCGGCGAGCACGGGTTCACGCCGGTCGGGCCGGTGCGCGAGGTCTATCTCGACGATCCGGCGTCGGTGCCCGCCGAGGCGCTGGCCACGCGGATCATGGTCGAGGTGGCGGAACGGTGAGCGACCGGCGGGTCGCGTCCTGGCCGGGACCGGCCGCCGCCGCCGGATCCACCTGACCGGGCCCGGGGAGAAAGATCCCGCCAAGTTCCGCACCTTCCTGCGTCAGCCGGTGCGGGCGGCCTGGACAGGAACACGTGGGCGCGTAGTTTCGCAGGAAAGGAACATCCTCAAGCGGGCAGGTGAGCGTCGTGCGTGACCACCGGGTGAGGTCGGGGGAGATCGAGCTGGCCGTGCGGGAGCGCGGGGAGGGGCACCGGCCGACGGTCGTGCTCGTCCACGGGTACCCCGACACCGGCGCGATGTGGGACGAGGTCGCCGAGCGGCTGGCCACGCGGTACCGCGTCATCACCTACGACGTGCGCGGGGCCGGGCGGTCCTCCGCGCCCTCCGACCCCGGCGACTACGGCATGGACGCGCTGCTCGGCGATCTGGAGACCGTGCTCGACGCGGTCGGCGGGGACGCGCCCGTCCATCTCGTCGGGCACGACTTCGGGTCGTTGCAGGGCTGGGAGGCCGTCACCGGGGACCGGCTCCGGGGCCGGATCGCCTCGTTCACGTCCCTGTCGGGCCCCGCGCGGCAGCACGTGCTGCCGTGGGCGCGCGAGGCGCTGCGGTCCGGGCCGCACGGGGTCGCCGAGGTGCTGGGGCAGATGCGCCGCAGCTCCTACATCCCGCTGTTCGCCTCGCCGCGCTCCGGCGAGGCCATGGCCCGCGTCTTCGTGCGCCTGTACGAGCGCTCGCTGCTGCCCGCCGAGGGCGTCACGCCGCGCCCCGGCCACCCGGCCGACACCCTGGAACGCGACGCGCGCAACGGCCTCGGCCTCTACCGCGCCAACCTCCGCCGCCTCCAGGACGCGCCCGGCGACGGCCGCACCGACGTTCCGGTGCAGGTCATCGCGCCGATCAGGGATCCGGCCGCGACCGAGGGGCTGCTGCTGTCGGCGCGGGGCCGGGCCGAACGCCTGTACGCGCGCCGCATCGCCGCCGGGCACTGGTCGCCGCGCGCCCGTCCCGACCAGGTCGCGCGGTGGATCGTGGAGTTCGTCGACCATGTCGAGGGCGGTCCGGAGACCGCCGACCTGGCCCGCGCGCGGGCGGCGGGCGAGCCCGGCCGGGAGTTCGGCGGGCGGCTGGCCGTGGTGACCGGCGCGGGCAGCGGCATCGGGCGGGCGACGGCGAAGGCGTTCGCGGCCGAGGGCGCGCGGGTCGTGGTCGCCGACATCGACGAGGCCGCGGCCAAGCGGACCGTCGACGAGATCGGCGTGCGGGGCGGCGAGGCGTACGTGTACGGGGTGGACGTGGCCGACGCCGACGCGATGGAGCGGTTCGCCGAGTACGTCCGCGACACGTTCGGCGTCCCCGACGTGGTGGTCAACAACGCCGGGATCGGCGTCGCCGGCTCGCTGCTGGACATGCCCGAGGAGGACTGGCGGCGGATCGTCGGGGTCAACCTCGACGGCGTCTACCGGGGCTGCCGCCTGTTCGGCAGGCAGATGGCCGACCGGGGCGAGGGCGGCCACCTGGTCAACCTGTCCTCGATGGCCGCGTACCTGCCCACCGCCGCGCTGCCCGCCTACTCCGCCACCAAGGCCGCCGTGCTCCAGCTCAGCGAGTGCCTGCGGCTGGACCTGGCCGACCACGGCATCGGCGTCACCGCGGTCTGCCCCGGCGTGGTCGACACGCCGATCACCCGGAACGCCCGGTACCTGGGGGTGCCGCCGGAGGTCGAGCGGCGGATGCGGGAGGAGGCGGCGCAGGCGTTCGGCCGCCGCGGCTACCCGCCCGAACGCGTCGCCGCCGCGATCCTGCGGGCCGTCCGCGCCGACCGGCCGGTCCTGCCGGTCACGGCCGAGTCCCGCGTCGCCCGCCGGCTGGCGGGGATCGTGCCCGCCGCCGCCCGGGGCCTGGCCCGGCTCGGCCACCGCGCCGAGCGGCGCGCCCAGGCCCGGATCGCGGAGGACCAGGTCACGGAGGGCCGGGTGACGGGGGGAACGCCAGCCTGACGACCGTGCCGCCGCCGGGGGCCGCCTCCGCGGACACCTCGGCGGCGTGCTCGGCCGCCACCTGCGCGACGATCGCCAGCCCCAGGCCCGACCCGGGCAGGCCCCGCGCCGCCGACGACCGGTAGAACCGGTCGAACACGTGCGGCAGGTCCGCCGGGTCGATGCCGGGCCCGTGGTCGCGCACCGCCAGCCCGTCCCCGCGCAGGGCCACCTCCACCGGGCCGTGGGCGCCGCCGAACTTGGCCGCGTCGTCCAGCAGGTTCGTCACCGCGCGGGTGAGGCGGCGGGGCATCCCCGAGACCACCCGCGGCTCCAGGTCCGTGGTGAACGCGACGTCCGGCCACCGCGCCCGCGCCTCGCCGGCGCAGTGCGCGACCAGCGCGTCCAGCCGGACGTCCTCGACGGGGTCGTCCGGCGCGTCCCCGCGCGCCAGCTCGATGAGGTCGCCGACCAGGCCGGTCAGCCCGGCGAGCTGGCCGCGCAGCCGGGCCAGCACGCGTTCGCGGCGCTCGGGCGGCAGCCGGTCGAGCAGCTCGACGTCCGACCGCAGGCTGGTCAGCGGCGTGCGCAGCTCGTGCGAGGCGTCCGCGACCAGCCGCCGCTGGGCGGTGACCGACTCCTCCAGCGCGGCCAGCGCCGCGTTGAAGCTGGCCGCCAGCCGGGCCGGCTCGTCGCCGCCGGTGACCGCCATGCGGTGGCTCGGGTCGCCGGTCGCGGTGATGCGCTCGGCGGCGCGCGTCAGCCGGATCACCGGCCGCAGCGCGCCCCGCGCCACCAGGTAGCCCAGCAGCGCCGCCACCCCGACGCCGGCGAGCGCCGTGGCCAGCAGCGCCAGCCGGGCGGCGCGCAGGTTGCGCTCCACCCCGTCGGCGCGGACCCCGACCTCCAGCGCCCCGCCGGACGGCAGCGGCCTGGTGTAGATCCGCACGGGCAGCCCGCCGGTCACGGCGTCGGTGTAGAACGGCGGGCCGCTCCCGTTCGCGACCCGCGCCACCCGCGGCGTCACCGGCAGCCCGGCCTCGTCCGGCTCGACGGTGCCGTCCCGGCGCACGATCTGCGCGCACGGCGAGGTGATCCACTCGCAGGACCCCGTCCGCGCCCAGTCGTTCGCCCGGATCTCCCGGTCGAGCTGCGCGGCCTGCCGCGCCAGCGAGCGGTCCAGCTCGGCGCGCGTGCTGCGGTCCAGCACCGCGTAGGCGACGACCGTGGCCCCCGCGATCGACACGGCCACGGCGGCGGCCGTCAGCACCGCCAGCCGCGCCCGCAGCGGCAGCCTCCCCCAGACCGGTGGCGCCCCTCTCATTCGGCCCTCAGGACGTAGCCGACGCCCCGGACGGTGTGCAGCAGCCGGGGCTCGCCCCCGGCCTCCAGCTTGCGGCGCAGGTAGCCGACGTAGACGCCGAGGGAGTTGGAGCCGGGCCCGAAGTCGTAGCCCCAGATCCGATCCATGATCGTTTCGCGGGTGAGGACCTGCCCGGCGTTGCGGACCAGCAGCTCCAGCAGCGCGAACTCGGTCTCGGTGAACCGGACGCGCCGCCCGCCCCGCACGCCCTCGCGCGCGTCGGGGTCGAGCGTCAGGTCCGCGTGGCCGAGCGGACCGGCGGGCGGGGCGGCGTTCACCCGGCGCAGCAGCGCCCGCACCCGGGCCCGCAGCTCGTCGGGCGCGAACGGCTTGACCAGGTAGTCGTCGGCGCCCGCGTCCAGCCCGTCCACCCGGTCGGAGACGGCGTCGCGGGCGGTCAGCATCAGGATCGGCGTGCGGTCGCCGTCGGCGCGCAGCGTCCGGGCGACCTCCAGCCCGTCCGCGCCGGGCATCTGCACGTCCAGCACGATCGCGTCGGGCCGCAGCACCGCCACCGCCCGCAGGGTGGCCGCCCCGTCGGCGGCGGTGTGGATGTCGTACCCGTCCAGGCTCAGCGTGTCGCCGACCGTCTCCCGCACGGCCGGTTCGTCGTCGGCCACCAGGACCCGAACTTCCTCCGTCACCCCTCCGACGCTACCGGTGACCTGCGCGGGAACCGGCCGACGGCGCCGCCGTCCCCTCAGCCGCCGGGGAACCGCGCCCTCTTCGCCGCGTCCACCCGCCACGCCACCAGCAGCGCGACGGCGAGGACCAGGCCGGAGACGATCCACCAGGCCGGGGCGGGCATCCGCACGGGCAGCGCCAGGATCGGCGTCCAGCCGAACGCCTTGGCGGGGAACGGCACCAGTCCCTCCCAGAAGCCGACGAGCAGCGCCGCGCCCGAGATCATGTCGTAGCTCTTGGGGTCGTTCATGCCGGTCATCGTCGCGGACGCGGTCCCGGCCCCGGTAGCGACGAAAGTCGGTCCGGCCGCCACTTAGGAATCCTTCCGGTTCGTCCGCGACCGAAGGAACAGAAGCGGCGGGAGGATCGTTATCAAATCGGGCCGGGAAGGGACCTGCGGTCTGGATCGGCGCCTTGTGGGGGCAGGCGCGGGCCCGATCGCGACCGCCGTCGAGCACGTCGACCGGACGGACCCGGCCTACGCCGCAGCGGACGTGACCGTCTGCCGGGCGGGTTCGGCGACGACCGCCGAACTCGCCCATGTCGGTGTCACTGTCGCGGACATCCGCCTCGATTCATGACGATCTGGACTGTCTTTCTGTGCGGGGGTACGCGCGATGACCAGGTACCGGACCCGGCCGGAGCTGAGCCGGATCGAGACCGGACGGCTCCGGCGGCGACGGCGCAGGCGCGTCCGCCTGCTCGCCGTGGCCGTCGTCGTGCTGGGCCTGGTGCCCCTCGGGGTGTTCGCCGCCTACAGCGGGCTGGACGGCGGCATCGCGCACGTCCGGGCCGACGACCTCGGCCCGCGTCCGGACAAGCGCACGAAGGCGGAGAACGTCCTGGTCGTCGGCTCCGACAGCCGCGCGGGCGCGAACGCCCGCTACGGCCGGGACGAGGGCGCCCGCACCGACACCATGATCCTGTTCCACGTCCCGGCGGACGGGCGGCGGGTGACGGGCGTCAGCCTGCCCCGCGACTCGATGGTGCGGATCCCGGCCTGCACGACCGCGAACGGCGTCGTCCCGGCCCGCCTCGACATGATCAACTCGGCGTTCAACAACGCGGGCCTGCCGTGCGCGTGGAAGACCGTCGAGCACGTCACGGGCGTCCGAGTCGACCACGCCGTCCAGATCGACTTCACCGGCTTCAAGCGGATGGTCGACGCGCTCGGCGGCGTGGAGCTCGACGTCGCCCAGGACATCAGGGACGACAAGGCCAAGCTGTCGCTGAAGAAGGGCCGCCAGAGGCTGAACGGCGAGCAGGCCCTCGGCTACGCCCGCGCCCGCTACGGCGTCGGCGACGGCTCCGACCTGGGACGCATCCAGCGCCAGCAGGCCCTGATGAGGGCGATGGCCGCCACCGCCCGGCAGCGCCTCACCGAACCGGCGAAGGTGTGGGCGTTCCTCCGCGCCGCCACCGGGTCGGTCACCACGGACCAGGGCTTCGGGCTGAAGCAGATGTTCGACCTGGCGATGAGCGTCGGCGACGGCGGCGACGTGGACTTCCGGACCGTCCCGGTCCACGAGTACCCCGGCGACCGGAACCGCGTGCAGTGGACCCGCCCCGCCGCCGACCGGCTCTTCACCTCCCTGCGCTGAGACCTTCCGCCCGGCGCTGACGGGGCGGGCGTCGCCGTCAGCGGGGTTCCTGGCCGAGGCGGTCCACCACGGCGACCTTCAGCGTGACGTCCTCGTGGATGACGTATCCGTCCGGCTTCTTCGCGAAGGGGTCCTGGCCGCCGCTCCCGTCCGGCTCCGGGGTCGCGCCGCCGCGCGGCCGGAACGAGCCGTCGCGGTCGACCACGGTCCGTTCGCCGAGCAGCCGGTAGCCCCGCGCACTGAAGATCAGCTCGTGGCGGACGCCGCCCCAGGTCTGGCCGACCGCCACGCCCCGCCGCCCGGCGAAGTCCACCATGGTCCGCCGGACCGTCACGCCGGGGATCCTCGCGGCGGCCCGGAACATCGCGGCCATCGAGGCGGACGGCACGTAGGCCTCCTGGAGGGTGTCGCCCACGGTGATGAACGCCTGAACGTCCGGCGGGTTCGCGCCGTCGCTGTTGCGGTAGAGCCAGGAGCGCATGGCGGCGGGGTCGGTCGGCAGGTCGGTGCGGTGGGCGGAGCGGTTCCCGCAGCCGCCCGGCGGCCGGTCGAGGTCGATCTTCTCGTTCACCGCCCGTGCCCGGTCACCGCAGGCCCAGCTGCGCGAGGTCGCCCCGTTCTCCGTCGTGATCAGTAGCCCCGCCCTCCTGCCGTCGACGGGCCACCACGTCCTCCGGTGGGTGGACCGGGGCTCGACACCCTCGGGGAGGGAGGACCCGTTGGGGTGCCCGGCCCGGGACTCGAAGTAGAGGAACTGGTCGGGCCGCGGCTTCAGGGGCGGCTGCGCGGCGGCGGCGTCGGCGGCCCTGGTCAGCACGGACGTCGCGCTCATCGGGACCGTCTCGGGCTGCGGCGTCCCCCCGGGCGGGAGGGCGACCGCGGCGGCCCCGGCGACGAGGGCCGCGCCCGCCAGCCCGCCGAACAGCGCGCGGCGGGCCGGGAACGGGCGGCGCGCCGGGCTCTGGTCGATCTCGGTCAGCAGGTGCGCGCGGCGGGCCTGGTGGCGGCCGGGCGGCATGTCCCGGGTCTCGGGAAGGAGCGGCTCGGGCATCAGGAGATCTCCTCAGCGGCGAAGTATGTGGTGGTTCCTCCCTCTCGGTGCCTGCCGGGCGGAACGGGTTCCGCCGGGAGACCGAGGTCGGCGCGCAGCCGTTCGCGGGCCCGCGCCAGCCGGGACCGGACCGTGCCGACCCGGATGCCGAGCGCGGTGGCGATCTCCTGGTAGCTCAGCCCCTCCCACGCCGACAGCGTCAGGATCTCCCGGTCGCGGCGGGAGAGGCGGTCGATGGAGGCGAGGACGGCGCGCATCTGGCGTTCGGCGTCCAGCCGCGCGGCGGTGTCGTCGGCGTCGTCGGCGGTGGTCTCCGGGAGCGGCAGCCGGGCCAGCGCGTCGCGGTGGCGGCGCAGGCCGCGGCGGTGGTTGTGCAGGACGTTGGCCGCCACGCCGTACAGCCAGGGCAGCAGCGACGCCGACTCCATGCGCACCCGGTCGCGCCGCCGCCACGTCTCCAGGAACACCACCGAGGTCAGGTCCTCGGCGGCCGTCCAGTCGGCGGTGCGGCGGAAGCAGTAGTTGTAGACGGTGCGCGCGTGCCGGTCGAACAGCGTCCCGAAGGCGTGCCGGTCGCCGTCGCGCACCCGTTCCCACAACTCCGTGTCGGTGGGGGATTGCGGGCTCATGCCCTGTCTGTGTCCGTCGCGGGCGGCTGGTTCCCGGCGGTCTCCGGTCAGGGGTTCCGCGCGGCGGCGATGAGGTCGCGGTACCAGCCGAACGACCTGCGCGGCGTCCGCCTCTGCGTCTCGTAGTCCACGTGGACCAGCCCGAAGCGGGGGCCGTAGCCGCTGGCCCACTCGAAGTTGTCCAGCAGCGACCAGACGTAGTAGCCGCGCACGTCCACCCCGTCGTCGACGGCGGCCTTCATCGCCTCGATGTGGGCGTTCAGGAACTCGACGCGCGGGCCGTCGTCCACCTCGTGGGGGAACGAGCAGCCGTTCTCGGTGATGTGCAGCGGCGGCAGCGCCGCGCCGTAGGTCCGCTTCAGCCCGCGCAGCAGGTCGCCGAACGCCTCCGGCACGATCGGCCAGCCCATCCCCGTGGTCGGGTACCCGGTGACCTCTCCCAGGTCGAACGGCAGCGGGCCGTCCGCGTCCGGCGTGGTCACCAGGGTCGGGTTGTAGTAGTTGACGCCGAGGAAGTCGAGCGGCGCGGCGATGACCTTCAGGTCCTCCGCGCGGACCGCCGCCTCCAGCGGGGCGCCGTGCCCGCCGAGGTCGGGGTAGCGGCCGAGCAGCACCGGGTCGGTGAACAGCCGGTTGATGACCGCGTCGAACGCGCCCGCCGCCGCCTCGTCGCCGGGGGTGGCCGCCCACGCGGGCGTGTAGTGGTTGGCGAGCCCGACCGAACGGGCGTTCCGGCCGCGCAGCGCGTTCACCGCCAGGCCGTGCCCGAGGAGCTGGTGGTGCGCGGTGGGCAGGGCGTCCATCAGCAGCGTCCGGCCCGGCGCGTAGGTGCCGAACGCGTACCCGTACGCCATCACCACCATCGGCTCGTTCAGCGTGATCCACCGTTCGACCCGGTCCCCGAGGCGTTCGGCGACGAGGTGGGCGTACTCGGCGAACCGGTAGGCGGTGTCGCGGTTCATCCACCCGCCCGCGTCCTCCAGGGGCTGCGGCAGGTCCCAGTGGTAGAGCGTGACGGTGGGGGAGATGTGGCGCTCCAGCAAGGCGTCCACGAGCCGCTCGTAGAAGTCCAGGCCCCGGGCGTTGACGGCCCCGCTCCCGGACGGCTGCACGCGCGGCCAGGCGACCGAGAACCGGTAGGCGTCCACGCCCAGCTCGCCCATCAGCGCGACGTCCTCGGGCCAGCGGTGGTAGTGGTCGCAGGCGACGTCGCCGTTGTGGTCCCCGGCGACCCGGCCGGGAGTGTGACTGAAGGTGTCCCAGGTGGAGGGACCGCGCCCGTCCTCGTCCACCGCGCCCTCGATCTGGTAGGCGGCGGTGGCGACGCCCCACTGGAAACCGGCCGGCAGGCCCATGCGATCCCTCCCGAACGTGAAGCTTTCTCGGACTTTAGGGGAGGGAGGGGGTGTGACGGAAGACTCCCCACCCGGATGCCGACGGCGACGGTGGGAATCGGGCCAGAATGGGAGAGTGACCGAGACCCGGACCCCGCTCCGCCGCCGCCCCGCCCAGCGCCGCAGCGCCGAACGCGTCCAGCGCATGCTCGACGCCTGCGCGGCGATCCTCGACGAGGACGGCTACGACGGCCTGACGACCACCCGGATCGCCCAGCGCGCGGAGGTCGCGATCGGCTCGGTCTACCAGTTCTTCCCCGACAAGCGGGCCGTCGCGCAGGCCCTCGCGCTGCGCAACCTGGAGCGGTTCGGGCAGCGGGTGGCGCAGAAGCTGGAGACCGGGACCTTCGAGGACTGGTCCGACACCGTCGGCGTGATCATCGAGATCTACGTGGACATGCACCGCACCGTGCCGGGCTTCAAGGTGCTGCGCTTCGGCGACGTCGCCGACGTGCACCTGCTCGACGACGCCTCCGACAACAACGCCGTCGTGGCCGACCGCCTCCGCGAGATGATCGTCGAGATGTTCGGCGTGACCGACACCCCCGAGCTGGCCCGCGCCCTGGCCATCGCGGTCGAGGCCGCCGACGCGGTGCTGAAGATGGCGTTCCGCCACAACCCCGACGGCGACCCCGCGATCCTCGCCGAGACCGAACGCCTCATCCACGGCTACCTCTCCAGCCACATCTCGTCCGCCTAGCGGGGTAGAAAGGGCGTCACCCCTCCCGACAGAACAGGTGAGCCCGTGGACGACCAGACGCTCCAAGCGCAGAACCGATTCCTCGTCAGGCAGCGCGTCCGCCTGATGGTCAACCAGTACGAGGTGCACACCGAGGCCCCCGGCGGCGGCGAGGGCGAACTCGTCGCGTTCGCCCAGCAGAAGAGGCTGGCGTTCAAGGAGCAGGTCACCCTGTACGCCGACACGGACAAGAAGCGGCCGGTGTTCGGGTTCAAGGCGCGCAAGCGCATCGACCTGGGCGCGGCCTACGACGTCACCGACGCCGCCGGGCAGCCGATCGGCGTGTTCCGCAAGGACTTCAAGAAGTCGCTGCTGCGGTCGACGTGGCACCTGGAGCAGCCGGGCCTCGGCGTCGCGACCGGCAGCGAGCGCAACCCGACCGTGGCGGTCCTGCGGCGGGTGTGGGAGTTCATCCCGTTCCTGGAGAACCTGCCGTTCGCCTGGCCCTACCACTTCGACTTCCACGCCGGTGACCAGGTGGTGTTCTCGGTGGAGAAGAAGTTCGCGCTGCGCGACCGGTACGTGGTGGACATCCGGGACCCGAACCTGGACCGGCGGCTGGTGATCGCGCAGGCGGTGGCGCTGGACGCCCTCCAGTCCCGGTGACGCGGGCCCGCTAGCGCGTTCCGGCGAACGCGTCCAGCGCCAGCCGCGTGGCGTCGACGCGGGCGGTGGCCGCCCCGGCCCCGATGGAGAACGATCCCGGCCAGGAGTGACCGCCGCCCGCGACCGTGTGGAGCTCGACGCGCACCCCGTCCCGGCACCCGGCGTACCGCACGCGCCGGACCTCCCCGCCGACCGTGGAACGCTCGCCCGGCCCGCACCCGAACGTCCGCGCCCATTGCCCGGCCACCGCCGGGACCGGCGGCAGCGCGAACACCCCGTCCACCGGCCGCATCCACGCCGGGATCCGCGCCCGGTCCCCGCCGAACGGCTCCCCGCCCCCGTAGGGCACGACCGGGTCGCCGGTCCCGTGGAACGCCACGATCGTCGTCGGCCGCGCCCCCGCGCAGGGCCGCGCCAGGTTGAGGCCCGCGACCGGCGCGACCGCCGCCAGCCGCCCGCGCAGCCCGCAGACCAGCGCCGCCGACAGCCCGGCCCCGTTGGAGAACCCGGTGGCGAACACGCGTCGGCGGTCCACGCAGAGCGTGCCCTCCAGATGGTCCAGCAGCCTGCCCACGTAGGCGACGTCGGCGTCGCCGCCGGTCATGCCGGGCAGCTTCCAGCCGCCCCGGCCCCGGGCGGCCTCGGGCTGCACGACGGCGAACCCGCGCTGCGGGCCCGCGCTGGCCATCCGCCCGTAGAGGGCCTGCTGGAAGGCGTTGGAGTTCAGACCGTGCAGGTCCAGGACCAGCGGGACGGGCGTGCGGCCGTCGTAGGGCGGCAGCGTCAGCGCGTAGGGGCGGCCGCCGAACGCGTGCCGTCCCGTGCCCGGCGACCGCCGGCCGCACCCGTCGCTCGCGTCCGCCACCGGCGACGGCGACACCGGCGACGGCGACGCGCGGCGCGGCGGGTCGGGCGTTCCGGACGAACACCCGCCCAGCGCCACCCCGACGGCCAGAACCCCGAGAACCAGACGCATCGCCTGGATGCTATGCGCTCTACAGCCAGCCCTGCCGCTCGGCGGCGCGGGCGGCCTCGATGCGGTTCCGCACGCCGACCTTGCTGATCGCCGAGGACAGGTAGTTGCGGACGGTGCCCTCCGACAGGTGCAGCCGGGCCGCGATGTCGGCGATCGTGGAGCCGTCCGCGCCCGCGGCGAGCACGTCGCGTTCGCGGGGCGACAGCGGGTTCGGCCCGGCGCTCAGCGCGGCGGCGGCCAGCGCCGGATCGATGACGCGCTCCCCGGCCACGACCCGCCGGACCGCCGCCGCCAGCTCCGCCGCCGGACCGTCCTTGATCAGGAACGCGGACGCGCCCGCCTCCATCGCCCGCCGCAGGTACCCCGGCCGCCCGAACGTCGTCAGGATCACGACCCGGCACCCCGGCACGGCCGCCCGGATCCCGGCCGCGGCCGTCAGCCCGTCCCCGTCCGGCATCTCGATGTCCAGCAGCGCGACGTCCGGCCGGGTCCGGACCGCGACGGCCACGGCCTCGGCGCCGGTCCCCGCCTCCCCGACGACCGTCAGGTCCTCCTCCAGCCCGAGCAGCGCCGCCAGCGCGCCGCGCACCATCCCCTGGTCCTCCGCCAGCAGCACCCGGATCATGGGGCGGACCCCACGGGAACGCGCACCCGCACGCGGAAGCCGCCGCCCGGCAGCGGCCCGGACTCCAGGTCGCCGCCCGCCGCCGCGACGCGTTCGGCGAGGCCGCGCAGGCCGTTGCCGGGGGCGTGCCCGCCCGCCGCCCGCCCGTCGTCGCGGACCTCCAGCACGGCCGCCTCCCCGTCCCAGGCCACCTCGATCACGCACCGCGCGGCGCGCGCGTGCCGCACCACGTTGGTGACGGCCTCCCGCACCGCCCACCCGAACAGCCCGTCGGTCTCGCCGGGCGGCGGGGGCCCGGCCGTCCGCACGACCGACTCGACCCCGGCCGCCGCGAGCACGGTCCGCGCGCCGTCCAGCTCCTCGGCCAGGTCGCGCCGCCGGTACCCGGAGATCGCCGCCCGCACGTCGGCCAGCGAGGTGCGCGCGACCACCTCGATGTCGCCGATCTCGGCGACGGCCCGCGCCGGGTCGCGCTCGGCCAGCCGCCGCGCCAGCTCGCTCTTCAGCACGATCAGCGAGAGGCCGTGCCCGAGCAGGTCGTGCAGGTCGCGCGCGATCCGCAGCCGCTCGTCGGCGGCGGCCAGCCGGGCGACCTCGCCCCGCGCCTCCCGCAGCTGCGCGACCAGCGTCCGCGAGTGCCGGAACGCGACCATCATCATCCCGAACGACAGCAGCATCAGCGCGATCCCGCCGGTCGCCGCGGGCGTGGACCGCGACAGGAACCCGCCCGCCAGCGCCACCGCCAGCGCCCCCAGCACCCCGAACGGCGCCCACCGCAGCGGCAGCCCCATCGCCAGGACGAACGACAGGTAGATCGGCGTGCCCATCCACTCCGGCCCGAACGCCACCGGCAGCGCCGCCGCCAGCGCGGCGAACGCCCCCAGCACCGCCCACACCCGCCAGGTGAACGGATCGGCCCAGCTGCGCCGCACGAACGCCGCCGCGTAGTACAGCGCCACGAACGCCGCCAGCGCCGCGAACCCCAGCACCCGCCGGACGCCGTCGTACCGCGCGACCGCGAACCCGACCGGGATCAGGAACAGCAGCCCGAACGACACCCAGAAGGCCCGTTGCCGAAGCTCGGGGCCCTCCGCGTCGCCCTGGAACAGAAGCCTCATCAGCGGGCCACGCTAGCGCGCCGGTACGCGGCGACCGCGAGCGCGCCGAGCAGCAGCGTCCAGCCCGCCAGCACCAGCCCGGCGGCGGGCGACGGCGCGTGCCCCGCGGCGACGGCCCGGCCCAGCTCGGCGAACCGGGTGGACGGCAGCCATCCCGCGACGTCCCGGATCGCCTCCGGCAGCACCGACAGCGGCAGCCACAGCCCGCCGCCGATCGCCAGCGCGAAGTAGCAGCCGATGGTGACCGGCTGCGCCGCGTCCGGCCCGACCAGCGACCCGATCAGCGTGCCGAGCGCCGCGAACGGCAGCGTCCCGACCCATAGCAGCACCACGATCGCGGCCCACTGTCCGGGGCTCAGCCGCACCCCCTGGTAGACCACCGACGCGAACCCGACCAGCACCACCGCGGGCAGTCCCAGCGACATCGCGGCGAGCGTCTTCACCGCGACCACCGTCCGCGCCCTCAGCGGCGTGACCCGTAGCTGCCGCAGCCATCCGCTGCGGCGCTCCGCCGCGAGCCGCACCCCCGTGGTCATCAGCGTCGCGCCGAGCGCCCCGTAGGAGGCCATCGACACCATGATGTCCACCGGCAGCGCCAGCCCGGTCGTCGGATCGGGGCGCTCGGCGGTGAAGACGCTCGACCACAGCAGGTAGAAGCCGACCGGGACGGCCAGCGTGAAGAACAGGTAGTGCCGGTCGCGCAGCACCGTCAGCAGCTCCAGCCGCAGGTAGCCCCACATCACCGCTCCTTCGAGGTCAACGAGAGGAAGGCGTCCTCCAGCGCGGGCGTGACGATCTCCAGGTCCCGGACCCGCAGCCCGGTCCGGTACAGCTCGGCGACCACCCCGTCCGGATCGCCGGTGCGCAGCGTGGCGACGCCGCCCCGGACCTCCAGCCCGGTCACCCCCGGCAGCCGGTCCAGCCCGGCGGCGGGCTGGTCGCCCAGCGCGAACCGCACCGCCCGGCCCCCGACGCGGGCCTTGATCTCGGCGGGCGTCCCGTCGGCGACGACCCGGCCGCGCGCGACGACCACGACGCGGTCGGCGTTCTCGTCGGCCTCCTCCAGGCGGTGCGTGGCGAACAGGACGGTCCGCCCCTCGCCCGCGTAGGCGTGGATCCCGGCCCAGAACGCCCGCCGGGCCGCCACGTCCAGGGCGGCGGTCGGCTCGTCCAGCACCAGCACTCCCGGCGCGCCCGCGATCGCCGTCGCGAACCGCACCCGCTGCGCCTGCCCGCCCGACAGCGCCCCGGTCCGCCGCCCGGCCAGCGCGGTCAGCCCGGCGATCTCCAGCACCCCGTCCAGCGGCATCGGCGCGGGGTACAGCCCGCGCACGAACCCGACGACCTCCCGGACGGTCAGGTTCGGCACGAGCGCGCCGTCCTGGAGCATCGCCCCGACCCGCCCCCGCGCGGCGGCCTCGGCGGGCGGGGCCCCGAACAGCGACACCCGCCCCGCGTCGGGCCGCACCAGCCCGAGCGTGATCCCGACCGCGGTGCTCTTGCCGGCCCCGTTCGGCCCGAGCAGCGCCACGACCTGTCCGGCGGGCACCTCCAGGCTCAACGCGTCGACGGCCCGCACGTCCCCGTAGTTCTTGGAGACGTTCTCCATGCTGATGGCTTCCATGTCCCCAACGCTAGGAAAGCGCAGGTCGGCGCGTTAGTGAACGTTGTCCGGCCTTCGCGATGACAAAAGTCATGGGGCGGGGGGCGCGACTTCGTGAATTAGTGCCCTGGGGCCTGTCCCCTTCCGGGGAGCGGCGATCAGAATGACCGCTCATGAGGAGAATCGCCGTAATCGCTCTGGTGACGCCGCTCTTCGCGGCGCCGGCCGTGGCCCCGGCCCACGCGGCCGCCCCCGCCGCCCCCGCTTCCGCGCCGGTCGAGCAGGTCGTGTCCGTACCCCTGGAGACCGGTCCGGGCGAGGTGCACGCCGCCGCCACCAAGAAGGTCTCCATCAAGACCCAGAAGCAGCAGAAGTCCTACTGGTGCGCTCCCGCCGCCGGACGCGCCCTGCTGTCCGCCTACATCAGCCGGGGCCTGCCCAGCCAGAGCAAGCTGGCCGGATGGATGGGCACCAAGCCGCCCGACGGGACCTGGGAGTCGGGCATGCGCAACGGTCTGCGCAAGGCCCTCCAGACCTACGCCGGGCGTCCCTACGAGGTCGTCGTCCTGAACCCGAAGTCCCAGAGCGCCTTCCTGACCAACGTCAAGGCCGCCGTGGGCAGCAAGAAGAAGCCGCTGATCTACCGCGTCCTCGTCGGCCACAAGCCGTGGGGCCGGACGACCGGGAACAGGGCGGGCCACTTCATGGTCGTGTACGGCTACACCACCGGCTCCAACCCCAAGATCCTGTGGTGGGACCCCGCCGACAACACTCGGCGCACCGCCTCGCTGAGCAAGTCGTGGGCCTCCGTCAAGAAGGCGGGGCACCGGGGCACCACCGCGGTCGCCTCCTGACGGTCCGCCGGACCCGCGCGGTCGTGCCCCGCGCGGGTCTGGTCACGGCGCGGTTGACATGTTACGAACACATGTAAAGCAGTGGGCGGCACCCGCGCTGAGGAGGGCCCATGAGCTCGTTCGACTTCTACACCGCCCCCGTCCCCACCGAGACCTGGAACGTCCCCATGGCGGGCGCGGCCCGCTTCACCTGGGAGTACGACGACGGCCGCGACCGCCTGCTGAGCCTGTACCAGAAGGGCAAGGACAAGCAGTGGGACGCGGCCAAGCGCATCGACTGGGACCTGGAGGTCGATCCGAACAACGTCGCCGCGCTGCCCGAGCAGTTCAACCCGCTGTACGGTTCCGACATCTGGGACCGCATGCCCCAGAAGGCCCGGGACGAGTTCGGGCGCCACCAGGGCGCGTGGCTGTTCAGCCAGTTCCTGCACGGCGAGCAGGGCGCGCTGAACGTCTCGGCGCGCATCGTGCAGTCCGTGCCCGACCTGGACTCCAAGTTCTACGCCGCCACGCAGACCATGGACGAGGCGCGGCACGTGGAGCTGTACGCCCGGTTCGTGCACGAGAAGATCGGCATGTACTACCCGATCAACCAGGACCTCGCCCGGCTGCTGGCCGAGTCGCTGGAGGACTCCCGCTGGGACCTGCCCTACCTGGGCATGCAGGTGCTGATCGAGGGGCTGGCGCTCGCCGCGTTCGGGCTGTACCGCGACATGTCCGGCAACCCCCTGGTCAAGCAGATCCTCGCCTACGTCATGCAGGACGAGGCGCGGCACGTGGCGTTCGGCCGGCTGGCGCTCAGGGACTACTACGCCGAGCTCACCGACCGGGAGCGCGCCGAACGCGAGGAGTTCGTCGTCGAGGGCTGCCACCTCATGCGCGACCGCTTCAAGGGCCGCGAGATCTTCGAGAACCTCGGCATGCCCGTCGGGCGCTGCATGGAGTACGTCGAGCACTCCGAGATGTTCACGCTGTACCAGTCGCTGCTGTTCAGCCGCATCGTCCCGTGCGTGCGCGACGTCGGCCTGTGGGGCGAGCGCGTCCAGGACGCCTACCGGGCCATGGGCGTGCTCGACAACGCCAAGGCCGACCTGGAGGCGCTCATGCGCCAGGACGAGGAGATCGCCGACCGCGCCGACGCCGAACGCCACGAACGCGAGCTGGCCGCGCGCCAGGCCGAGGTCGCCGCGGCGATCTCCCTCGGGAACGGCGGGCCGGTCACCCCATGAAACCGTCGGCTCGGTAAAAAGTCGGGACGTCCCGGAGGCTCGCGGGGGCGTCCCGATTTTCATCGGAGTTCCATTCGTTTTCCAAGTCGGGGCCATTGTCGTGGTTGTTTCGGGGGAGAACGCCCCGGTATGACGGCCGGTCAGGGCGGCTTTCGTAAACCGGCATTACTTCCTCCGACGGGTTTTCCCATCATCCTGTGCGACGCGTCGGCGCGTACTAACGTCGCGGCTCGACGGTGCGGCTGAATACCGATTCCGGGAGGGGTTCCTCGGAACCGCAGTGCGCGCACGTGCAGGGTCAATCGAAACCCCGGAGGGGAAAAGCAATGAACCGAACCACGAGGAGCCTGTTGAAGGCCGCCGTGCTGGCTCCGGCGGCCGTTCTGCTGGCGGTCGGCGCGGCGCCCGCCCACGCCGAGGTGGCGGACGGGCTGAGCCAGCGGGCTCTGGCGCCGGTCCAGGCCCACCAGGCCGCCGCCGCGGACTGCGTTTCCGGGCTGATGAGCCGCGCGATGGACGGGACCGGGCTGCGCACCCGCGGCGGCGCGGCCCGCTGCCCCGTCGAGGAGATCACCTCGCTCGCGGGCCTCGACCGCGTCACCGGCCTCACCGGGACCGTCGAGCCGCCGCTGCGCGCGGGCGGCAACCACCGCAGGGCCGGGACCGACGGCGTGGACCGGCTGGTGAACGACCTGGAGGGCACCGTCCGCGCCCCGCTGCCGCGGGAGGCGTCCGACGTGCTGACCGAGACCAAGGCGATGCTGCCGGAGGCCAAGGCGATGCTCCCCGAGGCCCGGGGAGTGCTGTCGGAGGCGCGCGGCGCGCTGTCGGAGAACGAGCAGGGCATGCGCCGGGCCAACCCGCCGGTGCCGGGCGGTGACGCCCTGGGCAGCGTCGCCGACACGGTCAACCCGGCCGTCACCGACCTGGTCAACCCGGTCCTCCACGACCTGGGTCCGGGCCGGAGCGCCCCGGCCAACGGCCGCGTCGCCGGGCCGGAGCCGCTGCGGCAGCTGCTGGGCGGCCTGCTCGGCGAGCCCCCTCACTCGGTGTCGATCGACAGCCGGCGCCGGCTGGCCAACGACCCGATCAACGACATCACCGGCTCGCTGACCGCCCCGGTGACCAGCCAGATCAACAACGCGGTCGGCGGCGGGAACCCCGCGCTGCCCGCGCTGCCCGTGCCCGGCCTGCCCGGCCTGCCCGGCCTGCCCGGACAGGGCTGACCGAGCTTCGAGAACACCGGCGGCCCCACGCGGCCGCGCACGCCCGACGGGGCGCGAACGAGGACCGGAACGTCCTCGTCCGCGCCCCGTCGGCGTTCCCGGGAACCCGGCGTGATCTCCCCGAGATAATCGATCATGAAATGGTAAAGACGATCTACGAAATTGGTGACCCTGTGTAGTAAACCGACTCCGCAGGGAAGGAGCGGGGGTGACAAACCCCACAAACAACGGGGTTCCGGTTGCTTCTCGCGAATACCAACGTACGGTCAAGAACTTGTGTGCGACGCCTGAGATCGGCCCGGCCGGACGAGCCGTGACCGACCGAGTCACCGACAAGTGAACACGCGCCGGTGTCGCACCACCGGACGCCGGATCCGCGCACGCGGAGAACGCCCTTCACAGGGCCGGGATCGGACGCCCGCCACGCCTGACGGCAGCGGGAGCGTTCCGCGCGGCACGAACACGAACCACGCCGCTGAACGACCGGAATTCCGGCTGTCCGAGGACCTGTCCCCGATCGAAGGACTTTCTCTGTGGGCATCTTTGGTACGTCTCGCCCTGCCAAGCGCCTTCCCCTCATCCTCGTCGCCTCCGGCGTCGCCGTCGCGGTCATCGCGGCGGGCGCGATCGCCCTGCTGACCAGCGCCTCCGGCTCGACCCGCCCGGCGGCGGCCGCCCAGAACGTGCCGGCCCCGACCGCCGCGCCGACCTCGCCGGCCGCACCGCTCGCGGACGCGCCCCGGCCCACGCCGACCCGCGCCTCCCGCGGCGAGGAGCGCGCCCCCCGGCTGAAGGAGATCCGCCCGCGCCCGTCGAGCGCGGCGAAGAAGAAGCCCGCCAAGCCCCGGACGCGGGTGGTCGGCGGCGGCTCCTGCGAGGCCTCCTACTACTGGGAGGGCCAGATGACCGCCAGCGGCGAGCGCTTCGACCCCAGCGAGCTGACCGCGGCGCACAAGACGCTGCCCATGGGCTCCAAGGTCCGCGTGACCAACAAGAACAACGGCCGCTCGGTGACCGTCCGGATCAACGACCGGGGCCCGTTCGTGTCCGGCCGCTGCCTGGACCTGTCCAAGGCCGCGATGGCCAAGGTCGGCGGCACCGGATCCGGCGTGATCCCGGTCCGCTACCAGGTGCTCGCCCGCGCCTGACGCGGGTCGCGTTCCCGCGCCGCGGGCTCAGCCCGGCGGGAGCGCCGTCCCCTCCAACCGCACCGCCACCGGCACCTGCCGTTCGTGACGCCCGCCCTCCCGCCGCTCGCCCTCCCGTGGCGCGGCCGGAGCGGCGGGCGCCGGGCGCGCCCCCGCGGCGGGCGACCCGTCCGCGCCCTCCGGGACGACCTCGGCGAGACGCTCCCGGAACCAGTCGTTCAGCACGCCGTCCACCCGCACCGCCTCGGTGATCGGGGGCCGCGGCTCGACGCCGGGCTCGGCGGCCAGGGCGTGCCCCATCCGGAACGTCGCCGACTCGACGGTGCCCTCGCCGAGCCGGCGCAGCAGGTCCCGCAGCGCGGTGATCTCGGCGGGCGGCACCACCCGGTCCCGGGCCCCGCCGATCAGCAGCAGCGCCGCGCCCCGCGCGGCGATGTCGGCGGCGCGGGCGCCGAGGTCGAGCCGTTCGGCGAGCCCGCGCGCCCGGTCCGACCAGGCGCGCTCGCGGCCCGCGCGCTTCTCCAGCGCCCGCGCGGCCCGGCCGGGGGCGACGACCGGCGCGACCAGCGCGGCCGTGCTGACCGGGACCACGCCCCGCGCCAGCGCCAGCAGCGCCGCCGACCCGCCGACCGAGAACCCGGCGAGGGCCACCGGGCCCTCCGCGATCCCGAACGTCCGCCAGAGCTCCGCCAGCGCGGCGGGCAGCCGCTCCACAGCCTGCTCCACGGCCGCGCCGTAGCACTCCATCCCGCGCGTCTCCAGGAACGCCCCCGAGCCCAGCCCGGTGGGCGCGCGCCCACCGGGCGCCGGAAGGTCCAGGTAGAAGCGCCAGGCCGGAACGCCCGTCAGCGGCACGGCGGCGGCCATCGCGGCGGCGGTGCGCGGCGGCTCGAACCCCGGCCAGACCACGACCAGCCGGGTGTCCCCGGCGGGCCGGGCGTCCACGGCGCTCGGCGGCAGCGCGACGTAGCCGACCCCGGCCGCGCTGCCGTGCACCGGCCGGTCGAGGCCGGACGGGCTGGAACGGTCGGCGCTCATGACCTCGTCAGCTCCCCCGGGGGGCCTCCCCGTTCGCACGGGGCCAACGAACCTCATGTTTCCAGCGGACGCCGGGAAATGCGCCGGAATCCCCGCAGCCGGTGCATGTGGGTAATGAAAACATGACCCGGGGTAACTCCTTCTCATCCCGGATGCCAGGAATCGCCACCTGCCGCGCCGGGCACGGCCGCGCGCCCGGCGATCGAGGGGAACAACCCGGCGGCCCGGCGCGTCCTAGTAGAGCGTGGGCGCCACGGGGGCGCGCCCACAACCCGCGCCCGAGGAGTTCCATGAGCAAGAAGCGCAACGCGGCCGCCGCCGGCGCCGCCTGGGAGATCTACAACGAGACCCTCAAGCCCGGCGCGCCCGGCCTGGGCGAGCGCGTCCGCGCCGTGCCCCGCATGGTCAGGGGGGTGCTGCGCGGCGACTACAAGGGCATGTCGTACGGCACGCTCGGGCTGCTGGCCCTCGCGCTGGTCTACATCGTCTCGCCGATCGACGCGGTCCCCGAGGTGCTGCCGGTCGTCGGCGTCCTGGACGACACCGGCGTGGCGCTGTGGGTCCTGACGATGCTGGTGAGGTCGGCGGGCGACTTCGTGGTGTGGGAGCGCGGCGGCCACCCCGGCGCCGTCCCCGGCGAGGTGGTCGACTGACGCGGGCGCTTCCGGCGCGCCCTCACGGGGCCGCCGGATCCAGCTCCCGGGCGAACCGCGCCGCCACCTCCCGCATGATCGGAACGACCTCGGCGACCGTCTCGTGCGTCATCCGCGCCGACGGCCCCGACACCGACAGCGCCGTCAGCGTGGGCGCGCCCGGCAGCGGGACGGCCACGCACCGCACGCCGATCTCCTGCTCCTCGTCGTCCACCGCGTAGCCGCGCTCGCGGATCCGTGCCAGCTCGGCCACCAGCGCGTCGGGGTCGGTGAAGGTGTGCGGGGTGTGCGCGGGCATCCCGGTCCGGCCGAGGATCTCCCGCGCCCGCTGCTCGGGGAGCTGCGCCAGCAGCGCCTTGCCGACGCCCGTGCAGTGCGGCAGCACCCGCCGCCCGACCTCGGTGAACATCCGCATCGAGTGCCGGGAGGGCACCTGCGCGACGTACACCGCCTCGTCGCCCTCCAGCACGGCCATGTTCGCGGTCTCGCCGACCTCGTCGACCAGCCGGGTCAGCGCCGGGCGGGCCCACGAGCCCAGCAGCCGCGACGCGCCCTCGCCCAGCCGGATCAGCCGGGGGCCCAGCGCGTACCGCTTGGACGGCTCCTGCCGGACGTACCCGCGGTTCACCAGGGTGCGCATCAGCCGGTAGATCGTCGGCATGGGCAGCCCGGAGACCTCCGTCAGCTCCGACAGCGCCATCTCCCCGCCGGCGTCGGCCAGATGTTCCAGCAGCTCGAAGGTGCGCTCCAGTGACCGTACGGCCTCCGCCACCGACGTCTCCTCTCTCGCGGTCCGCCCGATTCTACGGAAAGATTATTTCGCTGTGTGAAATGCCGCTCGACATCCATACCTCCCGCGCGGGACGTTACGGAGCGTCGCGGACCGGCAATACTTGTTAACGCCCCCCAGGCGACCGGCCAGTGCGACGGAGGGGGATCGGGTGCCGACCGGAGGGCGTACGGGACGCGGCGGAGCGGCGCGCATGCGCCGCTGGGGCGTCGCGGTGCTGAGCGGGGCGGTGGTGCTGCCCCCGGCGCTGCTCGCCGGACCGCACTCCGGGGCCACCGACCACGGGGCCGCCGAGCCCTCCGACCCCGTTCTCCCCGTGGTCGAACGGGACCCGGCCGTCCCCACGCCCATCGGGCCCGCCGTCCGGCCCCCGTCCCGGCCGCCCGCCCCGCCCTCGCCCCCGACGCCCACCAGGAAAGCGCCGGCCGCGGACGTCCCCCCGGTCGTCCCGACGGCCACCGCCACCCGGCCGCCGAAGCGGCGCGACCGGGTCCGCCTCGCCGTCGCGATCAGCCCGGCCGGACGCTCGCCGCTCGACGGCCAGCAGGTCGCCCGCTACCGCGTCACGGTGCGGCCGATCGGCGGCGCCGCCCACGACACCGCCCTGCTGGTGCTCGCCCAGCGCCCGCTGACCTGGGCGGAGAACCCGCCCGAGTGCGCCTCGCGCGGGAAGGGCGCGCCGCTGCGCTGCGACCTGGGCGACCTGGTCCACGTCCGGTACGTCGAGGTCGCCGTGCGGATCCCGGAGCGGGCGCGGGTGGCCTCGGCGCCGCGCGTCGTCGCGATCGCGGGCGCCAGCAACGTCCGGCGCGAGTCGGTCGCCGCCGCCACCCCGCCGGCCCCGGTCCGCGGCCCGCGCCCGGAGCCCGCGCCGACCCGTTCGGCGAAGCCCGCCCCGGGCCCGGCCCGGCCGTCCGCCACCAAACCCTCGGCGGCCAGGCCGTCGGTCGCCAGGCCCCCCGCCGCCAAGCCGTCCGCCGTCGACCCGCCCACGGTCAGGCCGCGTGCGGTCACGCCGCGCCGGAACCCTCCCGGGCAGGCCCCGCCGGTCCGGCCGCCGTCGGCCGCCCCCGCGCCGCCGCCCGCTCCCGGCCCGGTCGGGTCGCCGCCCCCGCTGACGGAGGTTCCGCCGCTGCCGGCGCCGCCCGCGTCGGACGCGCCCGCCCCCGGGCTCGGCGACGTGCCGAGCCCGTCGGTGCTGCCGCCGGCCGGCTCCCCGCCCGCGCTCTCGCTGCCCGGCGCCGCCCCCCGGACCCCCGACGCCCAGATGACGCTGGTCTCGCCGACCGGGCTGGACGGCGGGGGCGACGGCACCGACTGGGCCGTGGTGCTCGGCGTCGCGCTGATCGCGGAGATCGCGCTGCTGTGGGTGGCGGCCTGCCTGAGCCTGTGGCGCCGCCGGGTGGGCGGCGCGCGCCCGGCCCGCGCGGCGGCGGTCGCGTCGCGCCGCCCGCCCCGCCGGCGCCGCTGAGCCCGCTTCCGAACCCGCCCGCGCGGGGATGACACCGCGCCGCGACGCACCGTGAAGGCATGTGTCGCGGGAGGGGACACCGGTCACGGGCTTGTCACTTCCGTGACAAAGGCCGAGGTGGCTAATGTGCGCGTGGGGCGGTTCCGCCGCCTGGCTACCTTCCGGTAGCTTCACGCTGCACGATCATCGCCGGTAGCCGGCGGCCTCCGCGGGAGCCGTCCGGTCGGCAGCGCTCCGCCCTCGACGGCGCGGTCCCCGCGCGACCCCCGCACGGTGCCGCCCGCCCGATCCCCCGGGAGACAGAGATGGCTCTGGGCTCGTTGCTTCCCGAACTCCAGCCCGGCGGTGCCGGCCGCGTTCCGCTGATCGAGCGCGTCGCGCGGTGGGCGGCGGAGAAGCCGGACGCGCCGGCGTGGACGTTCGTGGACTACTCGCTGGACCCGGGCGGCGTGAAGATCACGTTGACCTGGGCCGAGGCCGCGCGCCGCGCCCGCGCCATGGCGGCCCGGCTCCGCCAGGTCGCCGAGCCCGGCGACCGCGCCGCGCTGCTGCTGCCGCAGACGCTCGACTACATGATGACGATGCTCGGCGCGATGCACGCGCACGTGGTGGCGGTGCCGCTGTTCTCGCCGGACCTGCCGGGCCACGCCGACCGGCTGATCGGGGCCTACGCCGACTCCGAGCCGGCCGTCGTCGTCACCTGCCGGAGCTCGCTGCCGCACGTGGAGAAGTTCCTGGCCGACCACGACGTGCCGCGGCCCAGGGAGATCGTGTTCGCCGAGGAGGTGGACCCGGCGCTGGCCGACGCCTGGACGGACGAGCCGATCGGCTTCGACGACCTGGCGTACCTCCAGTACACCTCCGGCTCCACCCGCCGCCCCGCCGGGGTCGAGATCACCCACGGGAACGTCACCGCCAACGCCGCGCAGCTGTGGGCGGGCTGGGCCCCCGACGGGCCGACCCCCGAGCTGGTGAGCTGGCTGCCGCTGTTCCACGACATGGGGCTGATCGCGGCGATGGCGCTGCCGCTGTACGGCGGGGACCACGCCATCTACACCGACCCGGTGTCGTTCGTGATGAACCCGCTGCGCTGGCTGGAGCTGATCGCCGAGCGGCCGGGCCGGAACGTCTACACCGCCGGGCCGAACTTCTCCTACGAGTACGCCGCGTCGGTGGTGACGCCGGAGAAGCTCGCCGAGCTGGACCTGTCGGGCCTGGTGACCTGCCTGAACGGGGCCGAGCCGATCCGTCCCTCCACGCTGGAGACGTTCGCCGCGGCGTTCGCGCCCGCCGGGCTGCGGCCGGGCGCGCAGGCCCCCGGCTACGGGCTGGCCGAGGCGACGGTGTTCGTGTCGGCCGCCGCCGACGACACCCCGCCCAAGGTCATCGAGGTGGACCGCGACGCCCTCACCCAGGGGCGGGTCGCGCTCGCCGGCCCCGCGGCGGACGGCGAGCGGGTCAGCGCGCTCGTCTCGTGCGGCCGCCCCGTCGGGCAGATCGTCGCGATCGTCGACCCCGAGACGCGGACCGAGCGGCCGGACGGCGAGGTCGGCGAGATCTGGGTGCACGGCCCCAACACCGCCCCCGGCTACTGGCGCAACTCCGAGCGCAGCCAGGACACCTTCGGCGGCGAGCTGGCCGAGCCCGGCGGCCTGCCCGCCGGGCCCTGGATGAGAACCGGCGACTACGGCGCCGTCCACGAGGGCGAGCTGTACGTCACCGGCCGCATCAAGGACCTGATCATCGTGGACGGCCGCAACCACTACCCGCAGGACATCGAGGTCACCGCGCAGGAGGCGCACCCGGCGATCCGGCCCGACCACGTCGCGGCGTTCGCGGTGCAGGGGGAGGAGACCGAGCTGCTGGTCGTGGTCGCCGAGCGCAACCGGCGCGTCCCCCTCGCCCGGCTGGACCCGGCCGAGGTCGAGACGGCGGTGCGCGGCGCGATCAACGTCGAGCACGAGATGAGCGTGCACGACTTCGTGCTGATCGAGCCGGGCGGGGTGTCGCGCACCTCCAGCGGCAAGATCGCCCGTGCCGCGACCCGGCAGCGCTACCTGGACGGCGCGCTGCCGACCACCCGGGCGCGGCTCGACGCGCGGGGGTGACGCCGCGCAGGTGACACCGGACGCTCGTTCGGCGGCCGGAACGGACGCGTTCCGGCCGCCCGGCACACAGGAGGATCATGCTCGCGGGGCTGGGCCGCCTCATCCACCGACGGCGCTGGACCTGTCTCGTCCTGATCCTGCTGTGCACGGTCCTGGCGGGCGGCTGGGGCCTCGGCGTGTTCGGCAAGTTCAAGCAGGGCGGCTTCGAGGACCCCGACGCGTCCTCCACCACGGTCGCCAAGCTCGGCGCGACCTACTTCGGCAGCACCAACCCCGACGTGCTGGTGCTGTACCGCAGCCCCACGATGACCGTGGACGACCCGCGCTACCAGGCGGCGGTGGTCACCACGGTGGCGCGGCTGCCGAAGGGGCAGGTCGCCGAGCTGTTCTCGTACTGGTCGCTCGACGCCCGGGACGCCGCGCCGTTCACCTCGCACGACCGGCGCTCGACGTTCGTGTCGCTGAAGCTGGCGGGCAAGGACGACGTCGCCAAGACCGCCAACTACCACCTCATCAAGGACCGGCTGGCCGCGCCCGGCCTGGAGACCCGGCTCGGCGGGGCCTACCCGCTGGGCATCGAGTTCGGCGAGCAGGTCGTCGCCGACATCGTCCGCGCCGAGCTGATCACCGCGGTGCCGCTGCTGGTGCTGCTGGTGGCGCTGTTCGGCGCGCTGACGGCGTCGGTGCTGCCGATGGTGGTCGCGCTGTTCTCCATCGTCGGCGGCCTCGCGGTGCTGCACCTGGTCACCTACGTGACCGACGTGACGGCGTTCGCGCTGGAGGTCGTCACCATGATGGGCGTCGGCCTGGCGATCGACTACTCGCTGTTCGTCGTGAGCCGCTTCCGCGAGGAGCTGCGGCGCGGGATGGCCGCGCGCGGTATCGACCCTGGAAAACCCTGGAAGGCCGAGCGGGGCCGGGCGGCGCGCCGGGCGGCCCGGCGCGCCCACCGGGAGGCGTTGCAGCCGGCCCAGCGGGACGCGGTCGTCACCACGATGCTCACCGCCGGACGCACGATCATGGTGTCGGGCGTGACGGTGTCGGCGGCGCTGGGCGGGCTGCTGCTGTTCCCGCAGATGTTCCTGCGCACGATCGGCCTGGCCGGGATCGCGACCGTCATGGTGGCGGTGTTCGGCGCGACGGTGCTGCTGCCGACGATGCTGGTGCTGCTCGGCCCGCGCGTGGAGTTCGGGCGGATGCCGTGGCGGCGGCCCACGTCCCGGCGCGCGCGGCGCGACCCCGACAGCGGGTTCTGGTTCCGGCTCGGGCAGAGCGTGATGAGGCACCCGCTGCCGTACTTCGCGGTGGTGCTGGTGATCCTGGGCGTGATGTTCGGGCCGTTCCTGAACGTGCAGTTCGGCAGCGTCGACGCCCGCGTCCTGCCCGAGGGGAGCCCGACGCGGCAGGTCGTGGAGACGGTCAAGCGCGAGTTCCCCAACGGCTCGGCCGAACCGATCGACATCGTGCTCACCGGGCAGCTCGTCCCGCGCGACTGGCGGCCCGCCCGCAGGGGCGACAACATCCCGCCCCACCTGGAGGACTACCGCGGGGACCTGGCGCGGCTGCCCGGCGTCGTCGAGGCGAAGTTCACCGGCTACTCCGCCTCCTACGGGGGCGTGCGCGTCTCGGTCACGCACCGGTACGAGCCGATGTCCCGGCAGGCGCAGGACCTCGTCCAGACCATCCGCGGCAAACCGGTGGACGAGAGCGGCATCCCCATGCGGATCGACGTCGGCGGCAGCACCGCGGCGCAGATGGACCTGATGGACAGCCTGCTGCGCACGCTGCCGAAGATGGCCCTGTTCGTGGGCGTGACGACGTTCGTGCTGCTGTTCATGTTCTTCGGCTCGGTCGTGCTGCCGCTCAAGGCGATCGTGATGAACGTGCTGTCGATCGGGGCGTCGTTCGGCGCGATCGTGTGGGGCTTCCAGTACGGCCACCTGGCGGGCCTGCTCGACTTCACGCCGACCGGCGGCGTCGAGGCCACCTCGATGATCCTGATCCTGGCGGTGGTGTTCGGCCTGTCGATGGACTACGAGGTCTTCCTGCTGTCGCGGATCCGCGAGGAGTGGGACCGCAGCCACGACAACCGGCTGGCCGTCGCCCGCGGCATGCAGCACACCGGCGGGATCATCACCAGCGCGGCGCTGCTGTTCCTGGTGGTCATCGCGGCGTTCTCGATGGCCGGGATCACCGTCGTGAAGCTGATCGGCGTCGGCATGTTCGTCGCGGTCGTCGTGGACGCGGCGCTGGTGCGCTCCCTCCTGGTGCCCGCGACCATGCGGTTCATGGGCGGGGCCAACTGGTGGCTCCCGCGCCCCCTCGCGGGCCTGCACGCCCGGATGGACCTCCGCGAACGCGGCGAGGTCCCCGCCGGGGAGCCGGTGGCGGCCCCGCCGGCGGTCGCGCCGCCGCTGCCCGCCGAGCAGCCCTACCCGTACGCCCTGCACTGGGAGCCGACGCCCGAAACGGACGGCAGGATCACCCGCGAAAGTGGTCCAGAAGTGGCCGCCGCGCCCCTCCCCCCGCCCGATCCGGGCCCCGACCACCCGCCCACCTGGGCCGATCCCGTTCCGCCGCCTCCGCCCGCCGCGCCCCCCGGGCCGTGGCGGCCGTGGGCGAACGGACAACCCCAACCCCAACCCACAAGCACCAGCCGTACCAGACGTGAGATAGTTCCCAATCCCGATGGTTCGGGCTGGCGCTGGAGGACCGTGGAGGAGAACGATGTCAACTGAGTCACGCCGCCGGTTCGCACGGCGGACGGCGGCCGTCACGGCCGCCGCGGTCGCCGGGGCGGGCGTGCTCCCGCTTCCGCTCCCGCTCCCGCTGGACGCGGCCCCGGCGCAGGCCGCGAGCTTCCGGAAGGCCGACTCCGGCGCGAGGATCGTCAGCTACAAGTGGCTGAACAAGGGCAAGACCTCCTTCGACTTCACGGTGCAGTCGCCCTCCCTCGGCGGCGCGAAGGAGAACGTGCGCGTCCTGCTGCCCAAGGGCTGGAAGTTCGGCTCCAAGAAGACCTGGCCGGTCGTGTACGCCCTCCACGGCGGCAACGACCGCTACATCTCCTGGACCCGCAGCACCGACATCGAGCAGGTCGCCCGCAAATGGGGCGTCATCGTCGTGATGCCCGAGGGCCGCAACGGCTCGTACACCAACTGGTTCAACGGCGGCAAGGGCGGCACCCCCAAGTGGGAGGACTTCCACGTCCAGGAGGTCCGCCAGTTGATGGAGCGCAACTACGGGGCGGGCGGCTCCCGCGCCGTCATGGGCCTGTCCTCCGGCGGCCAGGGGGCCTGCACCTACGTGGGACGCCACCCGGGCATGTTCCGGCACGCGTCCTGCTTCAGCGGCGTGCTGTCGATGAGCCACCCGGGCATCCCCACGCTGCTCATGTACACCAACATGCGCAGCGGCCAGGACCCCTACAACATCTGGGGCGTGCCCTGGATCCACAAGGCCAACTGGGACGCCCACGACCCGATCAAGCTCCTGCCCCGCATGCGCGGCACGAAGCTGTACGTCTCCTCGGGCACCACGGGTGAGGCCGGCCCGTTCGACAAGCCCGGCAAGGCCCCGTGGGACATCGGCTACCTGAGCGAGCGCGCCATCGGCCCGACGGTGAAGGCGTTCGTCGAGGAGGCCAAGCGCCAGAAGGTCTCCGTCACGAGCCACATCTACGGTCCGGGCAGCCACTCCTGGCCGTACTGGCAGCGCGAGATGCACACCGCCTGGCCCCAGATCATGAAGACCCTGGGCGCCAAGCGCGTCTGACCCGCCCCCCGGTGCCCCGGCCCGCCACGCGGGCCGGGGCACCGGCGTTCAGCGGAGGGCGTCCAGGACCTCGGCGGCGCGGGCCACGCCGTCCTCGGCGTGGAGGCGGTCGCTCACGGCGCGGGCGCCGCCGGCGAACCCCGCGTCGTTCGTCGCCCGGCGGACGCGGGCCGCCAGCAGCGGGACGGTCAGCCTCCGGAACGGCAGCGGCTCCGGCCCCGCCCCCAGCGCGTGGACGCGGTCGCCCCAGTACGGCTGGTCCCCGAAGAACGGGCAGACGACCGTCGGGACGCCCGCGCGCAGGCCCGCCGCCGTCGTGCCCGCCCCGCCGTGGTGCACCACCGCCGCCATGCGCGGGAACAGCCACGAGTGCGGGACGTCGCTCACCGCCAGGACGTCGTCGTCGGACGTCGCCGGGTCGCCCTGGACGACGCCCCGGACGCCCGCCGCGCGGAGCGCCGCGCGGACCGTCCGGTCCGTGCCGCGGGCGTCCCGGGGGACCATGCTGCCGAAGCCCACGTACACCGGGGGCGGCCCGGCCTCCAGGAACGCCGCCAGGTCGTCCGGCGGCTCCCAGCCGGGCTCGTCCAGGAACCAGTAGCCGGTCAGGTTGACGTGCGCGCCCCAGTCGCGCGGGCGGGGGACCACCGCCTCGCTGAAGCACGCCAGGACCGGGCCGGTGCGCTGGACCTCGCGCGTCAGGCCGCGGAGGGGGGCCCGGCGCAGCCCCAGCGGGCCGGTCCGCCACGGGTTGATGAACGGGCGGGAGAGCTGCCAGGTGAGCTGCTCCACGGCGGCGTAGGTCGCGCGGTTCGCCCAGGGGCCCAGCGCGGGGAGCCGGGGGACGAACGGGTGCGGGAACGCGCCCGTCGGCTGGCTCGGCTGGAAGTGGATCAGCGCCCAGGGCACGCCCAGGTGCTCGCCGATGTGCACGGGCAGCAGGCCCAGCGTGGGGCCGAGGATCAGGTCGGCGCCCTTGCACGCGTCCAGGCACTCGGCCAGCAGGCGTTCGGCCAGCGGCCCCAGGATGCGCCAGAAGCCCGTCAGGAACCGCACCGGGTTCCGGCCGCTGGCCAGCAGCCGCTGCCCCTCGGGGGAGTTCATGATCTCGGCCGGGTCGGCGGTCAGGGGGGCCAGCTCCAGGCCCGCCCGGTGCGCCAGCGGGGCGTAGCGCGCGCTCGCCACCAGCCGCACCCGGTCGCCGCGCTCGCGCAGCGCGCGTCCCAGCGCCGCGCACGGCTGGATGTCGCCGCGCGAACCGGCGGCGAAGATCACGATCGTACGGGTCATGGGCACCTCACCAGGCGTCGTGACGGGGGGCGGGCCGCGGGGACGCGGGCGGGGCGTCCTCGGGCACGTAGGGGCGGTACCAGCCCTTCGGCGGCGGGGGCGGCCACTGCTCGCGCACCACCGGCAGGCCGTTCCAGGGGGTGGCGCGCGGCGCGGCGAGCGCCGCTCCGGAAGCGCGCGGCGCGGCGGGGGCGAGGTCCGGGGCGGGGCGCCGCCGGTTGTGCTTGGGCCCGGACCAGCCGCGCCGGCTGGGCAGCGTCACCCCGCTGATCACACCTCCGACCAGCACCAGCGCGGCCCCCAGCAGCAGCCCGGCCGCCGTGCCGCCGCGGAAGGTCTCCAGCTCCGCCGCCGACGCGCCCGGACCGGGGATGTCGTGGATCAGCAGGCCGACGATCGCGATGCCGAACGCCCCCGACGCCTCCCGGATCACGTTCATGATCCCGCTGGCGACGCCCGTCTGGTCCTCGGGCACGGCCTTCAGCACGTACATCACGATCGGCATGCACAGGGCGGCCCCGAGCCCGACGACCAGCACGCCCGGCATCAGGTCCAGGAAGTCGTCGTCCCGCCGGAGCTGGGAGAACAGCGCCATGCCTCCCGCCATCAGCGCCATCCCGCCGCCGACGGTGATCCGGGGCCCGAGCGCGGCGGCGGCCCAGAACGCCACCGGTGTCATCGCCATCACCACGATCGCCGACGGCAGCAGCACCAGGCCCGCCTTGCCCGGGTTGAACATCAGGAACGTCTGCAGGAACGTCGCCGCGTAGAAGACCATCCCGTTGAAGCCGATGCCGTGCAGCATCTGCGTCGCCAGCCCGCCGGTGAACACCCGGTTGCGGAAGAACCGCAGGCTGATCATGGGGTCGGGGGCCCAGGACTCCACCAGCACGAAGCAGACCAGGGCGATCCCGGCCAGCGCGAACACCGCCAGCACCGGCGGGTCGGTCCACCGGCCGCGCCCGGCCTCCAGCGCGTAGATCAGCGCGAACAGGAACGTCGCCGAGATCAGCGCGCCGGGCAGGTCCACCCGGGCCGAGGGGTTCTCGCTGTGGTCGGTCAGCACCGCCAGGCCGAGCGCGATGACGCCGAGCCCGACCGGGATGTTGATCAGGAAGATCCAGCCCCAGTGCCAGTGCTCGACGATCACGCCGCCGATGGCGGGGCCGAGCGCGGTCGCGCCGCCCGCCGCGATGATCCAGACGATGGAGCCCAGCGACCGCTCCCGGTCGTTCCGCCCCACGGTGGTCATGACGCTGGTGGAGGGCAGCGCCATCGCCGCGCCCGCGCCCTGCACGAGCCGGCCGATGATCAGGACCGACTCCTCGCCCGCCAGGCCGCACACCGCCGAGGCCGCCGTGAACACCGTCATCCCGGTGACGAACATGATCCGGCAGCCGTAGATGTCGGTGAGCCGCCCGCCGGCGATCAGCAGGCAGGAGAACATCAGGATGTACCCCATGCCGACCCATTCCTGCGCGCTCTTGGACATGCCGAGATCGCTCTTGATCTTCGGCAGCGCGTTGGCGACCACCGTGTTGTCCATGGTGATCATGAATGCGGCGATGGCGACCACGGCCAGCGCCCAGCGGAATCGGCCCCGGGTCAAGTGCTCCTGCGCGGCGGCGTCCCGGACGGGGAATTCCGCCGCTTCCCCCTATAGATGTGAGGTAATCCTGTTACGGTTCGTCGACGTCCCGTTACCCGTCTCCTTGCGCGCTCCGGGCGTCCCAACCATCCCATCAGGCCACATTGGCCGTCACGGAGTCTTGTCATCACCGTGACAAGTGGCGCCCGAGAAAAGTGGTCTGGATGCGCATCGTGAGACGGGCGAAATGGGACATTGTGGGCTCTCGCCTCTGAACGATCCCAGTGTCATTGGGGGACCCCCTCGCATGCAGACCAGCAACGATCGTTCCGGAAGCGCGCAGGTTCGACCGCGGATCACCGAGGATTCGCTTCGCCGGCACCTGATCGAGCAGATCGCGCGCCGTTCCCGGATTCCGGCCGCCGACGTCGACGCCGACCGCCCGCTGGAGGAGTTCGGCCTGGCCTCCCGCGACGCGGTGGCCATCGCCGGAGAGCTGGAGCAGACACTCGGCCGCTCCCTGCCCGCGACGCTGGTCTGGGAGCACCCCACCATCAACCGGCTGTCGGCCGCGCTGGCGTCCGGCGCGGACCTGACGCCCGCGCCCGGCTCCGCCCGGGCGCCCGCCCCGGCGCCCGTTCCGGCCCGGCCGGACGAGCCCATCGCCGTCGTCGGCATCGGCTGCCGCTTCCCCGGCGGCGAACGCGACCTGACCACCCCGGCCGACTACTGGCGTTTCCTGACCGGCCGGGGCGACGCGATCCGCGAGGTCCCGCCGGACCGCTGGGCGCCGTTCGACGACGGCTCGCCCGAGACCCGCGACCGGCTGGACGCCACCACGCGGCTCGGCGGCTTCCTGGACGACGTCGCCGCGTTCGACGCCCGGTTCTTCGGCATCACCCCGCGCGAGGCCGCCGTCATGGACCCGCAGCAGCGGCTGGTCCTGGAGGTGGCGTGGGAGGCGTTCGAGCACGCGGGCATCGGCCCGGCGTCGCTGCGCGGCAGCAGGACCGGCGTGTTCGTGGGCGTGTCGGCGCCCGAGTACGCGGCGTTCACCGCCTCCGACCCGGCCGCGCTGGAGCCGTTCACCGCGACCGGCGCGGCGCTGAGCGTCATCGCGGGCCGCCTGTCGTACCTGCTGGACCTGCGCGGCCCCAGCATGATCGTGGACACGGCGTGCTCGTCGTCGCTGGTCTCCACCCATCTGGCGGTCCGGGCGCTGCGCGACGGCGAGGCCGACGTCGCGCTGGCGGCGGGCGTGAACCTGCTGCTGTCGCCGACCGTCACGATGACGTTCGACATGGCCGGGGGCACGGCCGCCGACGGGCGCTGCAAGGCGTTCGACGCTTCCGCCGACGGCATGGTCCGCGCGGAGGGCTGCGGCGCGGTCGTGCTGAAGCGCCTGTCGGACGCGCGCCGCGACGGCGACCGCGTCCTGGCGCTGGTCCGCGGCACGGCCGTCAACAGCGACGGCCGCTCCAACGGCCTGGTCGCCCCCAACTCCGACGCCCAGCGCGCCCTGCTCCGCGACGCGTACGCCGCCGCCGGGATCGACACCCGCGAGGTGGACTACCTGGAGGCGCACGGCACCGGCACGTTCCTCGGCGACCCGATCGAGGCCAAGGCCGCCGGCGAGGTGCTCGGCGCGGGCCGCGACGCCGGCGCGCCGCTGCTGGTCGGCTCCGTCAAGTCCAACCTCGGCCACCTGGAGGCGGCGGCGGGCGTCGCCGGGCTCATCAAGACCGTCCTGGCGCTGCACCACGGGGTCATCCCGCCGTCGGCGCACTTCAAGGAGCCCAACCCGCACATCCCGTTCGACGAGCTGCGGCTGCGGGTCGTCGCAGAGGAGACCCCCTGGCCAGAACGCGGCCGTCCCGCCCGCGCGGGCGTCTCCGGCTTCGGCTTCGGCGGCACCAACGCCCACGTCATCCTCGAACAGGCCCCCGCCCCGGAGACCGCGCGGACCCCGGCGGCGATCCGCGCGTTCCCGCTGTCGGACACCACCGCCGACCGGATCCGCGCGCACGCGCGGGCGCTGGCCGGCTGGCTCCCGGACGACGCCCGGCTCGCCGACCTCGCCCGCACCCTGCACCGGCGCGGCGGGCGCGGCCGGGCGCGCGCCGCCGTCGTCGCCCGCGACCGCGCGGGCCTGCTCGACGGCCTCACCGCGCTCGCCGAGGGACGCCCCCACCCGGCCGTGGTGTCGGGGACGGCGGTCGGCGTCCCCGGCCGCCCCGTCTGGGTGTTCTCCGGCTACGGCGCGCAGCGCCCCGGCATGGCGACGCGGCTGCTAGAGGAGGAGCCCGCGTTCGCCGAGGCCATCGACGACCTCGACGCGCTGTTCGCCGAGGAGGGCGGCCCCGAGCTGTGGCGGCTGCTGGAGGAGGGCGGGAAGCTGACCGGCGGGCCCGCCGAGGTCATGCCGGTGCTGTTCGCCGTCCAGATCGGCCTGGCGCGGATGTGGCGGTCCTACGGCGTCACGCCCGGCGCGGTGATCGGCCACTCGATGGGCGAGGTCGCCGCCGCCGTCGTCGCGGGCGCGCTCACCCTCCAGGACGGCGTGAAGGTCATCTGCCGCCGCTCGGCGCTGCTGACCCGGCTGGTCGGGGGCGGCGCGATGGCCGTGCTCGGCGCGTCCGCGCAGGACGTGCGGCGCCTGGCCCACGACCTGCCACAGGTGTACGCGGCGGTCCACTCCTCGCCCCGGCAGACCGTCGTCACCGGCGACGCCGACCAGGTCGCGGAGGTCGTCCGGCGCGCCGAGGCCGAGGGCCGTCTCGCCCGCATGGTGCAGGCCGAGGGCGCGGGCCACTCGCCGCAGGTCGACCCGCTGCTGCCGGAGCTGCGGGAACGGCTCGCCGGCGTCGGCCTCGAACGCGGCACCCCCCTCGCCGAAGGCATCCGCCTCTACACCACCGCCCTCGACGACCCGCGCGCCCTCGACGAGGACGCCCTCCTGGACGCCGCCTACTGGGCGCGCAACCTGCGCGACCCGGTCCGCCTCACCGACGCGGTCGCGGCCGCCGCCGACGACGGGCACCGCACGTTCATCGAGATCAACGCGCACCCGATCCTCGCCCACGCGGTCGGCGAGACCCTCGACGGCGTCGGCGCGCTGGTCACCCACACGCTCAAGCGCGCACCCAGGGGCCAGGAAACCGACGACGCGCTGACGTTCCACGCCCAGCTCGCCGCGCTCGCCGCGCACGGCCACGCCGTCGCGGAACCGGAGGGCGGCGCCGTCATCGACGTCCCGCAGTCGCCCTGGCAGCACGAGCACCACTGGGCGGACCCCGGCCGCCGCGCCACCGGCCGCGACGAGCACCCCCTGCTCGGCGCGCACGTCGAGCTGCCCGGCGAGGACCGCCACGCCTGGCGCGCCGACGTCGGCACCGCCGCGCTGCCCTGGCGGCCGCGCGTGCACGGCCTGCCAGTGCTGCCGGTCGCGGCGCTCGCGGAGATGGCGATGGCGGCGGGCGCGGAGGCCCTCGGCGGGGACGCGCGCGTCACCGGCCTGTGGATCGAACGCCCCCTCGCGCTCGCCGAGCACACCACCGTCACCACCACGTTCACCGAGGCCGACGGCCGCGTGGAGATCCACGCCCGCACCCCGGCGGGCACCTGGGCGCGCCTGGCCCACGCCGAGGTGGGCGAGGCCCCCCGGGGCTCCACCGCCCCGCTCGACGGCCCCGCCACCGAGGTCGCGGGCGCCGAACGCGGCAGCCGCCACTACCGCGTCCACCCCGAGGTGCTGGACCGGGCTTTCGCCGTGCTCTCCGACGCCGTGCGGTCCGGCGGGGACGACGAGAGCGTGTGGCTCGCCGAGACGGTCGGCCGCCTGCGCGTCCACGGGCCGACGCACCGGGGCGGGCACGTGCGCACCCGCGTCGAGGAGACCGAGGAGGGCGTGGTCGGCGCGTTCCAGATCCTCGACGGCGACGGCGCGGTCCTGGTGGACGCCGCCGGGATCGTCCTGCGCCGCGTCGAGCGCGCCGACGTCCCCGTCGCGCTCGCCGACAAGGCCGTCGAGCTCGTCTGGGACGAGGCCGACGCCCCCGCGCCGGTCCTGGACGCCCAGACCTGGCTGGTGGTCGCCGAGGTCGAGGACCCGTTCGCGTCCCGCGTCGTGAACCTGCTGGAGTCGCGCGGCCACGTCGCGCTCGTCCAGGCCCCGTCCGCCGATCCCGACATCAACGAGACCCCCTCCCAGGTCCTGGTCGTCCCCGCCCCCGGCCTCACCGACGAGGAACTGGTGCTGGCCGTCGCCCGCGTCAGCGTCGCGACGCCGGACGGGCCGCGCCTGTGGGTGGCGACCCGCGGCGCCCTGACCGTCCGGCCCGGCGAGGCGGGCGACCCCGAGCAGGCGCACGTCCGCGCGGTCACGCGGGTGCTGGCGTTCGAACGCACCGTCCAGCGCGCCACGCTCGTGGACGCCGACCGGCCCGAGTCCCTGGTCGCCGAACTGCTCGGCGACGGCGACGCCCGCGAGGTCGCCTGGCGCGACGGCGTCCGGTACGTCGCGCGGCTGGCCCGCGCCGAGGTCCCGGAGCCGCCGAAGGCCGAGCGGATCGTCCGGCGCGGCGGCGCGTACATCATCACCGGCGGCTACGGCGGCATCGGCCTGGTCACCGCCCGGCTGCTCGCCGAGCGCGGCGCGGGCCGGATCGTGCTGTCGGGCCGCTCCGGACCGGACGCCGACGCCGAGAAGGCCATCGCGAGGCTGCGCGAGAGCGGCGTCGACGTCGGCGTGGTCCTCGGCGACGTCGCCGAACCCGAGACCGCCGAACGCCTCGTCGCCGCCGCCCGGGAGAACGGCGCGGAGCTGCGCGGCGTCGTGCACGGCGCGGGCGCGATCGACGACCGGCTCGTCACCGACCTCGGCCCGGACGACCTGCGCCGCGTGTGGTCGGCCAAGGTCGAGGGCGCGCGCCGGCTGTCCGCCGCGACCTGGGACCTCGACCTGGACTGGTTCGTGGCGCACTCCTCGGCCGCCGCGCTGCTCGGCTCGCCCGGCCAGACCGCCTACGCCGCCGCGAACGCCGCCGTCGACGCGCTGGTCGCGCACCGCCGCGCCAACGGACGGCCCGCCCAGACCGTCAACTGGGGCACCTGGTCGCAGGTCGGCGGCGCGGCCGACCGCGGGATCGCCGTCATCGAACCGATCTCACCGCTGGAGGGCGCCGAGGCCCTGGAGGCGATCCTCGCCTCCGGCCGCGAGGCGACCGGCGTGCTGCGCTTCGACCCGGCGGCCGCCGTCGCGCTGTTCCCCGAGATCAGGCGGATGCCGTACTTCGCGGCGCTCACCGAGGCCGCCGAGGTTCAGGGGACCGACGACGCCACCGGCTGGCCCGGCATCGACGAGGTCCGGAAGCTGGACCCGGCCGCCGCGCGCCGCGCCATCGCCGCGCAGGTCCGCCACCGCATCGCCACCGTCCTCGGCTTCGACCCGCAGCGCCTGGACCCGGCCGTCCCGCTCACCGACCTCGGCCTGGACTCCCTGGTCGCGGTGCGGATCAAGAGCGGCGTCGAGCATGACCTCGGGCTGACCGTCCCCGCGTCGGTCCTGCTCCAGGGCGCGAGCGTGAACGTCTTCGAGGCGTGGGCCGCCGAGGAGCTGGGCCTGGCCGCCGCGCCCACCCCGCACGAGACCGCCGTCTCCACCGCCGCGGCCAACGCCGAGGCGGGCTACGTGATGCCGCGCGACGACGCCGAACGCCTCGCCGTCCGCATCTTCGAGGACGTCCTCGGCCTCGACCGCGTCAGCGTCACCGCCGACTTCTTCGCCGAGCTCGGCGGCACCGACGCCCACGCCGAGCGGGTCGTCGCGCACGTCGTCGCCGAGATGGGCGGCGAGGTCACGCGCGGCGAGCTGCTGGCGACGCCGACCGCCGAGCACGTCGCCGACCACATCCGCGCCGCCGACGAGGAGGCCGCCCGCCAGACCGTGCGCCCGCTGAAGCCGACCGGCGACCGCCGCCCGATCTTCATCGCGCACCCGGCGGGCGGCACCACCGCCTGCTACCGGCAGCTCGTCGCGCTCCTCGGCGACGACCAGCCGGTCTACGGGCTCGAACGCTTCGACGACGCCCCGCCCGTCGAGGTCCGCGCCGCCCGCTACGCCGAGCGCCTGGTCGAGGCGCAGCCCGAGGGCGCGTTCCGGCTGGGCGGCTGGTCGTTCGGCGGGGTGCTGGCCTACGAGACCGCGCGGCGGCTGCGCGCGGCGGGCCGCGAGGTCGAGTTCGTCGCGCTGTTCGACGCGGGGCTCCCGCTCCCGGTCGAGGACGAGTCCGACACCCTCGCGCGGCGCTTCGCGGCGTTCGCCGACTACATCAACGAGACGTACGGCCTGGAGGTCGCCCTCACCTACGAGGAGCTGTCCGGGCTGGACGAGGAGGCGCAGTTCGCGCTGGTGATGGAGCGGGCCGCGCCGCTGGCGGAGCTGATCCCGCCCGCGGCGCTGCACCACCAGCTCACCTCCCACCAGGACACCCGCTCCCTGGAGGCGTACGAGCCGCGGCCCTACGACGGCCGCGTGATCCTCTACCGGGCCCCCGAGGAGACCCCCTGGGCCGTCCGCGACGCCCGCTACGTGCTCGACGGGACCAACGGGTTCGGCGAGCTGTGCCCGGCCCTGGAGGTCGTCACGATCCCCGGGGCGCACCACCTGAACCTGCTCGACCCGCCCGGCGTGGAGGCCCTCGCCGCGCACCTGGACGGGGAGCTGGCAGGTACCGAGGCCGCTGGTGCGACCGAGTCCGACGGACAGGGCGGCCGACCCGCAGTCACCACGGCCCGCTGACGGGCCGCCCACCGACGTCCCCCACGGAGGAGACCCCCATGGCCCAGCCCGACGCCCTGCTCGACGCCGTCCGCAACGGAGCCGCAGGGCAGGAACTGCTGGACATCGACCTGCCCACCCGCTTCCGTGCCGCGTTCACCCGCAAGGACGAGGTGGGCATCTTCGAGGGGCAGACCGACAAGGACGTGCGGCGGTCGCTGCACGTCGACGAGGTCGAGATGCCCGAGATCGCCCCCGACGAGTGCGTGGTCGCGGTGATGTCGGCGGCGATCAACTACAACACCGTCTGGTCGGCGATCTTCGAGCCGGTGCCGACGTTCGCGTTCCTGGAGAAGTTCGGCCGCCAGGGCTGGCACGGGGCCCGCCACGACCTGCCGTACCACATCCTGGGCTCCGACGGCTCGGGCGTGGTGGTGCGCACCGGCGCGGGCGTGCGGCACTGGAAGGTCGGCGACCGCGTCGTCATCTCCCCGGCCTACGTGGACGAGGAGGACCACGGCTCCTACGACGACGGCATGATGAGCGAGACCCAGCTCGCCTGGGGCTTCGAGACCAACTTCGGCTCGCTCGGCGAGTACTGCGTCGTCAAGGCCAACCAGCTCATCCGCAAGCCCCGGCACCTGACGTGGGAGGAGGCGGGCTCCAACACCCTGTGCGCCGCCACCGCCTACCGGATGCTGGTCGGCTCGCACGGCGCGCGCATGAAGCAGGGCGACGTCGTGCTGATCTGGGGCGCGACCGGCGGGCTCGGCTCGTTCGCCACCCAGCTGGTCCGCAACGGCGGCGGCATCCCCGTGGCCGTGGTGTCCTCGGAGGAGAAGGCCGAGATCGTCCGCGCCCAGGGCTGCGAGCACGTCATCAACCGCAACGAGCTGCCGCTCGGCGAGCAGGGCCTGCGCAACCCCAAGGCGGGCCGCATCCTGGGCGAGGCGATCCGCAACCTGGTCGGCGAGGACCCCGGCATCGTCTTCGAGTACCTGGGCCGGGAGACGTTCGGCGCGTCGGTGTACGTCGCCAAGCGCGGCGGGAAGATCGTCACCTGCGGCTCCTCCACCGGTTACCGCCACGAGTACGACAACCGCTTCCTGTGGATGCGGCTGAAGAGCATCGTCGGCTCGCACGGCTTCAACTACCACGAGGCCGTGGAGACCAACCGCCTGTTCTCCCTGGGGATGCTGCACCCGACGCTGTCGGCGGTGTTCCCGCTGGACGAGGCGGGCGAGGCGACCCGCGCCGTCCAGACCAACCAGCACGTCGGCAAGGTCGCGGTGCTGTGCGGCGCGACCGGGGAGGGCCAGGGCGTCGAGGACCCGGCGATGCGCGAGCGCATCGGCGAGGAGAAGCTGAACCTGTACCGCCGCTGAGGACCGCCCGCGCCCCGGCCCCGTGACCGCCCCTCCGTCGGCACGGGGCCGGTGACCGCCCCTGGGAAAATGCCGCGAATGTGTCACGTGGTTATTCCCGGATGGCGCCCCATGTTGCGCTTCCCGGGAAAGACACTTTAGTGGCGGATGAACGACGCCCGAAATCACTCGAATAACAAAAGTGGCTTTCCGGTATCGCTTCTCCGGCGGCTCATAAGAGGTGTTCCAGGAAAGGCATCCCATCGCGCCGCCCTGCCGGCCGCTATCCGGAGAGATCGTCCACCGTCCGGGACAGGGTGGGACGCGGACCGGACGGCGGCCCCGAATCCCGGGGGCGCGTGAGGGGGACGCGGGGCCGTCGCCGGGATGACCGTGACGTTACGCCGGAGGACCCGCCCGGAACGATCTCTTCAAGAGCTCTTAAGGGTCTCCTTGGCGAACCATCAGGAGCGCCGCGCGGCCCGCCGGGACGTCCGGCGCGGCGGCGCGGGCGCGGCGGTGCGCAGCCACACCTCGATCTGCGCGCCGCCCAGCGGCGAGGTGTCCACGCGCAGCGAGCCGCCGGTGGACTCGGCGAGGCGGCGGGCGATGTCCAGCCCGAGGCCGGTGGAGCCCGCGCCGCTGGCGCCGCGCCGCAGCGCCGCCGGCGCGTCGGGGATCCCGGTTCCCGCGTCCCCGAACAGCAGGCCCGTCGAACGCTGCCCCCGGTGCACGGTCAGCGAGAACGCCGTGCCCGGCGGCGTGTGCCGGAACACGTTGCCCAGCAGCGCGTCGATCACCGCGCCGAGCTCGGCCTCCGGCACCGGGACGGGGGCGGGCCCCTCCGGCAGCGTCAGCGTCCACTCCCGCTCCTGGTCGTCGGCGAGCGCCGACCAGAACTCCATCCGCCGCCGCGCCAGGCCGGCGGCGTCGCAGCCGGAGGTGACCGGGGGAGCGTCGTCGGCGCGGCGGGAGGTCTCGATGATCCCGTCCACGGTCTCCTCCAGCCGGGTCAGCGCCTCCCGGCTCTGCGCGATCCGCCCGCCGTCGCCGGGGTTGTCGGCCAGCCCGTCGAGGTTGACGCGCAGCGCGGTGAGCGGCGTCCGCAGCCGGTGGGACAGGTCGGCGGCGGTCTCGCGTTCGGCGGCCAGCAGCCGGGCGAGCTGGTCGGCCATGTGGTTGAACGCCTCCCCGGCGGCGCGCAGCTCGGCCGGGCCGCCGGGGCGCACCCGCGCCGACAGGTCGCCGTCGGCCACCCGCGTCACGGCCCCGGCGAGCCGGTCGGCGGCCCGCACCACCCGGGTGGCGAGCCGGTCGGCCATCGCCACCGAGACCAGCACCAGCGCCAGCGCGACCAGCGCCAGGACCGTCCATGACTTGGTGACGCCCCGGGTCAGCTCCGCCTCGGGCACGTACGCCTCCAGCACCACGTGGCGGCTGCCCTCCAGCAGGACCGGCGTGAGCAGGACCGTTCCGCCGCGCGCGGGCGCGGTGGACGACCGGCTCTGCCGCCAGGCGGTGGCCAGGTCGGCGGGCGCGGCGCGGGACGTGCCGAGGACGGTGCCGCCCGGCAGGTGCAGGGCGAGCCGCCCGGCCGCCCCGGCCGGGATGGAGCCGATCGCGTCGCGCAGCGCCGCCGGGTCGCCGGTCACCGTCAGCACGGGCACGAGGGCGGCGGTCTGCCGCTCGGCGGCGGTCAGCGCGCGCTCCCGGGACAGCTGGCCGTTCAGCAGGCCCAGCGGGATGACGAACGACAGCGCCACCATCGCGGTGACGGCCGTCGCGACCCGCGCCAGCGCACCCCTCATCGCGCACCCCTCATCGTGTTGCCCTCCTCGCCCCGACCCCGGCAATAATGCACGGCATGCGGGTGAGGGTCGGTTTCGCGGCGGTCTGGGTCGCCACCACGGCGGCGGGCGTCGCGATCAGCTGGGCCGGGGTGAGCGACGCGGTGCGCGGCGCCGCCGCGACCGGCCCCGAACCGGCCGCCGACGTCCCGGTGCTCCGGGGCCGCCCGCCCGTGCCGTCCCAGTCGCCGGCCCGGTCGCCGTCACCGTCCCCGACCGGCGCGCGGGCGTCGGTGCGGCCCTCGCCCCGCCCGGCCACCGCGACGCCGAGCCCCCGCGCCACGCCGCCGCCCGACGGGCAGGTGCGCACCTACACCGTGCGGTCCGGGCGGGTGACGCTGTCGATCGGCCGCTCCTCGGCGCGGTTCGTCTCGGCCACGCCCGACAGCGGCTTCCAGGCGAGGACGTGGAACGCGGCCGGGTGGCTGCGCGTCGACCTGACCGACGGGCGGCACGGCTCGGCGGTGTTCGCGACCTGGAACGGCCACGCGCCGCAGGTGCAGGTCTACGAGTACTGAGACCGGCGCCGGGCGGTCAGTCCCCGGGCTCGGTCAGCATGAAGCCGACGCCCCGGACCGTGTGCAGGTAGCGCGGCGCGCTGGCCTTCTCCCCGAGCTTGCGGCGCAGCCACGACAGGTGGACGTCGATGGTCTGGTCGTCGCCGTAGGGCTGCTGCCAGACCTCCGACAGCAGCTCCCGGCGGCGCACCACCCGCCCGGCGTTGCGGGCCAGGAACGCCAGCAGGTCGAACTCGCGCCGCGACAGCCGCAGCGGCGCGCCGTCCAGGCTCGCCTCCCGCCGGTCCACGTCCACCAGCAGCCCGCCCACCCGCACCGTCTCGCGCCGCGGCCGCAGCCGCCGCAGCCGCGCCTCGACGCGGGCGCTGAGGTGCCCGGCGGAGAACGGCTTCACCACGTAGTCGTCCGCGCCCGCCCGCAGCAGCCGGATGACCTCCCGCTCGTCGTCCCGCGCCGTCGCCACGATCACTGGCACCTGGGACACGGCGCGGATCATCTTCAGCGCCTCGCCGCCGTCCAGGTCGGGCAGCCCCAGATCCAGGATCACCACGTCGGGGACGTCGGCGGTGAGCTCGCGCAACGCGTCCAGCGCCCGGCCCACGCTGCGCACCGCGTGCCCGAGCCCGGTCAGTTCGCGCAGCAGGGCCCGCCTGACGTGCTCGTCGTCCTCGACCAGGAGAAGGGTAGCCACAGGCGGACCCTACGACATGCCCGCTTCGTCCGGGTGCGGGAACGGGTCAGGGCTCGGCGGGCTCGTCGAGCGCCTTGCGGTGGCCCGGCGTCTCCTCCGGGGGCGCGTCCCGGTGCCCGTTCGGCGGCTCGGCGACGTCCGCCAGGAAGCGCCGGTTCAACGCGACGCGGACCCGGTGCAGCGGTCTCCTCGCCTCGGGCGGCGCCACGCCGTGGCGTTCGGGACGTCCGATCGGCAGCGCCGGGGCCGGGCGCGGATCGGTGACCGGGGCCAGCTCCTCGTCCGACAGCGGCCGCTCCACCTCGGAGAACCCGCCCTCCGGCGACATGCGGATCGTGCCGGTCTCCAGGCCGTGCGCGACCATCGCGCGGTCCCGGAGCTGCAACCCCAGGCAGATCCGGTAGGTGATCACGTACGCCAGCACCGGCCCCAGGATCACCAGCCCCCGGAAGAACCACGTCGTCCAGAACAGCGGGATGTCGAACTTGTAGGCGATGACGTCGTTGCCCCCGGCGGCCCACAGCCCCCCGTAGAACACCACGCCCGCCATGCCGATCCCGGTGCGCGCGGGAACGTCGCGCGGCCGGTCCAGCAGGTGGTGGATCCCGTGGTCGCCGGTCACCCAGCGTTCCAGGAACGGATAGGCCGCCAGCCCCGTGAACAGCACGCCGGGCACCACCAGCGCGGGCACGATCACGCTCATCGGCAGCGTGTGGCCGAACGCGCTGATCTCCCACGACGGCATGATCCGCAGCGCGCCCTCCATCCAGCCCATGTACCAGTCCGGCTGCGAGCCCGCGCTGATTGCGCCCGGGTCGTAGGGCCCGAACAGCCAGATCGGGTTGATCTGGAAGAACGTCGCCAGCAGCGCCGTCACCCCGAGCGTCCACAGGAAGTACGCGGTCGTCTTGCCGATGAACACCGGGAAGAACGGGTAGCCGCGCACCGTCCGGTTCGTGCTGCCCTTGCCCGGGAACTGGGTGTGGGTCTGCCGCCAGGTCAGCACGACGGCGTGCAGCGGGATCAGCGCCAGCAGGATGCCCGGGATCAGCAGGATGTGGATCACGTACAGCCGGGGGATGATCTCGGTGCCCGGGAACTCGCCGCCGAACAGGAACATCAGTACATAGGTCCCGACGACCGGGATCGACAGGATCACGCCCTCCAGGATGCGGATCCCGGTGCCCGACAGCAGGTCGTCGGGGAGCGAGTAGCCGAACAGGCCGTTGACCATCACGAGCATGAACAGCACGATGCCGATCAGCCAGTTCAGCTCGCGGGGCTTGCGGAACGCGCCGGTGAAGAAGTTCCGCAGCAGATGGATGACGATCGCGCCGAGGAAGACGACCGTCGCCCAGTGGTGGAGCTGCCGCATCAGCAGCCCGCCGCGCACGTCGAAACTGATGTGGAGAGTGGAGGCGTACGCTTCACTCATCCGCACTCCGCGCAATGGCGCGTAGGAGCCGTCGTAGTGGACCTCGACCATGCTCGGCTTGAAGAACAGGGTGAGGAACACCCCCGTCAACAAAACGATCACGAACGAGTACAGCGCGATCTCGCCGAGCAGGAAGCTCCAGTGATCGGGAAAGGCCTTGCGGAACGCCTTGCGCAGGAACGCGGCCCCGCCGAAACGCTCGTCACCGGCCCGTCCGGCGGCCCCCAGGGGCTTGGGAACAGTCACGCTGACCTCCCGACGGCGGCCTTCCGAACGCGGCCGCCGATGGCGTCGCTCGTTCGTCTCCTCCCAATGTCGCACCGCGAAAGATCGTGATCCACCCGTGGGACCTGGAACTTCTCATCAGCCGAGACGGCCGAATCCGGTCGGGTCCCGCCCTAGACTTTGCGCCCGACGTCCCAGCGGGTCATGATTTCCACCACACAAGCCACATAAGTCATTAATTACCCCTTGTGTTCGTGAAGCGACGCAAGGAAAAGGCACACGGGGAGGGCACGTGGCTGAGGAGCCGGCGGGACGCCCCTGGGCGGACCTGCCCCGGGAGCTGGCGGACCATATGCGGCCCCACCTCGACGAGGTGGCCGACGACATGATCCACGAGATCCAGACGCGGGTCCGCGAGTACGACCGCCCCGGCGACGGCTCCTACTCCGGCACGCTGCGGCTGGCCGTCGAACGCGTCCTGCACTACTTCGTGGAACGCGTCGCCGACCCGGCCAACGAGCCCACCACCTGCAACGACTTCTTCCGCGCGATCGGCCGCGGCGAGGCGGGCGAGGGCCGCAGCCTGGACGCCGTGCAGGCGGCGATGCGCGTGGGCGGGATGATCGCCTGGCGGCGCATGGCCGAGGGCGCGGCGACGCTGGACGTCGGGCCCCGCACCCTCGGTGCGGTCGGCGAGGCCCTGATGCTGTTCCAGGACGAGCTGGCCGCCGCCGCGGCCGAGGGGTACGCGCAGGCCAAGGCCGCCGTCGCGGGCGAGATGCAGCGCCGCCGCCGGCGCCTGCTGGACCTGCTGTTCGCCGACCCGCCCGCCGCGCCCGAGGCGATCGCCGACCTGGCCGCCGCCGCGCACTGGCCCGTCCCGCGCACCGTCGCCGCCGTCGCGCTGGGCCGGCAGGAGTCGCGCCCGCCCGCGTTCCCCCCGGACATCCTGGCCGACCTGACCCGCCGCACCCCCAGCCTGATCATCCCCGACCCGGACGGTCCCGGCCGCGCCAAGCTGGTGGACCGCGCCCTGGCCGGGACCCTGGCGGTGATCGGCCCGACCGTGCCGGTCGCCGAGGCGGCCCGGTCCATCCAGTGGGCCCGCAAGACCCTCGGCCTGGTGCGGCGCGGCGTGATCGAGCAGGACAGCGGCGTGATCCGCAGCGTCGAGCACATGTCCACGCTGATCCTGTTCCAGGACGAGGACCTGATCACCTCGCTGGCCGACCTGCGCCTGGCCCCGCTGTCCCATCTGCGCCCCAGCCAGCAGGACCGGCTCGCCGAGACCCTGCTGGCCTGGCTCCAGTCGGGCCGCAACGCCAACGAGGTCGCGATGCGCCTGCACGTGCACCCGCAGACGGTCCGCTACCGCCTGCGCCAGCTGGAGGAGCTGTTCGGCGACCAGCTCCTGGACCCGGACCTGCGCTTCGACCTGGAGATCGTGCTGCGCGCCCGGGCCCTGCTGGCCGACCGGCCCGACGAGATCCTCTCCTCCCCGGGGGAGGCGGTCGGCGACACCGGGGAGATCGTCACCTTCCGCCGCACCTGACCGGAGATCTCCGGAGAAGGCGGGAACCGGGTCGCCGCACCCGGCCGAGTAAGGGGTGAACACCATCCCCCGAAAGGATCCCGATGACCCGGAAGCGAAAGCGGTGACCGCGACCGACGCGGAGTTGATCCGCCGGTCGCTGCGGTCGGCGGAGGACTTCGCCGCGCTGTTCGACCGGCACGGCGACGAGATCCACCGCTATGTGGCGCGGCGGATCGGCCCCGAGCACGCCGAGGACGTGGTCGCGGACACGTTCCTGGTCGCCTTCCGTAAGCGCGCCGTCTACGACACCGGGCGCGCCGACGCGCGTCCGTGGCTGTACGGGATCGCGACGCACGCGATCCGCGACCACCTGCGGGGCGAGCGCCGCCGCGCCGGGCTGCTGGCGCGCGTGCTGCCGTCCCGGGCGCAGGAGCCGTTCGACGAGCGCAGCCTGGCCCGGGTCGCCGCGGCGGGCCTCGGCCCCCGGCTGGCCGCCGCCCTGCGCCGCCTGTCCCCGGCCGAGCGCGACCTGCTGCTGCTGATCGCCTGGGCCGACCTGAGCTACGAGGAGGCCGCCGCCGCGCTCGGCCTGCCGGTCGGCACGGTGCGGTCACGGCTGCACCGCGCCCGCCGGAAGGCGCGGCGCGAACTCGGCGACACCGACCCTTTGACCATCGGCGAGGAGTCATGGGCGTGACACACGACGAGATCGACCTGTTCCGGCGGGCGCGGCCCGAGGCCCCCGCCTACGACCCGGCCGCCAAGGCGGGCCTGCGCGAGCGGCTGGCCGCCCAGACCATCGAGGAGACACCCGTGCGGACGAGGAGGCCGGTGCGACGGTTCGCGGCGGTGGGCGCGCTCACCGCGGCCATGGCGGTGGGCGTCACCGTCGTGCAGAACGTGGAGTGGGGCGGCGGCGCGCCGGGGCCGGACGGCAGGAGCCGTCCGGTCGTGCTCGGCCCCGTCGCCAACGCCGCCGCCGGGGAGTTCGCCGCCAAGGCCATCGACAGGGCCAACGCCGAGTCCCCCGCCACCCCGCGCCCCGACCAGTGGGGTTACGTGAAGTCGGTCCACGCGGAGTCCTCCAAGGGCACCGGCGGGCGGCTGTTCGGACCGCCCGACCGGCGGGTGACCGAGGAGAGCTGGCGCCGGGTGGACGGCACTCAGTCCGCGACGGTCGTGCGCGGCAAGGTCCAGGTCCGTCCGGTCACGGACCTGGAGCGCAGCGCCGTGCCGCGCAACGACTACCCCTACCTGCTGTCGCTGCCGACCGACCCGAAGGCGCTGCTGGACACCGTCTACAAGGCCACGGAGAGCCACCCCGTCGATCGGAACGCCGCCGCGTTCGGCGCCATCGAGGCGTTCATGCGCGACGCCGCGCTGCCGCCGAGGCTGCGCGCCGCGATGTACGGGGCGCTCGCGAAGATCCCCGGCATCCAGTTCGAGCGGAGGGCCGCCGACATCCTGGGCCGCCCCGGGGTGACCTTCTCCGTGGTCGAGGAGGGGTACCTGCGCAGCGAGATCATGATCGACCCGCGCACCTACGAGTACCTGGGACACCGCACGGTCGTGATCAAGGCGCACCGGGCCACCACCGAGCACGGCACGGTGATCCGCGACAGGCCCGGAACGGTCCTCGGCTGGGGCGGCCTGGTCAGGGCCGGGATCGTGGACGGCGCCGGCGCGCGCCCCTGACCCGCGGGCCCGGCCCCGCGTCCGGGTCACCCCGGCAGGGTGACCCGGATGCGGCAGCCCCGCTCGGTGTCGAGAACCTCGATGCCGCCGCCGTGCAGGTCCACCGCCCACCGCGCGATCGCCAGGCCCAGGCCCGTGCCGCCGTCGCTGGCGGTGCGGGAGCCGCGGGAGAAGCGCTCGAACACCCGCTCCCGGTCCGCGACCGGGATGCCGGGCCCCTCGTCGGCCACCTCCAGGGTGAAGCCGGGCCGGGCGGTCACGGTGACGACGCCGCCGGGCGGGCTGTGCCGGGCGGCGTTGTCGAGCAGGTTGGCGAGCACCTGGTGGAGGCGGTCGCGGTCGGCGCTCACCCGCAGGCCCGGCGTGATGTCGGTCGTGACCGCGACGTCGGGGTGCAGGGCCGCGGCCTCGGCGACGAACGCCGCCACGTCCAGCTCCTCCGGCTCCAGCGGCACGACCCCGGCGTCCACCCGCGACAGGTCCAGCAGCTGCGTGACCAGGCGGCCCAGGCGCTCGGTCTGCTGGACGGCCGACTCCAGCACCTCGGGCGTGGCCGGGGTGACGCCGTCGGCGACGTTCTCCAGCACCGCCCGCAGCGCGCTGATCGGCGTGCGCAGCTCGTGCGAGACGTTGGCGACGAACGCCCGCCGCTGCCGGTCCACCTCGGCCAGGTCGGCGGCCATCCGGTTGAACGCGACCGCCAGCTCCCCGACCTCGTCGCGCGAGGTGGCCCGCACCCGGCGGCTGTAGTCGCCGCGGGCCATCGCCCGCGCGGCGGCGGTCATCTCCCGCAGCGGCGCGGTCATCCCGTGCGCGATCAACTGCGTGATCACCAGCGAGACCAGCACGCCGAGCGGCAGCGTGACCCGCGCCCGCAGCCCCAGCCGGTACCCCCACAGCACCATCAGGATCGCCGACACCCCGGTCACGACCGTGACGACGCCGAACTTCAGCTTGATCGAGCGCAGCGGGTCCAGCGGCCTCGGCAGCCTCGTCCACAGGCTGTGGATAACTTTCACGAGGTCTCCAGGGCGTAGCCCACGCCGTGCACGGTCCGGATCAGGTCGGCCCCCAGTTTGCGGCGCAGCGCCTTGACGTGCCCGTCCACCACGCGGGTGCCCGACGCCCCGTTGCAGGCGTCGGCCCAGTCCCACACCTGCTCCAGCAGCACCGACCGGGTCAGCACGGCGCCCCGGTGGCGCGCCAGGCACTCCAGCAGCTCGAACTCGATCGGCGTCAGGTGCACCTCGCGCCCGTCCACCCGGACCCGCCGCCCCGCCCGGTCGATCTCCAGCGGCCCGGCCCGCAGCACCTGCCCGGCGTCCCGCTCGGAGGCCGCGGCGGCGGCCCGGTCGAACCTGCGCAGCACCGTCCGGATCCGCGCCACCAGCTCGCGCATGCTGAACGGCTTGGTCAGGTAGTCGTCGGCGCCCACGCCGAGCCCCACCAGCAGGTCGGTCTCGTCGTCGCGGGCGGTCAGCATCACCACCGGGACGGGCCGTTCGGCCTGCACGCGGCGGCACACCTCCAGCCCGTCGAACCCGGGCAGCATCACGTCCAGCACCAGCAGGTCGGGCCGCCGCTCGCGGGCCGCCGCCACCGCCGACGGCCCGTCCCCGGCCACGTCCACGACGAACCCCTCCGCCGTCAGCCGCGCCTCGACGGCCCGCGCGATGGTCGGCTCGTCCTCGACGACCAGAATGCGTGTCACAGCCCGACTGTAGAACGCGAATGTGAAGATCCTGTGCGGACGCCCACCGCCCGGCCGGCGTCGCTAGGCGGCGACGGGCCAGGTGTGCACCGGCTCGTTCGAGCGCATGTTCTCGGCGTAGATCCGGACCATCCGCCGCAGCGCCTCCTGACGCGAGACGCCGAACCGGCGTTCGATCGCCTCCACCGTCGCGACCTGCCACGTCGCGCCGGTCTGCTGGGTGACGCAGCGCCGTTCGACGATCCCCAGCAACCGGTCCCGCCGCCCCGCGTCCACGCCCCACCGCTCCAGGCCCTCATGGGCGAGCGGCAGCAGCCGCCGCAGGATCAGTTCGCCGGCGGGCGCCTCGCCGACCCCCGGCCAGTACAGGGAGGCGTCCAGCCCGCCCCGCGCCGCCCGGTGCAGGTTGTCCTCGGCGGTCGCGAACGACATCCGCGTCCACAGCGGCCGTTCCTCCTCGGCCAGCATCCGGACGAGCCCGTAGTAGAACGCGCCGTTGGCGACGATGTCGGCGACGGTCGGCCCGGCGGGCAGCACGCGGTTCTCCACGCGCAGGTGGGGGCGGCCCTCGAACACCGCGTAGATCGGCCGGTTCCAGCGGTAGATGGTGCCGTTGTGCAGCGACAGCTCCTCCAGCGCGGGGACGCCGCCCTCGTCGAGCACCGCGACCGGGTCCTCGTCCTCGCACAGGGGCAGCAGCGCCGGGAAGTAGCGGGTGTTCTCCTCGAACAGGTCGAACACCGAGGTGATCCACTTCTCGCCGAACCACACGCGGGGCCGCACGCCCTGCGACTTCAGCTCCTCGGGCCGGGTGTCGGTGGACTGCTCGAACAGCGTGATCCGCGTCTCGTCGTGCAGCCGGTGCCCGAACAGGAACGGCGAGTTCGCGCCCAGCGCGACCTGCGGCCCGGCGATGGCCTGCGCGGCGTTCCAGTACGCGCCGAACTCGTCCGGGCTCACCTGGAGGTGGAACTGCACGCTCGTGCAGGCCGCCTCGGGGGTGATGTTGTCGGCGTGCATCCGCAGCGGCTCGGGGCCGTCGATCGCGATGTGCAGCTCCTCGCCGCGCGCCGCGAAGATCTGGTCGTTGAGCATCTTGTAGCGGGCGTTGGACGACAGCGTCTCCTCGCCGATGTCGCTGCGCCGCAGTGTCGGCAGGATGCCGATCATCACCAGGTTGCCGCCGACCTCCTGGGCGCGCGAGTCGGCGTGCGTGAGATGGTCGCGGACCTCGGTCTCCAGCGCGCCGGTGTTGTCGCCGCCCAGCACCCGCGGCGGGATGTTGATCTCCAGGTTGAACTGGCCGAGTTCGGTGGCCCACGCGGGGTCGGCGATGGCCTTCAGCACGTCGGCGTTGCGCATCAGCGGATCGCCGAGCGCGTCGATCAGGTTGAGCTCGATCTCCAGGCCGATGTGCGGACGCTCGAAGTCGAACTGCGACTCGCCGAGCATCCGGGCCAGCACGTCCAGACAGCGTCGCACCTTGTCGCGGTAGCGCCGCCGATCCTCGCCGCTGATGGTGACCGCTGTGACGTCCCTGCCCATGTGACCGTCCCTGCGTGCGATGAACTGTCACAAAACGGATGTCCGATCTGGCGGTGGCGAAACCCGGGCGCGGGTTTCGGGCACCCGTTTCGTTACCGTTGAGTACGTCGTGGTGGTACGCCCCCGACCTCGCCCGCGCGTGACACTCTGTGACGGACGAGAAACGGTTGGCCTCACCGCCCGTCGGGCAGGAACGCCCGGCGGGCGGCGACGCCCGGACGGGAACGGGGAGGACGATGCGCTTGCGGCCCCGGTCGATCAGGGCGCGGGACACCCTGGTGTCGTTCGTGCTCGCGGCCCTGGTGTTCGGCGCCGTGGCGGTCGGTGCGGACGCGGCGATCCGCGGCACGGCCGAGGCGGGCCTGCTCCAGGAGGTGCAGAACGCCGCCCGCCGCACCAGCGGCGCGGTCCGCGACGGCACCCTGCCCACCCCGATCCCCGACGACTCCGGCGGCCGCCTGCTGGTCCAGGTGGTCGGCCCGCGCGGGCACGTGCTCGACGCCACGCCCGCCGCCGCCGGACGGCCCCCGGTCAGCCGGAAGTGGCCACCGCCCACCGAGCGCGTCCAGGACTTCACCGAGTGCCACGGCCGCGGCCTCGGCCGCGAGTGCGTCGTCCTGGAGGCCATCCGGGTGACCACCGCGCCGGACTCGGTGGTGGTGTACGCGGCGCGGCCCCTGCCGTCCTACCTGGTCACCGGGCTGCTGGAGGTGCTGCTGGCCGCGGCGGTGCTGGCGCTGTCGTCGCTGGTGGCCTGGACGACCTGGCGGATCGTCGGCCGCACCCTGCGGCCCGTGGAGCAGATCCGCGCGCAGCTGTCGGAGATCAGCGCCAGCGACCTGAGCCGCCGGGTCCCGCAGCCGCCCGGCGAGGACGAGATCGCGCAGCTGGCCCGCACCGCCAACGAGACCCTCGACCGCCTCGAACAGGCCGTGTCCCGGCAGCGCCAGTTCGCCTCCGACGCCTCCCACGAGCTGCGCACCCCCATCGCGGGACTGCGCGCCAACCTGGAGGACGCGGCGATGTACCCCGACGACACGGACCTGCGGGAGGTGATGCGGTCGGCGCTGCGCGACACCGACCGGCTGGAGTCGATCGTCACCGACCTGCTGCTGCTGGCCCGCATCGGCACCGGCGGCTCGGCCGCCCAGGAGGTCGTGGACCTGTCGGAGCTGACCCGTGCCGAGCTGGAGCGCCGCCCGTTCCTGCTGAAGATCGAGTCGGACCTGGCCGACGGCGTCCACGTCCGGGGCGTCCGCATGCAGCTGGTCCGCCTGCTGAACAACCTCCTGGACAACGCCGACCGCTACGCCGACACCAGGGTCCGCGTCACGGTCACGGCCGAGGGCGACCACGCCGTGCTGCGGGTCGCCGACGACGGCGCGGGCATCGCCGCCGAGGACCGCGAACGCGTCTTCGAGCGCTTCACCCGCCTGGACAGCGCCCGCAGCCGGGGCGCCGGCGGCACCGGCCTGGGCCTGGCCATCGCCCGCGAGATCGCCCACGCCCACGGCGGCACCCTGACCATCGAGGACGTGCCCAGGGGCGCGTCCTTCGCGTTCCGCATCCCGCTGATCACCGACGAACCGGCCTGACGGCCGGGAAAGCGAGAAGGCCGCCCACCGGTTCAGTGCGGTGGACGGCCTGTCGCCGTTGAAAAGCCCAGGTCGGCGCTGCCTTCGGGGCGACCCTCGGCCCCGGCGGAAGCGGCCTGGCGGAGAGCCTCGCTGCGCGGTCCTCGTCAGGCGCGCACGGCCTGGATCTCCAGCTGGATGTCGACCTTGTCGCCGAGCAGGGCCTTGTCGCCCTTCAGCGGGACGTTGAACTCGATGCCCCAGTCCTTGCGGTTGATGGTGGTGGAGGCGGAGAAGCCGGCGCGGGTGCCGCCCCACGGGTCCTCGGCCACGCCGTGGAACTCGACCTCCAGGGAGACCGGGCGGGTGACGCCCTTGATGGTCAGGTCGCCGTCCACGAAGTAGTCGCCGCCCTCGGCGCGCACGCCCTTGGTGGCGAAGGTCATGGTGGGGTGGTTCTCGACGTCCAGCACGTCGGCCTGGCGCACGTGGGCGTCGCGGTCGGCGTTGCGGGTGTCGATGGAGGCCATCTTGATCTCGGCCGTGGCGGTGGACCCGGCCAGGGTCTCGGCGACCTGGACCGCGCCGGAGAACTCGGTGAAGCTGCCGCGCACCTTGGTCATCAGGTGGCGGATGCTGAAGGTGACCTCGGAGTGGGCGGCGTCGATGTTCCAGGTGCCGGCGGTCAGGTCGGGGGCGACGGTGGCGGTCGCGGTCATGGTGACTCCAGAGAGTTTGAAGTTTCAACGACTGGAACGGAGCTTAGTTGATTTTTCAAGCATCTGTCAAACCCTCTCCGCCGCACGATCACGATAGGGCATCACGTACATACAGGGCGTCCTGTATGTATCTCGGATAGGGTGCGCTCATGCCGACGCCGACCCGCCCCCGCCGCACCCAGGAGGAGCGCACCGCCGCCACCCGCCGCGCGCTGCTCGACGCGACGATCGACTGCCTGGTGGAGCACGGCTACCACGGCACCACGACGACCCGCGTGGTGGAGCGCGCCGGGGTGTCCCGGGGCGCGCAGGTGCACCACTTCCCGACCAAGAACGCCCTGGTCCTGGCGGCGGTGGAGCATCTGGCCCGCAAGCGCGCCGCCCAGTTCGTGGAACAGGACCTGGACCGGCTGCGCGCCTCCGCCGACCCGATCGGCGACGCCATGGACCTGGTCTGGGAGGTCCACCAGGGCAAGCTGTTCGAGGCGTCCATGGAGCTGTGGACCGCCGCCCGCACCGACCCCGAGCTGCGCGCGCACGTGGCCGACCTGGAACGCCTGGTCACCACCGGGATCCTGGACATGGCGCGGGAGTTCCTGGGCGCCCGCGCCGACGAGCCGGACTTCCAGGGGGACCTGTTCGTGGTGCTGGAGACGGTCCGGGGCCTGCGCCTGCTCCAGTTCATCCGCCCGACGACCCCGGAGCGCACCCGCGAGCGCTGGCTGCGCAGCAAGGCCCGCCTGCGCCTGATCACCGGGTCCCGCGGGCCCGCCTGACACCGGGCCCGGACGCGGTCAGCCGTCGTCCCCGTCCGGGACGTCGGCCGGGAGCACGGCGGTGACCACGAGGCCGCCGTCGGCGCGGGGACGGGCCGTGGCCTCCCCGTCGTGGGCGCGGGCGATGGCGCGCACGATGGACAGGCCGAGCCCGGCGCCCTTGGCGGTGACCAGGCGGTCGGCGTCCAGCCGGCGGAACGGCTCGAACAGCGCCGGGACCTCGTAGCGCGGCACCACCGGGCCGGTGTTGGCGACCTCCACCTCCACCCGGCCGTCGTCGCGGACGCGGCTGGCGACCTCGACCCGGCCGCCCGGACCGGTGTTGTGGCGGATGCCGTTCTCGACGAGGTTCTGCACCAGGCGCTCCAGCAGCAGGGCGTTGCCCGCGGTGACGGCCTCCGCCGCCTTGACGTGCACGGAGACCCCGGCGCGTTCGGCCTCCGGGGCGGTCTGCAGCAGGACGTGGCCGACGATGTCGGCGAGGTCCACGGGGGCGCGGTCGGTGATCTCGTTCTCGGATCCGGCGAGCAGCAGCAGCCCGGAGATCAGCCGCTCGTGCCGCGAGTTGATCTCCAGCAGGTCCGCGCCGAGCCGCCGCACGTCGGCGCTGGCGTTCCCGCGGTGCATGGCCATCTCGACCAGGGCGCGGCCCAGGGTGAGCGGGGTGCGCAGCTCGTGGGAGGCGTTGGCGACGAAGCGGCGCTGCCCGTCGAAGGAGCGGTCGAGCCGTTCCAGCATCGTGTCGAAGGTGTCGGCCAGCTCCTTGACCTCGTCGTCCGGGCCGCGCAGCGCGATGCGCTCGTGCAGCCCGCGGTCGGCGGCCGGGGCGGCGGCGATCCGGCGGGCGGTGTCGGTGACCTGGTGCAGCGGCGCCAGCACCCGGCCCGCGACGAGCCAGCCGAACGCCATCGCCGCGCCGCCGACCACCGCCAGCGCGATCCCGCCCTGGGCGAGCAGCGACACGGTCGCGGCCCGGTGCATCGACCTGCGCTGCTCGCTCGTCCACCGCTCGATGTGCTCGGGGAGCGGCGAGGGGCTCCGCCCGCCGCCGTCCCGCCGGGCCGGTGCCGACGGGGACGCCGGCGGGTCGGGCGAGAGCCCGGTCATCAGGACCTTGGTGCCGGGCCGGGAGAGCTGCTGGGTGAACAGCGCGTAGGTGACGCCGAGCAGCACCACCCCGGCGACCAGGAACAGCGCCCCGTAGGTGAGGGTCAGCCGGGTCCGCAGCGACACCCGGCGCCCGGACCGGCGCAGCGGCGCCCTCATGGGATCCGGTATCCCGCGCCGGTGACGGTCTCGACGACCGGCGGGTCGGCGAGCTTGCGGCGCAGCTTCAGCACGGTGAGCCGCACCGCGCCGGTGAACGGGTCGGCGTGCTCGTCCCACACCTTCTCCAGCAGGCGCTCGGCCGACACCACCGCCCCGTCGGCGAGCAGCAGCTCGGTCAGCACCGCGAACTCCTTGCGGGCCAGCGGCACGTACCGGCCGTCCCGGAACACCTCGCGGCGGGCCGGGTCCAGGGTGATCCCGGCGCGCCGCAGCACCGGCGGCGCGGCCGGGCGGGACCGCCGTCCCAGCGCCCGCACCCGCGCCGCCAGCTCGGCGAACGCGAACGGCTTGGCCAGGTAGTCGTCGGCGCCGATGCCCAGCCCGGCGACCCGGTCGGTGACGTCGGCGGCGGCCGTCAGCATCAGCACCCGCGCGCCCGCGTCCCGCTCCACCAGCTCGCGGCACACGTCGTCGCCGTGCACGACCGGCAGGTCCCGGTCCAGCACGACCACGTCGTAGTCGTGGACGGCCAGCCGCTCCAGGGCCGCGCCGCCGTCGCGGGCGACGTCCACCGCGTGCGCCTCCCCGCGCAGCCACTCCGAGACCGCGTCGGCGAGCAACGGCTCGTCCTCCACCACCAGCACCCGCATGGGCACGCCTCCTTGTGATCCTCGGCCCCGCCATGCTGGCGGCGGCGGTGTTTCCTCGCCGTAAGGGCCGGAGGAAACGCGGAGGAAACGCCCCGCCCGGTTGCATCGCCTTCCGTCGGGCCGGAACGTCCGGCCCCGATGGGAGGAGAACCCCCGATGCGACCGCGATCCCTCGGCGCGCTCACCGCGCTGCCGCTCGTGCTGGCCCTGACCCTGACCGGCTGCGGCGGGGACGGCGACGACGGCGGCGTGGCTTCGGCCGGCGGCGCCGGGCAGGGCACCAAGGCCGCCGCGTCCCCGAGCATGAACCGCGACGAGATGGGCCAGAAGTTCGCCGAGTGCATGCGCAAGAACGGCGTCCACATGGACGACCCGAAGCCCGGCGAGGGCATCCAACTGAAGCTGGACAGGAGTGTGACCAAGGAGACGGCGGACAAGGCGATGGAGGCGTGCCGCCAGTACAACCCGGCGCAGAACTCCGCGGGTGGCCCGGACCCGAAGATGGAGGAGCGGAACCGCAAGTTCGCCGAGTGCATGCGCGCCAACGGCGTGGAGAAGTGGCCCGACCCGAAGCCGGGCCAGGTCGGCCACCAGATCGGGCCGGAGGTCGGGGACGACCCCGACCTCCAGACGGCCCAGGGCAAGTGCCGGAGCATCCTGTCGCAGGGGACGGGGCGGTGACGGCCGAGCCCCTGACGGAGGAGCGGGCCCCCGAGAAGCGGCGGCGACCCCGTCGGCGGCCCCGCCGCCGCACCGTCCTGGCCCTCGGCGCCGTCGTCGCGGCGGGCGCGGCGGCCGTCGCGACGTTCGGGTTCGGCGGCGGGGACGGGAAGGGCGGCGCGCGCGCCGCCGGGCTGCCGCCGAACACGACCAAGGTGACGAAGCAGACCCTCAAGGACAGCGAGACCGCCGACGGGAGCCTCGGCTACGGCCAGGCGGCCGCCGCCAGCGCCCGCGCCGCCGGGACCGTCACCGCCCTGCCCGACACCGGCGACCGGATCACCCGGGGCAAGGAGCTGTACGAGGTGGACTCCCGGCCGGTGGTCCTGATGTACGGGGCCAAGCCCGCCTACCGCACGCTGAGCGCCGGCATGGAGGGCAAGGACGTGCTGTGGCTGGAGCGCAACCTGCGCGCCCTCGGCTACGACGGCTTCACCGTGGACGACGAGTACACCTCCGACACCGCCGACGCCGTCGCGGAGTGGCAGGACGACGTCGGCCTGGCCGAGACCGGGAACGTCGAGCTCGGCAGCGTCGTGTTCGCGCCCGGCGCGGTCCGCGTGGACGGCCTCCAGGCGGGGGTGGGCGACGCGGTCACGCCCGGCCGCAAGATCCTCACCTACACCGGCACCGACAAGGCCGTCACCGTGGAGCTGGAATCCGACGACCTGCGGCTGGCCCGCGAGGGCGCGGCCGTGGACGTCGAGCTGCCCGACGGGAGCGTCGCCCGGGGCGTGGTCGACGAGGTGACCACGGTCATCGAACCGGCCGCGCAGGGTCAGGACCCCAAGACCAAGGTCGAGGTCACCGTGGCGTTGAAGGGGGACAAGGCACAGAAGGCCGCCGCCCGGTACGTGCTGGCGGCGGTGGACGTCACGTTCACCGCGGGCACCCGCAAGGACGTGCTGACCGTCCCGGTGGCGGCGCTGGTCGCGCTGTCGGAGGGAGGCTTCGGCGTGGAGGTGGTCAGCGGCGGGACCTCCTCCTACGTGCCGGTGAAGGTCGGGCTGTTCGCCGGGGGGAAGGTGGAGGTCTCCGGAGCGGGGATCGCCGAGGGCACCGTCGTGGGGGTGCCGAAGTGATCTCCCTGGTGGACGTGGTGAAGCGGTACCCCGGCGTCACCGCGCTCGACGGCGTCACCCTGCACATCGGCGCGGGCGAGCTGGCCGCGATCGTGGGTCCGTCCGGCTCGGGCAAGTCGACGATGCTGAACATGCTCGGCACGCTCGACCGCCCCACCTCCGGGCTGGTGCGCGTCGACGGCCACGACGTGGGCGCCCTGTCGGACGCGGAGCTGTCGGCGCTGCGGGCGCAGCGGATCGGGTTCGTGTTCCAGCAGTTCCACCTGGCCCCCGGTACGTCCGCGCTCGACAACGTGGCCGACGGCCTGCTCTACACGGGCCTGCGCCCCGCCGAGCGCCGCCGCCGCGCCACGGCGGCCCTGCACCGCGTCGGCCTCGCCCACCGCATGGAGCACCGGCCCCAGGAGCTGTCGGGCGGTGAACGCCAGCGCGTCGCCATCGCCCGCGCCGTCGCGGGCGAGCCCCGCCTGCTGCTGGCCGACGAGCCGACCGGCGCGCTGGACTCGGCGTCCGGCGCGGGGGTGATGGACCTGCTGCGCGACCTGCACGCCGCCGGCACCACCGTGGTGATCATCACGCATGACCGGGAGATCGCGGGCAGCCTGCCCCGGCAGATCCGGATGCGCGACGGCCGCGTGGTGTCCGACGCGCCCAACCCGGACCGCGTCCGGGCGGAGGCGGCGCCGTGACCGCGGTGCGGCAGGCGCCGCGCCCGGCCCGCATGTGGCCGGGCGACGTGGTCCGGGTCGGCGCGGTCGGGCTGCGCACCCGGCCGCTGCGGGCGTTCCTGTCCGCGCTGGGCATCGCGATCGGCATCGCGGCGATGGTCGGCGTGGTCGGCATCTCCTCCTCCTCGGGCGCCGACCTGGACCGCACGCTGGCCGCCCTGGGCACCAACCTGCTCACCGTCGAACCGGGCACGACCATGACCGGCGAGCGGGCGCGGCTGCCCACCGAGGCCGAGGCGATGGTCGGCCGCATCCGGCCGGTGCGGACGGTGTCGGCGGTCGGCCTGGTGGAGGACGCGAAGGTCTACCGGCACGGCCGGATCCCCGAGACCGAGACGCGCGGCCTGGCCACCTACGCCGCCCGCACGAGCCTGCCGGACGCCACCGGCGCGCGGATCCGCAGCGGCACCTGGCTGAACGAGGCGACCGCCCGCCATCCGGCCGTGGTGCTCGGCGCGAGCGCCGCCGAGCGCCTCGGCGTCGGCCGCGCCGGACCGGACGTGCGGGTGCTGGTCGGCGGCCGGTGGTTCACGGTGGTCGGCGTCCTGGAGCCCGCGCCGCTGGCGCCCGAACTCGACAACGCCGCGCTGGTCGGCTGGCCCGCGGCCGAGGCCGAGCTGAACTTCGACGGCCACCCGACGAAGGTCTACACCCGGTCCGACGAGGGGGACGTCGAGCAGGTCTCCGGCGTGCTGGGGGCGACCGCCAACCCCGAGTCCCCCAACGAGGTCGAGGTGTCGCGCCCGTCCGACGCGCTGGCGGCCAAGCAGGCGGCGGGGGAGGCGTTCACGAACCTGCTGCTGGGCCTCGGCGCGGTGGCGCTGCTGGTCGGCGGGGTCGGGGTGGCCAACACCATGGTCATCTCGGTGCTGGAGCGCCGCTCGGAGATCGGGCTGCGCCGCGCGCTGGGCGCGACCCGAGGCCAGGTCCGCACCCAGTTCCTCGCCGAGTCCCTGCTGCTGTCGGCGCTGGGCGGGACCGGCGGCGCCGCGCTGGGCGCGGCCGTCACGGCGGGCTACGCGGTCGCGCAGGGCTGGCCGGTGGTCGTCCCCGCGTGGGCGGTGTTCGGCGGCGTCGCCGCGACGCTGGCGATCGGCGCGGTGGCGGGCCTGTACCCGGCCGTCCGCGCCTCCCGGCTGTCCCCGACCGAGGCGCTGGCCACCCCGTGACCGGGGGCTCCGGCGGTCCCGCCGCCGGAGCCCCGCACGGTCGTCCGGCTCAGCGGGCGGGCTGGTAGACGGTGACGACCGCCGCGCCGCCCAGGCCGATGTTGTGCTGGAGCGCGCCGGTGACGCCCTCCACCTGGCGCCGGTCGGCCCGGCCGCGGATCTGCCAGGTCAGCTCGGCGCACTGGGCGAGGCCCGTCGCGCCCAGCGGGTGGCCCTTGGAGATCAGGCCGCCGGACGGGTTGACGACCCAGCGTCCGCCGTAGGTGTTGTCGCCGTCGTCCACGAGCCTGCCGCCCTCGCCCTCGGCGGCCAGGCCCAGCGCCTCGTAGGTGATCAGCTCGTTGGTGGAGAAGCAGTCGTGCAACTCGACGACCTGCACGTCCTCGGCGCCCATCCCCGCCTCCTCGTAGGCCCGCCGCGCGGCCAGGGCGCTCATCTTCGCGCCGACGAGCGTGATCGCGCTCTTGTCGGCGAAGGTGTCCCTGGTGTCGGTCACCATCGACTGGCCCGCGATCTCCACGGCGCGGTCCCACAGGTCGTGCTCGTCGACGAAGCGCTCGGAGGCGATCACCGCCGCGCCGGAGCCGTCGGAGGTCGGCGAGCACTGGAGCTTGGTCAGCGGCTCGTACACGACGCGGGCGGCCTTGATGTCGTCGAGGCCGTACTCGTCCTGGAACTGGGCGTACGGGTTGTTCACCGAGTGCTTGTGGTTCTTCCAGCCGATTCTGGCGAACTGGTCGGCGGTGGTGCCGTACTTCTCCATGTGCTCGCGTCCGGCCGCGCCGAACATGTACGGCGCGATCGGCTCGCCGCCCCACTCGTACAGCGAAAACAACTCCTTGAGGTGGTTCAGCATGGGTTGCTCGCGGTCCTCGTAGGTGGAGCCGAGCGAGCCCTTCTGCATCTTCTCGAAGCCGAGCGCGAGGGCGCAGTCCACGACGCCGTGCCTGACGGCCTGCCGCGCCAGGTAGAGCGCGGTGGAGCCGGTCGAGCAGTTGTTGTTGACGTTGACGACCGGGATGCCGGTGATGCCCAGCTCGTAGACGGCGCGCTGCCCGGAGGTGGACTCGCCGTAGACGTAGCCGACGTACGCCTGCTGGATCGCGTCGTAGGACAGGCCCGCGTCCTCCAGGGCCTTGGTCCCGGACTCCCGGGCCATGTCCGGGTAGTCCCACTCCCGGCTGCCCGGCTTCTCGAACTTCGTCATGCCGACGCCGACGACAAAGGTCCGGTTGCTCACGATCGCGCCTCCAGGTCGTTGTGCCCGCGACGCTAGGGGCTGTCTTATAAACAGTCAAGCTTGTATGTTTCTTGCAGGTTCCCCCGGAGGAAGAGGCCATGAGCGACCAGCCGCAGATGAACAAGGACAACCTGGGCGTGTGGAGCGACCCGTTCGACTTCAAGGTCGAGCGGGAGCGCACGATCGCCTACGCCGAGGCCACCAACGACGCCCACCCGCGCCACCTGTCGGGCGAGCTCGCGCCGCCGGTGTTCGCGATCGTCCCGGTGTTCGAGGGCATGATCGGCCCGCTGTTCACGGTCGTCCCGGACAGCCTGATCCCGTTCGTCGTGCACGGCGAGCAGGACATGGTCTTCCACCGGCCGATCGTCCCCGGCATGCGCCTGGTGTCGCGCGCCAAGGTCACCGGCTACTCCTCCAAGGCGTCCGGCACCACCGTGTCGGTGAAGCTGGAGACCCGCACCGCCGACGGCGAGCCGGTCAACGAGCAGTGGATGGTGTCGTTCTTCCGCGGCTTCCAGGCGGGCGAGACCGTCGGCGAGCTGGCCCCGCCGCACGGCTTCCCCGCGGAACTGCGCTCCGCCGCGCCGCTGGCCGAGGTCGTCCAGCACGTGGACGAGGACCAGACGTTCCGCTACAGCGAGGCGTCCGGCGACCCGATGCCGATCCACCTGGACGAGGAGTTCGCGAGGTCGGCCGGGCTGCCGGGGATCATCGCGCACGGGCTGTGCACGATGGCGTTCACGTCCCGCGCGGTGGTCGAGCACGCGGCCGGGGGAGACCCGGCCCGGCTGCGGCGCCTGGCGGTCCGCTTCTCCCGGCCGGTCCTGCCCGGCCAGGACATCACGACGCGCCTCCACGACGCGGGCGGGGGGAGGTACGTCTTCGAGACGACCTCCGACAGCGGCGACGTGGTCATCAAGGACGGCCTGGCCGAGATCGCCTGAAAACCGGTGGACCGGACGGCGCGCGGCGACCGACCATGACCCGATGGGAAAGATGGACGCCGTCGCCGCGCGCGTCGCGGCGGGCGGGACGGTGAGCTTCCGCCCGTCCGGCGCCTCCATGGTGCCGCTGATCGCCGACCGTGACCTGGTCACCGTCGCCCCCGTCGACCCCGCGCTGCTGGAGGTCGGCGACATCGCGCTGGCCCGGGTCGCGGGCACGACCTACCTGCACCTGGTCACCGCCGTGGACCGCGCGAAGGGGCGCGTCCAGATCGGCAACAACCGGGGCCACGTCAACGGCTGGACCGGCCACTCCCGCGTCTTCGGGATCTGCGTCGCCGTCAACGGCGTCGAACGCCCCGGCGCGCGGGACCGGGTCGGGCGGTGACCGGGCCCGTCCCGTAGGGCGTCGCGACGGCCGGTCTGCGGTGTACTAGTACACTGCGGACCGTCCGCCCCCGAGAGGACCGTCCGATGGCCCCCGCGATCCACCGCCCCGACCCGCCCTACCTGCAGATCGTCAAGCACATCCGCGCCGAGATCGAGTCCGGGGCGCTGCGCGAGGGCGACCACGTGCCGTCCGCGCGGCAGATCGCGCAGCGGTGGGACGTGTCCCTCGCCACCGCCACCAAGGTCCTGGCCGCGCTCCGCTCCGAGGGCCTGGCGGTGGGCGTGACCGGCGTCGGGACCGTCGTGACGACCCGCAGCGCGCTCAACGCCCCCAAGGACCGCATCGTCGCCGCCCTCACCGGCCGGATCTACCCGGCCGACGAGCACGCCGAGATCGTCTCCGCCGAGCTGGTCGCCGCGCCGCCGCACGTCGCCGACGCCCTCGGCCTGTACCAGGGCGCGAAGGTGGTCTGCCGCCGCCGCGTCACCCACAAGGACGGCGTCCCGGTCTCGACCTCGACGTCCTGGCTGGACGGCGAGCTGGCCCGGATCGCGCCCGCCCTGCTGCGCCCCGGCAGCCTGGGGCAGGGCGGCACCCTCGGCGTCGTCCGCGCCGCGACCGGCCGCCGCGTCGCCGGTCCGCAGACCGACCAGTTCACCGCGTCGTCCGCCACCGAGCAGGACGCGGCGGCGCTCGGCGTCGCGCCGGGCGCGCCCGTGCTGCGCGGCCGCAACTGGATGCGCGACGCCGACGGCAACGTGATCGAGTACGGCGAGTTCGTCTCGGTCGCGGGCCGCTGGGCCACCTACGAATACGAGATTCCGAGCTGAGGAGCGATATGGAACTGGTCCACTCCGGCAAGGTCCGGGACGTGTACGCCGACGGTGACGACCTGATCCTGGTCGCCTCCGACCGGGTGAGCGTCTACGACGTGGTGCTGCCCACCGAGATCCCCGACAAGGGCCGGATCCTCACCCAGATCTCGCTGTGGTGGTTCGACCGGCTCGCCGACGTCGTCCCCCACCACGTGATCTCCGCGACCGACGTCCCGGAGGAGTGGGCGGGCCGCGCGATCCGCTGCCGGAGGCTGACCATGCTCCCGGTCGAGTGGATCGCCCGCGGCTACCTCGCCGGCCTGGGGCTGGCGGAGTACCGGAAGGGCGGGACCGTCTCCGGCGTCGCCCTCCCGCCCGGCCTGGTGGAGGCGTCCCGGCTGCCCGAGCCGATCTTCACGCCGACCACCAAGGCGACCGAGGGCCACGACGAGTTCATCACCTACGACGACGTGGTGGACGAGATCGGCGCGGACACCGCCGCCGAGCTCCGCGCCACGACCCTGGAGATCTACCGGCGGGGCGCGGCCGTCGCCGCCGAGCGCGGCATCATCATCGCCGACACCAAGCTGGAGTTCGGCCGCGCCGCCGACGGAACCCTGGTCCTCGGCGACGAGGTCCTGACCCCCGACTCCTCCCGCTTCTGGCCCGCCGACGACTGGACGCCGGGCCGCCTGCCGCACTCGCTGGACAAGCAGTACGTCCGCGACTGGAGCAGCACCCTGGACTGGGACCGCACCGCGCCCGGCCCGGAGATCCCGCAGGAGGTCGTGGACGCCACCCGCGCCCGCTACGTCGAGGTCTACGAGCGCCTCACCGGCGACCGCTGGAAGTGAGCCCCCGCGTCACCCCCGCCGGATCCGCCGGGCGGGGGTGACGCGCCGCCAGTGCGCCAGGACGTCGAACCATTCCCGCGGCGATCCGCCCGCCATGGAGTGGGAGCCGTCGTCGGTGGGCCTCCCGATCACCCGGAACCGGGCCTCGCGGTCCAGCCACCGCCCGGCCGGCGGAGGCCCGGACCGCAGGTCCAGCAGGTAGCCGTCTCCGGCCGCGTCCAGCGTCGCCTCCGCCAGCTCCGGGCCGCCCTCCGGAACGCGCCCGGTCGCCGGTTCCCCGTAGGTGGCCAGCTCGCCCTCGTGGAACGTGATCCCGAGCGAGAGGTAGCCGTCGCCCATCCGTTCCCGCAGGTGACTGCCCGCGTTGCGGGAGACGTGCGAGGGGAACGGGGGGAACCCGCGCCGCAGGCCGTTGCAGGTGTGCGAGCTGGAGGACCAGAACAGCACCCGCCGGCCGGTGTGCCGGTGCCACCACTCGACGTTCTCGGCGAACGCCTTCTCGTAGTAGGCCATGTTCATCGGGTCCTCGGGCCGCCCGTCGTGGTCGTGCAGCTCGTGGAACTGGACGATCACCCGCGCGGACCGCAGCACGAGCGGGCCGGCCCCGCGCGCGGCCACCAGGTCGTGCGCCGCCCGCGCGCGTTCCACCCGGGACCGCCGGTCCGCCGCCGCCCGCAGCCGCCGGGCGTGCGCGGCGACGTCCCCGTCCGGGCGCAGCCCGTCGTACGCCTCCGCCGCCTCGGGCACGTGGGTGACGACCGTGTCGTACGCCTCCGGCCCGACCGCGTGCGGGCTCACCCCTGCGATCCTGACCGGGTCGTCCGGGTGGGCGCGGTTGAAGCCGCGCACCCACCGCAGCAGCGCCAGCACCTCCTCGGTGTCGGCGAACGCCTCGGCGCCCGCGAGGATCCCCGCCAGGTCGCCCTCCCCGCGAACGGCCGCGTCGAGCCGTCCCCCGAGCGTCCAGTCCAGGTCGAACGCGACCACCCGGAACCCCGCCTCCCCGACCAGCAGCCGGGCGATCCGGTCCTGCAACGCGAACACCTCGTGCGCCCCGCGCGTCCCGGCCCCGTACCCCACCACCGAGGCGTCCCCGACCATCCCCGCCAGGGGCCGCAGGTCGTCCAGCGGGTCCGCCGGATCCACCGTCGCCAGCGGGTGCGCCGTCCTCCTGATCCACTCCACCGTGTCCATGCCGGGGACGCTAGGCGCGGCCGCCGTGGAGCGAATCCGTCACGCGACTAGTGGTGCGGCGGCCACTGGTCCTGGAACGCCCGGCCGGATCGCGCCGCGATGTAGGCGGACACGTCCGACCGCCACAGCAGGACGGTCGCGCCCAGCCCGACGCCCCAGGTGACCAGCGAGAGCACCAGGCCGAGCGAGTACGACGCGATGGACGGCGAGGCGCCGGGCGCCATGAGCACCGTGGCCACGTGGAGGAGGACGAGCAGGGAGTGGATCCCGAACAGGACGGCGGACACGACGCGCGCGTAGGGCCGTCCGGCCCGGTTGGCGAACGCCATCCACAGCCACAGCCCGACCTGGACCACGGCGACGAGGATCGTGATCCCCACGCCGATGCCCAGGCCCACCGCGAACTCGGAGGTGTCCGGGTCGTCGGAGGCGGAGAAGAGCGACATCCCTATGCCCACCCCGATGACCAGCGTGAACAGGGCGCTGAGGGCGGCGATGCCCGCGCCCAGCAACATCAGGGCGAACGCGGTGTTCAGCGAGGACGGCCGGGCGACGGCCGCCCCCGGTCCCGCCGGGTAAGGGTGCGGGTCGTATCCATAGGACATCGGGCGACTCCCTCCGCGTATGACTGGTTCGTCGGATGGCGGGGCTCCGGGGTTCCCCGGACGAGTGTGGCCGATTCCGGCCATGCCTGCCCGGCTCCGCTCCCCGGCGATCGGCCGGCGCGAGGAGGCCCCCCGCCGACGTTTTCGATCTCCTGTCGTCCGGCTGGGCGGGCGTGGCCGGGGGCGGCCCTCAGGTAACGCGGTCGCGTTCGCTGCGCGGTCGGCCCGCTGGGACGGACGGCACACAGGCGGCACGCCGTCGCGGTGACCGGGGGCGGTGCCCGCCATGGGCGACGCGGTGTTCCGCGCGGGCGCGGTGGCGCTCGTCGCGTGGGGTGCGTGGCGTTCCCGGCCACCGGTCGGTGAGGCCGACCGGCCATGGCATCGGGGCAGGTCGCCGACCGGTGACGCGGCGGGTGCTCAGGCGGGTGGGCGCCAGTCGAGCACCGGTGCGAGCGCGCGGGGCATGGCGCTCGCCGGGGTGAGGCGGATCAGGGTGTTCCGCGCCGCGACGGCGAGCGGCGACGACCACCGCGTGGCCTCCCCGATCCACCGCGACCGCCGGGCGATCATCTGGGTGCGGGGCCGCCGCTCGCGGTCGTAGGCGGCCAGCGCGCGCTCGACGGCCGGATGCCGGTCGAGCAGCGCGGCGAGCGTGACGGCGTCCTCCAGGGCCTGGTTGCCGCCCTGTCCCAGGTTGGGGGTCATGGCGTGGGCGGCGTCGCCCAGCAGCGCGACCCGCCCCGACACGTACGTCCGCAACGGCGGCAGCTCGTGGATGTCGTGCCGGACGAACGCGTCCTCCCGGGGCGGCGGCCAGCAGTTCGGGGATCGGCGCGTGCCACCCCGAGAAAAGCCGCCTGAGCTCGGCCGGCTCGCCGTCCGGCGCCCGTCCCCCGGCCGGGGCGTCGGTCACGCAGAACATGTAGACCCGCCCGTCCGGGAGGCCGACGAGTCCGACCCTCCGGCCGCGCCCCCAGGTCTCGCCGCCCGCCCGCAACGGCCGTCCGGGGTCGATGACCGCCCGCCAGACGGTGTAGCCCGCGTACCGGGGTCCGGGCGCGTCCGGCCACACCGACCGCCGCACGGCGCTGCCGATGCCGTCCGCCCCCACCACGAGGTCGGCGCGAGAGACCCCGCCCGCGTGCTCGACCTCGACGTGCTCCCCGGCCCGCCGGACCGCCCTCACCTCGGCGCCGGTCCGCAGCATCCGCTCGGGCAGCGCCTCCCGCAGGAGGTCCAGCAGGTGCGCCCGGTGCAGGACCACGACGGAGCCGTGCCGGCGTTCGAGCGCGCCGGTGTCGGCGCGCGACAGCCACCGCCCGCCCGGTTCCCGTATGCCCGCCTCGCGTTCGGGCATCGAACGGTCCTTGACGGCCCGCCCGACCCCCAGCGCGTCCAGGGCCCGGACCCCGTTGGCCCAGAGGGAGATCCCGGCCCCGACCTCCCCGAACGCGGGAGCCCGCTCCAGCACCTCGACGTCCCATCCGCGCCGGTGCAGGGCCAGGGCGGCCGCCAGCCCGCCGATCCCGCCGCCGACCACGACGGCGGTCCGCTCGCTCATGTCCCTCACCTCTACATCTGTAGTGGACCCCATTGACTCTACACTTGTAGAGACCGAGACCGAGAGAGAGGTGGCGGATGAACGCCGACGGCTCCCGCCGGGACCGCCTGGCCGACGCGGCGATCGAGACGCTCGCCCGCGAGGGCACGCGCGGCCTGACGCACCGCGCGGTGGACCGGGAGGCGGGCCTGCCCGAGGGCTCCTGCTCGTACTACTTCCGCACCCGCCAGGCCCTGCTCCAGGCGGTGATCGAGCGCCTGGAGGCCGTGGACGCCGCCGAGATGGCCGCTCCGCTCGCCGCCGCGGGCGCCGCGGGCGGCGCGGACGACGCGGACGACGCGGACGTCGTGGAGTCCGTCGCGCGCCTGGTCGAACGCTGGACCACCACCGGCCGCTCCCGCATGCTGGCCCGCTACGAACTGGCGCTGGAGGCCAACCGCCGCCCCGAGGTCCGCGCGGTCTTCGTCCGGGCGGGCCGCCGCTCCCGCGCGATGACCGAGGCCATGCTGGCGGCGGCCGGAGCCCCCGATCCCGGGGCGCAGGCCCCGCTGCTGGTGGCGTACCTCGACGGCCTGATCTTCGACCACCTGGCCGGGGCCGGGGCCCTGGACCTGGACCCCGCCGGGCTCCGCGCCGCCCTCGCGCACCTGCTCCACGCGTTCCGGGACCCCGCCGGATGGGCCGGTCACCGCTGAGGCGTGCGCCAGTACTGCCGCCCGCTCTCGTCGCGCACGACCACGCCGAGGCCCGCCAGCTCCCGGCGCAGCTCCCGGGCGTCCTCGGCGTCGTCCCGCTTGCGCGCCGCCGCGCGGGCCCTCAGCAGGGCGTCCGCCCCCTCGGGCAGGCCGGGCGCGCCGGGGACCCAGCGGCGGAACTCGTTCCGGTACGGATCCTCGTCCGCCCACGGGTACCCGTGTTCGGCGAAGGCGTCGGCGAGGCGCTGCCAGGACAGGCCGCAGTCCTCCCGCGCGAGCTCCATGCCGTCCGGGCCGAGCAGCACGAGCTGCTTACCGTCCCGGAACGCCAGGGCGACCTCGGGGCGCGCGAACTCCCGGGGCGTGTCCCGGACGGCGAGGACCACGCGGCTGCCCGAGACGCCGACCGACAGTGACTCGTGCATCGCGACGAGGGCGGCCACCAGGCCCAGGAGCGCGCCCACCGCGACGGCGCCGATGGTGAGGCCGGGCTCCGGGACCGAGGCCAGCAGCTCGGCCGGTCCTTGCAGCGGCGCCCAGGGCAGGGTCACGAGCCAGTCCGCGAGGAGGGGGACCAGCAGGCCGAGCCCGGTCCCGCCCGCGACGCAGACGAGCGTCACGGCCCAGGCCGGCTCGGCGAGCGTGGTGGCCTTGTGCGTCGACGGGTCGGGGTTCTTCCGCGGCTTCACGCTCCCGAGTCTGGGAGGCGGCGGCGGGCCCTTGCGTCGGTCGATGGTCTAGCGGGCGGCGACTTTGGTCGCGGCCTCGGCGCACGGCCGGACGGCCGCGGGAGAGCCGCGCCCGCGTCCGCCCGGCCCGGTGCGCCCCGGCGGGGCCGGTCAGGTCACCTGAGGCGCAGGTTCTTGCTGGTCTTGGCCAGGGTGTACAGGCAGTTGGCCTTGGCGGTCTGCAGGGTGGCGCCGACGGTGGCGGGCGCGCCGCGCTGCCAGACCTTGGCGAAGTCGCCCTGGGGCTTGGCGGTCAGGGTGCGGGTGTGCCGCTTACCGTCGCACTTGGCGGGGGTGGTGGCGGCGCCGATGCGCTGGTAGCGGGGGGCGCCGCTCTTGGCGGCGGGCGGCTGCCCGGCCGCCACCGCCAGGTGGGTGGCCTCCCTGCACTGGTAGGTCACCTTCACCCGCAGCGTCCGCTTGTCGCCGCCGATGGTGGCGGAGTCCACCCGGGCGTGCGCCGGATGTTTGCGGATCATCTTCTCGCACGCCTGCACGGCGGTGCTGGGGGCGGCGGAGGTCAGCATCGCGGCCAGTGCGGCGACGCCACCCAGAGTCGTTGCCAGCATCGGATCGCTCCTTCCAGAGATGGAGGGTCGGCCGGGACCGGCGCCACGGGGCGCGCCGCCATGGGAGGCCCGCCCGGACGCCGCCGGCCGACGCTGTCGTGAACGCGCCCACGCTGTGGGAACGCCGCCACATCTAACCCACAGTTGAAGATCGACTACTAGCCGTGAGGTTCCCTTGGGAGATTCCGCCCAGCCCGGGGCCACGCCTCGGGGGAGGCGTAGTGGTTGCGGTGGCCCGCGGCCAGGACGGTCTCCAGCGCCGCCAGGTGCTCGGTGCCCTCCGGCAGGCGCAGGCGGCGCAGCAGGGCCAGCGCCTCGGACGGCTCCAGCTTCCCGTAGAAGTCGTGGTAGCCGTGCAGCAGGCCGCGGAACAGCGCCTCGCGCAGCTCCGGCACGTCCACCGCCGTCTCGTGGACGGGGCGTTTCAGCTCCCACGGCACCGGGCCGGAGTTGGTCAGCACGTGCCGCGCCCGGTGCAGGAGGCCGGGCGCCGGGGAGCGCAACGCCCCCACGTCCCGGCCCAGGGTCTCCCCGAACGCGGTCCCGACCGTCCGCGCGTCCTCGAACCAGTCCACCCCCAGCGAGTACGTGAGCGCCTCCGGCTCCTCCGGCGCCTCCAGCCGCCGCCGGCACCCCGCCCAGAAGGCCCCGGCCACCGACGGCTCGGTCAGCACGAGATGGCTCAGCTCGTGCGTCACCCAGTAGTGGTCGAGCAGGTCCAGCAGCCCGAACGTCAGCCGCAGCGCGAACGCCGGATCCCAGCCGCCGCCCGGCGCGGCCACGGTCGCCGTCTCCTCGGCCCAGGCGTGCGCCATGGCGCCGACGTCCCGGAGGACGCCGTTGTCGTCCCACTCCCCGGGGCCGGTCCGGACGACCCCGTTCGCCGCCAGCCAGCGTCGGGCCAGCTCGGCGTCCGTCTCGCTCATCCCGCCGAGCCTAGGCGGTCGCCTGCTCCCCGGCGCGGCCCGGCAGCGGGTGGTCGCTGCCCTCCAGGAGCACCTTCGCGACCAGCTCCGGGTCGTCGCCCATCGGGACGTGGCCGCAGCCCTCCAGCCAGACGAAGCGCGCGTGCGGCAGGCGGCGCTGCGCGCGGACCGCCTGGCCCGCGCGCAGCAGCCGGTCCTTGGTGCCCCAGGCGATGGTCACCGGGACGTCCGCGCACGCGCCCGCGAAGCGCACCTTCCGGCTCGCCCGCAGGGTCGCCTCGAAGGCCGGGGCGTCGCGGAGCGCGCGGGCGTCGGCCAGCAGCGCGTCCACGGTCAGCCGGTCGGGGCGGCCGTAGATCATTCCGAACAGGGCCGCGCGGCGGCGCGGGGAGCGCGCCAGCCGGTCCAGCACCGGGCCCGGCACGTTCGCCCCGAGCCGGGAGGCGCGCAGCACCGCCTTCGCGTAGCGGTGCTCGGCCGCGTTGAAGAAGCCCGCCGGGGACAGCACCGTCGCGGAGCTGACCAGGCCGCGGTCGGCGGCCTCCAGGGAGAACAGCCCGCCCAGCGAGTTGCCCGCGATGTGCGGCCGGTCGAGGCCGAGCAGCTCGAACGTCGCGGCCAGGTTCGCCATGGCCGTGTCGAGCGTGTAGGGCGTGCCCGCGGGCAGCGGCGGGGAGGCGCCGAAGCCGGGCAGGTCGACGGCGATGACGTCGCGCTCGGCGGCGAGGAGGTCCAGGACCGGTTCCCACGCCTGCCACCGGTGACCGATGCCGTGCAGCAGCACCAGCGGCGCGCCCGACCCGCGCCGCTCGAAGACGATGTCCACGAGAGGGAGGGTAGACAGCGTTCACTTACCGGTCACGCGTGACGATCGTCACGTTCGGGGCGTCCCGGTTCGGGGCGTCGGGTCCGGGGTGTCAGGTCAGGGTCGTCACCGGGGACTCGACCGGGCGGCGGTGCTCCAGGGCGGCGCGCAGCTGGGCGCGGCCCCGGTGGATGCGGGACCGCACGGTGCCGAGCTTGACGCCCAGCGTCGCCGCGATCTCCTCGTAGGTCAGTCCCTCGATGTCGCACAGCACCACGGCGGCCCGGTACTCGGGGGCCAGCGAGTCCAGCGCCCGCTGGATGTCGGCGTCCAGGTGCCGCTCGTCGTAGGCCTGCGCCGGGCTCGGCTCGCGCCCCTGGAGGCGCTCGGCGGCGTCGTCGGCCAGCGCGTCGAAGCGGATGCGCTGCTTGCGGCGGGCGCGGTCCAGGAACAGGTTCGTCGTGATGCGGTGCAGCCAGCCCTCGAACGTCCCCGGGCTGTAGGAGGACAGCGAGCGGAAGACCCGGATGAACACGTCCTGGGTCAGGTCCTCGGCGTCGTGCCGGTTGCCCGTCAGCCGGTATGCCAGCCGGAACACCCGCGTGGAGTGCTCGGTGACGATCTCCTCCCACGTCGGAGGTGTCCACGCCATTGCGCCTGCGCTCACCACTACCCCCGTCTGTTGCTAAATCGTTACGGCCAAGCATGCCGTTACCCAGATAAGAGGCGTGTAAGAACGATTCGTTTTGGCCGGATGCGGCGGGCCAAAGCCGGTGATCTGCGTCACAGGACGGGGTAGCCCCGCGCCCCGCCCGGGAGGGTTCCCTCCCCCCAACGATCCGCCGTGGCCGATGATCCCCTTCTCCGCGCATCGGAACGTGCCGCCGAAACCTTTGCGCATCCGGTGGAACCACCGCACAGGGGGCGTCATCTGATGACAGGCGACGCCCCCTGGGGCGTCGGTGACGGATGAGACACCGGAGAGGAACCGCATGTTGAAGAAGCTCGGGTTCGTGGCCCTCGGCGCGGCCATGGCGTCGGTCGCGGTGAGCGTTCCCGCCCAGGCCGCCCCGCAGGCTCCCCAGGCGGCCGCCACGCAGGCCGCCGCCGCGGCCCGCGACCTGCTCAAGCCCGGCCAGCTCCTCAAGCCGGGCCAGTCCCGCAAGTCCCGTAACGGCCGCTACCTGCTGCTCATGCAGAAGGACGGCAACCTGGTGCTCTACAAGGGCCGCACCCCGCTGTGGAGCACCATCACCGCCGGGCACAAGGGCGCGTTCGCCGCCATGCAGACCGACGGCAACCTCGTCGTCTACAAGGGCCGCAAGGCGCTGTGGGACAGCGGCACCCAGGGCCGGGGCGCGTTCCTGGCCGTGCAGAACGACGGCAACCTCGTGATCTACAAGGGCCGCAAGGCGCTGTGGTCGCGGCACATGCACATCGGCCGCCTCAAGCCGGGCCACGCGCTCAAGGCCGACCAGTACGTGGTCTCGCCGAACCGCAAGTTCGTGTTCGTCCAGCAGCGGGACGGCAACCTGGTCCTGTACAAGGGCCGCACCGCGCTGTGGAGCAGCCGCACCACCGGCCACAAGGGCGCGTTCACGCTCATGCAGCGGGACGGCAACCTGGTCGTCTACAAGGGCCGCACCCCGCTGTGGAACAGCCGGACCCACGGTCACGCGGGCGCGGCGCTGTCGGTCCAGAACGACGGCAACGTCGTCATCTACGACCGCGCGAACCGCGCGCTCTGGGCGACCGGGACCCGTGGCTGACCTGACGCGGACGTGAGGAGGCACGGTGCGGGCCCCCGCCCCCGCGCCGTGTGACCCAAGTCATTGGACTGAGCGTCAACAGAGGCGTTGAACGCGCGCCGCCCGCCGGGGATGATCGGGAGGGTCCCTCCCACCCCGACAGCGAGGACACGGCGATGGCGCGCAGCTACAACCTGGCCGACCTTCTGGAGATCCTGGCCGCGGCGGGCCCGGACCGACCCGCCCTCGTGGCGGGCGACGACCGCCGCACCTACCGGGAGCTGGACGAACGCGCCGGCCGGGTCGGCCACCACCTGGCCGCCGCCGGGGTGGAGCCGCACCAGCACGTCGCGATCCTCGCCCACAACCGGGTCGAGTGGATCGAGGCCATGTTCGGCATCTTCAAGATCCGCGCCGTGCCGATCCCGGTGAACTTCCGCTACGTCGCCGCCGAACTCCACCACGTGCTGTCCGACTCCGACGCGGTCGCCCTCGTCGCCGAGCGCTCCCTGCTCCGCCGGGTCCAGGAGATCCGCGGCGACCTGCCGGGGCTCCGGCACGTCATCGTCATCGAGGACGGCGACGACGCCGAGGTCCCCGGCGCCGTCGAGTACGAGAAGGCCCTGGCCGCGGCGTCCCCCGACGCCGGCTTCCCCGAGCGGTCCAGCGACGACCGCTACATCATGTACACCGGCGGCACCACGGGATACCCCAAGGGCGTCGAGTGGCGGTGCGAGGACATCTTCTTCGGCGCGCTCGGCGGCGGGAACGTCCTCGGCGATCCCATCACCAGCCCCGAGGCGATCGCCGCCAACGCCGACCAGCCCCCGATGGCCGTGCTCGACTGCGCCCCGGTGATGCACGGCGCGGGCCAGTGGGTGGCGTTCATGGGCCTGTTCAGCGGCGCGAAGGTCGTCCTGTACACCGACCACGCGTTCGACGCGGACAAGGCCCTGCGCCTGCTCGCCGAGGAGCAGGCCAACGTCCTCATGCTCGTCGGCGACGTCATGGCCCGCCCGGTCGCCCGGGCCCTGGCGGAGGGCGACCACGACACGTCCTCCCTGTTCGCCATCGCCTCCGGCGGCGCGCCCCTCACCGAGGCCGCCAAGGAGGAGCTGCGCGCCCACCTGCCGAACGTGATGTTCCTCGACAACTACGGCGCGTCCGAGACCGGCGCGTGCGGCCCGTCGGTCGGCGGCAAGGAGGGCACCGCCCGCTTCCAGATGAAGCCCGGCATCACCGTCCTGGACGACGGCCTGAGGCCCGTCCGCCCCGGCGAGATCGGCAGGCTCGCCCGCAGCGGCCACATCCCCCTCGGCTACTACAACGACCCGGGCAAGACCGCCTCGACGTTCTTCACCGACGCCGACGGCGTCCGCTGGTCGATCCCCGGCGACTTCGCGTCCCTGGAGGAGGACGGCACGATCGTCCTGCTCGGCCGCGGCTCCCTGGTGATCAACACCGGTGGCGAGAAGGTCTACCCCGAGGAGGTCGAGGTCGCCCTCAAGGACCACCCCGACGTCTACGACGCGGTGGTGGTCGGCCTCCCCGACGAACGCTACGGCCAGCGCGTGGCCGCCGTGGTCGCCCCGGTCCCCGGCCGGACCCCGACCCTGGAGGAGCTGGCCGGCCACTGCCGCGACCGCCTGGCGGGCTACAAGCTCCCCCGCACCCTGAAGCTGGTGGACGAGGTGCGGCGCACGGCGGTCGGGAAGTCCGACTACAAGTGGGCGAGGTCCCAGTTCGCCTGAGACCCGTCCGCCCGGCCCGCGCTCACGCCCAGCGGGCCGGGGTCAGGGGGACGCCGGCCGCCTGCTCGTAGCAGTCGGCGAACTCCTCCAGCACCCTCGGCCAGGTCACCCGCAGCGGCTCGGTCGCGCGGTTGTGGGCCGCCATCCGGTGGCGCAGCGACGGGTCGCGGGCCAGCGTCACCAGCGCCGCCGACAGGTCGGCGTAGGTGCGGCCCAGCAGCCCCTCCCGGCCCGAGCGGACGAAGTCCGCCACCCCGCTGCCCGCCTGCGCCACCACCGGGACGCCCGCCAGCCGCGCCTCCAGCGCCGCCAGCCCGAACGACTCCCGCGCCGCCGGAGCCAGGAACACGTCCGCCCCCGCCAGCACCTCCCGCACCCCCGGCTGGTCCAGCCGCCCGGTCAGGCGGACCCAGGTCTCCATGCCGTGGCGGCGCAGGAAGCGCTCCATCCGGGCGCGGGCCGGGCCCTCGCCGACGATCGTCGCGCGGATCGGCACGGCCGCCGCCACGTCGCGCAGCACCCGCAGCAGGGTGATCGGCTCCTTGCGCGGGGCCAGCCGGCCCACCGCCACCACGTGCATCGGCCCGCCGCCGGGCGGGACCGGCCCCCCGGACGCGTGCCAGCGCTCCAGGTCCACGCCGTTGGACACCACCCGCACCGGCACCCGGCCGTCCACCACCCGCCGGACCGGGTACGCCGCCGCCTCGCTCACCGCCGTCACCACCAGCCCGTGCCGCCGCGACCACGACGTGAACAGCGCCCGGTACGCCGTCCGGCTGAGCGGCCCCCACAGGCTGTGGACGGTGAGCACGACCGGCAGCCCCACGTCCAGCCCCCGCCCCACCGCCCGCCACGCGAACGGCGACGCCGCGCCCGCGTGGACGTGCAGCACGTCGGGCTTGCGGTGCGTCAGCAGCGCCCCCACCGAACGCCCGACCGGCAGCTCCCAGGGCATCGGCAGCACCAGCCGGTCCACCGGGTACGGCGAGGACGGCGGCGGCCCGCCCGCGTGCCCCGGGGTGGCGGTGGCGACGGCGACGTCGTGACCGGCGGCGCGCTGCGCCCGCGCGATCCCGTCGACCTGCACCTCGATCCCGCCCAGCCGCGGCAGGTAGGAGTCGCTGACGTGGAGAATTCTCATCGCTTGGCAGTCTGTGGAGCCGCGCGCCCCGGGCCCGTCCTGCCACCATGGAATGGCCCGGTTTTGACGCGGGCCAGACCTGAACTTCACGTCGGTGCGGGAATCTAGTTCCCGTGCGACGGACCTGTGTCTTCTTCCACGCCCACCCCGATGACGAGGCGCTGCTGACGGCGGGCACCATGGCCCTGCTGGCGGCGGAGGGCCACCGGGTGGTGCTCGTGGTGGCGACCGCCGGGGAGCGCGGGCTCGCCGCCGAGGGGGACCGCCCGCTGGGCGAGGTCCGCACCGCCGAGCTGCACGCCTCCGCCGCGGTGCTCGGCGTCGCCCGCGTCGTCGTGCTCGGCCACGCCGACTCGGGGCTGGACGGCGACGCGCCCGGCGGGTTCGCGTCCGCCGACGTCGCCGAGGCCGCCGCCGGGCTGGCCGGGCTCCTGCGCCGGGAGGAGGCCGACCTGCTCGTCGTCTACGACCCGGCCGGCGGCTACGGCCACCCCGACCACGTCCAGGTCCACCGCGTCGGCACCGAGGCCGCGCGGCTGGCCGGGACGCCCGTCGTGCTGGAGGCCACCGTGGACCGCGACCTGCTGCTGCGCGCGCTGCGCCCGATCGCGCGGCTGCGGCTCGCGCCGAGGACCCTGGACCTGGGGCGGTTCGCGACCGCCTACGCGGGCCGCGACGAGATCACCCACCGGGTGCGTGTCGGGAGGTTCGCCGACGCCAAGCGCGCCAGCATGGCCGCGCACGCCACCCAGGCGACCGGCGGCGACTCGGTCCGGACCCTCGCGGCGCTGCTGCGCCTGCCGCGCCCGCTGTTCCGCAGGGCCCTCGGGACCGAGTACTACGTGCGGCGCGACCTGCCGCCCGGAACGACCCTGACGCACCCGCTCGACCGCTGGCCCGCCGGCACCGGGCGCCCCGGCGACCGCGGGACGCTCGTCGATACGGCGGGTTCTTGAACCGGAGCGCCCGCGTCGCCCTGTCGGCCCTGTCCCTGGCCGGCGCGGTGGCCCTGCTGGCCGCGATGCCCTACGTCGTGGGCGTGGACTGGGAGCAGATCTTCCGGGAGCTGGGCGAGCTGGACCTGGGATGGCTGATCGGCCTGACCGCGCTGTGGCTGGCGGGCCTGTGGGCCTACACCTACGTGCTGACCGCGTCGCTGCCGGGCCTGACGCACCCGCACGCGTTCATGCTCAACGCCGTCGGCAGCGCGGTCAGCAACCTGCTGCCGTTCGGCGGCGCGGTCGGCGTGGCGGTCACGTTCGCGATGGCGCGCGGCTGGGGCCACCGCAACGCCGCCATCGCCGTGTCCACCCTGGTCACCGGGGTGTGGAACGTCCTGTCGCGGCTGCTGCTGCCGGCCGTCGGCATCATCGCGCTGCTGGTGGCCGGGGAGGTCCCCGACCGCCGCACCGCCGTGATGGCGCTGCTGGCCGCCGCCGTGCTGCTCGGCATCGTGGGGCTGCTGGCGCTCGCGCTGCGCTCGGAGAAGGCCGCCCGCGCCGTGGACCGGGGCGTCCGCCGGGTCGCGCTGCGGCTGCCGCGCCGTCCCCGCGCCCTGCTGCTGCGCGCCGACGGGGCGCTGCTGGACGTGCGCGGCAAGACGATCGGGGTGCTGCGGACCGGCTGGCGCGGCCTGACCGCCGGGATGGCCGCCTACCTGCTGCTCCAGGCGGTGCTGCTGCACGCCTGCCTGGTCGCGGTCGGCGCGGACGTCGAGCCGGCCGAGGTGGTCGCCGTGTTCGCGATCAACCGGATGCTCACCACCGCCGTCGTCACCCCGAGCGGCGCGGGCATCAGCGAGACCGGCACCGCCGCGCTGCTGGTGCACTTCGGCGTTCCGGCGGGCCCGGCCGCCGCCGCGACGATCCTGTACTCGTTCTACACCTACGCGGTCGAGATCCCGGCCGGCGGCGCCGGCTGGATCGGCTGGACGCTGCGCCGGCGCCGCCGCGCCTCCTCCGGGCGGTCGCGCTGCCTCCTGGTCAAGAAATGATGGGGGCGGGCGGGACATGAGTTGACCCGCTTCCCCGCATAACCACCCCATGAGGGTCGAACGGCGGGCGCCGCTCGCGCGGCGGTACCGCCTTCTCGTGCCGGTCGGCAGGGGCGGCACGGGCACGGTGTGGCACGCCTACGACGAGACGCTGGACCGGGAGGTGGCGATCAAGGAGGTGCGGCTGCCCGCGAGCCTCACCCCGCGCGAACGCCGGATGCTGTGCCGCCGCCTGATCGACGAGGCCCGCGCGACCGCCGCGCTGCGCCATCCCGGCGTCGTCGCCGTCCACGACGTGGTGGTGGAGGACGGCCGCCCGTGGGTCGTCATGGAGTACCTGAAGGCGCGTTCGCTGCACCGGCTGCTGAGCGAGGACGGCCCCGTCCCGCCCGCCCGCGCCGCCGAGATCGGCGCGGCCGTGCTGTCGGTGCTGCGCGCCGCGCACGCCGCCGGGATCCTGCACCGCGACGTCAAGCCCAGCAACGTGCTGCTGTGCGACGACGGCCGGGTCCTGCTCACCGACTTCGGCCTGGCCGTCCCCCTGCACCGGGGCCGGGAGGTCGTCGACACGATCGTCGCGGGCGTCGAGGGGTCCCCGGCGTACCTGCCGCCCGAACGCGTCCGCGGCCATCCCGGCGTGCCCGCCTCCGACCTGTGGTCGCTGGGCGCCACGCTGTACGCGGCCGTGGAGGGCGTCCCGCCCTTCCTGCGCTGCCACGCGCTCGCGTCGATGCTGGCGGTGCTGCTGGGGGACTGCCGGCCGCCGCGCCGCGCCGGGGCGCTCGGCCCCGTCATCACGGCGCTGCTGCGCGAGGATCCCGCCGAACGGCCGCATCCCGCCGTCCTCGCCGCGACCCTGGAGCGGATCGCGGGGTCCGGAGCGTCGCGCTTCGCGTCGCGGGCGATGGTCCCGTACGCGCGGCGGGGCCTGCTGCGGAGACGTCGCCCGCGGGCGTCGCGGGCCGGCGCGGTGACGGGGGTGGCCGCGCTCGCCGGGATGGTGGTCGTGCTGGGCATGTGGTCGGCGCGCTGGAACTCGGTCGGGCAGAGCGACGCGCTGCTGCTGACGCCCGCGCCGGACGCGACGGACCGGACGGTCACCTATCACGGGCCGGGGTACCGCGTCGACGTCCCGGCGGACTGGCGGCGTTCGCACCACGGCGGCGTCGTCGTCTGGGACGACCCGGACTCCACCCGGGAGCTGCGCATCGCCCGCGTCACGGGGGACGCGCTGGTCGGGCTGGAGGCCGCCGAGCGCGAGGCCGGGCGCGACCGGACCTATCCGGGCTACCGCCGGCTGCGGCTGGAGGCCGCGCCGCATCTCGCCCCGGGCGCCGCGGAGTGGGAGTACGTCTGGACCGGCCCGCGCGGCGAACGCGACGGCGCGCACGGGCTGCGCAGCCGCACCGCGGGCTACGAGATCACCTTCCACGCGCCGGACGAGCGGTGGACGCCGGGCCAGCGGCTCTACGACCGGGTACTCAGCACGCTCCGGCCGGAGCACGACTCCTAGTCCGCGCCTGTCCTGGTCCGCGCCCCGCGGGGTGGCGGTCCTAGTCGGTCGCGGCGGTCTGCTGCACCTTGAGCAGGAACTCGGCGTTGGAGGAGGTGCCCTTCATCCGCTCCAGCAGCTGCTCCACGGCCTGCTGCCGCTCCATGCCCGACAGGGCGCGGCGCAGCCGCCAGTTCAGGGCGAGCTCCTCGGGGGCCATCATGAGCTCCTCGCGGCGGGTGCCGGACTGCTCGATGTCGACGGCGGGGAACACACGCCGGTCGGCCAGGCCCCGGTCGAGCTTGAGCTCCATGTTGCCGGTGCCCTTGAACTCCTCGAAGAACACGTCGTCCATGCGGGAGCCGGTGTCCACCAGCGCGGTGGCGAGGATCGTGAGGGAGCCGCCGTTCTCGATGTTGCGGGCGGCGCCGAAGAACTTCTTGGGCGGGTAGATCGCGGTGGTGGCGACGCCGCCGGCCAGGATGCGGCTGTTGGACGGCGCGGCCAGGTTGTAGGCGCGGCCCAGCCGGGTGATGGAGTCCAGCAGCATGACCACGTCGTGGCCCTGCTCGACCAGGCGCTTGGCGCGCTCGACGGCCAGCTCGGCGAGCTGGGTGTGCTCCTCGGCGGGCCGGTCGAACGTCGAGTGGATCACCTCGCCGCGGATGGTCCGCTGCATGTCGGTGACCTCCTCGGGCCGCTCGTCGATGAGCACGACCATGAGGTGGACCTCGGGGTTGTTCAGGGAGATCGAGCTGGCCAGGGCCTGGAGCACCATGGTCTTGCCGACCTTGGGCGGCGACACGATCAGCCCGCGCTGGCCCTTGCCGATCGGGGCGACCAGGTCGATCACGCGGGTGGCCAGCGGCCCGGTGTCCAGCCGCAGCCGCTCGTCCGGGAACAGCGGGGTGAGCTTGCCGAACTCGGGACGGCCGGCGGCCTGCGCGGGCGGGAGGCCGTTGACGGTCTCGACGGACTGCAGCGCGCCGAACTTCTCCCGTCCGGAGCGGGGCGCGCGGTAGGTTCCGGCGACGACGTCGCCGGGGCGCAGGTGGTGGCTCTTCACCTGCGACAGGGACACGTACACGTCGTCGGGGCCGGGCAGGTAGCCCTGGGTCCGCACGAACGCGTGCTTGTCCTGGACGGTCAGCACCCCCGAGAACGGGAGCACGACCTCGTCGACCGGCGGCTGGGCCGGGGCGGCCTTGCGCGTGCGGCGCTCGGTGCGGTTCTGCCTGGGCACCTGCGCGGGAAGGGTCTGCCCGGTGGAGGCGACCGGTCGTTCGACGGTGGGTGCGGTCAAGGGGAGTCCTTTCTGGCGTACGCCGGAACGGCTTCACGGCGTGTGCGCGAGGGGAATGAGAAGAAAGCAGCGCGGTTCACCGGGCTGTCGTCGGCTCCCTTGGTGCGAGGCCCGGAACGACGGTCGGTCGCTTCGGGCGCGGACGAATGGGGAACACGCGGATCACCGGGCGCTCAGATGGCCCGTGCGGGGAAAGATGCACGTCTTCGCCGTCTCTCCCGACGGAGAACGAAGGCGCTACCACGACAGTACAGCACACGACCGCCGAAAAGCATTCCCCGCACCCTGGCGATTCGTCCGGGGAATGCCCCTCCGTACGATTGCGGCGCCCGGTGGGAGGGGCCGCCGGCAGGCCGCCGGAGGGGCCGTCGAAGGGGGAGAGATGACCGTCGAGCTGCGCCGGACCGTCGCCGACGGGGTCGGAACGATCACCATCGACCGGCCCGCCAAGCGCAACGCGATGACCGCGGCCATGTGGCGGGCGCTGCCGGAGATCCTGGCGGGGTTCGCCGCCGACCCGGCCGTGCGGGTCGTGGTGCTGACCGGCGCGGGCGGCAACTTCTGCGCCGGGGCCGACATCGGCGAGCTCGCCGACATCAACCGGCCGGGCGACGGGCACCTGTCCACGGCCGCCGAGGAGGCCCTGGCCGCGTTCCCCAAGCCGACGATCGCGGCGGTCGAGGGGTTCTGCGTGGGCGGCGGCTGCCAGCTCGCGGCCGCCTGCGACCTGCGGTTCGCCGCCGACGACGCCCGGTTCGGGATCACCCCGGCGCGGCTCGGGATCGTCTACCCGCTGTCGGCGACGGCCCGGATCGTCCGGCTCGTCGGCCCGTCCGCCGCCAAGTACCTGCTGTACTCGGCCGACCTGGTCGACGCCGCGCACGCGCTGCGCATCGGCCTGCTCGACGAGCTGCTGCCCGCCGGCCGCCTGCACGCGCGGGTCGCCGAGTTCGCCGCGACGCTCACGACGCGTTCGCTGCTGACTCAGCGGGCGACGAAGGAGCTGGTGGACGCGCTGGCGGCGGGCCTCCCGGCGGAGGAGAAGGCGGCCCGCTGGGTGGCGGAGATGGCGGCGGGCCCGGACCTGCCGGAGGGGGTGGCGGCGTTCCTGGAGCGCCGCCGGCCGGCGTTCACCTGGACCTCTCCCTGACCTCGCAGTAGCGGCCGTCGGGGAGCCCGCGCAGCCGCTCCGGGCCGGGCTCGTCGCCGCCGTGCCGGCGCAGCTCGGCGAGCGTGAGCACCCCGCACGCCAGCGATCCGGGCGTCCGGACGAGGACCAGCGGGCCGAGCCGCGCGCCGCCCGACTCCGCCGTCCGCAGCGCCGCCAGCAGCGCCCGCGCGTCCGCGCACCCGGCGTCGGGTCCGGCGTCGGGTCCGGCTTCGGGCCCGTTCCGCAGGGCGCGCACCAGCTCGAAGAAGTCGCGTTCCAGCGCGCGCGGGCTGCGTCCCGACAGGAAGAACCGCGTCCGCCCGTCCTCGGGAACGGCCAGTTCCACGCGCAGCCCGAGGTTTCCGGCGAACCGCCGGTAGGCGCGCTCGACCTCGGCTCCCCCGGCCACCGTGCCCGTCACCACGTCCACGGGGTCGGCCCCGAGCGACTCGGCGGCGGCCTGCGCGAGCCGCCCGGCCAGGTGCGCCCGCACCTCGGCGAGCTCGGCCTCCAGCCGCGCGATCGCCTCCCGGTGCCCGGCCAGCCGCCGGTTGACCTCGGGGACCATCCGCTCGTTGATCTGCGCGACCAGGGAGTCGACGCGCTCGTCCAGCCGCGCCGCCTCGTCCGGGGCGTCCGCCGTCCGCCACCGCCCGCCGAACCCCAGATACAGTTCCAGGCCGACGACCACCAGGCACAACACCACGAGGATCACCGTCATAGCGCCCTCCAACGGGCTCTCGCCGTGACGATAATTCAACATCTGGCGGCCCCGATAGCCCGAAACTCCGAAGAAGTGAGAAGAGCGTGACCAGCGATCACGAAGCCCTCCGCCTGTTCGTCTACCGTTCGCTGGCCACCACCGGCCGCGCGCCGTCGCCGGAGGAGCTGACGGCCCGCTTCGGCCCCGGCGCCCGCGCGGCCCTGCGCGCGCTGCACGACGCCCGCCATCTGGTGCTCGACGCCGACGACAACGTCCTCATGGCACATCCGTTCGCGACGATCCCGCTCGGCTTCGCCGTGATGGGAGCCCGCACGCTGTGGTGGGGCGGCTGCGCGTGGGACTCGTTCGCGCTCCCGCACCTGCTGCCCGGCGAACCCGGGGTGCTGGTCTCCACCCGCTGCCCCGCCTGCGGCGCCCCGCACGCCTGGAACGTCACCCGCGACGCGCCGCCGCCCGGCGACCAGGTCGCGCACCTCCTCGTCCCGGTCGCGCGCATGTGGGACGACGTCGTCCACACCTGCGGCAACCAGCGCCTGTTCTGCGGCGAGGCGTGCGTGACGGCCTGGCTGGACCGCACCGGCGGCGACCGGGGGCATGTGATGGACCTGCCGACCCTGTGGCGGCTGGCCCGGCACTGGTACGACGGGCGTCTCGACCCCGGCTACATCCGCCGCGAGCCGGCCGCGGCCGCCGCCTACTTCCGCGAGGTCGGGCTGTCGGGCCCGTTCTGGGGGCTCAGCGGGCGTTGAGGTGGGCCAGCACCGCCAGGACGCGGCGGTTGTCGTCGTCGGAGACCGCCAGGCCCAGCTTGGCGAAGATGTTCGCGGTGTGCTTGGTGACGGCGCGTTCGGTGACGACGAGCTGCTGGGCGATGGCGGCGTTGGACCGGCCCTGCGCCATCAGCTCCAGCACCTCGGTCTCGCGCGGGGTGAGGCGGCCGAGCGGGTCGTCGCGGACGCCCCGCGCCACCAGCCGCGAGATCACCTCGGGGTCCATGGCGGTGCCGCCCGCCGCCACCCGCCGGACCGCGTCCACGAACTGCGCGGCGTCGAAGACCCGGTCCTTCAGCAGGTAGCCGACGCCGCCGGTGCCGTCGGCCAGCAGCTCGCGGGCGTAGAGCTGCTCGACGTACTGCGACAGCACCAGCACCGGCAGGCCCGGGACGCGGCGGCGCGCCTCCAGCGCGGCCTGCAACCCCTCGTCGGTGAACGACGGCGGCAGCCGCACGTCGACCACCGCCACGTCCGGGCGGTGCTCGACCAGCGCCCGCAGCAGGGACGGGCCGTTGTCGACGGCGGCGGCGATCGTGAAGTCGTGCGACTCCAGCAGGCTGACCAGGCCCTCGCGCAGCAGTGCTAGGTCTTCGGCGAGGACGACGCGCACGGCAGCTCCAGGGTGACGACGGTCGGCCCGCCGATGGGGGAGGTGAGGGCGAGCACGCCGTCGAATGTAGCGATGCGGCGTTCGACGCCGCGCAGCCCGGTGCCGCCTTCGGGCGCCGCGCCGCCGTGCCCGTCGTCGGTCACGGTGGCCCGCAGCGTCCCGCCGGCGTGCCGCAGGTCGATCCAGACGCGGCGGGCGCCGGAGTGCTTGGCGGCGTTGGTGAGCAGCTCCGCGACGGCGAAGTAGGCGGCCGACTCGACCGGGGCGGGCAGCCGTCCGGGCAGGTCGGCCGACACCTCGACGTCCAGCGGGTGGTCCAGCGCGAGCGCCCGGACCGCGTCGCCGAGGCCCCGGTCGGCCAGCACCGGCGGGTGGATGCCGCGCACCAGGTCGCGCAGCTCGCTCAGTGCCCGCGCCGACGACTCGCGGGTCTGGGCGAGCAGGGCGCGGGCCCGGGCCGGGTCCTTCTCCAGCAGGTGCTCGATCGCGCCGAGGCTCATGCCCATCGCGACCAGCCGGGCCTGCGCGCCGTCGTGCAGGTCGCGTTCGATGCGGCGCAGCTCGGCGGCCGAGGCGTCCACCGCCTCGGCGCGGGTCTCGGTCAGGTGCGCGACGCGCAGCGCCAGCCGCGACCGCTCGGTGGGGCCGAGCAGCGTGGCGACCCACCGCCCGTGGGCGCGCAGCAGGGACGGCCCCGACAGGAACCCGGCCACGAGGAACGCCGTCGCCACCGCGAGCGTCTGGACCACCTGGAAGGGGCTGCCGTAACCGGACTCGATGTGGATGAACGTGTACCACTCGTTGAAACCGTGCTGCACGAGCTCCTGGGCGAGCCCGTTCGCGAGGATCCAGCCCCACAGCCCGTACAGGATGAGCAGCGCCGGGAGCTGGGCGGTGAACAGCGCCACGACGGGCTCGCCGAGCATCCACACGAGGTCGCGCCAGGTGGCGGGGTCGGCCATCAGCCGCGCGAACCGGTTCCACCGTCCCTCCGCGCCGTCGGGCGCGGGCAGGTAGGGACGCTCGACGCGCTGCCCGGCCCACCGGAAGGCCAGGTCGCGGTAGGTGTCGAGCAGCCCGCGCACCGCCCCGACCACCACCGGGACCAGCAGGATGCCGAGCCCGACGCCGACGAGCGACAGGGAGAGCGACAGCGCGCTCAGCAGCAGGATCGTGGGCGTCGCCAGCAGCCCGATCTGGAACCCCCGCCATGGCGCCCTGGCGTGCTCCCGCCACCAGGTGCCCTTGTCCGCGACTTCACCGTTCACCGTCTTCTCCGCACCTCGCCCGACCGACGAGGTCCAGTCTCGCGGGCGGACCGGACGCGCGCACGGGGCCTGGAACGCGGCCGGGGGTGTACCTGGGCACACCCCCGGCGCGCGGTCGGTCAGCCCGGCCGCTCGGCCAGCGCGGCGAGCCGCATCACCGCGGGCATCCAGTCCGGCGGCACCCGGTGGCAGCGCGTCGCACGCCATCCGTCATAGGAGAGCGTGTAGGAGAAATGGTCGGGGATGTCGCATCCCTGGGCGGACGAGGCGGTCGTGGTGATGCGGTCGAGCGCCCGCCGCAGCTCGCCGACCTCGACCGGGGCGAGCTCGAACGTCCCGTCGCGCGTGACGACCGTGCCCGTGTGGTCCACGGTGACCCGGTCGCTCACCCCGGCGAAACCGCCGGTCTTCTCGTAGACGACCATTGTCGGGATGGTTCCCGTAACGGTCGCTCCGGTCGTGGAGACGGCCGCGACGAAACTCGCGACTATCGTGCTGCTGAGATGCATGCCGAAATTCGTCTTCCTTTTGCGGGGTGTTTTTGGGCATGCGTCGGCCGCTTGGGAAATTGGAAAGCGATTTCATCGGCCGCCGTCGCGCATTGTGCAGCGGCGACGTGCGGCCGGGCGGGGAAACGGCCGGACGCGGTCGTCAGAACGCGAACAGCGCGCCCCCGGTGCCGCGCACGGCGGCGCACCGGTTGGGGTAGACCCGGTCGAAGTGGCGGGGCGCGCCGCGCCAGTGGCCGTCGGCGGTGACCCGGACCGGCCGGTACTCCAGCGTGCAGGGGCCGGGCTGCTCGGCGAGGGCGCCGATCCGGCCGGAGACCTTTCTGAGCTGGTCACAGGCGTTCGTCGCGGCCGGGTGCGCGCCCCCGTCGGGCCCGCACCACAGGGAGGCGGAGCGTTCGGGGGCCGGTTCGCCGACCGGGACGACCATGAGCAGGTAGGCCCCTTCCGGCCCGGTCGGCCGCGGATCGGCGGCGGCCGGGACGGCGGTGAGGGGGACGAGCGCGGCGGCCGCGACGGCCCACCGAACGGCGCGTGACACGTGCATTTTGACCTCCTGTTTTCGCCTGCCGCGGTGCAGCGGCTTTCGGCGCGGGGTGGCCGCCGAGGTGCGACGGCCTGCCCCCGCGTATGGAGAACGCGTTCCCATTCCCGCCCGGGTTTCGGTGCGGGGGTGTTTCCGCGTCCTCGACTTTAGGAGACCCTAAGACGCCCCACAACCCCGAAGTGAACACTTTTCACGACGAGTTATGTTGAGCATTCAAGGAATGGCTTGACCCTTTGTGAAAAGTATGTCCGATCGGAAGTTGACTTGCCTGGTCGGGCCGGTGTCGGCCCGGTGACGGGGGCGCGGCCTCCGGGGTGCGGGCCGTCCCCCGCCGCTCCTAGGCCGTGTTTCAAAGCCCTGGCCCACGGCGCTCGCCCTGGGGGCTCGCACCTCACCAGGGCTTGGCGAGCGCGACATCGCTTCGCGATCTGACCTGCGGGCCCTCGCCTTCGGCGTCGGGCCCGCAGGTCAGGTAACGCGCTCGCGTGCGCGGCTGAGGCCCACTTTGAAACAGGCCCTAGGCGCGCAGGGCGGCCGCGCCGAACGACACGCCGAACCGCTTGCACCAGATGCTCACGCTGGTCAGCCTCGCCAGGTCGGCGTCGGCGGGGACGGTGTAGTTCTGGTCGCCCTTGTTGCCCTTGAGCTTGCCGAGCTCGACGTGCCTGCCCTCGCCGAACGCGAACCACCCGGCGCGCCCCTCCCTGACCGGCTGGTCCGACAGCCACACGCGCAGGTCGGGCCCGTCGGAGGTGTCCAGCCCCTCGATCCGCAGCACGCGCCCGCCGTCCGGCAGCCGCACGACGCTGGCCCGGCCCCTGGTGGCGTGCTCGTGGGAGACGAACGTCCCGCTCGCCACCACCTGGGGCGCGCCGCTCGCGGTCGCGACGGCGGCGGGCGCGCTCTCGTGCACGGTCCGGTCGAAGAACAGCCGCCACGGCTGCGTGAGATACAGCCCCACGCCTCCGGCCAGCACGAACGCCACCAGTCCGACCCGTACCCAGGTCCTGCGCAGCAACCTGCCCATCACGTCCTCCTCAGATCCGGCCGACTACCGCCAGTCCACCAGCCCGAACCCGCCCCAGCTGCGAGAAGTGCTTACGGAGTCGTGACGGCGGACGGCGCGGGCGGTCGCGCGCTCTTACGTAGGTCAAGGATAAATTTATGTCTGACACACTATTTTAAGCGTTCATAAGTTTGGGCTCGACCTAAGAAAGGAGGTCGGGTGACCGTCACCGCGAAGCTGGACGCGCCCCTGCTGCGGGCGGCGTTCGTGCTGGTCCTGGGGCCGGTGCTGGCGCTGCTCGACACCACGATCGTCGGGGTGGGGACCGGCGCGATCGCCCGCGACCTGGACGCCCCGCTCGCCGGGGTCCGGTGGGCGTCCGCCGGATACCTCCTCGCCATCGCCGTCGTGATGCCGCTGTCCGGCTGGGCCGCCGAACGCTTCGGCGCGCGCCGCGCCTGGATCGCCTCGGTCGCGCTGTTCGTCACCGGGTCGGCGCTGTGCGGGCTGGCCTGGTCGGTGGAGGGCCTGGTCGCGTTCCGGGTGCTCCAGGGGCTCGGCGGCGGGCTGATCCAGCCGCTCGGGCAGTCGATCCTGGTCCGGGCCGCCGGGCCGGAACGCCTCGGCCGGACCATCGCCGTCACGCTGCTGCCGATCACGTTCGCGCCCGTGCTGGGGCCCGTCGCCGGCGGCGTGCTGGTGGAGCACCTCGACTGGCGCTGGATGTTCCTGGTGAACGTCCCGATCGGCGTGGCCACGCTGCTGCTGGCCGTCCGCCACCTGCCCCGCGACGACCGCGCCGGGACCGGCGCCCGTCTCGACGCGCGGGGGCTGGCGCTGCTGTCGCCGGGGCTGGCCGCGCTCGTCTACGGCTTCTCCGAGGTCGGGACGGCGGGGTTCGGCGGACGCGTGACCGCCGCGCTGGCGGCCGGGGCCGCGCTGCTCGCCGGGTACGCGGCGCACGCGTCGCGCACCGCGACGCCGCTGATCGACCTGCGGCTGTTCGCGCGGCGCGGGTTCGCGGTCGCGACCGCCAACTCGTTCCTCCAGGGCGCGACGCTCTACAGCTCCATGCTGCTGCTTCCGCTCTACTACCAGCACGTTCACCACGCGGACGCGTTCGACGCCGGGCTGCTGCTCGTCCCGCAGGCGCTCGGCACGGCCGTCGCCACGCTCGTCGCGGGACGGCTCGCCGACCGGACCGGGCCGCGCGCGCTGGTCGTGCGGGGCGCCGGGCTCGGCGTCGCGACCGTGCCCGGCATGGCCGCGGTCTACGCGTCCGTCGACCGCGCCCTGGTCCCGCGCGCGGCGGGCGCGGTCAACGCCCTCAACCGCGTCGGCGGCTCCCTCGGCACGGCCGTCCTGGCGGTCGTCCTCCAGGAGCGCCTGAACGCCGGGCCCGCCCCGGCCGCGTTCGCCGGTGCCTTCTGGTGGGCCGCCGGGCTGTCCGCGCTCACCCTGCTCCCCGCGTTCCTCTACCCGAAGGGAAAGCCATGAAGCCGCGCCTGCTCAGCGTGCACGCCCACCCCGACGACGAGACCAGCAAGGGCGCGGCGACGCTCGCCCGGTACGCCGCCGAGGGCGTGGACGTCATGGTCGCGACCTGCACCGGCGGCGAGCGCGGCGGCATCCTCAACCCCGCCATGGACCGGCCGGGAGTCCGCGCGAACCTGGCCGCCGTCCGCCGCGCGGAGATGGAGGCGGCCCGCGCGATCCTCGGCGTCCGGCAGCGCTTCCTCGGCTTCACCGACTCCGGCCTGCCGGGCCCCGGCGAGCCGCTCCCGGACGGCTGCTTCGCGGCCCGGCCCCTCGGCGAGGCCGCCCGCCCGCTGGTCGCGCTGATCCGCGGGTTCCGCCCGCACGCCGTCGTCACCTACGACGAGACCGGCGGCTACCCGCACCCCGACCACGTCCGGACGCACGAGGTGACGGTGGAGGCGTTCGGCGCGGCCCCCGACCCCGCCCGCTACCCCGGAACGGGCGGGCCCTGGCGGCCGCTCAAGCTCTACTACCAGGCGGCGCTGTCCCGCGCGTGGTTCCAGGCGATGCACGACGCGATGACCGAGCGCGGCATCGACTCGCGGATGGGCCCCTGCTGGCCGGGTGGCCCGACACGGCGCCCGCCCCGGAGGTCACGACCCGCGTCCCGTGCGCCGGGTACTTCGAGGTCCGCGACCGGGCACTGCTCGCGCACGCCACCCAGGTCGATCCGGACGCCGGGTTCATGACGCACCCCCGCGACGTGGAACGCGAGGTCTGGCCGACCGAGGACTACCACCTGGCCCGCACCGCGGTCCCCACGTCCCTCCCGGAGGACGACCTGTTCGCGGGCGTGCGCCCCTAGAGCGCGGTGAAGACCAGGCCCTTGCGCTTCAGGCGGGGGATGGCCTGGTCCAGCGCGGCGAGCGTCTGGGAGCGTTCCCCGCCCCCGTCGTGGCACAGCAGGATGTTGCCCGCCTGGCTGCCGACGAGCGTGCGGCGGATGGCCCCGACGCCCGGCCGCTCCCAGTCGCGCGGGTCGACGGCCCAGTCGATCGGCAGCATCCCGTGCTCGGCGATCGTCTCGTAGACGCGCTTGGACCAGCCGCCGCCGGGCGCGCGGAAGAACGTCGGCACGACCCCCGTCACGTCGGCGATCTTGTGGTGCGCCTGGACGATCTCCTTCTTCACCACCCTGGCCGACACGCCCGACAGGATCGGGTGGGTCATGGTGTGGTTGCACACCTGGTGGCCGTGGTCGGCGATACGCCGCGCGATCCTGGGGAACTCGTCGACCTGCTGGCCGATGATGAAGAACGTGGCCTTGACGTCGTGCTCTTCCAGGATGTCCAGCACCCGCGGCGTCCACAGCGGGTGCGGCCCGTCGTCGATGGTCAGCGCGATCGTCCTGGGCGGCGGCGGGGGGACCAGCTCCGTCAGGTTGCGGATCGGGGTCTTCGTCGCCGTCAGCTTCTCGGTCGTCCAGGGCGACGGCCGGGGCTTGGGCACGGGTTTCGGCGTCGGTGTCGGGGTCGGGACCGGCGCCGCGCCGGGGGTGCCGGGGTTCGGCGGTGTCCGCACCGCCGCCGACGACGAGTGCCGTGCGCCGTCCGCGCCCAGCGCGACCAGCCCGGCGGCACCCATCAACCACAACGCTGTGCGGCGGGACGGCCCGCGCGCCTCCAGTTCCGCTTCCGCCACAGGGGACACGTTAGCGGTCTTTCAGGGGATCTACGGCTTTTATAGAGGTCCAAATCAGGCGATCTTGGTATCAAAGGGAGTCTCATGAATGCGGCACCGGCCATCGGGCCCCCGCTGGCGGTGGTGTTGGTCCTGCTGACGGCGGCGGGAGCCGTCCTGGTGCGGCTCGGCGGGCTGCGGCTGTCCCGCGAGATCGCCGTCGCCTCGGCGCGCGCCACGGCGCAGCTCGCGGTGGTCTCGCTGCTGATCGCGGCGGTGCTGCGGCACGCGGGCTGGACGGCGCTGTTCGTCGTCGGGATGGTGACGGTCGCCGCCGCGACCTCCGCCCGGCGCGTCACCGGGACGTCCCGCGCGACCCCGTGGACGGCGGTCCCGATCGCCGCCGGCGCGGCCCCGGTCCTGGCGCTGCTGCTGGTCTCGACGCTGGTGCCGCCGCGGCCGGTCGCGATCCTGCCGCTGGCGGGCATCCTGATCGGCGGCGCGATGACCGCGACGGCGCTGACCGGCCGCCACGGCCTGGACGAGCTGCGCAAGCGCAGGGGGGAGTACGAGGGCGGCCTGGCGCTCGGGCTGCCGCCGCGCGACGCGGCGCTGGAGGTGTGCCGCGACTCGGCGCGGCTGGCGCTGATCCCGGCCCTGGACCAGACGCGGACGGTCGGCCTGGTGACGCTGCCGGGCGCGTTCGTGGGGGTGCTGCTGGGCGGCGCGGACCCCCTCCAGGCGGGCGCGACCCAGCTGCTCGTCCTGATCGGCCTGCTGGTGGCCGAGCCGATCGCCGCGCTGCTCACGCTGTGGCTGGTCGCCACCGGCAGGCTGACCGACCGCCGGACCCCTTAGGCTGCGATCGTCAACGGTCCGTCAACAGGCGAAGCGAAGGAACCCCCTGCCCATGAGCCAGGACAGCGCCCTCACCGAAGCGGAACTTCGCGAGGCGTTCGACGAGCGCGACCTCAACCGCGACGGCTACATCAGCCGTGACGAGCTGCGTCGCCACCTCCTCATCCAGGGCAGGGAGCTGACCCTGGCCCAGCTGGACGAGCGCATCGCGCGGGCCGACACCGACGGCGACGGCCGGATCTCCTTCGCGGACTTCGTCAAGGCCCACGAGTCCCTGGAGGCCTGACCGGCCCGGGTCCGGGACGCGCGCCCCGGACCCGGCGGGGGTCAGCCGACGGCGGCCAGCGCGTCGATCTCGACGAGCATCGACTCGTGCGGCAGCTCCACGAAGACCGTGGTGCGGCTCGGGAACACGCCGCTCGGGCAGTTCTCCTTCACGAACTCCTCGTACGCCTCGTTCATCGCCGGGAAGTCCTCCCGCTTGGTGAGGTACACCCGCAGCATCAGCACGTCCTCGAAGGACGCGCCGCCCGCCAGCACCACCGCCTTGACGTTGGCGAGGGTGCGGGTGGTCTGCGCCTTCACGTCGCCGGGGTACAGGAACTCGCCGGTCGCCGGGTCCTGCGGGCCCTGCCCGGACACCTGCAACAGCGGGCCCTTGCGGACGCCCTGCGAGAACGCCCAGGCGGGGGTGGGCGCGCCGTCGGTGCGGATCTGGGTCTTGTCGCTCATTCGGAGTCCTCCCGGGGGATGTGGCCGCAGTCGGCGGAGATGGCGCGGGTCGTGGCCCGCAGTTCGGGGAGCAGGCCAAGGACCTGCTCGCGGTTGAGCACCACGTCCGGAACCGAGATCGACGCCGCCGCCACCACGCGGCCGGAGGCGTCGCGGACCGGCGCGGCGACGCAGCGGATGAACGTCTCGTGCTCGGCGTCGTCCATCGCGTACCCCTGCTCGGCGACGCGGTCCAGTTCGGCCAGCAGGGCCTGCGGGGCGGCCAGCGTGTGCTCGGTGAAGCGGACGTAGTCGATCCCGCTGGCGATGGCCCGGCGGCGTTCGGGCGGCAGGTCCGCCAGCAGCACCTTGGCGATGGCGGTGGCGTGCAGCGGCATCGCCAGGCCGATCCGCGAGTACATGCGGATCGAGTGCCGCGAGTCGTACTTGTCCAGGTAGACGACGTCGCCGCCGTCGAGCACGCCGAGGTGCACGGTCTGGCCGGTCGTCTCGTTCAGCCGGGCCAGGTGCGGGGCGGCGATGCCGCGGATCCCGTGCTGGTCCAGCGCCGCGCCCGACAGCGCGAACAGCCGCGACCCGAGGTGGAAGCGGTGGGCGTCGTCGCGGCGCACGAAGCGCTCGGACTCCAGCGTGCGCAGCAGCCGCAGCACGGTCGTCTTGTGCACGCCGAGCGCGGCGGCCAGCTCGTCCAGCGACCGCGGCCCCTCGCCGAGCTCGGCCAGGATGCCGAGCCCGCGCGCCAGGCTCTGGCTCATGGCGTCCCCCCGATCACCGTCGCCGCCCACTCCGCGGGCGGGGCGTCCAGCAGCGCGGCGACGCGGCCGGGAGGCGGCGGCGCCCCGTGGTCGCCGGGGACCGCCAGGGTCGAGGCCGCCATCAGATGGCCCAGGCGCAGCCGTCGCCGCTGGTCGTATCCGCGCAGCGTAGCGGCCAGGTAGCCAGCGGCGAACGCGTCCCCCGCCCCCACGTGGTCGACGATCTCCACGCGCAGCGCGGGCTCGGTGTGCGCGCCCTCCGGGGTCACCACGGTGACCTGGTGCCCGGCGTCCTTGACCACCAGCGCGCGCGGTCCGGGCAGCAGCTCCCGCAGCTTGCGCGGGACGCCGGTGCCGAACACCTCGGCGGCCTCGTCCGCGCCCAGCAGCACGAGGTCGGCCGCGTTCAGCAGGTCGCCCAGCACGCCGGGGTCGCGGTCCCGCCACAGCGCCGGGCGCCAGTTGAGGTCGAAGCTCAGCAGCCCGGTCCGGGGCCGCCGCACCAGCTCGGTCACGAACGCCATCGCGTCGTCCGACAGCGCCGGGGTGATCCCCGACAGGTGGACCAGGGACGCGTCCCGCAGCGCCGCGGACTCCAGCATCCCGGGGTCGAGCGCCGACCCGGCCGAGCCGTCGCGGTAGTAGTGCAGGACGCTGCCGTCCGGCCCGGTCTCCTTCACGTACAGTCCCGTCGGCCGCTGCGGGTCCACGACCACGTGCGAGGTGTCGACGCCGCCGGCGGCCAGCTCCCGGACGATCCGCCGCCCGAAGCCGTCGTCGCCGACGCGTCCCAGCCACGCCGCCGGGACGCCGAGCGCCGCCAGCCCGCGCGCCACGTTCGCCTCCGCGCCGCCGACCGACGACCGGAACCCCGGCACGTCCTCCAGCGGGCCGGGCCGGTCGGGCAGCAGCGCGGCCATCGTCTCGCCCACGCAGACCGCCCGTGGCGTGCCTTCCATGTTCACGACCCCTCCCGCCGGGAACGCTTCCGCCCATTGACCGGCGGGTAAGCGAGATGTTACAACCACCTAAGCGCATAGCGCAATGAGCGTTGCAGTGTGTGCAACGAAGGAGGTGGAGTGGTGACGGGTATCAACGCCGACGCGGTCGAGGCGCTCCGCGGCGAGACACTCGACTGGCGGTTCAAGGCGATCCCGCCGAACGGGCACGGCGCGACGGTCGCCGAGTACCTGGAACGGCGGCCCGCGCTCGCCGACCTCGGCACCCCGCTGCTGACGCTCGACGCGGGCGCGCTGCACCACAACCTGACCGTCATGGCCGACTGGGCGGAACAGGCGGGCGTCCTGCTCGCCCCGCACGGCAAGACCACGATGGCCCCCGCGCTGTGGAAGCGGCAGCTCGACGCCGGGGCCTGGGGCATCACCCTGGCGAACCTGCCGCAGCTTCGCGTCGCCCGCGCGTTCGGCGTCCGGCGGCTGATGCTCGCCAACGCCGCCGTCGACGAGGCCGGACTCGCCTGGATCGCCGGGGAACTGGACCACGACCCCGACTTCACGTTCGTGTCCTGGGCGGACTCGGTCCGCACCGTCGAGCTGATGGACCGGGCCCTGCGCACCGCCCGCGCCCAGCGCGTCCTGGACGTCTGCGTCGAGCTCGGCGGCGAGCACGGCCGCACCGGGGCCCGCACCGAGGACGAGGCGCTGGCCGTCGCCGAGGCCGTCCGCAGGGCCCCGACCCTCAACCTGGTCGGCGTCGCGGGCTACGAGGGCGCGTTCGCCCACGACGCCACCGCCGGCTCCCTGAAGACCGTGGACGCCTACCTGCACCGGCTGGCCGCGCTGTTCGCCCGGCTCGACTACGACACCGGCGAGCCGATCGTCACCGCGGGCGGCTCGTCCTTCTTCGACCAGGTCGTGCACGTCCTGAAGGACACCGGCGGCCGGGTGGTGCTGCGGTCGGGCGCGTACGTCATCCACGACGACGGCTTCTACCGGGGGATCTCCCCGCTCGGGCGGGGCGCGGGCGTCGCGCTCGCCTCGGCCATGCACGGCTGGGCCCGCGTCGTCTCCCGCCCCGAACCGCGCCTGGCGCTGCTGGACGCGGGCAAGCGCGACCTGCCGTTCGACGAGGGCATGCCCGTCCCGCAGGCGGTCCGCGGCCGGGACCTGCCGGACGGCCTGCGCGTGACCGCGATGAACGACCAGCACACCTTCCTCGAAGGCGAGGGCGTCGAGGTCGGCGACGTGCTGCGCCTCGGCCTGTCCCACCCCTGCACCGCGCTCGACAAGTGGTCGCTGCTGCCGGTCCTCGACGACGCCGACTCCCCGGAACCGGTCGTCGTCGACCTGGTCAGGACGTGGTTCTGATGACCGACCTGGTGATCCGGAACGCCCTCGTCCTCGACGGCACCGGCGCCCCCGGGCACGTCGCCGACGTCGCCGTCACCGGCGGCCGGATCGCGGAGGTCGGCCCCGGCCTGTCCGGCCGCCGCGTCCTCGACGCCGCCGGCCTCGCCCTCGCCCCCGGCTTCGTCGACATGCACGCCCACTCCGACCTGGCGCTGCTGGCCGAGCCCGACCACCTCGCCAAGGTCGCCCAGGGCGTCACCTGCGAGGTCATCGGGCAGGACGGCCTGTCCTACGCGCCCGTCGACGACGACACCCTCGCCGCCGTCCGCCAGACCATCGCGGGCTGGAACGGCGACCCGCCTGGCTTCGACTGGAACTGGCGCGGCGTCGGCGAGTACCTCGACCGCCTCGACGAGGGCATCGCCGTCAACGCCTGCTACCTCGTCCCGCAGGGCACCGTCCGCATGCTCGCCATGGGCTGGGAGGACCGCCCGCCCACCGAGGCCGAGCTGGACCGCCAGCGCGACCTGGTCGCCACCGGCATGCGCGAGGGCGCGGTCGGCATGTCCAGCGGCCTCACCTACGTCCCCGGCATGTACGCGGACGACGCCGAACTGGTCGAGCTGTGCCGCGTCGTCGCCTCCCTCGGCGGCTTCTACGCCCCCCACCACCGCTCCTACGGGGCCGGGGCGCTGGACGCCTACGCCGAGATGGTCGAGGTGTCCCGGCGCTCCGGCTGCCCCCTCCACCTGGCCCACGCCACCATGAACTTCGGCGTCAACAGGGGCCGCGCCCCCGAGCTCCTCGCCCTCCTCGACCGGGCCCTCGACGAGGGCTGCGACATCACCCTCGACACCTACCCCTACCTGCCGGGCGCGACGACGCTCGCCGCGCTGCTGCCGAGCTGGGCGTCCGAGGGCGGCCCCGCCGCGACCCTGCGCCGCCTCGCCGATCCGTCGGCCCGCGCACGCATCCGCCACGTCATGGAGGTCGAGGGCTCCGACGGCTGCCACGGCGTCCCCGCCGAATGGGAGACCATCGAGATCGCGGGCTCCCCGGACCCCGCCGTCGTCGGCCGCACGATCGCCGAGCTGGCCGCCGCGTCGGGCCGCCCGCCGTTCGACGTCTACTGCGACCGCCTCGTCGCCGACGCCCTGGCCACCACGATCCTCCAGCACGTCGGGCACGAGGAGAACGTCCAGGCGATCATGCGGCATCCGGCGCACACCGGCGGCAGCGACGGCCTGCTCGCCCCCGCCAAGCCGCACCCGCGCGCGTTCGGGACGTTCCCGCGCTACCTCGGCCACTACACCCGCGACCTGGGCGTCCTGTCCCTGGAGGAGTGCGTCGCGCACCTCACCGGCCGCCCCGCGCGCCGCCTGAGGCTGCGCGACCGCGGCCTGGTCCGGCCCGGGTACCACGCCGACCTGGTCCTGTTCGACCCGGCGGGCGTCCGCGACACCGCGACGTTCGACGACCCGCGCCGCACCCCCGACGGCATCCCGCACGTGTTCGTGGGCGGCACCGCCGTCATCGCGGACGGACGGCACACCGGAGCGCTCCCCGGCCGCGCGCTGCGCCGCGCCGCGGACGGCACCACCCGCTGAAACCCCACCCCCGAAGGACGCCCATGATCAACTGGTTGCAGCACGAGACGGGCGGGCTGCTGGTGCTCTGCGCCGCCGCCATCGCGGTGCTGTTGTTCCTCATCATCAAGGTCAAGCTGGAACCGTTCATCTCCCTGCTGGTCTCCGGGCTGCTGCTGGCCCTCGCCGCCGGGCTCAGCGTCAACCAGATCGTCGGCACCGCCCTCAGCGCCAAGAACTCGATCCTGGAGACCGGGTTCGGCGGCATCCTCGGCCACATCGCCCCGATCATCGGGCTCGGCACGATCCTCGGCGCGATCCTGGAGGCGTCCGGCGGGGCCGACGTCCTCACCCGCCGCCTGCTGGGGATCTTCGGGGAGCGCGGCGCGCCGTTCGCGATGGGCCTGGCGGGCCTCATCTTCGGCATCCCCGTCTTCTTCGACATCGGCATCTTCGTGCTGGCGCCGCTGGTCTACATCACCGCCCGGCGCGGCGGGCGCTCCCTCGTGCTGTACGCGATGCCGCTGCTGGCGGGCCTGTCGATGACGCACGCGTTCCTGCCGCCGCACCCCGGCCCGGTCGCCGCCGCCGGACTGCTCCAGGTCTCCCTCGGCTGGCTGATCATCATGGGGCTGGTCTGCGGCATCCCGGCGTTCCTGGTCGCGGGCGTCGCCTGGGGCGCGTGGATCGGCAAGCGCGTCAACGTCGGCGTCCCCGAGGACTACATCGTCGCCGAGCGCGAGCGCGCCGAGAACGGCGAGCGGACCCCCGAGCGTCCCGACCCGTCGCTCACCCTCGTCCTGCTCATCATCGCCGTCCCGCTCGTCCTGATCCTGCTGGCCACCTTCGGCACCGTCTGGTGGAAGGGCAGCGCCGCGCTGCCCGTCCTCACCTTCCTCGGCAACCCGGCCGTCGCGCTGACGATCGCGGTGCTGCTGGCGTTCTACCTGCTCGGCATCCGCCGCGGCGTGCCCGCCGCCGAGCTGTCCGACCTCGCCACCAAGTCGCTGCGGCCGGTCGGCATGATCCTGCTGGTGGTCGGCGCGGGCGCGTTCTTCGGCGCGGTCATCTCCGCCACCGGCGTCGGCAAGGCCCTGGCCGGGACCCTCTCCGACGCGGGCCTGCCGGTCATCGTCCTCGCCTACCTGATCAGCTGCGGCCTCCGCCTCGCCCAGGGCTCGGCGACCGTCGCGATCGTCACCACCGGCGGCATCGTCGCGCCCCTGCTCCAGGGCCAGGACCACTCCCAGGCCCACATCGCCCTGATCGCCGTCGCCATCTCCGCGGGCTCGATCATCGCCTCGCACGTCAACGACGGCGGCTTCTGGATCGTGTCCCGCTACTTCAACATGAGCGTCCGCGACACCCTGAAGACCTGGACCGTCCTGGAGACGATCCTGTCGATCGTCGGCTTCGCCGCCGCGGGAACGCTCAGCATCTTCATCTAGCCATCCGACCCAGACGGGCCGGGGTTCACGCCGCTCCATCAGCCCGGCGTGGCCCCCGGCCCGTCGCCCTGGACCTCCTGGGCACGGAACACCTCGCCCGCCCGCGTCAGCTCTTCACCCGCGAGCGCGGAGACCTGCCGTCGGGTGGACGCCAGGAACCCGTGAACGCACATCGCGCGGTCGAACGCGTCGAAGACGAGGCGGACGGCGTTGGCGGCGCGTTCCTGAGCGGCCCTGGCCTCACGCTGGAAGATCTCGCGGTCCCGGACGAGAACGCCGCGCTCGTCCAGCAGCCGTTTGAACGTCGCCTCAAGCTCCGCGACCCGCGCCGAGTCGGCCTCACGGGGAACGCGCTCGTCCCAGCAGCGGGTGAGCACCCGTTCCATGTGTTTCTCGACCTCCGCGATCATGCGCGGAGGGACCCGGGCGGCCCGCAGCGCGTCCCCGCACACCATGTCAGCCCATCGGAACAGGAAATCCCGGTCGCAGCCCTCGCACGGCACGCGACGAAGCTCGCCCCGCTCCGCCGCACGCGCCGTCACCTCCGCCAGCGCCGCCGCCGTGAGCAGGTCTTCCTGCGCGAGGGAGACCAGACCCGCGAGCCGCACCGCCGCCGCGTGCGCGTCCGCCGTCATGGAACGAGCTCCCACAGCGCCGCGCGGCATGCGCTGAGCGTTGACGGAACGGCGTCGGTGGCGTTCACGGGAACGATCGCCCCGCCGTGCGGAGCCCAGACGTACCACCAGCGCCCGTCCCGGTAGTCCGCCACCACCGACACGGCGGCGCTGTCGGAGCGGTGAACGAACGAGACGACGACACGCGGGGCCGCCCCGGAGTCCCACACCAGCACCCCCCGAAGGTCACCGGCCCGCCGCACCCCAGCGACAAGCACGTCCAGCACCTCCCGCCGCGGATTGACGCGGCCCGTCCCGTCCTCGCACAGCGGAACGCCAGCCTCCCGGCGACCCCGCCGAGACACGCCATCGCTTACGGAACCACCCGCAGCGCGCTCAGGAGAGCCGCCGTCCGCATGACGCCCGCGCGGCCGCCCGCGCCACCATGACGATCGAGAAAGCACCTCGTCACCCCCGGAATCGGAGTTCGACAGAAACGCTTACAGCCTGTGCCTAACCGCGTTAACCTCGCTACGTTCATGCACCAAATGCAACAGGCGGAGCGCGAGTTGTGAACAGCCAGGAGTTGCTGGACCCCGAACGCTCGATGTGGGACTTCATCGCGGTTGAGCTGCGCAGGCAGCGAACCATGCGAAGAGTCTCAGGAGCACAGCTCGCGCGCATGATTGGGCGTGATCGTTCAATTGTTTCACGCATCGAGTCCGGCAAGATCCCCATGCAGCTCGAACACGCGGAGATCATTGATCGTGCGTGGGACCTGAACTTCCTGTTCACGCGCCTCGTCAGGTTCGCCAAAGAACGGAAGGACGACGAGTGGAGACTGGGCGACCTTGCTGAGCAGGAGGCGCGTGCAACGCGGATACGCATGTGGGAGATCGGGCTCGTTCCAGGCCTCCTCCAGACGCCTGCCTACGCCCGTACCGTCTTCTCCGTGGGGCTTGTGAGGGATCTCGACAAAGCAGTGGAAACCCGGCTTGCTCGGCAGGCGGCCGTCTTCGACAAGGAGAATCCTGCGGAAATCTCCGTGTACCTGAATTGGGTTGTACTCATGCAGCCCGTCGGTTCTCCCGAAGTGATGAGGGAACAACTCACGCGCCTGCTGGACGTCGGCAGGCTTTCCCACGTCAACGTGCGTGTTGTGGAGCGGGAAGCGGGCGTGCACGTCGGCTATGACGGTTCGCTGGAGCTACTGACCGTAGACGCGAGGGAGCTTGCTTACGCTGACGCGCCCCACGGTGGCGGACTCGTCATCGACCCGAAGGAAGTAGAAGACTTCCAAGTAAGGTACGACCGTATAGGCCATATCGCCGCCCCGGTCGGACCTTCGCGGGCGATGATCGAAGCAGCTTTGGAGACGTACACATGACGGAGTGGCGAAAGTCGAGCCGTAGTGCCACCTCAGACAACACCAACTGCGTGGAGGTTGCACAGCTCTCACGCAACATCGGGGTGCGGGACTCCAAGGACCCGGACGGGCCGCGTTTCGCGCTTGCTCCGGTCGCCGCTCGTGAGCTGTTCGACGCGATCAGGGCGGGCCGTTCGGAGGCGTGACGCCGCGTTTCCGCTGCTCGGCTTTGGTGCGGCAGTGCCCGACGTGCTGGGGCGTCCTAGGGCGAACGGTCGTCATGATCGGCGGGCCTCAATGGGCCGCCGGTGTCACGGACGTTTGTTCGTGCTGTCGGCGAGCGTTCCGATGATGTGGGCGACCTGTCGGGGGGCTTTGAGGTCGGCGCTGTGGTCGCGTTTGGGCATCACGACCCGGTGGCCGTGGGGCAGCACGTGTTCGATGGCGTCGAGCCGTTCGGCGAGGTGCGCCGGGCTGCGGTCGCCGCCGAGCAGGAGGACCGGGACGTCGATGCGGGCGTAGGCGTCGAGACGTACGCCGAGTTCGTTCATCGCCTCCAGGTCGTCGATCTGGCGGCCGACCAGCCTGCGGTAGCGCGGGATGAGCCCGGTGAGCGCGCCCGCCGACGCGGCCTGCCAGGCCGGTAGTCCGACGACCTCGCGCATGAAGATCGTCAGCGCCCTGCCGGGGCGGCCTGCGGCGATCGCCGCTCGGGCGCGCCTGACGACCGCGCCTTCCTCGCCCCCCAGCGGCGGGCCGGTCACGGCGGCGGGCTCGAAGATGACCGCCCCCGCGAAAGAGGACGGCGAGGCCGCCAACGCTTCGAGGGCGATCACGCCGCCGGACGAGTGGCCGTACAGGAACGCGGGTCCGCCGACGGCCCGCGCGAGCGCGAGGACGTCGTCGACCTCCCGGGCGGCCGAGCACGGCGTGCCGCCGGTCTTGAGGTCCAGGCGGTACCGGCGGCGCTGCAAGCGCAGCACGCGGAAACGCCGAGCCAGCAGCGCGGCGAGCTTCTTCGTTCGCGTCCCGTCGTCCATGCCGGGGCCGACGATGAGCAGGACCGGCCCGCGCCCCTCGTCGTAGGCGCGGACATCGGTTCCGTCGGCCGAGATCGTGGTGAACAACGTGGCGGGCATCGCGCCTCCCGGTCGTTCCGGCTGCCTTAGCAGTGCTAAGGAGGATTTAGCAATGCTAAGTTGATGCGGTGCGCGCGGACAAGAGGCCCGGTCTGACCAGGCAGGTGATGATCGAGGCCGCCCTGCGGCTCCTGGACGAGGTGGGCCTCGACGGCCTGACGGTGCGCAGGCTCGCGGCCGAGCTCGGCGTGCAGTCTCCCGCCCTGTACTGGCACATCCGCACCAAGCAGGAGCTGCTCGACGGGATGGCCGAGGCGATGATCCTGGCCGCCGGGATGGGGCCGCCCCGTCCCGGCGAGTCATGGCAGGACTGGCTCGCCCGCCGGGCCCGCGCCTACCGCCGGACGCTGCTCTCCCACCGCGACGGCGCCCGCATCGTCGCCGGCGCCGCCCGGTTGAGCCCCGCGACGATCAACCGGTTCGACGAGGAGCTGACCGCCCTGGTCGCCTGCGGCTTCCCTCCGGTCCTGGCGCTGCGCACCATCACCGCGCTCTCCCAGTACGTCAACGGATTCGTCCTCCAGGAACAGGCCGAACCCCGCCGGGATCAGCAGGATCGGCTGGCCGAGCTGCTGGACGCCGGTCCGACCGCCACCCTGCTGGAGGCCCTCCGTGACAGCGGCGACGCCCCGAGGGAGGACGCCTTCGAGCACGGTCTGCGCGCACTGATCCACGGCACGGCGGTCATCCTCGCTTCGGAGGGCGACCCCTCCGCCGACTGATCGCCAGGCCGCGAACGCGACGATCCCGCAGCCGGGGCCGCTTGTATCGCGAACGTATCCAAAAACGCATACGCCTCCACAACACTCCTCTGGCTTCAGTGAGCGCATGGGCCACAGCGGTCCGTGCCGGGGCACGCCGCCTCGGCTCCGAAGGGTGATGAGGAAAAGGGGAAGGCCGTGACCGAGGACAGGGAATGGGGGCGGCGCTCGCTGCTGCGGGGCGCGGCCGTGGTGGCCGGTGCCGCTGCGGCCACGCCGCTGTTGGGCGGGGCGGCCACGGCGCGGGCCGACGGGGACGCGGACGCGTTGTTCGAGGCCGGGAGGTTCGAGCAGGCCGGTCGCGCGTACGAGGAGATCCTCAGGCAGGACCCCGGGAACGTGCACGCCGCGCGCCGGCGCGGCCATGTGGGATTGCTGTCCAACAGGTTCCCCGAGGCCGAGAAGTACCTCACGACGGCCCTCAACCTGGCGCCCGACGACAAGCAGACCAACCGGCTCCTGGCCGACTGCTACACCCGGCAGGACAAGTTCTCCCTCGCCGCGCCCCGCTGGCAGGCGACCGGCGAGGAGGCCTACGCCAAGTGGTTCGCGGCGATGCGCGGCACGCCGTACCAGGTCCACGGCGACATCGCGCGGCTGCCATGGAAGCAGATGGACCCGTTTCCTCTGGTGGAGGCCTCGATCAACGGCGGGCCGAAGAGGAGCTTCACGTTCTACACGCGCGTCGACTCGCTGGGCGTGTCCAAGAGGGTCGCCGAGGAGGCCGGGCTGACCGCCGTGGCCAAGCAGAGGACCGAGGCCTTCGGCGACGTCATATGGCTGTACTACGGGGTGCTGGAATCCTTCAGGCTGGACGGCATCGAACTGCGCAACATCCCCGTGGGGTGGTCGGAGCGGGAGTCGGGCGGAGAGGTCGCCCCCGAGGCCCACGACGGCATGATCGGCACCTGGGTCCTCTACCACCTGCTGCCCACCTTCGACTACGCGGGCCGGTCGCTGATCCTGCGCCGCCGCACCCCCGAAACGGCCGGGAAGGCGCGTGCCGACGCCGCACGAGCACGGGTCAAGCCGTTGCCGCTGTGGCTGACCGGCGGGCACCTGCTGTACAGCGAGGGCAGCGTCGCCGGTTCCAGCCCGGGGGTGGTGGCCCTGCACATCGGCGGAACCGGCGAGCAGGTCGCGGGCATCTCCGAGGAAACGGCCAAGCGGTTGGGGGTCCGCGTCGACTACGACCGCCCGATGGCGTCCTTCGCCGGAGGCCAGCCGACCAACGGCTATCCCTGTTACCCCAAGGAGGTCCGCCTCGGCGACGCCACCGCCAAGGGCGCCTACTGCTACGCGGGCGGAAAGAACACTCTCGGCGACGAGGGGTTCTACAAGCTGGCCAGCTTCGACCACGCCTTCCACAAGCCCTTCAACATCACCCTCGACTTCACCGACATGAACCTCTACATCGCCCGCGGCCCGGCCACCTGACCACCGGGCCGCCGACCACCCGGTGTCCTGGGCCGTCCCGCGGCGACGGGCGTCGGGGCTGGTCGGCGGATGGGACGTCCCGCTTCGTCCCGTGGGTCGCCGGGACTCTGTCGGGCGGGGAGCGGAGCTGTTCGGATCGGTCCCGGCGGCACCACCGCCGCCGATCCGACCACCTCCTGGAGGAGTCCCGTGCGTACCGCTCTCGTATCCCGGGCCGGGCTGCTGGGCCTGGCCACCGCCGCCGCCCTCGCCCTGGCCCCGGCCGCGCACGCCGCCCCGGCGGCCCCCGCCCCGCCGGCGCCGCCCGCGGCCACCCCCCATGCCACCGCGACCCTCACCGCGAAGCAGGAGACCGTCACGGCGCGGGGCACGGCGCCGGCCTGCATCAAGCGCAAGGGCTGGCCGGTTCCGTGGAGCCGCACGGCGGTCAAGATCACGAACAAGTGCGGCAAGACCATGCGCGTGAGGGTCATCGTCAAGCGCGGCAAGGACAGCCCGTGCAAGACGCTGCGGAAGAACAAGTCGTTCACCTGGCAGCTCATCCCGCCGTACGGGTCGCCCAGCTACCACAAGACCGTCACCTGCTGAGGCCGGGCACGCGTGCGCACCCGCCGACCGGCGGCCCGTCCCACCGGCCGCACCCCCACGTCCACGGCGTCGCGCGGCACCCGGCGCCGACCCGATGACCAGCCGAGGAGACCCATGCGCACCACCCCCGCCACCCGCGCCGGGCTGCTGAGCCTGGCGGCCGCCGCCACCCTCACCCTGGCCCCGGCCGCCCATGCCGCCCCCGCGGCCCCGGACCGGCCGGCCGCCCCCCGAGGCTCCGCGCAGGAGACGGCGCCGACCATCGGCGCGGCCGCCAAGTGGCACAACATCAAGACCGGCTCGCGCCGGGACCCGATCTGGTCGCTCCGGTGGAAGCGGCCCGCGGGGGTCCGGGTGATGCAGGTCAAGGCCCGCTGCTGGGACAGCAGGGCGAGCTTGACGATCCGGCTGGCCTACCGCAAGAACGCCTCCAGGATCTGGAAGACCATCAAGACCACCCAGGGCAGGTGCAACGGCCGCTACCACTACGCGCGCATCAACAACGCCGGGCACACCCACTACGACGCCGACATGTTCACCAACCACCGGGGGCCCGGGTCCAAGACCATCCAGTACTGGGTGCAGTACTACAGGTGAGCCCCGCTCGGTGGCCCGAGGGCGGCACGCCCTCGGGCCACCACCCGCGCGGGCCCTACCCGCGGCGCGGGTGGGCGAAGTCCGCGAGGCCGCGTCTGGACGGGCCCCGGAGGAAGTCGAACATGACCTTCGCGACCTCGTTCTCGTCGCCGGTCAACGTGCCGTCGCGCGCGGCCCACAGGGCGGCCCGTACGGCGCGGTCCCGGTGCTCGGGGATCCCGGCGCGCCGCAGCCCCGGGGTGTTGACGCGCCGGTGCCGGGCGGGACGGCCGTCGACCATGCTGAACGGCAGCACGTCCCGGGCCACCGCCGCGGCGCCGCCGACGAACGCGTACGCCCCGATCCGCACGTGCTGGTGGACGCCGGCCATGCCGCCGATCACCGCGCCGTCCGCGATCTCGACGTGTCCGGCCAGCCCGGCGCCCTGGGAGACCACGATCCGGTCGCCGAGCCGGCAGTCGTGGGCCACATGGGCGTTTCCCATGATCAGGCAGTCGGAGCCGATCCGCGTCGGCCGGTCGCCCGTCGCGCGGTGGACGGTCGCCCCCTCCCGGACGACCGTGCGCGCCCCGATCTCCAGGCCGGTCGGCTCACCGCCGTACGCCAGATCCTGCGGATCCCCGCCGACCACGGCCATGGGCCAGACCCGCACGCCGGTCTCCAGCAGGACCGGCCCCCGCACCACGGCGTGGGCGTGGACGTGCACCCGCGGCCCCAGAACGGCGGGCCCCTCGATGACCGCGAACGGGCCGACCGAGACCGACGGGTCGAGTTCGGCGTCGGCGGAGACCACCGCGCTGGGGTGGATGTCCGACACGTGCGCTCCAGGGTCGTTCCGGCCCGCCGCCCGGCGTTCGCCACGCCGGGCTTCCAGTCAGGCACGGCGCGCGTAAGAGCGCGATAAGCGATCGAGGAGCGCGGGCCGCCGTCACCGCTCCACGTCGTAGACGAGCTTCGCGACGCCGTTGGAGTAGGTGGCGGAGTCCCGGAGCCTGAGGTTCCGCTTGTCCATGTCCTCGCGGCTGAAGAGGCCCTTTCCGGCTCCCAGCAGCACGGGGAAGATGAGCAGGTTGTACCGGTCGATCAGGTCGGCCTCGGCCAGGCGGCGGGCCAGCTCCGCGCTCCCGTGGATGAAGATCGCCCCGCCCTCCTCCCGCTTGAGCGCCGCGACGTCCTCGACCGAACGCAGGACCGTGATCGGCCCCCAGCCGTCGACCAGCTCGTCGTCGGTGAGCGTCGAGGACACCACGTACTTCGGAAGGTCCCTGTAGGCCGCGTGGTCCTCGGATCCCGGCCAGAACGCCGCGAAGGCGTCGTAGCTGCGGCGACCGAACATCAGGGCCGTCGTCTCGGTCAGCTCCTCGGCCTTGAGCGAGTACGCCTCCGGCACGAACGGGGTCCGCGCCACCCAGCCGCCGCTGCGGTGGCCCTCGGCCTTGCCTCCCGGCGAGTCCACCACACCGTCGAGCGACATGAACCCCGTGTAGACCAGTTCCCGCGCCATCGTTCTTCCCCTCGGAATCGGCCGCCCCACCGGCTGCCTGCGTGGTTCCACCTTGCCCGCGGCCGGTTACCGATTCCTTACCGCCCCTGCCCGGCCCTCCCGTGCCCGGCCGTGCCCCGCCGGTGGCTCAGGTGGGGAGCCCGGTGTCGACGATGAGGCTGATCTCGACGAGCTGGCCGGGGAAGGTCAGTTCGGTGACGCCGAGGGCCGTGGCGACCGGGCGGTGGTCGCCGAAGTACGCCCGGTTGGCCTCCACCACCGTGTCGGCGTTCCGCTGGAGGCCCACCGCGTACAGGGTCTGCGAGACGACCTGGTCGCGGGTGGCGCCGTAGTGGGCCAGGACCTTGTCGATGTTGGCGTGGGTCCGCCGGAGCTGGGCGGCGAAGTCGTCGGCGTGGACGAAGTCGCCCCTCTCGTCGAAGGAGAGCTGCCCGGAGACGTGGATCAGGTCGCCGGACCTGATCGCCTGTGCGTAGCCGAAGTGTCCCTCGGCCGGGATGCCGTGGTCGAAGACGTCGATGGTGGTCATGGTTCCTGCCTTCCGGTCGCGAGAGCCATGTGCTCTCTTGTGGTTACTCGGGAACTGTAGGAGAGTGTCCGGTGACCTGGAAGAACGAACTTTTCCGGAACCGAGGAACCTGATGGTGACCAAGCAGCTCAGGGGCCTGCCCGAGAACGCGGACCTGAGGCGCGCGGACTCCCTGGCGCGGGAGATCTTCTCGGACGTCGCCAACAAGTGGGCGTTCCTGATCATCGAGGCGCTCGGCGAGCGCACCCTGCGCTTCAGCGAGCTGCGGAATGAGGTCGAGGGCGTCAGCCACAAGATGCTCACCCAGAACCTGCGCATGCTGGAGCGCTACGGCCTGGTCGAACGGGAGGTGCACCCCACCGTGCCGCCGCGCGTGGAGTACACCCTCACCGAGCCGGGCCGGGCCCTGCGGGCCACGGTCGACGGGATGTGCGGCTGGACGCACCGGTACCTCGGGCACATCGAGGCCGCCCGCCGCCGCTTCGACGGCTGACCGCGCCGTTCGGGCGGGACGTCTCAGCGGGCGGCGTTCAGCAGCAGGTCCGCGTGGGCCATGATCGGGGCGCGGAGGGCCGGCAGCGAGGTGTGCTCGCCTGCCGCGATCTTCGCGCTGACCAGGCTCGCGATCCCGCCCACCAGCATGCGCGTGGCGAACGCGGGGTCCGGCAGCGCCGCCCACCGCCCGTCGTCCCGCAGCAGCCCGTCCACCAGCTCCACGAACGCCCGCTGCACCTCGAACCGCCGCACCGCCGCGTCCGGCCCCGCCGCGTAGATCTCCAGCAGGAACGTCCGCGCCCGCGCCGGATCCGCCGCCAGCGCCCGCAGGTAACCGGCGACGGCCCGGTCGAACCGCTCCATCGCCGCGCCGTCGGTCCCCGCGGCCTCGGCGACGACCGTCATCATCAGCCCGGCCGCCATGTCGTAGGCGGCCAGGAAGCACGCCTGCTTGTCGGTGAAGTGCTCGTAGAACGTCTCCCGCGACACCCGGGCCCGCTTGATCACGTCGGCGACGGAGACCCGCGCGTACCCCTTCTCGGCCACCGCGTCGATCACGCCCTGCAACAGCCGCTCCCGCTGCGACGCGACCACCTGCTCGCGCGTCAGATGGTGCCGCCCCCGTGGCAGCACGTCATAGCCGAGGGAATCCACAGAAGGCAACGTACCAACCGCTCCCGAGAGGCTAAAATGAACACTTCTGTACACCACGAACATGGTTGTTCGTGGTGGCGGTTCTGGCCGGTCTCCGGTGGTGTCCGGCGGGTCCGCCCGGTCGGCGGCGCGACGGCGGGGGCCGTGCGGCGGGAACGGGCGGGACCGACCCCACCGGAGCCGGTCGGCCCCGCGAGGCCGGGCGAGGCCGGGCGATGATGTCGCGAACCCGCCGGACTCCCTCGCGCCCGCTTCCTACGATCGTCGCATGCCGAATGACTCCCGCACCATCGTCCGGAACGCCTGGAAGGCGTTCGCCAGCCACGACTCCGGCCGGATCGCCGCGGTCCTCACCGAGGACGCCGAGTGGCTGGCGCCCGAGGGGAACGCGACCGCCGTCGCGCTGGGGATTCCCAGCCACCTGGTCGGCCGGGAGGCGATCGTGCGCTTCCTCGCCGAGGACTTCCCCCGCTTCTTCGCGCGCGACGTCGAGGTCGTCTTCCACGGCTTCCACGCCGACGGCGACCGCGTGACCGTGGAGGAGACCATGACGGCGACGCTGGCCGACGGCAACCGTTACGTCAACGACTACTGCTTCGTCTTCGAGGTCCGGGACGGCCTGGTGCACCGGGTGCGCGAGTACATGGACACGGCCCGCGGGCATCGCATGATCTTCGGTGGGGGTCCGGGGCGACCCGCCGAGCCGTCGCCCCCGGCGCGCTGACCCTCAGGGCAGCAGGCCCGCGCGGCGGGCGGCCGTGACCGCCTCCAGGCGCGTGTGGCTGTCGAGCTTCCGCATCGCGGAGCGCAGGTAGCTCTTCACCGTCTCCGGCAGCAGGCCCAGGCGCCGCGCCGCCTCCGCGTTGGTGCAGCCCACCGCCACCTGCGCGAGGACGTCCAGCTCGCGCGGCGACAGGAGGGGGCCGGCGGGGCGGCGCTCGCCGAGGCCGGCGGCGGCCAGGCGGCTGGAGGCCGCCAGCAGGCGCTCCCGGACCTCGGGGTCGCTGGTCTTCTCGGCCAGGCCGCGCAGCTCGGCGTGCACGGCGCGGACCTCCTCCCAGTCGGCCGCGCCGGGGGCGACCGCCGGGGGCCGGGCGAGGGCGCGGTCGGCCTCGTCGCGGACGGCGAGGTCCTGCTCCAGGTCGCGGGCGGCGTCCACGGCGGCGGCCACCACCCGGTCGGCCAGCGACAACGGCTCGCGCAGCGCCCCGTACAGCACGCCGCGCACGTTCCGCCGGACCACGACCGGGACCGCGACGACCGACAGCAGGCCCTCGCGGCCGACCGGGCCGTCGTAGTCGTGGCTGATCGTGGACGCCCTCGGGTAGTCGCTGACCCACACCGGGCGGCCCAGCGCCATCGCCTTGCCGCCGAGGCCGCTGCCCTGCCGCACCGCCAGGCCGTGCAACGAGTCGGTGGTGTTGCCGACCAGCTCGGAGATCCGGATCCGGTCCGCCCCGCACACGACCCCGCCGAACACCACGGGCAGGCCGGTACGGCGGTGCAGCGCCAGCACCGCCGCCCGCACCGCTCCGGCGTCGTCGCTCATGTCGCCAGGATGCCCCGAACGCCCCCCACCGGGGAAGACGTCACGCGTGCCGTTGCTTCGCCGCATCGTGCAGCCCGAGGATGTCCACCGCCTCGGCGCGCATCTGCACCTTGCGGATCTTTCCGGTGACCGTCATCGGGAACTCGTCCACCACATGGACGTAACGCGGGATCTTGTAGTGCGCGAGCCTCCCGGCGCAGAACTCCCGCAGCCCCTCGGCCGTGAGGGGCCCGGCGCCCTCGCGCAGCCGCACCCACGCCATCAGCTCCTCGCCGTACCTGGCGTCCGGAACGCCGATGACCTGCGCGTCCACGATGTCGGGATGGGTGTAGAGGAACTCCTCGATCTCGCGCGGGTAGATGTTCTCGCCGCCGCGGATGACCATGTCCTTGATCCGGCCGGTGATGTTGACGTAGCCGTCGGCGTCCATGACGGCCAGGTCGCCGGTGTGCATCCACCGCGCCGCGTCGATGACCTCGGCGGTCTTGTCGGGCTGCTCCCAGTAGCCGAGCATCACCGAGTAGCCGCGCGTGCAGAACTCGCCGGGCGTCCCGCGCGGCACCGTCACCCCGGTCTCCGGATCGACGATCTTGACTTCGAGGTGCGGGTGGACGGTCCCGACGGTGGACACGCGGCGGTCCAGCGAGTCGTCGGCGCGGGTCTGGGTGGACACCGGCGAGGTCTCGGTCATGCCGTAGCAGATCGTCACCTCGGCCATCCCCATCCGCTCGATGACCTGCTTCATCACCTCCACCGGGCACGGTGATCCGGCCATGATCCCGGTGCGCAGCGACGACAGGTCGTGCTCGGCGAACGACGGGTCGTTCAGCTCGGCGATGAACATCGTCGGGACGCCGTACAGCGACGTGCAGCGCTCGGCGGCGACGGCCTCCAGGGTGGCGCGCGGGTCGAACGCCGGGGCCGGGATCACCACGCACGCGCCGTGGCTGGTGGCGGCCAGGTTCCCCATGACCATGCCGAAGCAGTGGTAGAAGGGCACCGGGACGCAGATCCGGTCCTCCTGGTCGTAGCCGCAGCCCTCGCCGACGAAGAAGCCGTTGTTGAGGATGTTGTGGTGCGACAGCGTCGCGCCCTTGGGGAACCCGGTCGTGCCGCTGGTGTACTGGATGTTGATCGGGTCGTCGGCGGTGAGCGTCGCGCCGATCCCGGCCAGGCGGCCGGGGTCCCCGGCGCGGCCCGCCTCCAGCAGCGCGTCCCAGGACCCGCCGCCGAGCAGCACGACGTCCTCCAGCGCCGCGCACCGGGGCCGCACCTGCTCGATCATCGCGGCGTAGTCGGAGGTCTTGAACGCGGGCGCGGCGACGAGGGTGCGGATCCCGGCCTGGTTCAGCACGAACTCCAGCTCGTGGACCCGGTAGGCGGGGTTGATGGTGACGAGGACCGCGCCGATCTTCGCGGTGGCGTACTGGACGAACATCCACTCCGCGCAGTTGGGGGCCCAGATCCCGACCCGGTCGCCCTTGCCGACGCCGAGGTCCAGCAGGCCGAGCGCGACCGCGTCGACCTCGGCGGCGAGCTGGTCGTAGGTCCAGCGGCGGCCGGTCGCGCGTTCGACGAGGGCCTCCCGGTCGGCGAACGCCGCCGCCGTGCGGTCGAAGTTCGCCCCGATGGTGTCGCCGAGCAGCGGCTTGGCGGACGTCCCCGAGGCGTAGGAGAGCTCGGTCATCGAGGTCATCGCAGATCTTCCTCCCGGAACTCGCCCATCGGGCGGGCGTCGGCGTTCGGGTGCTTGTCCAGTTCGCTGGCGCGCAGCTCGACGCGGCGGATCTTCCCGGAGATCGTCTTGGGCAGTTCGGCGAACTCCAGCAGCCGGACCCGCTTGTACGGCGACAGCTGCGCCCGGCTGTGCGCGAAGATCGAGCGGGCGGTCCCGGCGTCGGGCTTCCAGCCCGGCGCGAGCGTCACGTACGCCTTGGGCACCGCCAGCCGCACCGGGTCCGGCGACGGCACGACCGCCGCCTCCGCGACCGCCTCGTGCTCGATCAGCACGCTCTCCAGCTCGAACGGCGAGATCTTGTAGTCGGACGCCTTGAACACGTCGTCGGCGCGGCCCACGTAGGTGATGTACCCGTCGGCGTCGCGGGAGCCGATGTCGCCGGTGTGGTAGCGGCCCCCGGCCGTCGCCTCCGCGGTGCGCCCGTCGTCGCCGTGGTAGCCGACCATCAGGCCGAGGGGGCGGTCGCGCAGGTCGAGGCAGATCTCGCCCTCGTCGCCGGGCTCGCCGGTCACCGGGTCGACGAGCACGACCTCGTAGCCGGGCACCGGGCGGCCCATCGAGCCGGGCCGGACCGGCTGGCCCGGGGTGTTGGCGATCTGCACGGTCGTCTCGGTCTGGCCGAACCCGTCGCGGATCACGACGTCCCAGGCGTCCCGCACGCGCTCGATGACCTCGGGGTTGAGGGGTTCCCCGGCGGCGACGACCTCGCGCGGCGGCGACGTGAGCGCCCGCAGGTCGGCCTGGATCAGCATCCGCCACACGGTCGGCGGAGCGCAGAAGCTGGTGACGCCGCACCGGTCCATCTCCCGCAGCAGCCGCGCGGCGTCGAAGCGGGTGTAGTTGAAGATGAAGACGCACGCCTCGGCGTTCCAGGGCGCGAAGACGTTGCTCCAGGCGTGCTTGGCCCAGCCGGGCGAGGAGATGTTGAGGTGGACGTCGCCGGGGCGCAGCCCGATCCAGTACATCGTGGACAGGTGCCCGGCCGGGTAGGACGCGTGGGTGTGCTCCACCAGCTTGGGCCGCGCCGTGGTGCCCGAGGTGAAGTACAGCAGCAGCGTGTCCGACGCCCGCGTGACGCCGTCGGGCTCGAACGCCGCGTCGCCCGCGTACGCCTCGCCGTACCGCAGCCACCCGTCCACGGGCTCGCCGACCGCGATCCGCGTGAACGCGCCGTCGATCCCGTCGAACTTGCCGGTGTCCCCGGACCCGGTGACGACGTGCGCGGCGTTCCCCCGCTCGATCCGGTCCCGCAGGTCGGAGGTGCCCAGCAGCGGCGTGCACGGGATCAGCACCGCGCCGAGCTTCATCGCGGCGAGGATCGTCTCCCACAGCTCGACCTGGTTGCCGAGCATGAGGACGAGCCGGTCGCCGCGGCGCACGCCCGCGCCGCGCAGCCAGCCCGCGACCTGGTTCGACCGCCGCGCCAGGTCGGCGAACGAGTACCGCGCCTCGGACCCGTCCTCCTCGACGATCCACAGGGCGGGCCGGTCGTTGCCCTCGGCGATCCGGTCGAACCAGTCGATCGCCCAGTTGAACGCGTCCAGCTCCGGCCACCGGAACTTCTCCCGCGCCCCCGCGTAGTCCTCGCGGTGCTCAAGCAGAAAATCGCGCGCCGCCCGAAACCCGACCGCGGACATGGGAACCTCCTCGTCACGCACCGTTCAAGAGGATGCTCATCCCCCCGTGTGACCCACGCCACCCCCGAACGGGGGTACTTCCTTTTCTGGAGAGCTTCTCTGGAGACTTTCTCTGTTCCGGGTTGCGCTTCGGCCCCATGGGAGACATGACCGCCGTCGTCACCGGGGCCAACCGGGGGAGCGGGCCGTGGCGGAGCTGGGCGGCGGCCGTCTGGTCGTCGACGGCCTGGCCGCCGCGCTCCACGCCCGCTGCGTGGCGGACCTGCTGGACTCCCTCGTCGAGGCGCTGGAGTCCGAGGGGGCGGCGCGGGAGGGGATCGGCGCGTTCGTGCGCGCCTACCTGGCGTTCACCCGCGACCGCCGTTCCGAGGCGTACTTCATCCACGCCTCCTCCCACGCGGGCCACCTGCCCGCCCACGCCGAGCGGATCGCCGCGTGGCTGCGCCCGTTCGTGGAGTCCGGCGAGCTGGTGGCGCTCCCGGACCCCTACACGGAGATGCTGGTCGTCGGCCCGGTCGCCGAGACGTCCCGCCGCCGGCTGGCCGGGGACCCGGCCGTGGACCTGGAGACGGCCGCCGCACTCCTGCCCGACCGCCTCTGGAACGCCCTGCGCCGGTGAAGCGGCCCAGTCAGATCGACCGTGATCGGCTCTTCGGGTGGGCCGCTGTGCGCTCCTAGGGTGGCGGCATGATGCGAACGCGATGGATCCCCGGCCCCGCCGCGGACACCGAGGGGCCCGTGCTGGTCAGCGTCACCGAGTTCACCGGCGACGCGTTCCGGGACGTCCCGGCGATCTACCGTGCGGGCCAGGAGCTGAGCCGCGCCTGGCCGCGGCTGGACGGCGCGGTCGGGATGTGGCTGTGGGCCCGCCCGCTCGGGCGGGCCAGCGGCTCGGTGTCGGTCTGGGAGGACGAGGCGGCGCTGCGCCGCTTCGTCTCCTGGGCGCCGCACGTGGCGATCGTGCGGCGGTTCCGGGACCGCGGGCGGGTGCGGGCGACGACCTGGCACGCCGACCGGTTCGCCGGGGACGAGGCCTGGCGCGAGGCCGTCCGGTTCCTGGAGGACCGGACGGCCCCCGCCCCCACGTGACGTCACACGGCGAACGCCCGCCGGACCGCCGCCAGCATCTCCCGATGCATCCGGGCGCTGACCTCCGCGCCCTCGAAGATGCCGTGCGGGACGCCCGGGTGGACGTGGAGCTCGACCGGGACCCCGGCCCGCGTCAGCCGCCGCGCGTACTCGACGTCCTCCTCCAGGAACAGGTCCAGCGCGCCGACGCTCACGAACGCCGGGGGCAGCCCGCCCAGGTCCTCGCACCGGGCGGCGACCGCGTACGGGGCCACGCCGTCGCGGCCGGGCTCGTGGCCCAGCAGGCTGGACCAGCCGAACGCGTTGGACGCCCGCGTCCACCGGAACTCCCCGGTGTAGGGGTGCGGGTCGCTCTCGGTGACGGTGCGGTCGTCGAGCATCGGCACGAACAGCGCCTGCAACACCAGCGGGATCCGCCCCTCGTCCCGGACCTTCTGCGCCAGCGTCGCGGCCAGCCCGCCGCCCGCGCTCACCCCCGCCACGGCGATCCGCGCCGGATCGACGCCCAGCTCGGCGGCGTTGCCGTGCAGCCAGGACAGCGCCGCGTGGCAGTCGTTCACCGGGCCGGGGTGCGGGGTCTCCGGGGCGAGCCGGTAGTCCACCGACACCACGACGCAGCCGATCTCGGCGGCGAGGGGGACGACGGCGACCTGGTCCCAGTCCGCGCTGCCCAGCACGTACCCGCCGCCGTGGATCCACAGCAGCGCGGGCAGCGCCTCCCCGGCCCCGGCGGGCCGGGTGACCAGGACCCGGACGTCCGGATCGCCCGGCCGGCCCGGGACCCGGCGCTCCTCGACGACCAGCCCGTCCGGCGGCGGGGGCACGGGCTGCTCCTCCTGGAACCGCCGCCGGGCCTCCCGGACCGCAGGGAGGTTCCCGGCGCTCAGCTCGATCGTCGGGACGAGGTCGATCAGGGAGGCGATCTGCGGGTCGAGGAGATGGCGCGTGTCCACGGCGGCCCTTTCCGGAGAGACGGAGGATTCGGGGTCATTGTGCTGTGCGCCGGGTGAACGCCGCCCGCGGGCCCGCGCGCTCGGGGCCGGACCCTACGCTGGCCTTCCGCACCACCCTGGAGAAGGAACGCCCGTGATCCTGTCCCGCCGCGCCCTCAACCGTGCGACGCTCGCCCGCCAGTTCCTCCTGGAACGCGTGCGGAAGCCGGTCGTCGAGACCGTCGAGCACCTGGTCGGCCTCCAGGCGCAGACCCCGCACACCTGGTACCACGGGCTCGCCGCCCGGCTCGACGGGATCCGGCCCGAGGAGGTCGCGGCGCTGCTGGTGGACCGCCGCCTGGTGCGCATCGCGCTGATGCGCTCCACGATCCACCTGGTCAGCGCCGACGACTGCCGGTGGCTGCGCCCGCTGGTCCAGCCGGTCCTGGACCGCGACCTGTTCCACAACAGCCTGCACGGCAAGCCGGTCCAGGGCCTCGACATGGACGAGCTGGTCGCCGCCGCCCGCCCGATCCTGGAGGAGAGGCCCCGCACCGCCAAGGAGCTGGGCGCGCTGCTGGCCGAACGCTGGCCCGACCGCGCGCCCGCCTCCCTCGCCTACGCCGCCCGCAACCGGATGGCCCTCGTCCAGGTCCCGCCGCGCGGCGTGTGGGGGTCCAGCGGCCCGATCGCCCACACCACCGCCGAGCACTGGCTCGGCGAGCCCCTCGACGCCGGCGCCACCCTGGACCGCATGGTGCTGCGCTACCTGGCGGCGTTCGGCCCGGCGTCGGTGATGGACGTGCAGGCGTGGTCCGGCCTGACCCGCCTCAAGGAGGTGGTGGAACGCCTCCGCCCCCGGCTGGTGACGTTCCGCAGCGAGGACGGCCGCGAGCTGTTCGACCTCCCCGACGCGCCCCGCCCCGGCGAGGACGCGCCCGCCCCCGCCCGCCTGCTGTACGACTTCGACAACCTGCTGCTGTCGCACGCCGACCGCTCCCGCTTCGTCACCGAGGAGCACCTCGCCGCGGCGAAGGGGCGGCCCAACCTCGTCCCCGGCACGATCCTGCTCGACGGCGTGACGGCGGGGGAGTGGAACCTCACGGACAAGGCCCTGACGCTCCGGCCCCACACCTCGTTCACCGGCGAGGACGAGGAGGCCCTGACCGCCGAGGCGCACCGCCTCCTCGACTTCGCCGGGGCCACCGGCCGCGACATCCGCTTCGGCGACTAGCGACCGCGTCCGCTCCCAGCCGCCGCGGCGGCGCTCACCACGCGCCCTCACCCGCGCCGACCCCCGGGTTCCCACATTCCCGGGGGTTCCGCGTCCCGCGGGGCCGGAGGTCAGGAGTTCGGGATGTAGGGAGGGGCCACGCCCCAGCCCCAGTGCGGCATCGGGGCCTCCAGCGGTGGGGTCGCGCCGGACTGGGAGTTGCCGCGGGCCAGGCGCGTGCCCCACTCGACGTAGCCCGCGAACGCCGCGCGGAACTCCGGGTCGTCGGGCAGGCCGACCTCGTCGGCGGCGTCCATCAGCAGGTTCACCCAGCGGCGCCGCTGCGGCTCGGTGATCGCTTTGCCCAGGTGCTGGCGGACCATGTGGGCGTAGCCGCCGCGCTCGGCGCTGTACCGCTCCGGGCCGCCGAACACCTCCGACAGCCACATCGCCACGTACCGGGGATGCCCGGGGTCCATGCCCGCGAACAGCGGTCCGATCAGGTCGTCCTTCAGGACCTTGCCGTAGAACGTCTCGGTCAGCCGCTCGAACGCCGCGCTCCCCCCGGCCCACTCGTACAGCGTCGGGACGGATCCGCCCCGGCCGCGCACGGCGGTCGGCCCGTAGTGCCGCATCTCCTCGATGCTCTCCACGTACGGCCTGATCTCGGCGAAGAACGCCGGGAAGTGCTCGCCCTTCCGGAAGCCCTCCAGATGGTCGGCCGCCGACGTCCAGGTGATCCGCAGGACGTACCGTCCGGGCTCGTCCACGCAGCGGGTCAGCTCGTAGTCCACGCACTGCGGCGCGGCGGTCAGCGCGCGGGCGGCCCGCCCGTACGCCTCCTCGAAGGCGGCGGCGTCGGCCTCCGCGATCCGGTACCGGATGTATTCGACGATCATGCGCTCACGCTCTCGGTCGAGGGCCGGGAGCTTCATGTAATCATGTAATCAGCGCAAGAGAGATCATCTCTGTGAAAAAGCGGGACGCCCGGCGGGAACCCCGCCGGGCGCCCATCGGACCGGTTCCGCGGATCAGCCGCGCGGCGACCGCCGCGCCCAGGCGACACCGCCCGCCACGGCCGCCACCAGCACGGCGCCCAGCCCGATCCACAGCCAGCCGCCCGACCCGGACGACTCCTTCTCCTCGGCGACCGCCGCCGGCGTGCTCGCCGGGGACGGGGCGGGAGCGGACGAACCCGAGGCCGCCGGCGACGCGGCCGCGGCCCCCTTCACCGTGAACGTGAAGCTGCCCGACACCGGGTGCCCGTCCAGCGACACGACCCGCCACCCCACGGTGTACCGGCCGTTCGGCAGGCCGGGCTTCACCGGCAGCGTCACCTTGTTGTCCGCGGCCTCGGCCGCGCCCGCGCCGTACTGGGTCCCACCCTCGCCGGTGAGGATGACCTTCGGCAGCGAGATCGCCTGCGTGTAGGTCAGCACGATCTCCTTCGGCGCCTCGACGGTGGACTTGGCGGCCGGGGTCGAGGAGCGCAGCGCGGTGTGCGCCGACGCGGGCGCGGCGGGAAGGGCCAGCGCCAGCGCGGCCCCGGCGGTCAGCGCCGCCAGCCTGCGGCGCCTCATGCCCGACGCCCCCGCACCAGGCCGAGCGCCCCGACGACCAGGCCGAGCACGCCGATCGCGATGCCGATCCCGCCCAGCATCCGGGCGGTGCCGTCGTCGGCGGAGGAGGCGGCCACCGGCCTGGCGGCGGCGGCCAGCCCCCGGGCGGGCTCCGTGGACCCCTTCGCCGCGAGCTTCAGCACCGGCGCGGGGTGCTCGGGCTCCTCCTTGCCCGGCTCGGCCGGCTGGTCCCACTTGACGACCTCGCCGCCCTCGTAGGTCTGCTCGGCCTTGAACGCCAGCTGGTCCACGTCGGTCGGCAGCGGCCCCATCGACACGTCGAACTCCTGGAACTGCCCCTTGTCGATCTTCCCGCCGGACCAGGTGATCCGGGAGACCGCCTCGGTGAGGTTCGCGCCGTGCACGTTGATCGGCGTCTTGAGCCTGCTCTTCTCCACCTTCACCGACCAGCCCGGCACCGGCCGCACCGACACGAACGCGATCGGGTGGTCCACCGGCAGGTCGACCTGGACCTTGGTGGTCCCGGCGTCGTCGCGCTCGTTCGGCACCCGGAAGGCGACCTTGGTGAAGCCGCCCTGCTCGGCGGTGCCGGGGTTGACGGTGACGTGCGCGGACGCGACGCCCGCCAGCCCGACCACCGACACCGACGCCAGCGCCGCCACCGCGGCGAACCTGGACATGCCCGAAGAGAACCGTGATGACATGGTGAGACTCCGTTCGAGAAGCACGTGAAGAACCCGAACGCGCCGACGGCGCGCCCGGTGACGTACGGCGCTCCCTCAGAGCGCCCTCGAACGGAGCGGCGGCCCCCGCCGGACGACCTGGTGCCGCAGCGCCCGCCCCACGGGCACGGGCACGTCCGTCACCGGTATCACGGGGATACGGGCGGGAGGCGCCGGGGGTTCGACGACGAGCGGCGGCGCCGGCCGGAACGTCAGCCGGCGCGCCAGCGACCACAGGGCCCGTTCGCCGCGCCGCAGCCACCACGCCGCCAGCGCGGCGGCCGCGACGTGCGCGAACGTCATCGTCCAGCCGGAGTCCCGCCCGGGCATCAGGGAGCCGCCGTGATGCCCGGACCCCAGGGCGGCGTCCGCGTACAGCGTGTGCAGCGCGAACTGCCCGCCCAGCAGCCCCCCGAAGATCGTCGGAAGGGACCGCTCGTGCCCGGCCAGCGCCCAGGTGACCCCGAGCGTTCCCGCGAACCCCGCCAGCACCGCCCACGCGGGCACCGCGTGCGACGACGCCAGCCCGTGCCCGAGGGTCGCCAACGCGACCACGACGGTGGCGAACAGCACCGCCCGGGAGGCATGGAAGAACGGTTGCGGGGACATGGCGGCCCCATGGTCCCACCTCCGGACGAAAGGCACCACCCGACCCCCGCCTTGGGGCTGTGACACGCCCTACATGTTGGGGTTGTGCGTCACCCGTCATCAAGATGTAGGGTCATGCCCGTGCTGGTTCGCCCCAGCCGTCCCAGACGGCACGGGCGTCACAAGAGGGAACCCGGTGCGAGTCCGGGACTGCCCCGCAGCGGTGAGCGGGAACGACCGCCGTCACATGCACTGACCCCGGGAACGGGGGCGGGAAGCGACGGCCGGTAGGAGCGCGCAGTGCGCCCGCGAGTCCGAAGACCTGCCAGCTCCGCCGTGGACGCGGTCCGCGGCGAAGGGAGCCCGGAGGGCTCTCGTACGTCCAGGTCTCGCGGGAGGACCGGGGGCGGTGCGCGGCATGCCGGCGACCGGCGGTCCGCGCGTCGTTCGCATGCCCTCGCGGGACGAGCTCGCGAGGGGAAAGAGCACGTGACCCAGGAACTGATCGCGCCACCGGCCGGTGTCCTCACCGGGACCGCCGAGGCCGTCAGCGTCGCACCCGCCCAGGCCGTGCCGACCGGGCAGCCGGTCGAGCGCCTGGCCGAGCAGGTGGAACGCGCCTGCGCCGGGCTGCCGGACGCCGACCCGGCCCGGGTGCTGGCGGCGGTGCGCGCGAACGGGGGAGTGGACGCCGCCGGCCTGCGCGACCTGGCCATCGGCGAGGCGGCCGCGCTGGTCGGCGTCGAGCCCGCCTACTCCCGGGTCGCCGCCCGGCTGCTCGGCGCGAAGATCGCCGACGAGACGGCGGCGGAGGGCGTCCGCTCGTTCGCCGGCTCGGTCGCCGTCGCGCACCGCGAGGGCCTGCTGTCGGACGCGCCCGCCGCGTTCGTCGCCGCCCACGCCGACGCGCTGGACGCCCTGGTGGACGAGGCCGCCGACGACCGGTTCGAGTACTTCGGCCTGCGCACCGTCTACGACCGCTACCTGCTGCGCCACCCGAGGACCCGGCGCGTCGTGGAGCGCCCCCAGTACTTCCTGATGCGCGTCGCGGTCGGCCTGTCCGACACCGTCGAGGACGTCCGCGAGCTGTACGCGCTGCTCAGCACCCTGTCCTACCTGCCGAGCTCGCCCACCCTGTTCAACTCGGCGGCCCGCCGCCCCCAGCTCTCGTCGTGCTTCCTGCTCGACTCCCCGAGGGACGAGCTGGAGTCGATCTACGAGCGGTACGCGCAGGTCGCGCGGCTCAGCAAGTACGCGGGCGGCATCGGCGTCTCCTGGAGCCGGATCCGGTCCCGGGGCTCCCTCATCCGGGGCACCAACGGCCACTCCAACGGCATCGTCCCGTGGCTGCGCACCCTCGACTCCTCGGTCGCCGCCGTCAACCAGGGCGGACGCCGCAAGGGCGCGGCCTGCGTCTACCTGGAGCCGTGGCACGCCGACGTCGAGGAGTTCCTCGAACTGCGCGACAACACCGGCGAGGAGGCCCGCCGCACCCACAACCTCAACCTCGCCAACTGGATCCCCGACGAGTTCATGCGCCGCGTCGAGGCCGACGCGCGGTGGTCGCTGTTCGACCCCAAGGAGACGCCCGAGCTCGTCGACCTGTGGGGCGAGGAGTTCGACGCCGCCTACCGCCGCGCCGAGGCCGAGGGCCGCTACGTCCGCCAGGTCCCCGCCCGCCGCCTGTTCGGCAGGATGATGCGCACCCTCGCCGAGACCGGCAACGGGTGGATGACGTTCAAGGACGCCGCCAACCGCGCCTGCAACCAGACCGCCGAGCCCGGCAACGTCGTCCACCTGTCCAACCTGTGCACCGAGATCCTGGAGGTCACCAGCGACGGCGAGACCGCCGTGTGCAACCTCGGCTCGGTCAACCTCGGCGCGCACGTCTCCGGCGACGACCTGGACTGGGAACGCCTCCGCTCCACCGTCCGCACCGCCGTCCGCTTCCTGGACCGCACCATCGACCGCGGCTTCTACCCGACCGCCGAGGCCGAGGGCGCGAACCGTCGCTGGCGGCCGGTCGGCCTCGGCGTGATGGGCCTGGCCGACGTGTTCTTCAAGCTGCGGCTGCCGTTCGACTCGGCCGAGGCCAGGACGCTGTCCACGCGCATCGCCGAGGAGATCGCCCTCGCCGCCTACGACGCCTCCGCCGACCTGGCCGCCGAACTCGGCGCGCTGCCCGACTACGCCGCCACCCGCACCGCGCGGGGCCAGCTCCACGTCGACCACTTCCCGGACGCGGCGATCACCCGTCCCGACGCGTGGGAGGCCCTGCGCGCCAAGGTCGCCGAGCACGGCCTGCGCAACTCCCTGCTGATCGCCATCGCGCCGACCGCCACCATCGCGTCGATCGCGGGCTGCTACGAGTGCGTCGAGCCGCAGGTGTCCAACCTGTTCAAGCGCGAGACCCTGTCCGGCGAGTTCCTCCAGATCAACAACTACCTGGTCGCCGACCTCAAGCGCCTCGGCCTGTGGGACGCCGCCACCCGCGACGCCATCAAGCGCGCCAACGGCTCCCTCCAGGGCCTGGTCGACCTGCCCGCCGACCTGCGCGAGCTGTACCGCACCGCCTGGGAGCTGCCGCAGAGGGCGCTGATCGACCTGGCGGCGGCGCGGACCCCGTTCATCGACCAGAGCCAGTCGCTCAACCTGTTCATGGAGACGCCGACCATCGGCAAGCTCTCCTCGATGTACGCCTACGCCTGGCGCAGCGGCCTGAAGACCACCTACTACCTGCGCTCCCGCCCGGCGACCCGCATCGCCCAGACCACCATCGCCCAGACCACCGGCGCGCGCACCGCCCCGGACGCCGAGGCGGTCGCCTGCTCCCTTGAGAGCCCCGAGACCTGCGAGGCCTGCCAGTGATGCTGCTCGACCCGGGCATGGACCTGACCCTGCGGCCCATGCGCTACCCCGACTTCTACGAGCGCTACCGCGCGGCGATCCGCAACACCTGGACGGTCGAGGAGGTCGACCTGGCCTCCGACCTGGCCGACCTGGCGCGCCTCACCCCCGAGGAGCTGCACCTGGTCAACCGGCTGGTCGCGTTCTTCGCCACCGGCGACTCGATCGTCGCCAACAACCTGGTGCTCAACCTCTACAAGCACGTCAACGCGCCCGAGGCCCGCCTCTACCTGTCCCGGCAGCTGTTCGAGGAGGCCGTCCACGTCCAGTTCTACCTGACCCTGCTGGACACCTACCTGCCCGACCACGACGAGCGCGTCCGGGCGTTCGCCGCGATCGAGCACATCCCCTCGATCCGCGCCAAGGCCGAGTTCTGCTTCAGGTGGATCGACTCGATCAACCGCCTGGACGAGCTGAGCACCGCCGCCGACCGGCGCGCGTTCCTGCTCAACCTGATCTGCTTCGCCGCGTGCATCGAGGGCCTGTTCTTCTACGGGGCCTTCGCCTACGTGTACTGGCTGCGCTCGCGCGGCCTGCTCAACGGCCTGGCCTCGGGCACCAACTGGGTGTTCCGCGACGAGAGCATGCACATGGAGTTCGCGTTCTCCGTCGTGGACACCGTCCGCGCCGAGGAGCCCGGGCTCTTCGACGCCGCGATGACGCGCCAGGTCACCGAGATGATCGAGGAGGCCGTCGAGGCGGAGCTGGCGTTCGCCCGCGACCTGTGCGGCGACGGCCTGCCCGGCATGAGCGCCGACGACATGCGCCGCTACCTGGAGTACGTCGCCGACCAGCGCCTCGCCCGCCTCGGCCTGCCGGTCCGCTACGGCACCGAGAACCCGTTCGCGTTCATGGAGCTCCAGGACGTCCAGGAGCTGTCGAACTTCTTCGAACGCCGCGTGTCGGCCTACCAGATCGGCGTCGAGGGGGCGGTGGCGTTCGACGAGGCTTTCTGATCCGCCAGGTGAGAGAAGCGTCCCTCCGGGTAGGAGCAACGTCCAGCAACCTTCGCCGGGGTGCCGTTCGTTGACCGGGTGAGCACCCCGCTGAGGAGGAACGGAATGCCTCTCGCCGACCGAATCAGACGCTTCCTGCGCAGCCCGCAGGGCCAGCGCGCGCGCAACCGGGCCGGGCAGATCGCCCGTGACCCGCGCAACCAGGCCAAGGCCCGCAGTCTCCTGGCCCGCTTCCGCGGCAAGGGCGGCGGCGGCCACGGACGCCGCTACTGAGAACCGCCACCCGCGAACCCACCGGCCCGTCCCGCTCCCCGGAGCGGGACGGGCCTTCTCATGCCCACACGCACCTGCAAACTGGACTTACCTGCGAACGAGTTGCAATAGTAGAGATCATGTCGAACTACACGCTGCCCGACCTCCCTTACGACTACGCGGCCCTCGAACCCGCCATCACCGGCGAGATCCTGGAGCTGCACCACGCCAAGCACCACGCGGCCTACGTCAAGGGCGCCAACGACACGTTGGAGAAGCTCGCCGAAGCGCGCGAGAAGGAGCAGTTCGGCGGTCTGGTCGGCCTGGAGAAGACCTTCGCTTTCAACCTCTCCGGCCATGTGCTCCACTCGATCTTCTGGGAGAACCTGTCCCCGGACGGCGGCGACCGCCCGGGCGGGGAGCTGGAGTCCGCCATCGACGAGCACTTCGGCTCGTTCGAGGCGTTCCGGAAGCAGCTTTCGTCGGCCACCGCCACCGTGCAGGGCTCCGGCTGGGGCGTCCTGGCGTGGGAGCCGCTCGGCGGGCGCCTGGTGGTCGAGCAGGTGTACGACCACCACGGCAACGTCGGCATGAACACCACCCCGCTGCTGGTGTTCGACGCCTGGGAGCACGCGTACTACCTCCAGTACCGCAACGTGCGCCCCGACTACGTCCAGAAGCTCTGGGACCTCGTCAACTGGGACGACGTGAAGGCCCGCTTCGACAAGGCGCGCAACGCGTAAGCGAGCCGGCGCCGAAGGACGTGCGGCGCCCACCAGGCCGGGATCGTGCTCAGAACCTTTCCTTGCGGCCTGGTGGGCGCCGCACTTTTCCTTCCCCCGGTTCCCCGCGTCGACCGAAAGGAGGACCGCCTGTAAGAAAGCGAGGTGATCTCGGGGGTACCGGGTGACACCCGAGAGGAGGTGGTGACGTGGACGCCGATGTCGAGCGCTTCACGGCCATCTACCGGAAGCACTACCCGAAGGTCCTGAGCTACGCGCTCGCCCATGACGCGCGGGCGGTCGCCGAGGACGTGGCCAACGAGACGTTCCTGACCGCCTGGCGCAAGCTCGACCAGGTGCCGGACGACGACCCGTTGCCCTGGTTGTTCGGCGTGGCGCGGCGGCACCGGCTGAAACAGCGCGACGCCGGGCGGCGGCACGCGACGATCGCCGAGCGGGCCCGGCGGATGAGGTCCGAGCACGGCGCCGACGCCGGCGAGGTGGTCGCCGAGCGGGAGGCGGGACTGGCCGCGTTCGCGGCGCTTCCCGAACGCGACGCCGAGGCGCTGGTCCTGAGCGCCTGGTACGGCTTCTCGGCCGGGCAGGCCGCGCGGGTGCTCGGCTGCTCCACGGCGACGTACTTCGTCCGCCTGCACCGGGCGCGCAAGCGGCTCGCCCGCCTGCTCTCGACCTCCGACCACGCCTCTTTTCCGCACCCGGCCCTGGAAGGACAGCGCGGATGAACACCGTTGACCGCACCGTCGCCTCGCTCAAGCCCGCCGTGCTCGACGCCGTGGAGAACACCCCGGCGGACGAGTCGCGCATCCCCGCGCTCACCGTCGCCTCGCGGGAACGGTCGCGGCGGCGCGTCCCGAGGCTGCCGATCGCGCTGGCCACCGGGGCCGCGGTGGCGGCCGCGGGCGTCACCGTCGTCGCCGTCCGGTCCGACGGCGGCCCGGCGCCCGCCCCGGCGGTCCCGGGCAACGCGCTGCTGGTCGCCGCCGCCAGCGCGCAGAAGGCGCCGGCCGGACGCTACTGGCACGCCAGGAGCATCCTCGGCGAGATCTACGCGGTCGGCGCGCGGGCGGCGACGCACTACCGGATCGACTCGCGTCAGGGGAACGATCTCTGGTTCGCGCGGGACGGCAGGGGCAGCACGACCCACCTGGACCTGCCCGACGTTCCGGTCACCGCCCGGGACAGGCAGAGGTGGCAGGCCGCCGGGTCCCCCGGCATGGTGGGGATCCCCAACACGGAGGGGGGCGAGGGGGACATGCGCCTGGAGATGAACCCCGCGGCCCAGACGGGGCCGCGAATGCGCGTCGAGGGGCGGTGGCACGGTCTGACCGTCGACCAGATCGCCAAGCTGCCCACCGAGCCCGGGGCGCTCCAGAACGCCCTGCTCGGCCTCAGGGGCAACTGGCGCGCCCGGTCCGCCACGGCCCGCAAGGAGCCGATCCGGGCGCTGTCCGGCCAGGAGCGGGTCCGCGCCCTCAGCGAGGTGGCCGGGACGCTGCTGTCCACGGCGCCCGCGCCTCCCCGGGTGCGCGCGGCGACGTTCCGGATGCTGGCGGCGCTGCCCGGGGTGCGGCCCGAGGGCAGGACGACCGACCCGCAGGGGCGTCCCGGCACCGCGGTCTCGCTGCCCCTGGAGACCACCGTGCCGCTCGGCCTGTACACCGCCCCCAAGCAGCTCGGCACGTACCGGCGGCAGTTCGTCATCGACCCGGCCGCCGGGAGGCTGCTGGCGATCCGGGACCTGGTGGTGAAGCCGCCGCGCGGCAGCCGCCCCCTTCCCTCCGGGGACGACGGCCGGCCCAGGAGGCTGGAGGCCAGGGACCTGCCCGACCGGTTCCACAAGCCCGGTGAGCTGGCCGGTTACCAGATCTTCGAGGTCAGCGAGTGGACGGACGCGGAGCCGCCCGCCGGAGCGCTGCTCCCGCCCGACCGTTCGTGACGAACGGCCACCGCGTGCGCTCGCGTCAGCGGTCTTCGACGCGAGCGCGCGCCGCTGTCCGGGCGCCGGGCGGCCGGGTCAGTCGTCGGTCCACAGCAGGACGTTCGAGGTCTCGGCGTGGATCATCGCCGCGCCGCGGCGGGTCTTGCGCTGGATGTCCGCCTGGGGCTTGGAGGACGACGCCGTGACGGCGATGTGGCGGCCGCGCGCCGTCACGTCGCCGTAGGTCGCGCCGCCCCGGGGCTTGAACGGGCCGCCCGCCGTGAAGCGCAGGCCCGTGTACTTCATCGCGGCCGCGGCCTGCTTGGCGGCGTTCTCGTCGGGGAAGCGCAGGACGTGGCTGCTGACCAGGACGTTCGCGCCGGTCCGGAGGGCGATCTCGACGCGGCCGTCGCACTTGAGGCGGGTCAGCAGTTCCCGGGTCGCCGCGTCGGCCGCCCCCGCCTGGCAGCCCGCCGCGTCGGGGAGGTCCCGGGCGTTGAGGCGGGTGTAGGTCTCGACCGTCTGGTTGATCCGGGCGGTGAACCGTTCCCCGTCGGGGTAGAACGTGTTGACGGTGAACGCGGTCCTGTCGCGCTTCTTGGCGGCGGGTTCCTTGTCGTCGGCCCACAGCATCAGCACGAGGACGAAGGCGGCGAGCAGCACGCCGGAGAGGGCGATGCAGCCGAGGACGACGTAGAGGATGCGCCGTCCCGTCCGCTCGGACCGGTCGATGATCTCCTGGGCGCGCCGCCACTCGTCGTCCGGGAGCGCCGCGTGGGGCCCCTGGTGGGGCCCGTGATGGGGGCCGCGGCCGGGTTCGTGGGGGGACTTACCGGGCAGGGGGTAAGGGTTGTTGCCCTTCATGGTGGGCCATGGAAGCACATTCTGCGGCCCCCGCTCTAGAACCGTTTTCTAGGATGGCCCTACAGTGGCCGGCATGACCGGCGATTACCTGTACTGGGAGCGGGTTCCCACCCGGTGGAAGGACAACGACGTGTACGGGCACGTCAACAATGTCGTCCACTACTCCCTCATGGACACCGTGATCAACGAGTGGATGATCCGCACGGCCGGGTTCGACCCGGTGCGCTCGGACGCCGTCGCGTTGTGCGTGGAGTCGCACTGCGTCTACAAGGCCGAGGTGTCCTTCCCCGACACCATCGACGTCGGCCTGCGCGTCGGCAGGCTCGGGCGGTCCAGCGTGCGCTGGGAGGTCGGGATGCGGCGCGGCGACGGCACGCCGATCGCCGAGGGGCACTTCGTGCACGTGTTCGTGGGGCGGGACAGCCGCCGCCCCGTGGAGATCACCGGAACGGTCCGGTCCGAGATGGAGAAGCTGGTGATCGCGTGACGACGACCCGCGCCGCCGTCCTGGTCGAGTCCGGCCGCCCCGCCCCGTACGCCGACTCCCGCCCCCTGGAGGTCACCGAGCTGCGCCTGGACCCGCCCGGCCCCGGCGAGCTGCTGGTCAGGGTGGGCGCGGCGGGCCTGTGCCACTCGGACCTGTCGGTCATCAACGGCTCCCGGCTCCGCCCCCTGCCCATGGCGCTCGGCCACGAGGCGGCGGGCGAGGTCGTGGAGGCGGGGGAGGGGACGGACTTCGCGCCCGGCGACCGCGTGGTGCTGGCGTTCGTCCCGGCGTGCGGTCACTGCGAGCGCTGCGTGGACGGCCGCCCGGCGCTGTGCGGGCCCGGGGCCCAGGCGAACGGGGCCGGGACGCTGCTGTCGGGCGCCCGCCGCTTCACCGCCCCCGACGGCACCCGGCCCCACCACCATCTGGGCGTCTCGGCGTTCTCCGAGTACACGGTCGTGTCGGCGCGGTCGGCGGTGAGGGTGGACGGCGACCTGCCCCACGAGATCGCCGCGCTGTTCGGCTGCGCGGTGCTCACCGGGGCCGGGGCGGCGCTCTACAGCGCGCGGGTCACGCCCGGCGACAGCGTCGCGGTGTTCGGGCTGGGGGGCGTCGGGCTGGCCGCGCTGCTGGCCGCCAGGGCCGCCGGGGCCTCGACGATCGTCGCGGTGGACGTGGTGGACCACAAGCTCGACCTGGCCCGCGAGCTGGGCGCGACCTCCGTCGTCAAGGGCGGTCCGGACACCGTCGAGCAGGTGCGCGACCTCACGCGCGGCGGCGCGGAGAAGGTCATCGACACCACCGGCGTCGTGCGGGTCCTCGAACAGTCCTACGCCGCCACCCGCGCGGGCGGCACCACCGTCACCGTCGGGCTGCCCGACCCCGGCGCGCCGCTCACCCTCCCGGCGCTCAGCCTGGTCGCCGAGGAGCGCACGCTGCGCGGCAGCTACCTGGGCTCGTGCGTGCCGCGCCGCGACGTGCCGCGCTTCGTCGGGATGTACCGCTCCGGAACGCTGCCGGTCGACGCGCTGCTGTCGCACCGGCTGACCCTCGACGAGATCAACGCGGGGTTCGACCGGTTGCACACCGGCGAGGCCGTCCGGCAGGTCGTGACGTTCTGACCGGGTCGGGGGGGCGCCCCCCGCCCCCCCCCCCCCCCCGGGGGGCGCCGCCGCGCCCCCCCCCCCCCCCCGCCCCCGGTGCCCGGGGCTGTAGGCGGACTTCACCAACCTCCCCACCACGAAACAACCCGCGCACCC